>NZ_JNYE01000027.1 GCF_000717185.1 Kitasatospora phosalacinea | reverse complement strand
TACAAGCGACGCACCGACCTCGATTGGGCCTGCTCCAACCAGCCTGCAGCCATCATCTGCCTGCGGAAGCTCCGAACCTCATTCTGAAACGATCAGTTAGCCGCACCTTGCCCGGAACCGTCCGGGACAAGGGATTCGAGTACAGACAGGACCGTACCGTGGACGTCTTCGAGACCATCAAGTCCCTTGCCGATCAGCTGGATTCGCTGTCGACCGTACCGCCGGAGCAGGCGGTCACCCTGCAGGCGCTCAAGGTGTCGGAGGAGGCCGGGGAACTCGCCGAAGCCGTCATCGGGGTCCTCGCGGCCAACCCGAGGAAGGGCGCGTCCCACACCTGGGAGGACGTGTACGGGGAGGCGTGTGACATCGCGGTCACCGCGCTGATCCTGCTGGCCCGCCGCAGCGAGGACCCGCGCCGACGCCTGGAAGCGCACCTGCAGCACCTGGTGCAGCGCTCGCTCACGCCGGAGCCCACCGCTTGAGCCCCCTGCCCGGAGCTCCGGGTCGGCACCGGCGCCCGACGCCGCAGCACCCCGTCCCGCCGGAGGCCGCGGAGCTGCACCTGCGGGCGATCACCGAGAGGCGGCCGGTCGAGGAGGTCGGAGTGTTCACCTCCGGCGGCATCGCGTTCTGGTGGCGGCAGGAGTACCTCCCCGACGGCCGTACCCACCGCTACCTGGTGCGCCTGGACAGCACACTGCCCTTCCCTCCACCCGACCCGCGCTGACACCCCTGCCCCCGCCCGCCTGCGCCGACCGCCGACGGGCCCGCTCCCGCCCACTGCCCACCGTCCGGAGGAGACACCCCTGATGACACCGCCCCCCGTCCGCCCGGCTCTGCCCGAGGACGCCGAGGAACTGCTACGCCTGCGCGTGGACGTCCTGACCGGCCGGCCGACCACCGACGCCTGGCGCTCCACCTTCCTGGCCGACATGCGGGCCCGCCTCGGCACCGACCCGCACCTGCTGGCCTACGTCGCCGACGCCGGGGACGGCGTGCTGGCGGCGTGCGCGATCGGCGTCGTCTACCGGGGCTACGACGGCCCCGCCTACCCGGACGGCCGGTGGGGCCGTGTCCACACCGTGGTCACCGATCCGCGTCACCGGCGCCGCGGCCTGGGCGAGGCCGTCACCCGCGCCCTGGTCGGCGAACTCCAGGACCGCGGCTGCTCCTCGGTCGAGCTGATCGCCACCGAAGAGGGCCTGCCGCTGTACGAGAAGCTCGGCTTCGAGTCGGCCGCCCACTACCTGACGCTGCGCCACCCCCTGGCATCGACCGCCCCCGTCCGCCCCGCGACCGCGGGAGGGGCGGCGTGAAGCGGCTCCGGCGCGGGACGGCCCCGGTGGACGGGTCGTCCCCGAGCGAGCAGCTGCTGTTCGGCGGGCCGATGCGCTACGACGCCGGGTTCGTCCGGTACGAGGACGCCGGCGCACAGGCCGGGCTGTGGGCAGTGGTCCGGCAGATCCCCGGGATGCTGCGCCTGGCGTGGCAGCTCGCCTGGCGGGCCGACCGTACAGCACTGGCGGGGGTGGTGCTCGCGGAGGTCGGACGGGCCGGCGCCGGGGCGCTGTCCCTGGTCGCAGTGAACACCGCCCTGGGGCACCTGTTCGCCTCCGGCGGCGGCGCCGGCACGCTGCGCGCGGTGCTGCCCTCCGTGCTGGCGGCGGGCGCTGCCGCCGGTGCCGGGGCGGTCTTGGCGGCGGTGTCCTCTTGGGGGGGGCGGACCGGCTCAGCCCGCGGATCCAGCGCACCGCGACCCTCACCCTGCTGGAGCGGGCCCAGCGGGTGGAGCTGGCCTCCCTGGAGGACCCGGAGTTCAACCGGCTGCTGGAGTCCGCCCGGTTCGGCATCCACTCCGTGCAGCGTCTGACCAGCGAGTCGGTCTCGGTGCTCAGTACCCTGCTCTCGATGGCGGCCACCGGCGGCGTGCTGTTCACCCTGTCTCCGGTGCTGCTGCCGCTGATGGTGCTGATCGCAGCGCCCCGCGCCTGGGGGGCGGCTGTCACCGCCCGGCGGCGACGCACCTCAGTGATGGCCTGGCTCCAGCACCTGCGGGCCTCCCAGCTCGTCGCCCAGCTCCTCACCCAGACCCACACGGCCGCCGAGATCCGGGTGCACGGCGTCGGTGCCTTCCTGCTGCACCACTTCGAGCGGATGGCCGTGGCCTCGGACCGGGAGCAGGCCCGCCTGGCCGCGGCCGGCGCCCGCACCACGATCGCTGCCGCGGCTGCCTCCGGCCTCGCCTTCACCGCCACCTTCGGCCTGCTGGGCGCGCTCGTCTCCGGCGGGCACCTGGCGCTCGCCGCCGCGGGTACCGCCGTCGTCGCGGTGCGCACCGGCGCCGCGAACGTCGGCGGCCTGCTCGGCAGCGTCAACCAGCTGTTCGAGGAAGCACTGTACGTCGGCGACCTGCAGAGGCTCACCACCGAGGCCGACGCCCTGGCCATCCCCGCCGGCGGCGACGACCTGCCCGAGCGCCCCGCGGCGATCCACGTCGAGGACGTCTGCTTCACCTACACCGGCCGCACCACGCCCTCGCTGGACAAGGTCAGCCTGGTGGTGTCGACGGGCAAGATCGTTGCCTTGGTCGGTGACAACGGCGCCGGCAAGTCGACCCTGGCGCGGCTGCTGTGCGGGCTGTACCAGCCGGACAGCGGCACCATCCGCTGGGACGACGTCGACACCGCGACCGCCGACCGCAAGCAGCAGTTCGCCTCCACCGTCCTGCTCCCGCAGGACTTCTTCCGCTGGCCCCTGACGCTTCGGGCGATCGTCACCACCGGCCGTCCCGGCCACCACGACGACGCCCACGCCCTCGGCGCGGCGGCCGACTTCGCCGGGATGCAGGACCTGCTCCGCAAGCAGGACCGGGGCTGGGACACCCTGGCGGCACGCGGCTTCGAGGGCGGCGTCGACTTCTCCGGCGGCCAGTGGCAGCAGATCGGCACCGCCCGCACCCACCTGCGCGCCACCACCACCGGCGCCGAGGGCCGGCGCCCGTTCCTGGTCGTCGCCGACGAGCCGACCAGCGCGCTCGATCCGGCCGCGGAGGTGCGGGCCTTCGACAACCTGCGGCGACTGGCGGGCCAGGGGGCGACGGTGCTGCTGATCACCCACCGCCTCGCTGCCTCGGCCGCCGCCGACCTCATCTACGTCCTCAAGGACGGCCGCCTGGTGGAACAGGGCACGCACGAGGAACTCATGGCCGCCGCCCCGAACGACGACCGGCCCGGCGCGGGCAGCTACCGCACCGCCTACCTCCTCCAAGCCCAGCAGTACGCCACCCGGCTCCCCGGCCCGCGGTCCGCTGACGCCACCACCACCGCTGCCCCGTGACCGGCGCCTCGTACGCCGAGCGGGGCGCACCAACTCCGCCACCGCAGCACGACCCGTAGGAAGAAGGAGCAGGCGACATGATCGAAGGCTGGAGCACGGAGTCGTCGACCATCGTGTTCACCGGACGCCGGGTGGTGGTGCGCCGCGACGAGGTCCGGCGCGCGGACGGCAGCCTGGGGACGTACGAGTACACCGAGTCGGTCGACGGGGTGCGCGTCCTGGCCCTGGACGACCGGGGCCGCGTGGCCCTGGTGGAGGAGAACGTCCACGCCTGCGGCCTGCGGCTGCTGATGTGCCCCGGCGGCGGGTGCGGGGCGGACGAGGACCCGGCGGTAGCCGCGCTGCGCGAACTGCTGGAGGAAGCCGGCATCCGCGCCGCCCGGATCGAGCCGCTGACGGCGATGTGGCGGATGCCCGCCGGTGCGCGGACCCGCGAACACCTCTACCTCGCCACGGACCTGACCGTCGGCGAGCACCAGCGGGAGGCCAGCGAAGCCGACATGGAACTGCGCTGGGTCCCGCTGGAGGAAGCGACGGCGATGTGCGCCGACGGCCGGATCACCGAGGCCGGCACCCTCGCGGCCGTCCTGCTCACCGCACAGCGCACCACCGGCCTGCTGCCGCACCAAGCCACCGACCAGGCAGTGACGCCCCTCGTATCCGGTCGATCGACAGCGCCTCAGGAAGAGGAACCCGCTGACCGCCCGTCACCGCGGGCTCCCGCCGCCGGACCGGCCGAGCGGACCGGCCGGTGACCGCGCCCGCGGGGCGGATCGCCCGGTGCCGCCCTGCATGGAACACCACCTGCGCCTGATCGGAGCGTGCCCCATGGAACTCAGCGAGATCACCGAGCGTGCGATGCGCG
This sequence comes from Kitasatospora phosalacinea, assembly GCF_000717185.1. Taxonomy (GTDB): domain Bacteria; phylum Actinomycetota; class Actinomycetes; order Streptomycetales; family Streptomycetaceae; genus Kitasatospora; species Kitasatospora phosalacinea_A. The sequence continues at coordinate 140,670 of NZ_JNYE01000027.1, read as the reverse complement.
TCCACGCCCTGTACGACCGGCTGAACGCGGCGCAGCGCGGCCGCACCTGGGAGCGGCAGGACTTCGTCCTCGGCTTCGCCGGGGACGTCGGCGACCTGGCGAAGCTCACCCAGGCCGCCGACGGGATCCGTCCCGCGCCGGGTGGACGCGACCTCGGCCACGAACTGGCGGACTGCCTGTGGTCAGTCGTCGTGATCGCCCGGCTGTACGGCGTCGACCTCGAATCCGCCTTCACCGCCACCATGGCGGACCTGGAGCAGTCCATCACCGGCGCACTCGACGCGGAGGCGCAGCGATGAAGCGGATCGAGTTCGACGAGCAGGCGTATGCGCGGCGGTCCCGGAGCGGGCCGTGCTTCATCTGCCGCATGCTGGCCGGCGACGAGGAGTTCCGGCACGAGGTCGTCTACCGGGACGAGCAGCACGTCGTGTTCCTGGACCGGTACCCGACCCTGCTCGGCAAGCTCCTCGTCGCTCCCGTCGCACACCGGCGGGACGTGATCGGCGACTTCACCGCGGTGCAGTCCGCCGCGCTGTGGCACACCGTCCACCGCGCCGGGGCGGCGCTGCAGCAGGTCGTGCCGACGGAGCGGATCTACCTGCAGAGCCTCGGCTCCCACAGCGGCAACAGCCACGTCCACATCCACGTGGCCGCCCTCCCCGCCCGGCGTGCCCTACGAGCAGCAGCAGACGGCCGCCCTGCTCTGGGAGAGCGCCGGACTGCTCGACGTGCCGACCGAGGAGACGGCCCGGATCGCCGCACGGCTTCGCGCCGCCCTCGCCGCGCCGCCGGCCGCAGAGCCCCCCGCGGACGGTCCCACACCGGCGGTGCGGGAGTTCACCGAGCAGGCCGTCGGCCGCATCGCCTCCTGGACGGACGTCTCCTGGGCCTGGCCGGGCAGCCGGGTGTGGCGCGCCACCGGGGCCGAAGGCGGCCAGTGGTACGTGAAGATCCACCGGGGCGCGCGCTTCCACCAGCGCGAGGTGCGCCTACCGCACCTGGGTGCCCGGCCTCGGGGCGGCCACACCCCGGCTGGTGGCCGTCGACGCCGACTTGTCGGCCGTCGTCGTCACCGCGCTGCCCGGCCGCCCCCTGCACGGCGCCGTCCACCCGCCTGAGCAGCAACGCGCGATCTTCCACCAGGTCGGGGCGCTCGCCGCCGCGATCCACCGCCCGGCCCCCGCCGCCGGGCCCGACGACACCCTGTCGGCCGCGCTGGAGAAGATGGAACGGCACCTGGATGCCGCCCGCACCCACCTGGCGCCCGGCGACGCGGACTTCGTCCGCGCCCTGGCGGCCCGCGCCGAGCTGCTGCAAGAACCCGAGACGGTGTTCACCCACGGGGACCTGCAACTGCGGAACCTCCTGCTCGGCGAGGCCGACGAGCTGTACGTGATCGACTTCGAACGCGCCCAAATGGGCCCGGCCGTCCGCGACTTCGTCCGCCTCGCCGACCTCTGGGCAGGCCGCCCGGACCTGCTGGAGGCCCTGACCGACGGCTACGGCCGCACCTTCACAACCGCGGAGCTCGAATACCTGACGGTGCTGGAGGCCCTGGACGCGGTGTCCGGCATCCAGTACGGGGCCGCCGCCGGCGATCCCGAACTCCTGGAGCGCGGCCTGCGAACCCTCACCCGGCTCCGCGCCACGGCCGAGGCCGCAGCCCGACGGGAGGGTACGACGTGACGGGACTGCTCCACGATCCGTCCCTGGTCGGCCTGACGCTGGTCGTCATCGACTTCGAAGGGCTCACCCCCACCGGGCGCCCGGCAGAGCCGACCGAGGTCGCCGCGCTCGCGCTGCGCCCCGTACACGGACGCCTGGCGGAAGTCGGCCGGTTCGAGTCCCTGATCCGGCCGCCCGCCGACGTCCCCGTCACCGCACGCGACGTCGCGCAGAGCGGCATCACCGCACAGATGCTTGCCGCCGCGGACCCGGCCGCCGTCGTCCTGGCCCACCTGGACGCGCACCTGACCGCGCCGCCCTACCGGCTGGTGGCCCACCACGCCACCACCGAGGCCGGGATGATCGCCCGTCAGGCCGCGCACTGCCCCGTCCTGGCCGCCACACCCCTGCTCGACACGATCCGCCTCGCCAAGGCCCTCACCCCCGGCCTCGGCTCCTACAGCCTGGACACCCTCCTGGCCCACTACGGCATCGCCCGCCCGGCCGACCGCCACCGGGCGATGCCCGACGTCACCGTCACCGCCCAGTTGCTGGAACGCCTGCTCACCGACGGGTGCACCGCCGGACGGTGGAACACCCTGCTCGACCTGGACACCACCGCCGGACTGCAGCCCAAACGCCCCGCCCGGCCCGACCCGCCCGCAGAACAGGACGCCCTGTTCTAAACCCCGGCCCGCCCGCGCCTCCAACGGCTCGATGCCTGCGGAACGACAACTGCACCGCCAACCCGTCTTCTGCCCGACGCACCGTCACGTAGATCCATGACCGTCCCCAGTTCACTGCCGCCGTCTGGAACGAGAGCTACGAGACTGGCATCGCCTTCACAGCCCTGCGCCCGTAGGAGCAGGCTGCGCTCACCAAGCACGCGCCCGCCCGACCACCCGGGGCTTCCCGCTGGTGCCCGCGTTCCTGTCCCTGAACGCCGTATCAGCCAACCCACCGAACCGCCGACCCGCGTGGCCTCACCTCCACCGTCCTCGAACCAGCCCCTTCCTCTCCTCTGCCATCACGAGGTCAATCAGCAGACGGTCCGTAGCAGCTTCTGTCGGCATCGGAGAACCGCCGGACCGCGGTGACCATCCTGATCCCGCTCCACCGGAGCATCGCAGCGCAGGGAGAAGGATCGATGGTTTCACAGTTCATGGACGCCAAGCAGACGGCCGAGTACCTGAACGTCTCGCTCTCCTGGTTGTACCGGGAGGCCGCAGGCGTCGGTCTGGTGGCCTACCGGTTCGGGCAGGGGCGGAACGCCAAGCTCCAGTTCAAGGTGTCCGAAGTCCAGGCCTGGATCAAGCAGCAACGAACGTACATGTGAGCACCGGGTACGGCCCACCGATCCGGTGGGCCGCAGCCAAGCGGGACCCACCCGGTCGAGGCGGGCCCTCCTCGGCCGTCAGGCGGCGAGGCCACGGCCGAGGATCTCGGCGGCCCGTCCGATCGAGCCGGGCATGAGGTGTCGGTAGGTCTTGAAGGTGATCTCGATGTTGCGGTGGGGCACTGTCGGGCCTTGGATGTCGCCTCCTCACCTGACCGTCCCGCGCTTCGTCCTGCCCGGCCTGGAACTCCTGCTGCTGATCCCGCTGATCGCGGTCAACCCGCGCCGGATGACCCGGCAGAACCGCTTCTCCCGGATCGTGTCGCTGACCCTGGTCGCCCTCATCGGCACCAGCAACCTCGTCTCGCTCGGCCTGCTGGTCGACGCCATGGTCACCAGCCGGGCCCAGGAGGGCGGCCCGCTGCTCCTCGCCGCGCTCCAGGTCTGGGCCACCGGCATCATCGTCTTCGGCCTGGCGTTCTGGGAACTCGACCGCGGCGGCCCCGTGGCGCGCACCCAGGCCGAGCGCTCCGACCTGCCGCTCGCCGACTTCCGCTTCTCCCAGGACGAGAACGACGACGCCATCGAAGAAGTCGCCGACGGCTCCTCCCGCACCAGCGACTGGGTACCCACCCTGATGGACTATCTGTACGTTTCGGTGACCAACTCCACCGCCTTCAGCCCCACCGACACCATGCCGCTGTCCGCCCGGGCCAAGGCCCTGATGGCCGTCGAGAGCATCGCCGCACTCATCACCTCCCTGCTCGTCATCGCCCATGCCGTCGGCGTCCTCGACCAGTAGCCAGGCGTCCCGGCCTGGAGCGCCGCGGGTAGGGAAGGGGGCGACGCCCTGCTGCAGTCCGGGCGGACGTTTGCTCGCCCCGCCGGGCTCAGCGGGTCCTGTGCGGCGAGGGATCTCCGCCTTGACAGTGCAGACGCTGCTGGCGCCCGTGATGTCCAGTAGATGCGAGACGGCCTCCGACAGGCGGGCCAAACCGCACCTCGACGGCGATGCTGGCGCTTACGACCTCGTGCGTGGTTGGCCGTGGCCCGTCTGTGGGGAGGTCCTGGCCTTGCCGATCACGCGGCTCGGCCCGACGAGAGTGCCATCAACTGTTGCTTGGACACGGCTTGTTGGTCCGACAGGAGTCCGGCGACGGCGCGGATGGTGTCGGGCAGGTAGTCGCGGCGGCCGTGGTGTCGGGTGAGGGTGCGCCAGTTCTTCAGGTGGACGATGCCGTGTTCGACCGGCATGCAGCGTGAGGAGTGTTCGAAGCGGGCCTATTCGTGGTGGGCCATGAGCCATTGGACCTACTCGAGGTACTTGCCGCGGCGTTTGCGGGGCGGGGTGACCACCTGGCCGCAGGTCTGGGCGCCCAGGCCCTGGTAGTCGGCGTCCGCAAGGATCTCCAGGTGGATGCTGTCGGCGAGCAGGTCGACCAGGCCGGCGTCGCGGGCCTGGGTGATGTCGGCGACCGACCCGGCCCGCACCTCGCCGCAGAACAGCACTCGGCCGCGGTCGTCGGTGACCACCAGCACCTTCATGGCGTTCAATCCGGCTCTTGCCCGAGACGAACCGATTGCGGCCCGGCCGGTTCGAAGCCGGGCGGCGCACTCGGATCTCGGTCGCGTCGATGATCCTGGTCCGCCCGGTGGCGCCCAGGTGGGCGATCACGTCCGCGAGGGTGCGAAGACGAAGGCCGGACGTGATGCGGCAGCCGCGCTCGGCCAGCAGCGGGCGGATCTCGCCGATCGCGCGGGTGACGGTGGAGCGGTCCACGCCGAACCAGCAGGCCAGGACGTCGTGGGTGACACCGTGCCGCAGGTGGACGAGCGTGGCCAGGAGCCGGTCGACGAAGACCAGTTTGTATTCGCGCCCGCGCCGACCGCCCGCCGCCGCAGCCGCTCGGACAGCTCTGCGTCACGCCGGGCTTGCCACATCGGTCCCAACTCGGTCACCAGGTCGGCGATCACCGCCCGCAACAAGCCGGTGATCCGACGCTCCGAGACGATCAGTGCACGCGTTGCAGTCCCCACCACGGAAGGTCCAACGACCAGGCCGCCCGCAGGCCACGGCCAACCACGCACGAGGTCGTTAGAATTCCTAACGAAATGCGGTCCGTGATCCTTCAGTGGGTCGGTTCCGCTGCAGCTGTGCCGGTGCGGCGTGGTCAGTGGCGGATGGAAGGGTCGGCTCGTGACGTGTGACGTGTGCGGGCACGAGATGCGACAAGTGCCAAGAGCGGACTCGCGGGTGAGCGAGGCGTGGGTCTGTCCCTGGTGCTACGCATGGACCGAGCTGGGTGCTCATCCGGGCTTGGTCAGCCGGTCGTGGTACGAGCCTGTGCACATGCGGTGGGAGCGCGCCGATGCCACAGAACTGCCCGCTGGCGTCTCCCATGCATACAGCCACTTCGGTGCAACCTTGTGCGGTATGCAGCAGGAGGGCATGGTTCCCTCTCCCTACCCGTGGGTCCCCGATTGGGACGACGCGTGCCGAGAATGCAAAGAGACAGCCATCGTCATCGACGATCGCTGGCCTGTTGACGTGGGCGGCGAGAAGCAGGAGCGGCTACGCCCTACGCCTCCGCCCGGTGCCGACTGGCCGCTCTTCTAGCGAGCGCAGGGCCAGCGGAGGGGTGCCGCTGGCGCGCTCGATGCTACCGCGCTCGCGGTCGGAGCCGAGGACATCGCGCAACCGGGCCGGAGGTGATGGCGGTGCCGTCCGAGGCGTACGCGCAGTCGCCGGAACTGCGGCCCGCACCAGGAAGATGACTGGGTCGATGAGCCCGTCGAGGTCGGTGGCGTCGTCGTAGGGGAGGAGCCGGGTGCGGGTGGGCAGGACGTGAGACCAGATGGCGACCCGGGTCAAGGCTCAGCCGCGACGGCCCCGGGAAAGGAGACCGAGGGCGGGTCGGCGTGGACGGGGCACAGTGCTTTCGACAGCGCCGGTGATCCAACTGGGCTGCCGGATGCCCCAGCCGTCATGGCTCTGGTACCCGGCGTGACGGTCGTTGACGGTGTCCACCAGGATCGCCAGTCCGGGAACTGCCGCGCTCTGGGCCAGATCGGCGGGCTGGCCGAAAGTGCCGTCCCCCGAACTCGTTCTGAGGCCGTGCAACACATGTGCGGGGCCCGCCCTGACCGAGCGGGCCCTGCACATGCTCAGGCGGCGAGGCCGAGATCAAGGATCTTGGCAGCCTTCCCGATCGAGCCGGGCATGAGGTGCCGGTAGGTCTTGAAGGTGATCTCGATGCTGCGGTGGCCCATCCACTCCGCGACATCGGTGATCGGGATGCCGCGGCTGAGGCAGTTCGAGGCGAAGAAGTGGCGCAGGCCGTAGAGGACCATCCCTTCCGGGATATGAACCTGCCTGGAGCGCCTGATCCTGCGCCACTGGTTGTCGACGGTGTGGTGCGGCATGGGCAGGGTGATGTCCTTGGGGTTACGCAGGAGGTAGCCCTCAACCGTCCCGTACGTGTCCGCGTAATGTTCGATCGCCTGTTTGGTCCGCGCGGGCAGCGGGACGTCGCGGTACTCCCCCACCTTGCGGTGCTTGAGGGGTGCGTAGGTCTTGGTGGTCTGGTTGACCTGCTCGGTGACGCGGTACACGTCGTCGGCGACGATGTTGTCGACGTTGATCGCCAGTGCCTCGCCGTTGCGCAGGCCGCAGCCGCTCATGAGTTCGGCCACCAGGTTGAAGGCCTCGTCTCCGGCGGTGCGGATCCCCTGGAGCTGGGCGAGGGAGGGGATCACCGCGCGCTTCGGGTCGTACTGCGGGGGCTGGACGCCGTCCACCGGATTGTCCTCGTACAGGCCGAGCCGGTGCGCGTCCAGCAGGATGGTCTTCAGCCTGACGAACGCGTGGGTCTGAGCGGCGAGGCCGACACCATTGCGCTCCATCGTCTCGATGAACGCCTCCACGACCTTGTGGTCGAAGGTCCCCATGCGGCGGCTGCCGAACGCGGGCAGGAGGTGGTTCTTCAGAGTGGACTCGAGCATCCGCAGCGAGGCCGGGCCCTGGTGACGCTGGCCCTTGAGCCACTCGGCGGCGTAGGCCGAGAACTGCATCCCGCCGTACTTCTGGATGCGCTCCGCCTTGCGCTGGCTCTGCGGGGAGTTCTTGCGCGCGTGGTAGACCTCGGCGAGCCTGGTCCTGGCCTTCTCCTGGGTGGCGAAACCGGACTCCTCGGTCTGCTGTCCCGCCGCGTTGCGGTACCGGATCTTGTACTCGTGGGGACACCTGGTCCAGCGGGACTCGGGGTGCTCGCACTCCTTGAAGAAGCTGCCCATGCCGCGGGTGAGACCTGTGGTTGCCATGGCGGACGGTACCTCCGGGAACTTGCTGACGTTTCGCTGACCCCGGATGGTCGTCCACCCCTCTGAGCTGGGAAGAACCGTCAAACCCGTGATACGTACAGGTAGTCCATCAGGGTGGGTACCCAGTCGCTGGTGCGGGAGGAGCCGTCGGCGACCTCCTCGATGGCGTCGTCGTTCTCGTCCTGGGAGAACCGGAAGTCGGCGAGGGGCAGTTCGGAGCGCTCGGCCTCTGCCGGGTCATCCGGCGCGGGTTGACCGCGATCAGCGGGATCAGCAGCAGGAGTTCCAGGCCGGGCAGGACGAAGCGCGGGACGAACAGCAGCTGCTCCGGCAGCACCAGGTAGAGCAGCACGGCGGCCAGTGTGGCGAGCACCGCGGGCAGCCGGGCCTCGCCGCGCCGGTCGTGGCGGGGGAAGCGCTGCAGCGCCCTCGCCCGGTGGTCGTTGACGTGCCGTCGCTCTCCACTGTCCATGGACGGGTCCTCCGGGTCGGAACGGGTGGCACGGCGCCTGCCCGATCGGCCCGGGCCCACACCCCCGGGCGTCCGCGGGCATAGGCGCGGCCGCACCGGGCAACCGGGGGCGGGGACGGCGCGGGCGGCGGAGAATCGGCGGGAGCGGCCCGGCCCCGGCCTCCCGACCCCGCCCCCGTTCCCGTTCCCGCCGACCAGGTGCGACGAGCGAAAGGACCCCCTATGGACGACTCTGCGCAGTCCGGAGGCGGCCCCGGCCGTGACGAGAGCCCGCAGGAGCGGGCGGACCGGCAGTGGGACGAGATGCTGCAGGAGGTGCGGGTCGCCCAGACCGGGGCGCAGATCCTGTTCGGCTTCCTGCTGAGCGTGGCCTTCACCCCGCGGTTCGCCTCGCTCGACGACTTCGACAAGGGCCTGTACACGGTCACCGTCGTCCTGGGCGCCTGCGCGACCGCCTCGCTGATCGCGCCGGTCGCCTTCCACCGGCTGCTGACCGGGCACGGCCTGAAGCCGGTGCTGATCCGCACCGGCTCGCGCCTGATCGGGCTGGGCCTGACGCTGCTCGCCCTGACCATCGGCTGCGCCCTGTTGCTGCTGCTGCGCACCGCGACCGGCAACGCCGTGCTCGCCGCGACGGTGTCCGCCTGCACGGTCGCCTACTTCGCGACCACCTGGCTGGTGCTGCCCTTCCTGCTGCTGCGCCACGAGGAGCGCCGCCAGCACGAGCGGTGAGCGGCCCGGGGCCCCGCGGCCGGACGGCTGCGGGGCCCCGGGCCGGGCGGGCGGTCACTTCGTGGCGCTGGGCACCTTCAGCGGGTCGCGGGTGGCGGTCTCCCTGGCCGCCGCCAGGCGCTCGCCGAGTTCGAGGAGGCGGTTGCGCCCCATGGCCTTGCGGACCTCGGGGAACCAGTCCCGTTCCTCCTCCTCGACGTGGTGGCGGACGTTCTCCATCAGCACCGTCATCTTGGCGTCGAACCGCTCGTCCTCGGGATCGAGGCCGGCCAGTTCGGCCAGCATCCACACCACGACGTGGTGCTCCTCGACGCTCTCCAGGACGTGGTCGGTCGTCCCGGGGGCGGCCTCGCGCGCCGCCGGGTAGAAGACCTCCTCCTCGATGACGGCGTGGACGGTCAACTCCTCGATCACCCGGTCGGCGAGCCTGCGCTTGGTCGCGAAGGCCCGGTCACCGGCCTTCTCGAACTCCTTGAAGAGCTTCTCCACCGTCTTGTGGTCTTCCTTGAGCAGCACGATCGCGTCCATCGGGCCTCCTGGTCCGGGATGGGGTGGGACGGGGTGGGACGGCCGTCGGCTACCCGGAACGGGCCGGGGCAACCGGGGCCGGTTTGCGGCGGGCGGCGCCGGGCAGCCGCGGGAGCGTTCCCGGCGGCACGGCGGAGGAGGTCCGGTGGAGGCGGCAGCGGTGGTGTACAGGCCGGTCGGCATGGTGGTGGGGGCGCTGGGCGGGGTGGTGGCCGGGGCGGTGTTCAAGCGGCTGTGGCAGCGGGTCGCCCACGAGGACGACGCGCCGGACGCGACCGACGAGGACCGCGGCTGGCGGGAGGTGCTGATCGCCGCCGCGCTCCAGGGGGCGGTGTTCGCGCTGGTGAAGGCGGCCCTGGACCGGTCGGGTGCGGCCGCCTGGAAGCGGGTGACGGGCGTGTGGCCCGGTGGGTCGGGCTGAGCACCGGGCGCGGTTCACCCGGTCGGCCCCGTGTGGCCGTCCGGGTCGGGGGTAGCCGCCCGGTGTCCCGACGGAGTGCAGGAGAGGAGCAGCCATGACCACGCAGGACGGCAAGGACCGGGCCGCCGAGGAGGCGCCCGGGGAGGACGTGCGCGAGCGCTCGGCCGAGGAGCGCGAGATCACCGCGCCGACCCCGGCCGACGTACGGGCCAAGGCCGCGGGCCGCGGCGGCGCTGGGGGCGACGAGGAGCCCGAGCCCCCGGCGGCGGACACCCAGGCTCCCTGAGGCCCGCCGGAAGCGCCCTGACCCCCGCCGCCCCGGTCCGCGCGGCGGGGGTCAGGGCGTTTCCGGCGGCGGGGTGAGGAGGGCGGAGAGGAGTTCGGCGATGGTGGGCCCGGCGTCGGCGGGATGGCGCAGTTGGCCGTCGATGACGTGGTAGTGGTTGGTGCGGCCGCGGCGCTCGTGGGAGAGGTACCCGGCTTCCTCCAGGTCGGAGATGATGCGCTGCACCGCCCGTTCGGTGAGCAGGCACCGGGCGGCTATGTCGCGGACCCGGATGCCCGGGTCGCGGTAGATCTGGATCAGCACCCTGGCGTGATTGGTCAGGAACGTCCACTGGCGGCTGGATTCGACGGCTCTCTCCACCCATCCAGGATAGGTAGTGCAGTTCGCGAATCGTAATGCATGACATAATTTTCGTGCATTCATTGACGCATGTCGTGCGTGCGGGGAGAGTGGGACGTGCCGGCCTCCCCGCACCGGCACCTGGAGGCGATGTCGTGGAGGTCCCGACCCGGGCCCGCCTGGAGCACTTCACCGAGGCCCTGACCGCCGGCACCGGCGCCGTCGAGGCCCTACCGCCGCAGCTGCGGTACGCGATCGCCGGGGTGAGCGCCTACCTGGCCGCCGTCGAGGAGGGGGCCCCGGCCGCCGGCCACCTGCACGGCAACGCCGTGGCGCTGTGGGAGACCCTGCGGGACGCGGTCGGCTCGTCCGCCGTGCCCGTGCCCGTGCCGCTGCCCCCGCCCCGGAGCGCCCCGGCGGGTGCCGCACGGTGACCCGACGCCACGGGCGGCCCGTCGTGGTGCGCACCCCCGACCTGCGGATCGAGACCCGCCGCACCGGGGGCACCGTCCGGTGCGCCCTGATCGGCGCCCTGCACCAGGACAACCAGCAGGTGTTCGCGCTGGCCCTGCGGGACGGCCTGCGGGCCCGCCCGGTCCGGCTCTCGGTCGACCTGCGGGCGGTGGACCTGTTCACCTCGTCCGCCCTGGACACCCTGCTGCGGACCAGGTACGAGGCCCGCGCCATCGGGGTGGCGCTGGCGCTGGACTCGCCGTCGCGCTGCGTGCGCCGGGTCCTGGAGATCAGCCGCTCCGCGCCGTACCTGCCGGTCGAGGACAGCGCCCCCGTCCGGACCCGGCGGTGCCCGCGCCGGAGGCCGCCGGGAACGCCGGAGGCCGACCGGAACCCGGTCGGCCTCCGGCGCGGCACCGCCTTCAGGCGGCCCGGGGCATGACCTCCTCGGGCTCGCGGCGCACCAGCAGGGCGCGCCGCTCGTCCTCGGTCAGGCCGCCCCAGACGCCGTAGGGCTCGCGGGTGGCGAGGGCGTGCCGCCGGCACTCCAGGCGGACGGGGCAGCCGGCGCACACCCGCTTGGCCGCCTCCTCGCGCCGGCGGGCCTCGGCGCGGCCCTCGCTCGCGGGTCGGAAGAAGACCTCGCTGCCGACGGTGCGGCAGGAGCCTTCGAGCTGCCAGTCCCAGTGGTGCGTCTGAGCGCCGGGGAGACGGGAGACCATGGTCACGACGGTGCCTTCCGGACGGGGATGATCGAACGACCGCCGTCTAACCGCTCCTCCGCAGGTCATGCACGCCCCGCCCGATCCGGGTCAGCGGCCGGGGTCGGTGGGGGCGAACTCCGGGCCGTCCCCGGCGTCCTTGGTGCTCTCGTCGGGCGCGGGGGCGCCCTCGCCGGTCATCCGGGCCTCGGGGGTCTCCAGCGCCCGGTCCGTGTCGGCCGCGGTGCGGGCACCGGCGTCGGCGCCCTTCAGGGCGGGCAGCACCCGCGTCCGGTAGGCCTCGAAGAAGGCGTCCTGGTCGGGGCCGATCTGCCCGACGTACACCTCGTCGAAGCCCGCCCGCGGGTAGGCGAGGACCGCTTCGACGTGCGCGTCGACGTCGTCGCCGCAGACCACCGCGTCGGCGACCATGTCGCGGGTGACGAGGGTGCTGGCCTGCTCGAAGTGGGCGGGGGTGGGCAACAGTTGGGCGAGTTCGCCGGGGAGCAGCTCGGTGGGCCAGCGGCGGTGCACCTCGTCGATCGCCGCCTCCCGGTCGGCGCTCCAGCAGACCTTGAGCCCGCCGACGACGGGTTTGCCCGCGCCGCCCGCGCCGCGGAAGGCGGCGACCAGGTCGGCGTCGGGCGTCATGGTGACGAAGCCGTCGCCGATCCGGGCTGCCATCGCGGCGGCCTTGGGGCCGAACCCGGAGACCAGGACCGGCAGCCGGCCGCGGGGCGCGGTGTAGAGGCGGGCGTTATCGACGGTGTAGTTCGGGCCGCGGTGGCTGACCTGGCGGCCGGTGAACAGCTCGCGCATCACCTCGACGGCCTCCTCCAGCATCTCGGCGCGCTCCTCGAAGGAGGGCCAGCGGTCGCCGAGGACGTGCTCGTTGAGCGCCTCGCCGGTGCCCACGCCGAGGGCGAAGCGGCCGTCCAGCAGGACGCTGGAGGTGGCCGCGGCCTGGGCGGTGACCGCCGGGTGCAGGCGCACGGTGGGGCAGGTCACCAGGGTGGTGACGGGCAGGTCGACGGTCTGCGAGAGCGCGCCGATCACCGACCAGACGAAGGCGCTGTTGCCCTGCGCCTCGTTCCACGGGTGGAAGTGGTCGGAGATCGCCAGCCGGGTGAACCCGGCCTCCCGAGCCCGTTCGGCCTGGCGGATCAGTTCCTGCGGGGTGAACTCCTCGCAGGACAGGAAGAACCCGTACTCGGTCATCGCTGCTCCTCGTCTCGGTTCGTCTCGGTGTCCGGGGCCCGCTCCTCCTCGGGCCACTTGCGGGTGTCGCGCGGCGGCACGTACGGCTCCTCGTCGGGCGGCATCCCGCCCTCGACGGCCCGCTCGCGGGCGAGCTCGGCGTCGAACTCCAGGCCGAGCAGGACCGCCAGGTTGGACAGCCACAGCCACACCAGGAAGACGATCACCCCGGCGAGGGTGCCGTAGGTGCGGTTGTAGGAGCCGAAGTTGGCGACGTACGCGGCGAACCCGCCGGAGAGCAGCAGCCAGAGCAGGACGGCCAGCAGGCTGCCCGGGGAGATCCAGCGCCAGCCGCGGCCGCGCACGTTGGGCGCCGCCCAGTACAGCAGCGCGATCATGATGCTGACCAGCAGCACCAGGACCGGCCACTTCGCGATCGACCAGACCGTCACGGCGGTGGCGCCCAGCCCGAGGACGTCCCCGGCGCGCTGGGCCACCGGGCCGGTGAAGACCACGATCACGGCGCTGGCCAGCAGCAGCACCATCATCAGCAGGGTCAGCCCGACCCGCAGCGGGGTGAGCTTCCACACCGGACGGCCCTCGCGGATGTCGTAGACCGCGTTGGACGCCCGGATGAACGCCGCCACGTAGCCCGAGGCCGACCACAGCGCGCCCAGCAGGCCCACCACGGCCAGCACCCCGCTGGCGCCGCGCCCGTCCTGCAACTGCTCGACGGTGGAGCGCAGGACGTCCCGGGCCGGGCCCGGGGCGAGCTGCTGCAGGTTGTCGAGGACCGTGTCGGTCGCGGAGCGCCCGAGCAGCCCGAGGACGGAGACCAGCACCAGCAGCGCCGGGAAGACCGCCAGCACCCCGTAGTAGGTCAGGGCGGCGGCCCGGTCCGGCAGCTCGTCGTCCAGGAACTCCTTCGCGGTGCGCCGCAGCACCGCGAACCAGCCGCGGGCCGGGACGTCCTCCGGCCCGTCCGGGGCCGCGGTGCTCCCGGCCCGGCGGCGGGGCCCGTCCTGCTCGTGCTGCGGCATCCGCGTCCCCTTCCGTCCGTGCTGCGGTTCGTCCTGCCGTTCGTCGTGTCGTCCGTGTGCGTTCATCCGGCCCGGACCGCCTCGATCACGAAGCCGCTGCGCGGCCGGGCGATCATCCGGCCGAGCGGGATGGCGAGGTCCTGCGCGGGCAGCACGTACTCCAGCCGGGCCAGGCGCACCGACAGGTCCTCCAGCAGCCCGACCACCACCGCCTCGCCCGGGCAGCGGTGGCCGCTGCCCGGGTCTCCGCCGCCCTGCGGGACCAACTGCCCGACGTCCTGCGGGCGTTCGAGGAACCGTTCGGGACGGAAGGCGTACGGGTCGGGCCACAGCTCCGGGTCGTGGTTCTGCCCGTACAGGTCGAGCAGCACCGTGGTGCCCGCGGCGATCGGCTCGCCCCGGTGGGTCAGGTCGGCGGCGGCCCGGCCGCCCACGAACGGGGCGAACGGGTAGAAGCGGCGGACCTCCTGCGCGAACGCCCGCGCGTAGGCCGGATCGCCGGTGGCGAGCGCCTTGCGGGTCTCCGGCCAGCGGTGGGTGGCGTGGGCCGCGAACGCGACGAACCAGCAGACCGCGACGGTGGGGCGGACCAGGTTGAGCACCTCGACGGCCGCGACCCGGGGCTCCAGCAGCTCGCCGTCCGCGTCCCGGTGCAGCGCCACCCGCTCGACCGGGCAGCCGGACGGCAGCGGGGCGCTGCCGTCCCGCGCCCCCGCCACGATCCCGGCGATCCACGCCTCCCGGCGGCGCCGGGCCAGCCGCCCGCGCCAGTGCCGCGGGCCCGGCGTGGCGAAACCGTCGACCATCGCGACCAGGTCCGCGGCGAGCGGGCCGACGCCGTCCGCGGGCAGCGGCAGGCCCGCCCACCGGCACACGCCCTCGGTGAGGACCCGCGCCGACGCGTCCAGCAGCACCACCCGGGGCCGCCCCGCCCAGTCGTCCGCCGCGGCGTCCCACGCCGCGCCGACCTCGTCGACCAGGGCCCGCACCTGGGCCGGATCGGCCAGCAGCGACAGGAACATCGCCTTGCGCAGCCGGTGCACCGGGCCGTCCAGGGAGTGCACGGCGCCGTGCCCGAAGAGCGTGCTGCGCACCGGCTCGGGCAGCGCGCCCGCGCGTTCGACGTGCCGCTCGTCGTAGAAGAAGCGGACGGCCTCCGGCCCGTGCAGGGCGACCGCGGGCCGCCCCGCCAGCCTGGTCCGCACGACCGGGCCGGGGTGGCGGCGGCGCAGGTCGGGCAGCCACGCGTAGCCGCGCGCCAGCAGCGGAAGGGTGCTGTCCCACCGGGGGTGATGTCGTCGGTCCATGGCCGTCGGCTGCCCCGGTCCGGGAATCGGAAACGGCCCCGCCCGGCGCCTCACCCGCCCCGCCCGGCGCCTCACCCGGACGGGGGCGGCGGGCGGGGCCCGGTGGCCGCGGCTCAGTCCGGCCGGTCGGCGAGCAGGTAGTCGGCGGTGCCGGTGAGGCGCAGCAGGCGCTCCAGGTGGGCGGGGCGGTGGTCGAGCCGCAGCCGGCCCCCGGCGGCGTCGACGTCGCGCCGGATCTGGAGCAGCGCCGACAGGCCCATCGAGTCGCACAGCGACATGCCCGCGCAGTCCAGCCGCAGCACCTCGACCTGCGGGCGGGCGGCCAGGTGGACGGTCACCGCCCGGACGAGCTCCTCGCAGCTCTCGTGGTCGAGTTCGCCCTCCACCGGGACGGTGACCGTACGGGGCCGGGGCCCGGGGCCGGTGCTCACGCGGCGCCCCCCGCCGACGTCGACAGGGCGGCCGTCAGGACCGCGACGCTGCGCGGCAGGTCGCGCAGCTGCTCGCGCAGCACCGTCAGCGAGAAGGCGAGCAGGGCGTCCGGGACGCCCCGGGCGAGCAGGATCTCCCTGGTCCAGCCGGTGAACGCGGTGAACAGCTCCGGGTCGCCGGTGTACAGGGTGACGGCCAGGTGCTCGACGATGTGGGCCAGGTCGTCGAGGGTGTGCGCGCGCTGGAGCGGGGTGTAGGAGCGCACCGCCGGGTGCTCCCGCTCCAGGGCCGCCATCACGGCGCCCACCAGCTCGCGGGAACTCCGGCTGACCAGGGTGTACTCCTGGTCCGCGAGGTGCGGGAGGTCGTCGACCGGCTGGTGCGGGGTAGCGGGCAGCGGCAGCCCCCGGGCCAGGCGCTCGGCCGCGGCGCGGGCGTCCGGCGCCCAGGCGTCGGCCCCCAGCAGCCGGGCGTGCCGACCGTCCGGACCGAACGCGGCACCACCTGCGATGACCGGCACGCCCGCGGCCTGGGCCGCCGTGACGGCCGCGTGCGCGGCGGGCAGCCGGGTCGACAGCGAGGCGGACAGGGCCAGCGCGTCCGGGGCGGTCCGGTGCAGGTGGGCGATCAGGTGCGGGGTCGGGCACTGCGCCCCGAGGTAGTCCACCCGCCAGCCGCGCAGCATCAGCACCTCGGCCAGCAACCGGGCGGGGAAGGCGTGCCACTCGCCGTCGACGCAGGCCACCGCGATCCGGCCGCGATCCGGCTGCCGGGCAGCGGCGGCGGCGAACGCGGGGTGCCCCGCGACCAGCGCCACCACCCGGTCGTTGACGGCGGTGGCGGCGTGCTCCTGGATCACGGTGATCCGATCGGCCGCCCACTCCCGCCCGACCCGCGCCTGCAACCCCCCGATCACGTCCAACAACAACGCCTCCGGCTCCAGCCCCGCCTCCAACGCCCCCGTCGCAAGAGCCGCGGCCCGCACCTGGTCGCCCCCGATGACGGCCTCCCAGAGCCGCCCGGCGAGAACGGACACGGACGGGGGCGGGGAGGAGGGAGGCGGAACGAGAGCGGGAAGGGACGGGGCCGGGCCGGACGCGGCGGGGGCCGCCGTCCCCGCGGCCGGAGGCGAAGCTAGGGTCGCGGCCCGCGCGGCAGGGGCCGGGGCGCCCTCGCTGAGGGCGGTCGTCCCCGTGGCCCGGGGGTGCGGGGGTGCGGGGGTGGTCGGGGTGTCGGTGCTCATGTCGTGTGTCCTCGGCGTTCGCCGACCACGGGTAGGTGGCCGCGTGGGGGTGCGGCGATGACCATGACTGCCATGTCGTCGTGTCGGCCGTCGCGCAGCCACTGCGCGGCGAGCATCTGGATGCGTTCGACGATCGCCTCCGCGGGCAGGCCCGCGCACTGGGCGAGGGCCTGGCGGAGCCGGTGGTCGCCGAACTGTTCGCGGCCGGTGGGGCCGCCCTTGGCCTCGGTGATGCCGTCGCTGTAGAGGAGGCACGCTTCGCCGGGGTCGAGCAGGACGGTGTCGGTGCAGGTCGTGGCTTCGGGGAGGACGCCGACGATGCTGCCGAGGGTGGTGGAGTCGGTGACCCGGCCGTCGGCCCTGAGCACCATCGGCGCGGGGTGCCCGGCGGCCGAGAGCCGGACCCGGACCCGGTCGTCCTCGCGGCGGACCGAGGCGAGGACGAGGCTGGCGAAACGGGTGTGGTGGGAGGTGAGCAGGGCCCGGTTGAGCAGGTTCAGGACCCGTCCGTGGTCGTCGGCGAGCGGGAGCAGGGCGTGCAGCGTGTTGCGGACCTTGCCGGTCATCACGGCGGCTTCCAGGCCCTTGCCGCTGACGTCGCCGAGCAGGGCGAGCGTCTCGCCGCCGGGGTCGGCGGCGGGGTGGACGTCGTAGAAGTCGCCGCCGATCCGGTCGCGGTCGACGGAGGCCCGGTAGCCGCCCGCATAGTCGACCCCGTCGAGGTGCTCGAGCCGGGGCGGGAGGAGTTCGCGCATCAGCAGGTCGGTGACGGCGGCCTGCTCGGAGTACATGACGGCGGCGGAGACGGCCGCGCCGGCCCGGGTGGCGAACAGGCGGGCGAAGACCTCCTCCTCGCTGGCGAACGGGCCGCCGCCCGCCGCGCGGAGCAGGACCAGGGCCCCGGCGGGGACGCCGTGCCCGGGCAGCGGGGTGACCAGGACGGAGCCGACCCGGCCGAAGCCCGCGGGGACGAGCCAGCGCGGGGTGGCGTCCGGGTCGATCCAGCGCGAGGGCACCGGGGGGAAGCCCTGCAGCGCCTCGGCCAGGCCGGGCACCTCGGCGGGGTCGGCCCGCTGCTGGACGTGCGCCGGGTCGCCGCCGCGCAGGCAGGTGACGAGACGCAGGGTCCGTCCGTTGCCGGGGGCGACCACCACGGCGGCGTCGGCCAGGTGCAGCGCGGCCTGGCGGACGACCGTCTCCAGGATCCGGTCGACGTTCAACGAGGACAGCAGCAGGCCGGACAGCCGGGTCAGCAGCTCCCAGTCGCAGGCGCCGTCCCCGGCGGTCCGCGGCAGCAGGCCCGCGCAGCCCTCCGGGACGACGAGCCACCACACCGTGCTGCCGTCGGGCCGGGGCACGGGGTGCGCCTCGACCGGGCCCGCGACGGGGTGGGTGTGCCGGACGGTGTCGGGCCGGGCACCGTCGGCGAGGGCCTGCTGGGCCCGGCGCAGCCAGGGTGGGACCCCGCCGGTGGCGGGGCCCTCCAGGAGGAGGCGGGCGCTGCGGCTGGAGTGGAGCAGTTCGCCGTCGGGGCCGAGCACCACCACCGGGTAGGGGGAAGCGGCGAGGAACTCCCGCTCGGTGGTCGCCGTGGAGGAAGAAGATGCCATCGTCCGGGCCCTGACGGGCCCTCACCTCGCAATTCGGTTTCCGCCGCCCGGCCGGGCCCGGGGGCCACCGCGGTCGGCGGGTTTGGCGCGAACTGCCGATCCCGACGGGCGGGTCCGACGGGCCGCACCCGAACCGCCATGCTACCGCCACCCGGTGGGAACCCTGACGGGCCGGTGCGAGTCCGGCCCGCAACGGGCCGGGCCGACAGCCGGGCAAGCGGGCAAGCGGGCAAGCGGGCAGCCAACAAGCAGCCAGGCGGAGCCGACAAGCGAGTCAGGCCAGTAGACGGGCCAGGCCGGGGTCGAGGTCGAGGTGGGCGGACTCGGTGCCGGGCGGGACCTCGGCGAAGGTGTCGGCGAGGAAGGCGTTGACGGTCTCGGCGGGGGCGCTGATCACCGCGCGGTCGGTGCGGCTGCCGAGGGTGACCAGGATCCGGCCGTCCGCGCCCGGGGCGACCCGGACGTCGCCCTCGCCGCTGGGGGTGTGGCGGCCCTCGGCGAGCAGGTCGCGGCCGAACCACCAGACGATGTCCTGGTCACCGGGGCGGCGGGGTGGGAAGGCCAGCCCGACGCCGTAGGGCAGGGCGGGGTCGAAGCGGAGCTGTCCCGTGACCGGGGTGTGGGGGTAGGGGCTCTCCGGGAGGGTGACGGAGATCGGCCTGGACACGGCGACGGGCATGCGGGGTCCCCTGTTCCTGTTCGTGCTGGTGTGCCGGTGACGTGCCTGCGGGAGCGGCCCCGGTGCCGGTCCGGGTGCCGGTCCGGACGGCCGGGGCCGTGTCGGCGCGACTACCCGGGGTCGGGGGGTCCACGCGGGTGATGCGAAACCGTTATCCGGGGGCGCGGGCGGGTTTCCGTCCGGCCGCGGCGGGCAGCCGAAGGACGGTCGGCGCTCGCCGACCGCCCCCGACGTGGAGAGGACCGAACGATGGACATCGCCACCGGCAGCCCGCTGGCCGCGCACGACCGCGACACGGCAGGGGAGGCGCTGCAAGGCGCCCTGGTCGATCTCGTGGACCTGTCGCTGATCGGCAAGCAGGCGCACTGGAACCTGTACGGCCCCCGGTTCCGCTCCGTCCACCTGCAGTTGGACGAGGTGGTGGCCACGGCCCGCGACTTCTCCGACCAGGTGGCGGAGCGGGCGGCCGCGATCGGCGTCAGCCCGGACGGGCGGGCCGCGACCGTCGCGGCGGGCGGCCTGCCCGGGGTGCCCTCGGGCTGGCAGGCCGACACCGCGGTCGTGGAGCAGTTGGTGGGGGCGCTCGCGGCGGTGGTCGGCCGGATGCGCGAGCGGATCGCGAAGACCGAGGAGGCCGACCCCGTGACCCAGGACCTGCTGATCACGGTGACCGCGGCGCTGGAGAAGCACGCCTGGATGTTCAGGGCGGAGCACGTGGACCGGCGCTGAGCTGCGGAGCTCCCGCGGAGTCCCCGCGGAATCCCCCCTGCGGGGCGGCCGGGGAAATTCTTCGGCCGCTGCTGCATACCCCGCGCTGACCGGGGCAGAAGGCGCGCGGCGACCCGACCGACCGGTCCGGGTCGCCGCGCGCCGTCGCGTAACGGCCCGGCCCCGTCCGCGGGGCCTTATCAGCGAGGAGAGCGCCTGATGGCGGTGGAGCGTGCGTCGGAACGGCTCGTGGAGCTGCTCACCCGGGACGGTGCGGTGCAGGAGCAGTGGGTGGCGGCCGTGGCGGCGTCCCTCGGCGGCCGGATCAGCCGGGCCGAGTTGGAGCGCGAGCTGTCGGACCTTTACCAGGCGCTGCTGCAGGCCCTGGACAAGGGCGGCCTGGACTGGCAGGACGAGGCGTACTCGGAGGTGCGCGCCCTGCTGGTGGAGCTCTCCCGGAGCCGGGCCCGGCACGGTTTCACGCCGACCGAGACGGCCGTCAGCGTCTTCGCGGGCAAGGACGTGCTGGAGCCGACCGCGGACAGCACCGCCGAGGACACCGCGGCCTACCTCCAGCTGGCCCGGCTGTTCGACGCGCTGGGCCTGTTCACCATCGAGGCGTACGCCCGCACCCGGGAGGAGATCATCAGCGCCCAGGCCGAGCAGCTGCTCGAACTGTCGACGCCGGTGGTCAAGCTGTGGGAGGGCGTGGTCGCGGTGCCGCTGGTCGGCACGCTGGACTCGGCGCGCACCCAGGTGGTGATGGAGAAGCTGCTGCAGAGCCTGGTGGACTCGGAGTCCGAGCACGCCATCATCGACATCACCGGTGTGCCCGCGGTGGACACCGAGGTCGCCCAGCACCTGTTGAAGACCGTGGTCGCCGCCCGGCTGATGGGCGCGGAGTGCACGATCTCCGGCATCCGGCCGCAGATCGCGCAGACCCTGGTCGCGCTGGGCGTGCAGTTCGGCGACATCGTCACCAAGGCGACCCTGGCCGACGCGCTGCGCCACGTGCTGCAGCACAGCGGCGCCGCGCTGCCTTCGGGCGGCGACCGATGAGCGACCGCGTCCCCGTCCTGAAGATCGGGCAGGTCCTGCTGGTCTCCATCCAGGTCGACCTGGAGGACCAGATCGTCCTGGACCTCCAGGACGACCTGGCCGAACGGATCGTCGCCACCGGTGCGAACGGCGTGGTCATCGACATCACGGCGCTGGAGATCGTCGACTCCTTCGTCGGCCGGATGCTCGCCAACACCGCCGCGATCTCGCGCATGCTGGACGCCGAGACCGTGGTCGTCGGCATGCGCCCGGCGGTGGCGATCACCCTGGTCGAGCTGGGCCTCTCGCTCGGCGGGGTGCGCACCGCGCTCACCCTGGAGAAGGGCCTGGCGCTGCTGGAACGGGACCGTACCGCGCGTACGGGCCGCCCATGACCGGGCCGCGGGTGGTGGAGGACGAGC
Source organism: Kitasatospora phosalacinea (assembly GCF_000717185.1). Classification (GTDB taxonomy): domain Bacteria; phylum Actinomycetota; class Actinomycetes; order Streptomycetales; family Streptomycetaceae; genus Kitasatospora; species Kitasatospora phosalacinea_A. The sequence continues at coordinate 119,741 of NZ_JNYE01000027.1, read as the reverse complement.
AGAGCGTGCCGATCGGCTCCAACGACGACGTGGTGCGGGCCCGGCAGACCGTCCGGACGTACGCCCAGCAGTGCGGGCTGTCGCTGGTCGACCAGACGAAGCTGGTCACCGCGGCCAGCGAGCTCGCCCGCAACACGCTGGTGTACGGCGGCGGCGGCCTGATGCGCTGCGCCGCCGTCCGCAGCGGCGCCCGGGTGGGCGTGCACGCGGTGTTCGAGGACAGCGGCCCCGGCATCGCCGACCTGGACCTCGCGCTGACCGACGGGTGGACCTCCGGCGGCGGCCTGGGCCTGGGCCTGAGCGGGGCCCGGCGGCTGGTGGACGAGTTCGAGCTGCGCAGCGAGCCCGGCTCCGGGACGAAGGTGTCGGTGACCAAGTGGGCCCGGTGACCCCCGACCGGGCGGGCCCGGCCGCGCCCGTCCCGGCCGGGTGCGAGGACACCGTGTGGTTCCGGCACTCCGACTCGCTGCCCGCCGCCGCCCGCGGCACGGCCCGGCAGCTCGCCCACCGGATCGGCCTGCTGCCCGAGCGGGCCGCCGAGGTGGCGCTCGCCGTCAGCGAGGCCGCCACCAACCTGCGCCGGCACGCCGTGGACGGGGCGATGGTGCTGCGCGTGGTGCGCACCGACACCGAGGCGGCGCTGGAGTTCCTCACCGTCGACAGCGGGCCGGGGATGGCGGACGTCCCCGCGGCGCTCGCCGACGGCTACTCCTCCGGCCCGACCCTGGGCATCGGCCTGGGCGCGGTCGCCCGCCTCGCCGACGCCTTCGACCTGCACTCGCTGCCCGGCCGGGGCACCGTGCTGACCGCCCGGTTCTGGAACCGCACCCCGGCCGGGCGGGCGGCCGCCGCGGCGGGCGAACCGGCCGCGGCCGGGCTGACCCGGCCGATGAGCGGGCAGGAGCTGTGCGGCGACGCCTGGGCGGTGCGCCCGCTCGGGGCGCTGCCGCCGGTGCCCGGCCGCGTCCTGCCCCGGGCCGCGGGGGTGGCGGGGGCCGCGCTGGACTGGTCGGTGCTGACCAACCGGGCGCCCCGGACGCCCGTCTCCCCCGGGCCGGGGCGGCCGGACGCCGGTTCCTTCCTGCTGCTGTTCTGCGACGGGCTGGGCCACGGTCCGCTCGCCGCCCGGGCCGCCTCGGACGCCGTCGCCGCCTTCCACCGCAGCCAGGCGCACCGGCCCGAGGAGGTCCTGGCGGACCTGCACCGGGTGCTGCGCACCGGGCGCGGCGGGGCGATCGCGGTCGCCCTGGTCGAGCCCGCCGCCGCCCGGGTGGTGTTCTGCGGGGTCGGCAACGTCAGCGCCTTCGTGGTGGACACCGCCACCGGGGCCCGCCGCTCGCTGCCCTCCTCCCCCGGCATCGTCGGCCACCAGCTGCCCGCGCCGCACACCGTCCAGCAGGAGCTGCCGCCCGGCAGCGCGGTCGTGCTGCACTCGGACGGCCTGACCGACCGCTGGCGGGCCCCCGACGTCCCCGGCCTGTTCTCCCACCTGCCCGTCACCGCGGCCGCGCTGCTGCTGCGCGAGGCGGGGGTGCGCCGGGACGACGCCGGCGTGGTGGTCGCGAAGGGTGCCTGGTGAACGGACCGAACGACCCCGTGGACGACCGTACGAACGAGCCCGACGACCAGCCCGCAAACGACGACCCCGCGAACGACCAGCCCGTCGAACAGCAAGCCGTGCACCTGGGCGCCGCGCCCCTGCTCACCGCCCAGGACGCCTTCGCGCTGCGCCGCAGCGCCCGCGCCGTCGCCGACCTGCTCGGCGCGGACGGGCAGGACGCCGTCCGGCTGGCCACCGTGCTGAGCGAGCTCGGCCGCGGCCTGCTCGGCGCCGAGCGGCTCACCGCCTCGTTCGACCTGCTGCCGGGGAGGCCGACCGCGCTGCGGGTCACCCTGGCCTGGCGGGGCGGCCACCGGCTGCCCGACGAGGCGCTGGAGGCGTCCGCCCGGCTGCTGCCCACCCGCCACGAGCACGGCGGCGGGGACGGTCTGGTGCGGGTCGAGCAGCGGCTCGGCTCCGGCCCCGAGCCGGGCCCGGAGCTGGTCGGGCAGGCCCGCGACCTGATCGCCGCGCACACCGGCACCAGCGCCCTGGAGGACTCCCGGGCGCAGACCCGCGACCTGATCGCCGCGCTGGAGCGCACCCGGGCCCAGCGCGAGGAGCTGCGCCGCCTGAACCGCGAGCTGGAGGAGACCAACCGGGGCGTGGTCGCGCTGTACTCGGAGCTGTCGGAGGAGCTGGAGGAGACCAACCGGGGCGTGGTCGCGCTGTACGCCGAGCTGGACGAGAAGTCGCGGCAGCTGCGCGAGGCCAGCGAGGCCAAGAGCCGGTTCTGGGCGAACGTCAGCCACGAGCTGCGCACCCCCGTCAACGCGGTGGTGGGCCTGGCCGAGCTGCTGCGCGCCGACGCCGACGCCCCGCCGGAGGAGCGCGGCCGCCAGCTGTCCCTGATCGCCGACTCGGGCCGCACCCTGCTCGCCCTGGTGGACGAGCTGCTGGACGTCGCGAAGGCGGAGTCCGGCACCCTCGACCCGCTGTGGGCGCCGCTCGACCTGCGCGCCGTCCTGGCCCACCTGGACGGCACCCTGCGCGGCCTGGCCCGCCCCGGCGTCGAGCTGCGGATCGGCCCGGCGCCCGAGGTGCCGGGGGCGCTGCTGGGCGACGAGACGATGCTGGTGCGGATCCTGCGCAACCTGCTGTCCAACGCGCTCAAGTTCACCGAGCGCGGCTCGGTGGAGCTGACCACCCGGGTCGAGGAGGCCCGCGGCGAGGGCCCGCTGCTGGTGATGACCGTCACCGACAGCGGCGTGGGCATCCCCGCGGACCAGCACGAGCGGGTCTTCGAGGAGTTCTACCAGGTGAAGGGCGCGCACCAGCGGGGCCGCCGCGGCACCGGCCTGGGCCTGCCGTACGCCCGCCGGCTGGCCGAGATCCTCGGCGGCACGCTGCGCCTGGACAGCGCGCCCGGCCGGGGCAGCACGCTCACCGTCCGGCTGCCCGCGCGTCCGGCCCCGCCGCCGGGCCCGCGGCGGGGCGTGCTGGTCGCGGTCGACGACGACCCGGCGTTCCGGGACGTGCTGCGCCCGCTGCTGCACGAGATCGCCGAGCGGGTGGTGGAGACCGACGACGGGGCGGCCGCGCTCTCCGTGGTGCGCGACGTCCGGCCCGACGGGATCGTCCTGGACCTGCACCTCGGCGACGTCGACGGCTACCAGGTCCTCGCCGAGCTGCGGGCCGACCCGGTGCTGCGACGCACGCCGGTGGTGGTGCTGACCTCCGCCTCGCTGACCGCCGCTGACCGGGCCCGCCTGTCGCACGCCCGCGCCGTGCTGCCGAAGTCCGGGCTGAGCAGCGGCCGGATCGCCGCCGCCCTGTCCGCCCCCCGCCCCGCCGCGCCGCGGCGGCCGTCCCCCGAGGAGGGGTCATGACCGGCTCCGATTCCGGGCCCGCCACCGTCCTGGTGCTCGACGACAACGACGCGACCCGTTACATCGTCGGCAGCTGGCTGCGCCGCTCCGGGCACACCGTCGTCGAGGCGGTCGACGGCACCCAGGCCCTGGCGCTGCTGGAGCGCACCCCCGCCGCCGAGCTGCCCGAGCTCGCCGTGGTGGACATCAGCCTGCCCGACATGACCGGCTTCGAGGTGTGCGAGCGGATCAAGAGCGGGCCGCGCACCGCCGCGCTGCCCGTCGTCCACATCTCCGCCACCGCGATCGGGGCCAGCGACCGCACCCAGGGCCTGCACCGGGGCGCCGACGCCTACCTGACCGAGCCGATCGACCCGGCCGAGCTCCAGGCCACCGTCACCGCCGTGCTGCGCTACACCCGGGCCCGGCGGCACGCCGAACGGCTGGCCGCCCGGGTCGCGGCCCTGCACCGCAGCACGCTCGCCCTGTACGGCGCCGCCGACACCGACGAGCTGGTCGCCGCGGCCGCGCTCGGCGCGATCCGGCTCGGCGCCGCCCGGGCCACCGCGATCGCCCTCGGGCCGGACCGCGACGCCCTGCACCTGGCCCACCACGACCCGGACCTGCCGGACGGCCCGGCGGTGCGGCTGCTCCAGGCCCCGCCGGTGCTGCTCGACGTCATCGCCCACCACACCCTGGGCGACGCCACCGGCACCGACACGGCCCTGCTCGACGCCGACCAGTGGCACGAGGTCCTGGCCGGCCACGGGCTGGGCGGCGCGGGCCTGCCCGCCGGGCCGGTCGCCCTGGTGGTGGCCCGCACCAAGCCCGGCCGCCCGCTGCTCGCCGTGGTCGTCGACCGGGACGCGGTCGCCGCCCCCGACGAGCGCGGCCTGCTCCCCCAGCTCACCCAGGCCGGGGCGCTCGCCCTGGAGGCCCAGCGCAGCCAGGCCGAGGAGCACGCCCTCGCCCTGACCCTGCAGCGCAGCTTCCTGCCCAGCCGGCTGCCCGCCGTCCCCGAGGTCGGGCTCGCCGTGCGGTACGAACCGGCCTCCGCGCGCAGCGAGATCGGCGGCGACTTCTACGAGGCCATCGACACCCCCGCCGGGCTGCTGCTGGCGATCGGCGACGTGGCCGGGCACTCCCTGGAGGCCGCGATGGCGATGGGCGAACTGCGCCACGCGCTGCGCGCCTACGCCATCGAGGGCCACGACCCGCAGACCCTGCTGCACCGGCTGGACGCCCTGCTGACCCGGCTGCGCCCCGGCCTGACCGCGACGGTGTGCCTGGTGCTGATCGCCCCCGACCGGCGCAGCGTCAAGGTCGCCAACGCCGGTCACCTGCCGCCGTTGCTGCGGCTGCCGGACGGCTCCGCCCGCTACCTGACCGAGCACGGCATCCTGCTAGGCCTGAACGTGCCGCAGCCGCCGCCGGTGGACTTCCCGGTCGAGCCCGGCACCACCCTGCTGCTGGTCACCGACGGCCTGATCGAGGTGCCCGGCGAGCACCTGCAGACCGGCCTGGACGCCCTGCGGGACGCCTTCGCCGCCGCCCCGGCCGCGCTGGACCCGGCGGCCGACCTGCTGCTGTCCTCGTTCGCCCGGGCGCAGACCGACGACGTCGCGCTGCTCCTCGCCCGGCTCGACTGACTCCGCTGCCGCACCCCGCCCCGCCCCGCCCCGCCCGCAAGTCCGCCCCGCACCGTACGGAGCCCCCGTGCCCGAGTACGCCCTGACCATCGAGGTCCGCACCCGTCCCGTGGGGGTGACCGTCGTCGCGCTCGCGGGCGAACTCGACCACCACACCGCGCCGCGCCTGCACCGGGCCGTGGAGCGGACCGCCGAGGACCTGCCGCTGGTGCTGGACCTGACCCGGCTCGGGTTCTGCGACTCGGTGGGCGTCGCCGAGCTGCTCTTCGCGTTCCGCCGGACCCGGGCCGCCGGGACCTCGCTGGCCCTGGCCGGGACCTCTCCCGACCTCGGACGGCTGCTGGCCATGGCCGGGGTGGACGGGCTGCTGCCCAGCCACGACACGGTCGACGCGGCGGTCGGCGCGCTGCACCGCGGCGGCTGAGCCCGCCCCGGGCCCCTCACCCCTCGGGCCGCTGCGGGCCGTCCGGGGCGAGCTCGGGCTCCAGGCCCTCGGCGAGCGGCGGCGGGACGGGGCGGCCGGTCTCGCGCCGCCAGCCCTCGAACGCCCAGGCGGTGGCCGCGACCAGGGCCAGGCCGAGCAGCCACCCGCCCAGCACGTCGCTGGCCCAGTGCACGCCGAGCGCGACCCGGGTGAACCCCACCCCCAGCACGCTCGCCCCGGCCGCCACCCGGGCCGCCCACCGCCACGGCGGGCGCAGCACCGGGGAGAACACCAGCAGCAGCACGGTGCAGCAGGTCGCCGCCGTCATCGCGTGCCCGGACGGGAACGAGAAGCCCGGGGCGTGCGCCACCGGATCGGGCAGCGCGGGCCGGGCCCGGGCGACGGCCGCCTTCACCGCCCAGCCGATCAGCCCCGAGGCGGCCACCGTCGCGGCGGCCCACACCGCCAGCCGCCAGGCCCGCCGCCACAGCAGCCAGCCGACGGCCGCCGCGACCAGCAGCCGCATCGTCAGCGGGTCCCACACCCCGTTGCTGAGCGTGCGCAGCGCCGAGAGGACGGCGGGGTGGTCGCGCACGGTGGTGTGCAGCCGGTGCGCCGCGCCCGCGTCGAGCCGGTGCAGCGGCGCCCAGTGCGACTCGATCAGCACCAGCAGCAGCGCCGTCGGCACGGCGGCCACCGCGAACGCGGCGACGGCGGCGAGCAGGCGCTCGCCCAGGTGCAGGTCGGCGGTGCGCAGCCTGGCGGTGCGCGGGGACGGGCGGGGTCGGCGGATCACTGCGGCGACCTCCCCCGGACGCGGGTCGGCCGGTCCGACACGGACCGCCCCGACTCGGACCGCCCCGACTCGGGCCCTCCCGCCGCCGACCGCGCGTCCGCATCCGCGGCCGCGGCCGCGGCCTCCCCCTCCTCGGGGGCCAGCGGGTCGGGGAGGACGGGCCCGGGGCGGCCGGTGCGGTCGGCCTCCAGCTGGGCGGCGAAGGACAGGCCGAGGAAGAGCGCGATCGCGGTCAGGTACGCCCACACCAGCAGGGAGAACACCGCGCTGAGCGGCCCGTAGACGGCGTCGAAGGAGCCGCTCAGGCGCAGGTAGAGGCTGAGCAGCCAGGTCGCCGCCAGCCAGAGCACCAGGTGGACCCCGGCGCCGAACGCCAGCCAGCTGTAGCCGGGTTGGCGGCGGCGCGGGGCGCGCCGGAAGACGACCGCGGTCGAGGTGAGGGTGAGCAGCACGCCCGCGGGCCAGCGCAGCAGGGTCCAGGCGGTGGTGGTGGCCGGGGCGAGCCCGAACACCTCGTCGGCGGCGGCCGTGACCTGCGGTCCGGCGACCATCAGCAGGAACCCGGCGCCCACCGGCAGGCCCGCGCCCGCGGCCATCAGCAGGCTCCGCCCGTACTTGCGGTCGAACGGCCGGTCGCGTTCGATGCCGTAGATCCGGTTGGCGCCGCGTTCGATCTGGGACATCGCGGTGACCAGGTTGGCGAGCGCGAACAGGGCGCCGAACCAGAGCGCGAGGGTGCCGCCGGTGCGGTGGCGGCTGCGGTCGAGCACCTCGCGCACCAGGTCGGCGCTGGAGGCCGGGACCATCCGCTGGATGCTGGCGGCGACCAGTTGCCCGACCGGGCCGCCGTGCAGCGAGGAGGCCAGGCCGACCACGGCGATCGCGAACGGGACGAGGGCCAGCACCACCTGGAACGCCAGGGCGCGGGCGTGGCTGAACCCGTCGGCGTAGCGGAACCGCACGAAGGCGTCGCGCGCCAGCGGCCACCAGGCGCGCCGCCGCAGCGTCCCGACGGCCTCGTCCGCGGACAGGTGCTCCCGGCCGGGCCGGACCCGGCTGGCGGTTCCCATCAGGCCGCCTCCCGGTCGGCCCCGACCGGCTCGCCCGCCTCGACTGCCCCGACCGGCCCGTCCTGCCCCTCCGACCCGCCCGGCCCGGGCCGGGCGTCCTGCGGGGCGGCGGGGACGCGGACCAGCAGGGCGTCCGGGCGGGCGGTCAGGGTCAGGGTGCGGCCCTCGTCGACGGGGTCGCCGTCGCACTCGCGGGGGCGGGCGTGGTCCGCGGTCAGTTCGATGCGGCGGCCCCGGAAGTGCTCCAGCGGGGTGTCGGGGCCGGGGCGGCGGGTGCCGGTGAGCAGCTCCAGCAGGGTCTGCCACCAGCCGCGCGGCCCGTGCGGCTGCACCAGGACGAGGTCGAGCAGGCCGTCGTCGGGGGCGGCGTCGGGCAGCAGGCGCACCCCGCCCTGGAGGGTGCCGACGTTGCCGACGATCGCGGTGCGGACCTGTCGGCGCACGGGCGGGGCGCCGTCGACGGTGACGGTCAGCGGGAAGCGCCGGTCGCGGAGGTGGCGGGCGGCGGCGATCAGGTAGGCGGGCCAGCCGAGGCGGCGCTTGAGGGCGCGGCCGGTGTCGGCCATCACGGCGGCGTCGAAGCCCATGCCGACCATGGTCGCGGCGGCCCGGGCGGGCAGGCCGTCGCCCTCGACCCGCATCAGGTCGATCCGGCGGGTGCGGCCGGTGAGGGCGGCGGCCAGGGCGGTCTCGGGGTCGGTGGGCAGGCCGAGGTTGCGGGCCAGCAGGTTGCCGGTGCCGCAGGGGACGACCAGCAGGGTGGCGCCGGTGCCCGCCAGGGTCTCGGCGCAGGCGGTGACGGTGCCGTCGCCGCCGCAGGCCGCGACCAGGCGGGCGCCGTCGGCGAGGGCCCGGGCGGCGGCGGCCCGGCCGCAGTCCTCGGCGTCCCCGGCCAGGTGGCGGACGGGGCCGTGGCCGTGGGCGGTCAGGACGGCGGTGAGTCGCTCCAGCAGGGCGTCGTCGACGGTGGTCGGGTTGTGCACCAGGGCGGCCGGGAGCGGGGCGGCGGGGACGACCGGCGTCCGCCGCTCGCGGGCGGGCAGGGCGTGCGCGACCACCCACAGGGCGGCGGCGCCGTTGAGCAGCCCGGCCGCCACGTCGGTGGGGTGGTGCATGCCCCGGTAGAGGCGGCTGGCGGCGACCAGCACCGGCACCGTCCAGGCGAGGGCGCACAGCAGCACGCCCGGCACCCGCCACCGGCCGCGCAGCAGGTGCAGGGCGAGCAGGCCCAGGCCGCCGTACAGGGCGGTGGCCGCCCCGACGTGCCCGGACGGGAAGCTGGAGGTGGGCAGCGAGCCGTCCAGCCGGACGACGTCGGGCCGGGCCCGGTCGACCAGGTGGGCGGCGGTCACGAACAGCGCGGCCTGCAGCGTCACCGCACCGGCGAGCAGCACGGCGGCCCGCCACCGGTGCCGGAGCAGCAGCAGGGCCGCGGCGGCGGCCGTCACCGCCACGACGGCGGGGGTGAAGGCGAGCCCGGAGAGCCAGGTGCTGACCGTGGTCAGGGCGGGGGTGCGGTGCGCGGCCAGCCAGCTGACCAGGCCGTTCTCGCCCGGGTCCCACCAGCCGCCCGGCGGGTGGGTGAGCAGCAGTCCGACGGCGACCAGGGCCGCCAGCTGCCCCAGCACCGCCACCAGTACGCCGAGCGCTGCCGCCCGTCCTCCCCGAGTCGTCGTCATGGCCCCCGTGTCCCCCGGTCCGCGGTTTTCATCCCTGCCGGTTCTCGGCCCGGCCCGGTCGGCGGGCATCGTTCGCCGCGCAGCGGGTAGCCGAGCGCCCGCCACAGCGACCCGCCCCGTACGGAGGGACCCCATGACCACCGAGACCGCGCCCGAGCCCGCCCCCTCTCCACTGCCCGCGGACCGCGGCCGGGTGCTGCGCCGCCGACTGGAGGGGTTGATCGGCATCGCCGCGACCGAGGGCAACCTGCTGACGCCGCTGCGCAACGGGGACGAGATCTTCCCCGCCATGCTGGAGGCGATCGACGGGGCGCGGCGGACGGTCGACCTGATGACGTTCGTGTACTGGCGCGGGGACATCGCCCGGGTCTTCGCCCGGGCGCTGGCCCGCAAGGCGGCGCAGGGCGTGCGGGTGCGGCTGCTGCTGGACGGGTTCGGCAGTCGGCTGATCGAGCCGGAGCTGACCGACCTGATGGAGCGGGCGGGCGTCCGGATCTCCTGGTTCCGGCGGCCGGTGCGGCTGTCGCCGTTCAAGCAGAACCACCGCTGCCACCGCAAGGTCCTGGTGGTGGACGGCCGGACCGCGTTCACCGGCGGCGTCGGCATCGCCGAGGAGTGGTGCGGCGACGCCCGCCACCCGGGCGAGTGGCGCGACACCCACGTGCGGGTGGTGGGCCCGGCGGTGGACGGCATCGCGGCGGCCTTCGCGCAGAACTGGGCCGAGTGCGCCCCGGGCACGCTGTACGACGCGGCGGACCGGTTCGCGGAGCACGAGCAGCCGGGCGGTGCGGTGGTGCAGGTGGTGCGGGGTTCGGCCGCGGTCGGCTGGCAGGACCTGCAGACCCTGATGCGGGTGGTGATCTCCTCGGCCGAGCGGCGGCTGCGCCTGGCGACGGCGTACTTCGCGCCCGACGACTACTTCGTCGACCTGCTGTGCGCGGCGGGGCGCCGCGGGGTCGCCGTCGACCTGCTGGTGCCGGGGCGGCACACCGACAAGCGGGTGTGCCAGCTGGCGGGCGAGCGCCATTTCGGGCGGCTGACCGCCGCCGGGGTCACGGTCTGGCGGTACGGGCCGACGATGATGCACGCCAAGGTGCTCACCGTCGACGGGACGGCCGCGGTGGTCGGCTCGGCGAACTTCAACCGGCGCTCGCTGGACCACGACGAGGAGGTGGTGCTCGCCGTGGTGGACGGGGAGTTCACCGCCGTCCTGGACCGGCACTTCGACGAGGACCTGGCCCGCAGCGAGGCCGTCCTGCCGGGCCGCTGGCACCGCCGCGGGGCGGGCCGGCGCGCCCTGGAGGCAGCCACCGCCCCGATCCGGCACTTCCTGTGAGCGCCGGGCGGCCCGGCCGGGCCCGGGCGCACGGATCGCGAACTCCCTTTCCCAGCAAGGGGTTTGGGGCCAGCACAACGGGCAAGGCGGCAGCCATGAGACGGACAACTTCGGTGATATCGGTCCTGGCCCACGCGCTCGCGGCGATCCTGGTCGTCTGGATCCTGCTGGACCTCTTCGACGCCAACCAGGGCAACGGCCTCGTCAACTGGTTCCACACCGCAGCCGACTGGCTCTCCGGCTGGTCCCGCGGCCTGTTCACGGTGTCCAACCACACCGCGCAGGTCCTCCTCGACTACGGCATCCCGGCCGTCGTCTACGTGGTCATCGGCAACCTCGTCACCCGCAGTCGGGCCCTTGACTGAGCGGGAGCAGCGAGAAGGAGCAGGGAGGAGGACGTCCATGGATTCGAACACGCATGCGGAGGCCCGGCTGGGCCGGGTGACGACGGTCGCGGGCCGGTCGGGCTTCGTGGCGCGGGGCGTGGTGTACGCCCTGGTCGGGGTGCTGGCCCTGCGGATCGCCTTCGGGGCGGGCGGGGAGGACGCCGACCGGCAGGGGGCGCTGCACCAGGTCGCGGCGCGGCCGTTCGGCACGGCGCTGCTGTGGGTGCTGGCGGCCGGCTTCGTCGGGATGGCGCTGTGGCGGGCCGCGACGGCGGTGTTCGGCGAGGCCGGGCGGAAGAAGGCCGGTTCGCGGGTGCTGTCGGCCGGGCGGGCCGTGTTCTACGCCTTCGTGGCATGGGGGACGGCCGCGTACGCGGCGGGCTCCGGCGGCGGCTCGGACAGCGACTCCGCCTCCAAGGACTGGACGGCCACCGCGCTGGGCCGGCCCGGCGGCCGCTGGCTGGTGGGCGCGGCCGGGCTGGTGCTGGCGGGCGTCGGCGCGGCGATCGCGGTCCGCGCCCTGCAGCGGCGGTTCCTGCGCAAGCTCGACACCGCGTCGATGCACCCGCGCGCCCGGACCGCCGTGACCGCCACGGGCGTCTCCGGCAACGTGGCCCGCGGCGTCGTGTACGCGGCCGCCGGGGCGTTCGTCGTGGTGGCGGCCGTCCGCTTCGACCCCGGGCAGGCCCGGGGCATGGACGACACCCTCCGCTCCTTCTCCGACAGCGCGGCGGGCCCGTGGCTGCTGGTGGCGGTGGCCGCCGGGCTGGTCCTGTACGGCGTGTTCTCCTTCGCCTCGGCGCGCTGGCGCCGGTTCTGACCCCGCCTCCCCCGCTCAGAGCCGTTCGAGGCGGCGGCGCGCGGGCCCCAGCGAGCGGGTCCGGCGGGCGGCGTTGCGCCACGGGTCGGGGGAGCCCAGGCGCTCCTCCACGGTGGTGAGGGTCCAGCGCCGGGCGGTGAGGTCGGGGTCGTCCAGTTCGCCGCGGCCGATCGGGACGGCGACCGGCGCGCCGGGGAGGGCCCGGACCGCGTACGGGGTGACGGCGTTCTGGCCGTAGGCGTTGCGCTGGACGTCGAGGTAGAGCCGTCCCCGGCGGGCCGCCTTGCGGGGCTCGGTGGTGAGCAGGTCGGGGTGCCGGCGGGCGAGCAGGTCGGCGGCGTCCCGGGCGAAGGCCCGGACCTCGTCGAAGGGGGCGCTGCGGTCGAGCCGGACGAGCAGGTGCAGGCCGCGCGAGCCGGTGGTCATCAGGTCGGCGGGGAGGCCGAGTTCGGCGCACAGGCCGTGTGCCAGGACGGCGGCCTCCCGGACGGGCTCGAAGTCCTCGTCCGCCGGGTCGAGGTCGATCACCAGCAGGTCGGGGTGGTCGGGCCGGTCCGCCTTGGAGAGCCAGCGGTGCGGGGTGACGCAGGCCTGCCCGACCAGGTGGAGCAGGGTGGCCAGGTCGTCGCAGACGGGGTAGTGCACGGTGCCGCCCGCCTTGGGCAGTTCGGCCCGCCGGATCCAGTCGGGGAAGTGCTCGGGGGTGTCCTTCTGGACGAGCCGGGGGCCGTCGATGCCGTCCGGGTAGCGCTCCAGCATCAGCGGGCGGTCGCGCAGCTGCGGCAGGATGCGCCGGGCGACGCGGCGGTAGTGCGCGGCGAGGTCGGCCTTGGTGAGGCCGTCCGCCGGGAACAGCTCCTTGTCGGCGCGCTTGAGCTGGACGATCCGCCCGCTGGCCCGGATCTCGACGGTGGTCATGGCGTGCTCCGTTCCCGGACCGCCCCGGCGGGCCGTCCGTCCTCGTCCGGGCCCGGGCGCCTACCCGGCCGGACCCGCCCGACACGTTCCGCGTCCGGGCCCCGACCGGGTGCGGACCGGCGCCCGCGGCCGGACCCTGGTGTGGGCGCGGGCCGGACCGGGCAGCCGCGCGGCACGTGCCGGGACGGCGGAGGGAAAGGTGAGCACGATGGCCAAGGCGGTGTGGAAGGGAACGCTGACGTTCGGGCTGGTGAGCCTGCCGGTGGCGCTGTACCCGGCGACCGAGTCGCACGCGGTGCGCTTCCACCAGTTGCAGCGCGGCACCACCGACCGGGTGCGGCAGCGGCGGGTGAACGAGCGCACCGGCGAGGAGGTGCCGTTCGAGGACGTCGTCAAGGGCTACGAGCTCGCGGAGGGGCAGTACGTCGTCGTGGAGCCCGCCGAACTGGAGGAGCTCTCCCCCGGGCGCTCCCGGACGATCGAGATCGGCGGTTTCGCCGACCTCGCGGAGATCGACCCGGTCCTCTTCGACAGGACCTACTACCTCGGCCCCGCCGATCCGGCGACCGCCAAGGTCTACCAGCTCCTCGTCGAGGCGCTCGCCCACTCCCGCCGGGCGGGCATCGCCGTGTTCGCGATGCGCGGCAAGGAGTACCTGACCGCGGTCGACTCCGCCGACGGGCTGCTCGAACTGCGCACCCTGCACTGGGCCGACGAGCTGCGCGACCCGCAGCAGGAGGTCCCCGACCTGCCCGCCCGGCGCAGGGAGTTCAACCGGACCGAGCTCGCCACCGCGGAGCAGCTCATCGAGATGCTCTCCGTCGACTGGAACCCGGACGACTACCACGACACCCACGAGGAGCGGGTCCGCGCCCTGGTCGCGGCGAAGGCCGAGGGCCGGGAGGTCGCCCTGTCCGCCGGCGCCGAGCCCGAGGCCACCGAACTCACCGACCTGGCGGACGTCCTGCGCCGCAGCCTCGACGAGGCCCGCGCGGCCCGCGGGACCGGCCCGAAGGGCGGGAGGTCCGGGAGGTCCGGGAGGTCGGGGAAGCCCGGGACGGCCGGAGCCGCCGGGGCTGCCGGGGCTGCCGGGGCTGCCGGGGCTGCCGGGGCTGCCGGGGCTGCCGGGGCGAGGAACGCGCCGAAGCGGGAGCGGGCCCGGCGGGCGCCGGAACCCCCCGAGGCTGTGGAGGGCCTCGGCTCGCTCACCAAGGCCGAGCTGTACCGGCGGGCCGCCGCCCTCGGTGTCCCGCACCGGTCCACCATGACGCGCGACCAGCTCCAGTACGCCCTGGAGGCCGCCGCCAGGCCGCGCCGGAAACTGGGCAAGGCGTCCTGACCGGGCGCCGGACGGCCCTGACGTCAGTCGGAGGAGAGCAGCGGGCCGAGCGGCCCCAGGTCGATGTTGAGATCCTCCGGGGCGAGGCCGAAGTGGTCGCGGAGTTCCGCCATCCGCTCCTCCAGCGCCATCAGGGTCAGCCCCAGTTGCTCGATCTGCTCCTCGTCCAGGTCGCCCTGGTCGATCCGGCGCAGCGCCTGGCGCTCCATCAGCTGCCGGAGCAGTTCGACCACGGTGAGGACCAGGGCCGCGAGGTCCCGCCCGACCGTCTCGGGGTCGAGCTCCACCCGCCGGGGCCGGTCGCCGCTCACGGTGCCGCTCCCCCGCCGGCGACCGGCCCCTCGGCGGTCGGCCCGTCAGCGGTCGGCCCGTCGGCGGCCAGGGAGCGGACCGAGGCGATCAGGGCCCGCAGGCTGATCCGGACCAGGTCGACGTCGGCGATCGAGAGGGTGATCTCGCCCGCGATCACCACGCCGCCGGCCAGCACCCGGTCGAGCAGGTCGACCAGGGCGACGTCGCGCTGCCGCAGCTCGGGGGCGAGGTCGTACGCGCTCATTCCGCGTCGCCCCCGGTCGGCCCAGCTGCCCCGGCTGCCCCGGCTGCCCCGGCCTCGCCGGTCGGCAGGTCGGCGAAGGAGTACGGGGGCCAGGGCCCGGTGAGTTCCACCCGCAGCGCGGGGCCGTGCAGGCGCTGGAGGCCGGTGACCTCGCGGGCGAACTCCGCGGCCCGCGAACGGTGCACCAGGTAGGCGCCGTTGAGCAGCATCGGTTCGCGGACGCCGGTCGCCTCCGGGGGCTGCGGCGGGTGCTCGGTGCTGCGGTCGGCGAGCCCGGCCAGGGCCCGGTGGACCTGCCGGGCGCGTTCGGCGGCGTCCGTCAGCGCGTGGTCGGCCCGGTCGCGGGCGGAGCGGCGGCGCAGCAGGTAGGCGGTGCCCGGACGGTCGTCCGGCGGGCCGTCCCCCTCGGCCGCCGCGTCCGGGTCCGTCCGCTCCTGGTAGGCCTTGACGCCCCACTCGGTGCGGTCGGTGATGCCCGCGAGGGCCGTCCGGAACCCGTCGGCGTGCGCCGTCAGCAGGGCCCGGACCCGGTCGTCGTCGCGGTACACCGTGCCGTAGCGGACCGGGAGGGCCCGGCTGCCGACCGCGGTGACCACCCGGTGGTGGGCGCGGGCCGTGCGTTCGAGCCACTGCGGTTCGCCGAGGTGGCGTTGCAGGGCGTCGGCCTCGAAGTCCGGGGCGGGCACCGAGCCGACGACCGCGAGCAGTCCGTCGGCCGTGACCGTCCGCGGGCCCTCGTCGGCGACGCCGTCGGGGACGTCCGGCGGCAGCGGGTCGGGGCCCGCCCGGGCCACCGCGTACAGCCAGGTGTAGGTCACGACGCCCTCCGCGGTCGGCTGCCGGTGCCCTTCCGGGCCGGACGTTCGGCCACCGCCTCCGGCTCGGCGTCCGCGGTGCCGTCCGCGGTGCCGTCCGGGGCGTCCTCCGACGAGCGGGCGGCCTCCAGTTCGCCGAGGCGTTCGCGCAGGCGGCGGTTCTCGGCGGCGAGGTCGCGGCGGTGGTCGCCGGAGGAGAGCGTGGGGTCGTGCTCCCACCAGTCGATGCCCATCTCGCGGGCCCGGTCGACGGAGGCGATCAGCAGCCGGATCCGGATCGTGAGCAGCTCGATGTCGAGCAGGTTGATCCGGATGTCCCCGGCGATCACGATGCCCTTGTCCAGTACGCGTTCGAGCAGGTCGGCCAGGTTGGCGGGCTGCGGCGCGGCGGAGGTCCCGGGGTACGCGGGTGCCGCGCCGTTGCCGCGCCACGGGGTCGGAGTGCTCACTGTTCCTCCTCCTCGGGGAACCGGCCGCGGTGGTAGCGGCTCTCCCGGCGGTAGGCGAGCAGGTCGCCGTCCCCGCCGAGGTCGACCCGGTAGAGGGCCAGGATGTCGGTGGAGTCGGGGATCCGGCGGCTCTCCACCACCTCGATGCCGATCCGCCAGCCGTCCTCGGTCCGCTCCACCGCGGTGACGCCCTCCGGGCTGCGGCCGGTCATCGCCCGCACCTGGGCGGCGGCCCGGCGGGCGGCCTCGGCGGCATCGATCCGGGCGGGACCGTCGTCCTCCTCGGGTTCGTCCTCCTCCTCGGGCTCGTCAGGCTCCTCCTCGGGCTCCTCCTCCTCGATCTCGTCCTCCTCCGGCTCGACGTCCTCGGGCTCGGCGCGCCGGGCGGCCCGGCGGCGGGTGCGCGGTTCGGTTTCGGGAGCGGCGCGCGCGGTGCGTCGGCGCGGCGCGCCCGTGGACGAGTTGCCGTGCGTCGCTCGGCGGGTGCGTGGCTCGGGCACGGTTCACACCTCCCACCCCTCGGTCGGTGGTAGCAGCCGCCGCACCAGTTCCGCTTCGCGGCGGGCGGCTTCCTCCTCGCTGATCGTCCCCGCCTCCCGGGCGGCCTGGACCTCCGTCAGCTGGCGGCGGACGGCCGCCGGGTCGTTCAGTTCCTGCCACGCCTGGTCGTACAGCTGCTCGGCCACCCACACGACGCCGCGGACGGGGGCGAGCGGGAGGGTGAGCAGGCCGGTGATCAGTCCCATGAGTCGCGTCCTCGGGCGTCGACGAGTTGCGAGGCGAAGTCGTACGGGGCCAGTGGGCCGAGCAGCCGGAGGTCGATCCGGCCCTCCCAGGTGGCGGCGAGGCCGTCCGCGGCGCGTTCGAACTCCTCCCAGCTGTCCTCGGCGACCAGGAAGGAGGCGTTGACCGGCTGGTCGGCGGAGGAGTCGGCGCGGGCGGTGGCCGCCGCGAGCGGTCCGAGCCGGGCCGCCAGTTCGTCGGCGTCGGCCCGGGCGCGGGCGGTGAGTTCCTCGGAGACGAGTTCGCCGAGCCGGATCTGCTGGTAGCGGGAGGCGTCCTCGGGCAGCGCGGCGATCTCCTCGCGGAGGCGGGCGACGTCCGGCCGCTGTTCGAGGATCTCGCGCAGCACCCGGTCCTGCCGGTACGCGCCGCGGACGGTGAACTGGGCGAAGCCCTCCAGCCCCTCCAGCGCGGCCAGGAAGCGTTCCTGCTGCGGGGCGAGCAGTTCGTCGGTGACGGCCGCCGCGTCCCGGACCACCGCGCCGAACCGGAACGGCAGGACGGGCGTGCGTCCGGCCGCCACCGCGTCCAGCACCCGGGCGTGGCCGATCAGGTCCTGGGGCGTGCCGAGCGGGCGGCGTGGGTCGATCTCGCTGACCAGGGCGGCCACCTCCCCGTGCTGCACCGGGACCACCGGCGCGGGCGGGTCGCCGACGCCGAGCACCTCCTCCGGTACGGGGGCGTCGGCCGGGACGATGCCGTAGACGTAGCAGGCGGAGTCGGACGGGAGGGTGCCGCTCATTGCTCACGCCCCTTCCGGGCCGGCCGCGTCCGCCGACGGGGCCGCTCCTCCTGCTCCTCCTCGTCCTCCTCGCCGTCTCCTCCGATCAGGTCGGTCACCTTCTCCTTCACGCCTTCGAGCGCGCCGCGGGTCTTGTGCCGGGCACCGCCCTCCTGCATGTCGTTCACCAGCTGCGGAAGTCCTTCGCTCCGGTCCTGGGTGATGTCGAGCCGGTTGACCGCCTCGGCGAAGCGCAGGTACGTGTCGACGCTCGCCACCACGATGCGGGCGTCGATGGTCAGCAGTTCGATCCCGACCAGGGAGACCCGGATGTAGATGTCGATGACCAGGCCCTTGTCGAGGATCAGGTCGATCACGTCCACCAGGCCCGACGAAGAAGGGCGGGACATGTAGTTGCTGGAACGCGGGGCCACTGACACCGCTCTCACCTCTTCCGGGAGGAGGCCCGGCGGGAACTCCGGCGGGCGGGCTGTTCGGGCTCGTCCTCCGTGTCCTCCGCGTCCTCCGCGTCGTCCTCGTCCTCGTACTCGCCGTCCTCGTCCTCGTCGCCGCCTTCGTCCTCGTCCTCGTACTCCTCGTCGTCGTCGTACTCCTCGTCGCCGTCCTCGCCCTGGTCCTCGTCCTCGTAGCCCTCGTCGTCGTAGCCCTCGTCCTCGGGCTCCTCCTGGTCCTGGTCCTCCTGGTCCTCCTGGTCCTGGTCCTGCTCGTCCTGGTCCTGCTCGTCCTGGTCCTGCTCGTCCTGGTCCTGCTCGTCCTGGTCCTGCTGTTCCTCCTCCTGCATCGCGTCCTCGTGGGAGCGGACCACCTTGCTGTCGCGTATCTCGCCGCGCCAGCCCTCGACGTCGTCGGGGTCGAGGATCGTGCGCGTCATCACGTGGCGGCGGAAGTGCTTCAGCTCCAGCCGGGCGCGTCGGCCCTGGGCCCGCCACAGGTTGCCCGTCCGTTCGAACAGGCCTTGGGGGTGGTACTCGAGGACGACCAGGATCCTGGTCAGGTTGGGGGCGAGTTCGTGGAACGTCACCGCCCCGTCCACCGAGCCCTTCTGGCCCTTGGAGCGCCACACGATCCGCTCGTCCGGGACCTGCTCGACGATCGTCGACTCCCAGGTGCGGTGCGAGAGGAAGATCCCGGCCTTCCAGCTCAGCTTCTCGTCGGAGGACTGGTCGACGCTCTCGACCCGCTTGGTGTACTTCGGGAAGTCCTGGAACTGGGTCCACTGGTTGTAGGCGACCCGGAGGGGGACCCCGACGTCGACCTGCTCGATGATGTTGGTGACCTTGGTCTCCTTGCTCCCTCCGCCACCACCCCCGCCACCGAGTTTCCCGGTCACGGCATCCTTCACCTTCGACACGCCCGCTCCCAGCGCCTTCTTCGCGAGGGTTCCGCCGATGCTGCCGCCACCGCCCCCACCGCCACCGTCGTCGTCATCGTCGTCACCGCTGCTGCTGCCGCCGCCGTTCGCCACGTAGTCGACGAGCCGCTCGGTCACCCCGCCGACCTTGTCGGCGGCTGCCGTCATCGCCCGCTCCCCCACTGCGGAGACCAGCTCCCGGGCCTGTTCCATCAGCCGGTCGGTGGGGAGCGCCTCCAGCACGCTGCCCGAGCCGCCCTTGTCGTCATCGGAATGGGACTGCCTGGCCATCGCCGGTCACCCCGCCTTCGTCTTCTTGGCGGACGCCCGTGTCCCGGTGCTCTTGCGGGCGGACGCGGTACCGGTCGACTTCCGTCCGGAGGCCGACGAGGCGGTCCGTTTGGCGGCCGTGGACTTCCGCGGCGCCGCCGCCTTCTTCGCGGTCTTCTTCGCGCCGGTGCCGCTTCCGGTCGAGCGGGAGCGGGAGGCGGTGGACGCCGTGCCGCTCTTGGCCCGCGACGGGCGCTTCGTGCCCCCGCCGGCCCCGCCGCTCGCGCGGGAGGCGCTGCTGCTGCTGCTGCTTCGCGAGGTGCGTCGCCGGGGCGGCGGCTCCTCCTCGGCCTCCTCCGGTTCGTCCTCGGCCTCGTCCTCGGCCTCGTCCTCGGCCTCCTCCGGCTCCTCGGCTTCCTCGGCCTCGTCCGGTTCCTCCTCGGCCTCCGCCTCGTCCGGCTCGGGCTCCTCCTCGTCCGGTTCCTCGCTGTCGTCCGGCTCCACCTCGTCCTCGTCCGGTTCCTCGTCGTCCCGGCCGCGTCCCGCAGTACGGTCGCGGACGGCTTCGGTCTGCTGCTGCAGACGGTCGGTGAGCGCGCCCATCCGGTTGCCCGCGGCCGTCACCAGGGCGTTCTTGCCCGCTTCGGTGAGGTCGCCGCGCATCTCGTCCACCAGGCCGCGCAGTTGCGGTGAGGACTCCATGAGCTGCCCGAACAGCACGCCCGGATTGGTGCTGAGTTTCTTTCCCGCCGCCATGCCCGCCAGGGCCAACGCCCAGCGGGCCTTGCGCCAGCGCCCGAGGAAGTAGCCCGCGACCACAGCAGTTGCCAACTTCGAATTCTTCATCGGATACCCCGTAGAAGGAGTCGGACCGGTCCTGGTGGCCGCCCCTCTTCGACAGTCGTACCGCCTACCCGGAGCGCGGAACACAACACACCGATATCCGGACCTATCGGGCATTCATTCCGACCGCACCGGGTAGGCGGGGTGCGACGCGGGCCCGATCGGACCGGCCCGCCGGAGCGAAGGAGCAGGTCATGACGGTCGACGTGGTACTGGCGGCGGAGTCGAGCGGCCCGTCCCTTCTGGTGATGGTCATTCCGGCGCTGATCATCGTCGCCGCACTGATCGGGGCGTTCGTGTGGGGCAGTCGGCGGCGCGCCCGGCGGCGCCCCCCGGCGGGGCCCGGGCCCGCGGCCCCGCGCTCCGACTCCTGGAGCACGCCGGAGGGCGACGGGCCGGACCGTCCGGAGCCGACCGTCCCCCCGCGGGGCCCGGACGGCCACTGACCGACACGGCCGTCGACCGACACGGAAGCCGCCCGGCGCGCACCGCCCGGGCGGCTTTTGCGGGGATCGACCCGTTGGGCGCCGGAATGTCGGGCATACGTGCGACGTATCCGGAGGCTTTCGGCGATCGAGGAGGCGGTCAGCGGTGATGCTGCTGTGTCTGGGGGTGGTGGCGGGCTACGCGCTCGGCGGGCTGCTGACGGCCCGGACGGTCTTCCGGCGGGGACGGGCACGCTTCCTGCGGGCGGGCGGTGCCCGGGCGGCGGCCGACGAGCGGCGGGTCGGCACGTTCGAGCGGCAGGAGCGGCAGCAGACCGAGGCGTTCGCGTTGTGCGCGGGCGCGCTGTGGCCGGTGGCGCTGCCCGTGCTGGCGCTGCACGGCCTGGTCGGGGCGGTGGCCCTGGACCGCGGCCGCCCCGCCGCTCCGGCCGCCGCCCGGCCGGACCCGCAGGAGGTCACGGCCCGCATCGAGGAGCTGGAGCGCGAGCTGCAGCTGGGCCCGCACGCCGGGCCCGCCCCCCGTACGGTCGAGCACCGGGCGGTGGAGCACCGAGCAGTCGAGCACCGAGCGCCCGCCCACCGTACGGCGGAGCGGCGTATGCCCGAGCGGCGTACGCCCGAGCGTCGTACGCCCGAGCAGCGTCCGGCCGGGGCGGCGCGGTCCCGGCGTC
The DNA here is from genome assembly GCF_000717185.1 of Kitasatospora phosalacinea. GTDB lineage: Bacteria > Actinomycetota > Actinomycetes > Streptomycetales > Streptomycetaceae > Kitasatospora > Kitasatospora phosalacinea_A. The sequence continues at coordinate 98,990 of NZ_JNYE01000027.1, read as the reverse complement.
CACGATCGGTTTGAGAATCGGTTCGAGAGATGCCTGACGAGACCGGGACACCGTCCCTGAACCTCGGTGAGCAACTGCTGGAGCAGTTCCTGACCGCGGGCCGCACCCTCGACCCGGGGGAGGCGCCGCGCTTCGCCGAGCAGTACACCCGGACGCTGGGGCTGGGGTCGTCCGCCGTGTACCTGGCCGACATCCAGCAGCACCGCCTGGTGGCCCTCGCCGAGGGGCCGGACCTGCCGATCGACGGGACGCTGGCGGGCTGGGCGTTCCGGACCGGGACGATGCGGGTGGCCGAGGACCCCGACTCCGGGCTGCGGGTCTGGTTCCCGCTGAGCGACGGGGCCGAGCGGCTGGGCGTGCTGGGGCTGCGGACGCCGTCCCTGGACCGGGAGGCGGTCCGGCGCTGCCGACTGCTGGCCTCGGTGCTGGCGATGGTGATCACGTCCAAGCGGGACACCAGCGACAGTTACGCGCACGGCACCCGGGCCGACACCATGAGCCTCCCGTCGGAGATGCTGCGGGCCTTTCTGCCGCCGCGCACGATCTGCACCGACCGGGCGATCTCCACCGCCGTCCTGGAGCCGGCCTACCGGTTGGGCGGGGACGCGTTCGAGCACTCGCTGGCCGACGGGGTGCTGCACGCCGCCGTGCTGGACGCGATGGGGCACGACCTGGCGTCCGGCCTGACCGCCGCGCTGGCGCTGGGCGCGTGCCGCAACGCCCGCCGCAACGGCGCGGACCTGCCGGACCTGGTCGACACGATCGACCGGGCGCTGCACGACTGGTTCCCGGACCGCTTCGCGACCGGCGTGTTCCTGCGGCTGGACGTCGCGACCGGCACCCTGCACTGGGCCAACTGCGGCCACCCGCACCCGCTGCTGATCCGCTCCGGCGAGGTGGTGCCCGGCGCGCTGGACGGGCCGGGCGAGCTGCCCCTGGGGCTGAGCCACTACACCGACGTGCCGCGGACGGTGCGGACCTTCTCGTTGAAGCCGGGCGACCGGCTGCTGATCTACAGCGACGGGGTGGTGGACGCGAAGGGCTCGAACCACGAGTTCTTCGGCCTGGAGCGGTTCACCGACTTCGTGATCCGGGCGGCGGGTGCCGGGGAGACGGCGCCGGAGACGCTGCGCCGGCTGATGCACGCGATCCTGGAGCACCAGGACGAGGGGCTGACCGACGACGCCACCATCATGATGATCGAGTGGCAGCCGCTCTCGCCGCCGCTGCTGGACGACACCCGCCCCCGCGTCTCCCGCTGGTGAGCCCGTTTTTACGCACACGTACGCCTTTTACGCACACGTACGCCGACGGCGGAGGCTGTGGACCTCCGCCGTCGGCGTCGTTCGTCGTTCGTCGGTACCGCCGGATCCGCTACCAGCGGTACCAACGTCCGCGGCCGCCGGTCGCGTTGGTGCCGCGGGCGAGGAAGCCCACCAGCCACACGACGAGCACGATGACCGCGACCCACCACAGGATCTTCACCGCGAAGCCCGCGCCGAACAGCAGCAGGGCGAGGAGCAGGACCAGCAGAAGCGGAACCACGATTTGTCCTCCTTCGTATCAGTACGTCCGCCGTCTGCCCGCTGATCGTTCACCCATGCCGCCTCCGGTAGGAAAATCCGCCCGGTTCAGCTCTGCGCGGGCGGCGGGAAGCGGTCCCAGACCCGGTGCCCGGCGAGCAGGTCCGCGAGGTCGCGCAGGACCTGCACCGGGTCGGTGCCGAGGACGACGCCGGGCCCGTCCGACGGGAGCCCGGCCGCGGTGAGGGCCTCGCGGGCGTCGCCCCAGCCGCCGATCGCCTTGGCGTGCCGCCAGGCCTCGTCGAGCAGCAGGGCCAGCCGCGGGTCGAGGACGGCGTGCGGCCCGGCGGCGCGGGCGTCGCGGGCGGGGGCGGCGTCGGCGGCGGGCGCGGGGGCCCCGGCCAGCAGGACGGCGTCGAACTCGACGGAGCGGGCGGTGGCGAAGCTGCGCTGCACCCGGGCCGGGTCGCCGCCGGTCGGGGCGACCACCAGCGGCACCAGGTCGGCGGCGAGGGCGGCGTCGCGGACGGCGTCGAGGGTGGCGGGGTCGGCGTCCGGCCCGGTGAGGATGCCGACGGTGCGCCCGGCGACCGGCCAGCTGCGGCCGAGCTGGGAGAGCGCGGGGCTGGGCTCGGCGGGCCCGTCCGCGGGGTCCCCCTCGGGGGCGGGCAGGCCGAGGGCGGCGGCGACCTCGGCGCACAGCCGTCCGTCGATCCGGGCGAGGACGCGCAGGCTGCGTTCGCGGACGGCGGGCTCGGTGCACTTGCCGAGCTCGAAGCCGTAGGCGTTGATGATGTGCTCCTGCTCGACGGGCGTCATGCTGGCCCAGAACAGCCGGGGCTGGCTGAAGTGGTCGTCGAACGAGGCGGGCAGCTCCCGGACCTTCCTGGACTCCGGGACGGGCTGCGGGTGCTCGACGAAGGCCCGCTCGTCGGTCCCGGCGAAGAACGGGCAGCCGCCGTCCAGCGAGTTGGGCTTGTAGGGGGCGACGCCGGTGTGCACGGCGTCCTGGTGGAAGCCGTCGCGCAGCATGTCGTTGACCGGCGCGTGGGTGCGGTTGATCGGGATCTGCGCGAAGTTGGGGCCGCCGAGCCGGGTGATCTGGGTGTCGAGGTAGGAGAACAGCCGTCCGGCCAGCAGCGGGTCGTCGGTGACGTCGATACCGGGCACCAGGTGGCCGGGGTGGAAGGCGACCTGCTCGACCTCGGCGAAGAAGTTGGTCGGGTTGGCGTGCAGGGTCATCAGGCCGAGCGCCTGCACGGGGGCCAGCTCCTCGGGGACGATCTTGGTGGGGTCGAGCAGGTCGATGCCCTCGAAGGTCTGCTCGGGGGTGTCGGGCATGACCTGGACGCCGAGCTCCCACTGCGGGAACGCCCCGGCCTCGATCGCGTCGTACAGGTCGCGGCGGTGGTAGTCGGGGTCGGCGCCCCCGATCAGCTGGGCCTCGTCCCAGGTCAGCGAGTGGACGCCGAGCTTGGGCTTCCAGTGCCACTTGACCAGGCAGGTGGCGCCCTCGGCGTCGACCAGGCGGAAGGTGTAAATGCCGAAGCCCTCCATCGTCCGGTAGGAGCGCGGGATGCCGCGGTCGGACATGTTCCACAGGGTGTGGTGGGTGGCCTCGGTGTGCAGCGAGACGAAGTCCCAGAAGGTGTCGTGGGCGGACTGCGCCTGCGGGATCTCCCGGTCGGGGTGCGGTTTCGCGGCGTGCACCACGTCCGGGAACTTGATCGCGTCCTGGATGAAGAACACCGGGATGTTGTTGCCGACCAGGTCGAACACGCCCTCGTCGGTGTAGAACTTGGTGGCGAAGCCGCGGGTGTCGCGGACGGTGTCGGCGGAGCCGCGCGAGCCGAGCACGGTGGAGAACCGGACGAAGACGGGCGTCTTCGCCCCGGCGGCGAGGAACCCGGCCTTGCTGATCCCGGCGCCCGCGCCGTAGCTCTCGAACACGCCGTGCGCGGCGGCGCCGCGGGCGTGCACCACGCGTTCCGGGATCCGCTCGTGGTCGAAGTGGGTGATCTTCTCGCGCAGGTGGTGGTCCTGGAGCAGGACGGGGCCGCGCGGTCCGGCCTTCAGCGAGTGGTCGGAGTCCGGCAGCCGGGTGCCCTGCGCGTTGGTCAGGTACGCACCCTCCTGCGCGCGGACCGGGCCGTCCGTCCGCGGGCCGCGCCCGGTGGCCGAGAGGGGCGCGGGCGCGGCCTGGTCGGGCTTGGGCGGCAGCGGCGGGCGCGGCTCGACCGGCTCCTCGACCGTGGGCTCGCCGGAGCTCGGCGCGCCGGGCAGGTCGGGGCGGGTGTCGTCGGCAGTCATGGGAGTCCTTCCGGAACGTGGACGTGGAGGGGCGTTACCGACGCGGCTAACCGGTCGGGGCCGAACGGAAACGGGTGAATGTCCCCATCCATCTCTTATCGCCCCGTTTCCTCCCCTGCACCTCGGGCAGGCGCGGCGCAGTCGGATCCCCGAGGAGAGGTGGCGGCCGTGGAGCGGACGGATTTCGCGGACCGGGCGGCGCTGGTCACCGGCGGGTCGCGCGGGCTGGGCCTGCTGGTCGCGGAGGAGCTGGCCCGGCGCGGCTGCCGGGTCGCGGTCTGTGCCCGGGACGGCGCCGAACTGGCCTTCGCAGAACGCAGGTTGGCCCGGCTGACGACCCGGCGGGCGGCGCTGGAGTGCGACCTGTCGGTGCCGGGCGCGGGGCGGGCGGTGGCCGCGGAGGCCGCCGAACGTCTGGGGCGTCCGCTGGACCTGCTGGTGAACAACGCGGGGGTGATCCAGGTCGGGCCGCTGTCGGCGCTGGTCGAGGAGGACTTCCGGCTCTCCTGGGACGTCATGGTCGCGGCGCCGCTGGAGCTGGTGCTGGCGGTGCTGCCGGGGATGCGCGAGCGCGGCGCCGGGTCGGTGGTGAACATCGCCTCGATCGGCGGGCCCGTCCCCGCGCCGCACCTGCTGCCGTACGTGACGGCGAAGGCCGCGCTGGCGGCGTTCTCCCGCGGGCTGCGGGTGGAGCTGGCGGGCAGCGGGGTGCGGGTGACCACGGTGGTGCCGGGGCTGATGCGGACGGGTTCGCACCGGGCGGCCCGGTTCTCCGGCCGGGCGCCGCTGGAGTACGCGTGGTTCGGCACGGCGGCGAGCACGCCGCTGCTGTCGATGGACGCGGGCCGGGCGGCGCGCCGGATCGTGCGGGCCGCCGAGCGGGGGCGGCCCGAGCTGGTGCTGACCCCGGCGGCGAAGCTGGCGGTGCGCCTGCAGGGGGTGGCCCCGGCGACGTTCGGGGCGCTGCTGGGCGCGGCGGGCCGGCTGCTGCCGGGGCCGGGCCGGGTGGCGGAGCACGACCTGCCGGGCGAGGACGCCTCCCGGCGCACCGGGCGGCTCGTCCCGGTCCTGACCGCGCTCGGCGACCGGGCCGGGCGGGGGAACAACGAGCCCGGCCCGCAAGCGGGTTGACCCCTCGGCTCGACCCTTCGAGTCGACCCTCGACTCGATCCCTCGAACGGAAGGAGCGCGTGATGCGTGCGGTGACCTGGCAGGGCAGGCGGGACGTCCGGGTGACGGAGGTGCCCGACCCGATGGTCGAGGACCCCTCGGACGTGCTGGTGGAGGTGAGTTCGACCGGCCTGTGCGGCTCCGACCTGCACCTGTACGAGGTGCTCGGGCCGTTCCTCGACCCGGGTGACGTCCTGGGCCACGAGGCGATGGGCACCGTCCAGAAGGTGGGCGGCGCGGTGCGGACGCTGAGCCCGGGCGACCGGGTGGTGGTGCCGTTCAACGTCAGCTGCGGCACCTGCCGGATGTGCGCGGACGGGCTGCACTCGCAGTGCGAGACCACCCAGGTCCGCGAGTACGGCAGCGGTGCGGCGCTGTTCGGCTACACCAAGCTGTACGGGCAGGTGCCGGGCGGGCAGGCCGAGCTGCTGCGGGTGCCGTTCGGCGACACGCTGCCGGTGAAGGTGCCGCAGGGACCGCCGGACGACCGGTTCGTGTTCCTCTCCGACGTGCTGCCGACGGCCTGGCAGGCCGTCGAGTACGCGGCGGTGCCGGAGGGCGGCACGCTGCTGGTCCTGGGCCTGGGGCCGATCGGCGAGATGTGCGTGCGGATGGCGCTGCTGCGGCCGGGCGTGCGGCAGGTGATCGGCGTCGACCTCGTCCCGGAGCGGCTGCAGCGGGCCCGGGAGCGCGGCGCGGTGGTGCTGGACCTGAACGACCGGCCGAAGCAGCTGCCGCAGGCCGTCCGCGACCTGACCGACGGGCTGGGCCCGGACAGCGTGATCGACGCGGTCGGCATGGAGGCGCACGGCTCCCCCGCCGCGACCGCGGCGCAGCGCGTCACCGGCCTGCTGCCGGACGCGCTGGCCCGGGCGCTGATGCAGAAGGCCGGGGTGGACCGGCTGCACGCCCTGCACCTGGCGGTGGAGCTGGTGCGGCGCGGCGGGACGATCTCGGTGGCGGGCGTCTACGGCGGCGCGGCCGACCCGATGCCGCTGCTGACCATGTTCGACAAGCAGGTGCAGCTGCGGATGGGCCAGGCCAACGTGCGCCGCTGGACGGACGAGCTGCTGCCGCTGCTGACCGACGCCGACCCGCTGGGCGTGGACTCCTTCGCCACCCACCACCTGCCGCTGGACGAGGCCCCGGAGGCGTACGCGATGTTCCAGCAGAAGCGGGACGGCGCGGTGAAGGTGCTGTTCCGGCCCTGACCGCGCCGCTGGCGGTGGCGGTGGCGGTGGCGGCGCTCCCGGCAGCGGCGGGCGGCGGCCGGAAAACCGCTTGGGGGCCGCTGGCATGCTGGTGCCGTGGAGAGACCGGAGATCTGGATCGAGTTCGCCCCCGACCTGCACCCCTTCGTCGGCTCCCGGCACCGCGGCGGGCCCGCCGCGGTGCGGACCGACGGCACCTCGTCGCTGGGGCACGTGGTCGAGTCGCTGGGCGTCCCGCTCACCGAGGTCGGCGAGCTGCGGATCGACGGCGCCCCCGTGCCCGTCTCCCGGGTCGCCGGGCCGGGCGCGCGGGTCGCGGTGCTCGGGGTGACCAGGCCGCAGCGGCTGGCCGGGCCGGTCCGCTTCCTGCTCGACGTCCACCTGGGCACGCTGGCCCGGCGGCTGCGGCTGCTCGGCGTCGACGCCGCGTACGAGAACGTGGACATCGGCGACCCGGCGCTGGCCGCGCGGTCGGCCGCCGAGCAGCGGGTGCTGCTCTCCCGCGACCGGGGCCTGCTGCGTCGGCGCGAGCTGTGGGGCGGCGGCTACGTCTACAGCCACCGGCCGGCCGAGCAACTGCGCGACGTGCTCTCCCGGTTCGCGCCGCCGCTGGCGCCGTGGACCAGGTGCACCGCCTGCAACGGCCCGCTGCGCGCCGCCGCCAAGGAGGCGGTGCAGGGCCGGATCGAGGACGGGACCGAGCGTTCGTACGACGTCTTCGCGCAGTGCACGGAGTGCGGCCAGGTCTACTGGCGCGGGGCGCACCACGCGCAGTTGGAGGCGGTCGTGGCGGCGGCGGTCGCCGAGTTCGGCGGCTGACGCCCCCGGGTCCCCACGGTCGGGTGCGTCTCACCGGGCGGCGCGCAGCGCGGGCAGCAGTTCCCGCTCGGCCCAGTCGAGGAACGCGGGCTGGCTGTCGCCGCCGACCTGGATCAGCGCGAGTTCGTCGAACCCGGCCTCGGCGTAGGGGCGGACGGCGGCGAGGAAGTCCTCGACCCGGTCGCCGCACGGGACGGATTCGGCGACGTCCTCGGGCCGGACGTACCGGCTGGCGGCGGCGAACCCGGCGGTGCCGGGGAGGTCGGCATTGACCTTCCAGCCGCCGCCGAACCAGCGGAACTGCGCGTGGGCGCGGGCGACGGCGGCGTCCCGGTCGCGGTCGAAGCAGACCGGCACCTGGCCGACCGCGGGCTTGCCCGCGCCGCCCGCCGCGGCGAAGGCGGTGAGCAGTTCGCGCTCCGGCTGGACGGCGATCGCCAGGTCGGCGAGCCGTCCGGCGGTCGCGCAGGAGACCGGGCCGGAGACGGCGACGCCGATCGGCGGGGGCTGCTCGGGCAGGTCCCACAGTCTGGCGCCGTCGACCTGGAAGTGGCGTCCGTGGTGGGTCACGTACCCGCCGTCGAACAGCGCCCGGATGATCTCCACGGCCTCGGCCAGCATCTCCTGCCGGACCGCGACGGGCGGCCAACCGCGGCCCACCACGTGCTCGTTGAGGTTCTCCCCGCTGCCCAGGCCGAGCCGGAACCGCCCGGCGGAGAGCAGTTGCACGGTGGCGGCCTTCTGCGCCACCACCGCCGGGTGGTAGCGGACGGTCGGGCAGGTCACGTACGTCATCAGCGGCAGGGTCTCGGTGGCCTGGGCGGCCGCGCCGAGCACCGCCCAGGCGTAGGGGGCGTGGCCCTGCTCGTCCAGCCAGGGGAAGTAGTGGTCGGAGATCACCGCGAAGTCGAACCCGGCCCGCTCGGCGAGCGCCGCGTCGGCGACCAGGTCGCGCGGGCCGCGCTGCTCGGTCATGAGGGTGTATCCGATGCGCATGCTTGGCTCCTCGTTCGGGTGGTGCGGTCAGCTCGCGGTGAGCAGTTGCGGGGCGAGCGTCTTGGTCAGGGTGTTGGTCCAGCGCATCTGGCGGAGCGTCTGCGGGTGGCAGCGGCTCGCCAGGGCCAGCAGTTCGCCGTCCCGGCCGGCCTGCGCGGCCTGGGCGAGCATCTCCCAGTGCAGCGAGTTGCGGACGGCGGCGAGGTGCAGGGCGGCCAGGGTCTCCAGCAGGTCGGGGAGGCCGTCCGGGCGCGGGGCGAGGTCCCGGGCGGCCTTGCGGCGCAGCCGGGTCAGGGCGGGGCTGTCCGGGGCGGCGGGCAGGTGCAGGCCGCGGTCGGCGGCGGTGGCGGCGATCAGGCGGGCGTGTTCGGCGGACCAGCGGGCGGTGTCGGTGGCGACGTGGTGGAACTCGTGCTCGGCGGCGTGCTCCTCGGCGGCGGCCAGCAGGTCGTCGTGGAGGGCGAGTTCACCCTCGTGCAGGGTGCGCAGGACGGCTTCGACCGGGTTCACGGGGTGGCCTCCGGTGCGGGTGGGGCGGGTGGGGATGCGGGTACGGATGCGGCCTCCTGCCGTGCGGGCCGCTGGTCGGCGAACGCGTCGGGGCCGCCGGTGGTGGGGGGCGCGGCGGCGGGGTCGGCGGGTGCGGCGGCGCCGGTGGTGGGGGCGGGTGCGGGGGTGCCGTCGGCGGGGGCGAGCCGGGTGAGGCGGGCGGCGGCGGTCTTGTAGAGGGGCTGCTTGGAGACCGGGTCCCAGTCGGTGGGGGTGGTCTCGTTGGCGGCGCGCCCGCCGTCGGGGCCGGGGCCGGTGCGGCCGGGGGTGTCCCAGTAGCCGTAGTGGAAGGGCAGGAAGAGCAGTCCGTCGCGCAGCGCGGTGACCCGCAGCCGGGCCCGGACGGCGCCGCGCGCCGTGGCGACCTCGACCAGGTCGCCCTCGCCGAGGCCGCGCCGGTGGGCCTCCCCGGCGCCGATCTCGACCCACATCTCGGGTGCGGCGGCGGCGAGTTGGGGGGTGCGGCCGGTCTTGGTGCGGGTGTGGAAGTGGTAGAGGGTGCGGCCGGTGGTGAGCTGCAGCGGGTACTCGGGGCTGACGTCCTCGTGCAGGGGCAGGTGCTCGGCGGCCTTGAGCACGGCCCTGCCGTCCGGGTTGAGGGCCCGGTACTCGGTCTCGGAGACGGCGGCGCCGGTGACCAGGTCGCGTCCGTAGGTCTCGCAGGTGTCGGGGGCGGCCCAGGAGATGCCGTCGGTGTAGAGGCGTTCGGTGCCGTCGGGGTGCTCGGCGTCGCAGGGCCACTGGACGCCGCCGCGCTCGCGCAGCAGCGCGTAGCTGAGGCCGGTGTAGTCGCAGGGGCGTCCGGCGGAGCAGCGCTGCCAGGCGGCGAAGGCGCCGGGCGCGTCGTGCCAGCCGATCAGCGGGGCGCCGTCGCGGTCGCGGAAGTCCATCCGGAGGGCGTAGTCGAGCAGGATGGCGAGGTCGGAGCGGGCCTGCCCGGGCGGCTGGACGGCCTGTTCGCAGAGGTGGACGGTGCGGTCGGCGTTGGTGAAGGTGCCGGTCTTCTCGCCCCAGGTGGCGGCGGGCAGCACGACGTCGGCGAGCAGCGCGGTCTCGGTCGGGTAGAGGTCCTGGACGACGGTGAACAGCCCTTCGGCGCGCAGGATCTCGCGGATCCGGGCGAGTTCGGGCAGCGAGACCGCCGGGTTGGTGCCGGAGATCCACAGCAGTTTGACCGAGCCCTGTTCGGCGTACCGGAAGATCTGCATCGCGGGGGTGGGCGGGCCGTGGTGCGGGATGCGCTCGGGCTCCACGTTCCACAGCTCCGCGAGTTCGGCGACGTGTGCGGCGTTCTCCCAGTTGCGGAAGCCGGGCAGGTCGCCGTCGGCGCCGCACTCACGGGTGTTCTCGGCGGTCGGCTGGCCGTTCATCTGCAGCACCCCGCAGCCGGGGCGGCCGAGCATGCCGCGCACCAACTGGATGTTGTTGACCTGGACGGCCGCGGCGGTGGCCTGGTGCGACTGGTAGACGCCCTGCAGCACGGTCGACAGCAACTTCCGTGCCCCGCCGAGCAGTTCGGCGGCCCGCCGGATCTCCCGGGCGGGAACGTCGCAGATCCGCGCGGCCCACTCGGGCGTGCACGTCGCGACGCCCGCGGCGAGCTCCTCGTACCCGACGGTGTGCGCGTCCACGTACGCGTGGTCGATCCGGTCGGTGCGGACGAGTTCGTGCAGCAGGGCGTTGAGCAGCGCGACGTTGGTGCCGGTCCGGGGCGCGAGGTGCACCTCGGCGCGGGCGGCGACGGGCGTGGGCCGCGGGTCGACGCACAGCAGCCGGGGCGGCTCGGGCCCGGCGAGGCGGTCCAGGACCCGCATCCACAGCACCGGCTGGGTCTCGGCCATGTTGTGGCCGTACAGCGCGAGCGTGTCGCAGTGGTCGACGTCGGTGTACGAGGCGGGCTGGCCGTCGCAGCCGAAGGTCTCCTTGAGCGCCTCGGCGGCGGTGGCGGTGCACAGCCGGGTGTTGCCGTCCAGGTGGTTGGTGCCGATGCCCGCGCGGGCGATCACCGCGAGCGTGTAGTACTCCTCCAGGAACAGCTGCCCGGAGGTGTAGAAGCCGATCGAGCCGGGGCCGTGCGCGTCCAGCAGTTGCTCCGTCCGGTCGACGACCAGGCCCATCGCGGTGTCCCAGTCGCTCTCCTCCAGGCGGCCGCCGCGTCGCACCAGGGGCGTGGTGAGCCGGTCGGCGGCGTGGTTGGCCTGCCAGCCGAACAGGTCCTTGGGGCCGAGCCGCCCCCGGTTGACCCGGTCGTCGGCCCGGCCGCGCACCCCGACGATCCGGCCGTCGCGCACCGCGACGTCCATCGCGTCGCCGTTGGAGTGCAGCAGCGAGGCGGCGGGCACCCAGCGGTCCACGCCCGTCCCGGTCAGGTGGGTGTCCTGGCGCACCGGCCACGGCTGCCCGGGCCCGTAGGGGGTGCGGTCGCCCCAGGGTTCGGCGATCCGGTCGATCCGGTCACGCATGCTTCCGCCCTTCTCGGCGTTCGGTTCCGCCCTTCTCGGCGCTCGGTTCCGCCCTTCCCGGCGCTGTGGCCCGACGGCTGGCGCGTGTACCCGGGGGTGCGCGCGGCACACTCGCCGCGGCCGTTCAGCCCCCGGGGCGCAGCGCGTCGCGCAGCAGCCGCAGGGCGGCCTCGACCGCGGTGGCCCGGACGTCGGCGGGCCGGTCGGTGGGCGGTTCGGGGTTGGCGGTGCGGGTGCCGTCGGGGCCGCTGACGGCGACGTGCACGGTGCCGACGGGGCGCCCGTCGTGCGGGGCGGGCCCGGCGGCGCCGGTGGTGGCCAGGCCGTAGGTGGCGCGGGTGAGGGCCCGGGCGCCCTCGGCCATCTGGGCGGCGACCTCGGGGTGGACGGTGCCCTGGTCGGCGACCAGGGCCCGGTCGACGCGCAGCAGCCCGGTCTTGACCTCGGCCGCGTAGGCGACGACGCCGCCGAGGAAGACCCCGCCCGCGCCGGGGGCGTCGGCGAGGGCGGCGGCGAGCCGTCCGGCGGTGAGCGACTCGGCGGTGGCGACGGTGTGCCCGGCGGCGGCGAGCGCGGCGGTGACCTGCCGGGCCAGGACGGCGCCGTCGGGCAGGCCGGGCCGGGGCGCGCCGGTGCTCACGGCTCGCGGGCGACCTTGACGGTCGCCAGGTCGGGGTCGGCGCTGTCGGGGACGAGCATGCCCGCGTCCAGCCCGGTGCGCAGGTAGTCCAGGACAGCCTCGTTCAGGCGTTCGCCGGGGAGGACGGCGGGGATGCCGGGCGGGTACGGGGTGAGCATCTCGGCGGCGATCCGGCCGGACGCCTTCTCCAGCGGCACCTGCTCGGTCGGGCCGAAGAACGCGTCGCGCGGCAGGTCCGCCTGCTCCAGCCGCAGCCCGCCCGGGTCGGGGACGCTCACGGGGGTGGCGGGGCGCAGGGTGGGCGCGGCGGCGACGAGTTCGCGCAGGCCGTGCAGCAGGGCGTCGGCGGTGGTGGCGTCGTCGGCGTGGGTGAGCTGGGCGCTGATCCGCCGGTGGTCGCAGACGTGCAGGGTGAGCTGGTGGTACGAGCGCAGCCAGTCCCCGGCCCGGTAGCCGGTGGTGCCGAGCGCGGAGACGTCGACGATGACCTGCAGCGGGTCGAGGTCGGCGGCCAGGTCGGGCCCGCAGAAGTCCTCCCGGCCGTGGACGTGCAGTCCGTCGAACGCGTCGATCCGCTCGCGGACGTCGGCGGCGAGCGCCAGCGCGGCCCCGTACAGCTCGCGGCCGTGCTGGACCATCTGGCGGCGCCAGCCGTCGAGCGCGGCGTAGATCAGGGTGGAGGGGCTGGTGGTGCCGAGCAGGTCCTCGCGCTGCTTGAGGGTGTCGGGGGCGACCAGGTCGCCCCCGAGGTGGAAGACCGAGCTCTGTTCGAGCGCGGAGCCCATCTTGTGGACGGAGGTGACGCACACGTCCGCCCCGGCGTCCATCGCCCACTGCGGCAGGTCGGGGTGGAAGGGCAGGTGCGCGCCCCACGCCTCGTCCACGATCAGGGGCTTCCCGGCGGCGTGGCAGACCTCGGCGATGCCCGCCAGGTCGGCGCAGGTGCCGTACGGGGTGGGCGAGGTGACCAGGGCGCCCTTGACGTCGGGGTGCCGTTCCAGGGCGGCCCGGAACGCCTCGGCGCGCGGCGGGTGGGCCAGGTGCAGGTCGGCGTCCCAGGAGGGGTCGACCCAGACCGGGCGGATCCCGGCCAGGATCAGCCCGGCCACCACCGACTTGTGGGCGTCCCGGCCGACCAGCAGTTCCTCGTGCGGCCCGGCGACGGAGAGCATCGCGGCCTTGACCGACAGCGAGCTGCCGCAGGTGGAGAAGAAGGTGTGCTCGGCGCCCACCGCCTCGGCCATCAGCGCCTGGGCGTGCGGCAGGATGCCGCGCGAGTCGGTGCGGTCGTCGAGTCCGCCGGAGGCCAGCACGTCGGCCCGGAACACGTCCGCCCCGAGGACCGCCAGGACGCGGGGGTCGGCGCCCCGTCCCTGCTTGTGCCCGGGCGGGGTGAAGACGGTCAACGGGTTGGCGTGGAAGGCCGCGAGGGCCTCGAGCACCGGCGCTTGTGACTGGTCCATGCGGGCGCGTCTGCCCCTGGCCTGGGCGACGAAACGGGCCCGGCGGGCGGCGGTGCGCACCGCCTGCCGGTGCCCGGGCGCCCCGGCCCGTCGTCCTCACGCCCTGTCCTGCCCCTGCCCCTGACCCCCTCCGCCACCGGGGCGGGGGGGCCGGAGGTGCCTCCGGATCGGCTCGGCTACCCTTCAGCGCACCCCGGTGATGCGGGGCCGTCCGGGCGCGGTGTCCGGGCGCGGAGGGGGACGGGAGTCGGGGACGTGGACGAGCAGGAGCGCTCCGGGCAGCCGGTGGCGGCCGGACGGGTGCTGCCGGGGTGGCTGCGCGGGCGGGCGGCGCGCTGGGGCGGCGGGGTCGCGGTCGCGGCGCTGCTGGTCGGCGGCGGGGCGGCGGCGGTCGCGGCGGCCGGGCAGCACGGGGAGCACGGGCACCACGGGGAGCACGGGCACCACGGGGAGCACGGGCACCACGGCGGGAAGACCTCGGCCCGCGGCGGGGAGCGCGACGGGCGGCGGCACGACCGGGGCGGGCGCGAGGGCCCGGCCGAGCAGCGCAAGCAGGAGCAGCTGGAGCGGCGGCAGGGCGGTCCGGCCCCGGCGCCGCTGCCCTCGCTGGCCGCCGCCGACGCGGTGCTGAAGGCGGCCGCGGCGGTGCCGGGCGGCCGGGTGGAGTCGCTGCGCACGGTCGCCGCGGCCGACGGCGGCCGGGCCTGGCAGGCCGTGGTGCTGGGCCCGGACGGCGTCCGGCACCTGGTGACGGTGGACGGCACCACCGGCGAGCCGACCGGCAACACCGTCCTCGGCGGCTGACGCCCGCCGCGTCCCCTGCCCGCCCCCTGCTTACCCGCCCCGGTGGCGGACGGGGGGTTTCCCGGGGGCGTCTGCAGGACTTCGGGGACCGTCCGGCAGGGCTGGGCCCATGCTGGTGTCGACGGTGCCGCCCGGCTCCGGCGCTTCGCGGAAAGGCGCTTCGACGATGCTCTCCCCCTCGCTGCCCATCCGGCCGGGGCGCGCCCCCGGCTGCTCCGTCCCGGAAGCGGACCGCCGCCGGGCCGTGGCCCGGTGACCGGCGCGGACCTGCGGCGCCCCGCCGCCCTCGCCGCGGCCTGCGGCGGGGCGTTCGCACTGCTGGCGGTGGTGCTGGCGGCGCACGGGTGGCGGCCGTTCGGGTTCGAGGCCGCAGCGGTGCGCTGGGGCGTGGCGCACCGGCCGGAGGGGGCGCGGTCGGCGGCGGTCGCGGTGACGGCGCTGGGCACCGACGTCTTCCCGTACGTGCTGGCGCTGGCAGCGGGTGCGGTGTCCGTCCGGACGGGCGGGCCGTCCGGACGGCGGGGGCGGCGGACGGCGGCGGTGCTGTTGGCGCCAGCGGGGTGGCTGGTGGCGGGGCAACTGCTGCGGCAGGGCCTGATGCGGGGCTTCGCCCGCCCGCGGCCGCCCGCGGCGGGCTGGGCGTTCGACGCCTCGTGGTTCGCGTTCCCCTCGGGGCACGCCTTCACCTCGGCCCTGTCGGCAGGACTACTGGCCTGGGCAGTGGCCCGGGCCCGTCCCCGGGCGGCCCGCGCCGCAACAACGGCAGCAGTCCTGTTCACCGCCGCGATCGGCGCCACCCGGGTCTTCCTGGGCGTGCACTGGCCGCTGGACGTACTGGGCGGCTGGCTGCTCGCGGGCTGCTGGCTGGCACTGGGAGCGTGCCTCCTCCCGGCCCTCCCGACCCTCCCGGCCCTCCCGGCCCTCCCGCCCGACCCGGACAGCCACCGTCGCCGGCCCCGGCCTCCCCAGGACGACGACCGCACCGACCACAGCCGTCGACGAGTAGCGGCGACCGCGCTCCTCAGTGAACGCAGAACTCGTTGCCTGCCGGGTCCTGGAGGACCGTCCAGGTGAGGCCCGGGATGCTGTGCTCGCCGACGACGCTCGCCCCCAGCGCGACCAGCCGCTCCACCTCCCCCGCCATGCCGGTGCCGGGCGCGGCGGCGAAGTCGACGTGCACCCGGTTCTTGCCCCGCCGTTCCTCGGCCACCCGCTGGAAGCCCAGGGCCACCGGCTGCGCGCCGACGATGACGAAGTCGCCGTGGTCCTCGGCGATCTCGCCTCCCAGCGCGGTGGCCCACCACCGGGCCAACTCCTGCGGTTCCGCACAGTCCACCGTGATCATCGCTGCTGCCAGGCTCATGACCGCCACCCTAGTCGGCGTCAGGCGGCCTTCCCTCCTTGCCCGCCACCGGGCGGGAGGGGGGCGATCGCCGCACCGGCCGAAAGCCCGAGCACACCCGGTACGAGGAGTTCCGTCCGGCACGCCGCGAGTACGCGCTCCTGGCCACGGCCGCCGACGGCCCGCGGAACCGGGCGTGCGGGTCACGGCGTCCACCTACCTGCTGGTCCGCCGGGGCGGACGCGAGTAGTGGAGGGGTCGCGCATGGCCGTCGAGTTGCAGCGTTGCACCGTCCTCGGCCCGCGGGTCCGGCGGGTCCTGCTGGAGGTGTACGCGGATGTGCGGGCCCCGCTGCTCCACGAGCCGAACTACCGGGTCGCGGCGTTCGCCGAGCGCCTCGACGGGCACGCCGCCGCGCCGGGCTTCGTCCTCGTCCTCGGCCACGACGGCGGTGCGCCGGTCGGCTACGCCTACGGGAACACGGTCGGGCCCGGCGACCGGTACTGGCGGCGGATGGCCGAGCCGCTGCCGGACGGCTTCACCGACGAACCGGTGCTCGCCGTCCGGGAGATCGGCGTCCGGGCGCCCTGGCGGGGCACCGGGGTCGCCCGCCGGATCCACGACGCGCTGCTGGCCGGTCGGGCGGAGGGGCGGGCGGCCCTGATGGTCAATCCGCTGGCGGGCGGGGGCAAAGTGCAGCGGCTGTACGAGGGGTGGGGCTACCGGCCGTTCAACTCCCAGCGGGCGTCGGAGGTTTCGCCGGAGCTGGTGGTGATGATCCGCTCCGCGGCGGTCGGCTGACGGCCGGTCACCGCGGCGGGGCGGGTCAGGACTTCATCACCTTGAGGACCTTGCCGGTGGCACCCGCGGTGAGGTAGCCGCCGCCCCCGTAGTCGTCGGACAGGTAGTAGCGGACGGTGATCTCGTCGGCGAACCAGCCGTAGGTGATGATCAGGTAGCGCGACTCGGGCGCGGGCACGCCGAGTTCGTCCTGCGCGGTGGCCATCACGGTCGGGAGCTGGTTCCAGTCGATCTTCTGCAGGTCGACCGGCTTGTCCCGGTCGCTGGTGAGGCCGCCGGTGGCGCGGGTGACCTTGCCGTCCCGGTAGGTGACGGTGTCGTAGTGCTTGGGGTTCTCCTTGGTCAGCACCTTGGCGGTGGCGAACTCCGGGTAGACCACCATCTCGACCACGGTCGCCCCGCCGGTGGACGAACGGATCGCGTCGACCATCCCGCGGGCCCCGTCCGGCGTCAGCAGGTCGCCGCCCGCGGCAGGCCCGCCGGTCGCGCCGGTCGCGCCGGGCGTATCGGACGCCTCGGGCGCGGGGCTCTCCCCCGCGGGCGGCGGGGCCCCGGTGGTGGCGGGGCCGGTGACCTTCGTGACGGGGATGCGACCGCCCTCGGCCTTCTTCGTGTCGAACAGCTTCGGCACGAGCGTCCACCCCAGCAGCCCGACCACCGCGACCCCGGCCACCGCCACCGCCAGCACCGGCCCGGTGCGCCGCCGCGACGGCCGCTCCGGGCGCACCGCCTCGGTCGGGGCGTACGGGCCGCTGGGCGGGTACGGGCCCGTCGGGCCGGTCTGCGCGTACGGGAGGACGCCGTTGGTCCCGGTCGGGGTGTACGGGGGCGGCGTGTTGGTCTCGGTCGGCGAGAAGGCGGGGCTGCCGCCGAGGGTGCCGTCGACGCCCTGCTCGGCGGCGGCGAAGAGCCGGTCGAGGCGGACGGCGTCGGGCCGCCCGGCCGGGTCGCGGGAGAGCAGCGCGGTGAGGGTCGGCCCGAGCGCGCCGGAGCGGACCGGCGGCGGCAGCGGCTGGTCGAGGACGGCGGCGAGGGTGGCGATGCTGGTGGCGCGGCGCAGCGGGTGGTGGCCCTCGACGGCGACGTACAGCGTCATGCCGAGCGACCACAGGTCGGAGGCCGGGTCGCCCTCCTGGCCGCGGATGCGTTCGGGGGCGATGTACTCGGGCGAGCCGATCAGGGCGCCGGTGGCGGTGAGGCTGGTGGACTCGCTGAGCGCGGCGATGCCGAAGTCGGTGAGGACGGGCGTGCCGTCGGTGCGCAGCAGCACGTTGCCGGGTTTGACGTCGCGGTGCTGGATCCCGGCGGCGTGCGCGGCGGTGAGCGCGGAGAGCAGGCCGCGGCCGATCCGGGCGGCCTCCTGCGGCGGGAGCGGGCCGCGGGTGATCCGGTCGTGCAGGGAGCCGCCGGGGACCAGCTCCATCACCAGCCAGGGGTGGGCGAGTTCGGGGTTGTCGACGATGTGGTGGATGGTCACCACGTTGGGGTGCTGCAGCCGGGCCAGCGCCCGCGCCTCGCGCAGGACGCGCTCGCGCAGCTCGTGCGCGGCCGCCGGGTCGGCGGCGAGCATCGCCGGATCCGGCGGCCGGACCTCCTTGAGCGCGACCTCCCGCTCCAGCAGCGTGTCCCTGGCCCGCCAGACCAGGCCCATCCCGCCGCCCCCGAGCCGCGCGAGCAACTCGAAGCGGCCGTCGATCAGTTGGCCGCCCGGCCCCGCTGTCGTCATGCCGCCCATCGTAGGGGCTCCGGCCGACACCCTTCGAACGCGCCCGCGCCCGTTCCCGCACCTCACGGCCGTGGTGGACGAACGACCCGCCCCGGCAGCCGAACCGCTCCCGGCCCCAGTCCCAGGGCCGGGGCCGGGGCCGGGGCCGGGGCCGGATGGTCACCGGACCGTTCCCGGCGTACGACGGGCGGAGCCGCACCGGCAGGACGCGGCCGGCCACGATCCGGCGGGCCCGTGGCGACGGGGGTGGCGGGGTCCCCGGGGGTGGCGGTCAGGAGGTGGCCTCGAACGGGCGGACCGTGAAGTCGGCGCAGACGTTGAGGGTGTCGTTGTCGACGCCGCCGGTGACCGGGACCTGCACCTGCTCGGTGGTGTCGGGCAGGATCAGCGAGACCTTGGAGCCGGTGACCGGGCAGACCAGGCGGCCGGAGGCGCTGCCCTCGAAGTTGACGTTGGGGAAGAGCAGTTGGGCGTCGGCGGACTTGCCGGGCTGGAGCGTGACGGTGGCGGGGGTGCTGCCCGTCTCGCGGACGGCGTCCAGCGGGGCGGACTTGCCCTGGTCGTCGGCGAGCCGGACGCCCGGGAAGCCGGTCAGGGTGCAGGCCTTGCCGGAGGTGTTCCGGGCCCGGACGGTGGCCAGGGCGGAGGACTTGTCGGTGGCGTGGTCGTTGGGGCCGGTCACGGTCAGCTCGACGTCCCCGGCGGTGCACTTGGCGCTGCCCGCCCCCTTCGCGGAAGCGGTCGCGGCGGCACTCGCGGCGCTCGCGGGGCTGCCGGTCGCGGCGGCCGGAGCCCCCGGGGCGGACACGGCGGCGGACGCGGCGGCGGTCGGGGCGGCGCCCGCGGTGGCGGTGTCGTCGTCGTTGCAGGCGGTGAGGGTCAGCCCGGCGAGGAGGGCGACGGCGGCGGTGGCGGTCAGACGGATGACGGTGCGCATGGCGGTTCTACCTCGGTGGGGGTGGACGGGCGGTCCGGAGCGGACCGGGTGCCTTCCCCGAAGTTGTATCGCGCCAAGATCCACAGCCGCGTCCCCCGCCCGTCACAGCCGCGTCACGGGCCGGGGGCAGAACGGACGCGGGCGGACAGAACCGGCGCCGGGCCTGCCCGATGAGGCATCGTCGGACGAAAGGCACCCGGCGGTTCAGAGCGCGGCGAGGCGGGCGAGCGGGCCGCCGGGGTCGGCGATATCAGGGAGGCCGGGAAGGTCGGGAAGGCCGCAGGCGGTGCGGACGGCGGCGTCGTGCGCGGCGGCGAGGGCGTCCAGGCGGGCGAGGCGGGTGCGGCCGCGGCGGGAGAGGTGGGCGGTGATCCGGCGGCGGTCCTGGTCGTCATGGCGGCGGTGGACCAGACCGGCGTCGGCGAGGGCGTCCACCAGTCGGCTCAGGCTGGCCTGCGGGATGAGCAGGGCCTGCGCCAACTCGCCCATCGTGCGGCCCCGTTCGTCGCTGAGGGCGCGCATCGCCCGCCACTGGTCGACGGTGCAGTCCTCCTCGGCGAGGGCGGCGGCCAGCCCGGCGGTGAGGCGGCGGTGGGCGAGCGCGACGAGCTCGACCAGCAGCGGCGCCGGAGCGACCGCGCCACCCGCGACCGCGCCACCCGCGACGGCGTCCTGCCCGGCCGCGCCCTGCCCGGTGGCGTCCCGCCCGATGGCCTCCTGCCCGGTGGCGTTCGCGGACATCCGGCCTCCCGTTCCGATCCCTTGCCGCGGCCCGCCGGGGTTCCCCGGGGGCGGGCGTCACGACCATACTCGCACCGGTGAGGACGGAGTGATGCTGGACGCCAGGCTGGTCGACCCGCTCGACGCGCTGCACCTGGGACGGGAGGACGGCGCGTTCCGGGTCGGCCTCGTCGTGCCGCAGTCCGGGACGCTCGGGCTGACCGGCCCGTCCGCGCTGGACGGCGCGCTGCTGGCCGCGCACGAGGTGAACGCGCGCGGCGGGGTGCTCGGCCGCCCGCTGGAGCTGGTGCTGGTGGACGGCGGGGGCGCGCCGCAGCCGGTGGCCGAGCAGGTGCGCCGTCTGCTCGCGGCGGGGGCGCTGGACGCGCTGGCCGGGTGCCACACCAGCGACGTGCACCGGGCGGTGGAGGCGGTGGCCGCCGAGCGGGTCGCGTACGTGTTCACCCCGCCGCACGAGGGCGGCTCCCGGCGGCCGGGAGTGCTGTGCACCGGCATCGCCCCGGCGGCCCAACTCGGCCGGGCAATCGGTGAGTTGGCGCAGCTGCACGGGGTGCGCCGGTGGGCGCTGGTCGGCAACGACTACATCTGGCCGCGCAACGTGCACCGGGCCGCGGCCCGGCTGGCGGCCGGGGCGGGGGGCCGGGTGGTACTGGAGCGGCGGGTCGCGTTCGGGGCGGTGGAGCGGTCGGTGGAACCGCTGCTGGACGGGTTGCGGGCCTGCCGCGCGGACGCGCTGCTGCTCAGCCTGATCGGGCGCGACCAGGTGGTGTTCCACCGGGCGCTGCGCCGCAGCGGGCTGGACCGGCGCCTGGTGCGGCTGTCCGGCTCGCTGGAGGAGAACGGCCTGCTGGCCCTGGGCGGTGACGGCACCGGCACGCTGTACGCGGCGATGCCCTCCTTCGCGTCCCTGCCCGAGGAGCCGCGCCAACTGCTGGCCGAGCGCCACCGCGCACTGTGCGGCCCGTGGGCGCCGGTGCTGGACGCGTACGCGGTGGGCCTGTACGAGGGCCTGCACCTGCTGGCGACGCTGGCCTCCCGCCGGACCCTGGAGCCCGCGGGCCTGGCCCGGGCGGCGGCTCCGCTGCTGCGCGCGGCGCGGCGCACGGTGCACCTGGCCCGGGCCGAGGACGCGGGCTTCACCGTCCTGACCTGAGCCGCCCCCGTCCCCGCCGCCGCAGCCCCGCGCCGTCCCCGCGCGCCGAGAAAACCCTTCCATCTGGAAATACTTGCCCCTACAGTCTCCCCCACACCCGCTGACCCGTCACGGAGAGGGAGCACCATGGCCGACACACCCGCGCCGCAGGGCATCGAGAGCTACGGCTACCGACAGGAGCTGCGCCGCTCGCTGACCTTCACCGACCTGCTCGTCTACGGGCTGCTGTTCATGGTGCCGATCGCACCGTTCGGCATCTTCGGCAGCGTCTTCCAGGGCTCCGGCGGCATGGTCGCGCTGGCGTACGTGCTGGGCATGGTGGCGATGATGTTCACCGCGCTGTCGTACGCCCAGATGTCGCGGGCGTTCCCGATGGCGGGCTCGGTGTACACCTACGCGGGCCGCGGGATCGGCGCGCCGGTGGGCTTCCTGGCGGGGTGGATGATCCTGCTGGACTACGTGCTGGTGCCGGGCCTGCTGTACCTGGTCGCGGGGGCGGCGATGAACTCGCTGGTGCCCTCGGTGCCGGTGTGGCTGTGGGTGGTCGGGTTCGTGCTGCTGAACACCGCGGTCAACTACCTGGGGATCGAGACCACCGCCAAGGTCAACAAGGCGGTGCTGGTCGGCGAGTTGGTGGTGCTGGCGCTGTTCGTGGTGGTGGGCGTGGCCGCGCTGGCGGGCGGCAAGGGCCGGGGCTTCGACTTCACGCCGCTGTACGACGGGCACACCTTCTCCTGGAGCCTGGTGTTCGGCGCGGTGTCGATCGCGGTGCTCAGCTTCCTCGGCTTCGACGGCATCTCCACCCTCTCGGAGGAGAACCGGGACTCGGCGAAGGCGATCGGCAGGTCGATGGTGGTCGCGCTGCTGCTGGCGGGCACCCTGTTCATCGTGCAGACCTGGGTGGCGTCGCTGCTGGTCACCGATCCGGACGCGCTGGTGAAGGACGGCGACCCGGACGGCACCGCGTTCTACGACGCGGCGCGCACCGCCGCGGGCGGCTGGCTGGCCACCCTGACCGCCGCCGCGACCGCCGTGGCCTGGGGCTTCGCCAACTCGCTGGTGGCGCAGGCGGCGACCTCCCGGCTGCTGTTCGCGATGGCCCGCGACCGCCAACTGCCCGCCTTCCTGGCGAAGGTCCACCCGACCCGCCGGGTGCCGGTCAACGCGACCCTGCTGACCGCCGGGGTCTCGCTCGGGCTCGGCCTCTGGATGACCTCCCGGGACGACGGCATCACCCTGCTCAGCTCGCTGGTCAACTTCGGCGCCCTGAGCACCTTCCTGGTGCTGCACGTCGCCGTGGTCGTGCACTACCTGGTCCGCCTGCGCAGCCGGGACTACTGGCGCCACCTGGTCGCGCCGGTGCTGGGCTTCGCGATCCTGGCGTACGTGGTGGTCAACGCGAACATCGCGGCGCAGCGGCTCGGCTTCGTCTGGCTGCTGGTCGGCGCCCTGGTGCTGACCGGGCTGGTCGCGACCGGCCGCCGCCCCACCCTGTCCGTCGCCGAAGCCCCCGCCCCCGTCGCCGCCCCCACCACCACCGCGCCCGCCGAGGAGACCCCGTGACCCTGCCCGAACCCGTCCGCCTGTCCCACGGCCCGGAGGACTGGTCCTACACCTTCGGCGGGCGCGCGCCGCTGGTGACCGTCCCGCCGGGCAGCATCCTGGAGCTGACCACCGAGGACTGCTTCGGCGGCAAGGTCCGCGGCGTGGACGACCTGCCCAGCCGGGTGTGCGTGTTCCCGTACCTCAACCCGGTGACCGGCCCGGTCGCGGTGGCGGGCGCCGAGCCGGGGGACGTGCTGGCGGTGCACTTCGTGGAGGTCACCCCGGCCCGGGACCGCGGCTTCTCCAGCACCTTCCCGCACTTCGGCGCCCTGACGGCCACCCACCGGACGGCGATGCTGCACCCGCCGCTGGAGGAGCGGGTCTGGGCGTACGACCTGGACGTGGCGGCGGGCCTGTGCCACTTCCGGGCCCGGAACTCCGACTTCGCGCTCGCGCTGCCGCTCGACCCGATGCACGGGACGGTCGGCGTGGCCCCGGCGGCCGGGGAGGTGCTGGCCTCGATCACGCCGGGCGCGCACGGCGGCAACCTGGACACGCCCGAGATGCGGGCGGGCACCACCGCCTACTTCGGCGTCAACGTGGACGGCGGGCTGCTGGCGATCGGCGACGGCCACGCCCGGCAGGGCGAGGGCGAGGTGTGCGGGACGGCCGTGGAGGCGGCGATGCGCACCACCGTGGTGGTCGACCTGGTCAAGGGCGGCGGCCCGGCCTGGCCGCGGCTGGAGAACGACGACTACCTGATCAGCACCGGTTCGGCCCGCCCGCTGGAGGACGCGTTCCGGATCAGCCAGCACGACCTGGTCGGCTGGACGGCCGAACTCCTCGGCCTGGACCAGCTGGACGCGTACCAGCTGGTCAGCCAGACCGTCCTGGCCCCGGCGGCGAACGTCTGCGACACCGACTACACGATGCTCGCCAAGCTGCCGAAGTCCGTCCTGGGCCGGGCCCGGGCGTACGACGGCCTGCACGAGCGGCTGCGGGCGACCGCGGCGGCGTACCTGCGGAGCCGGTGACGGCGCGGCGGCGTACCTGCGGAGGCAGCGACGGCGCGGCGGCGCACCTGCGGGGGCGGTGACCGGCCGCGCCCGCCGGATCTGCGATCGTTGCAGGTGAAAGCGCACGCGAAGGCGTGCGGACCCACCGCAGAGGAGCAGCAGTCGTGATCTTCATCGCCGTGAAGTTCACCGTCCGGCCCGAGCACAGCGCGGACTGGATCGAGCGGGTCACGGAGTTCACCTCCGCGACCCGCGCCGAGGAGGGCAACGTCTTCTTCGAGTGGTCGCGCAGCGTCGACGACCCGCACCAGTACGTGCTGCTGGAGGCGTTCCGGGACGGCGAGGCGGGCGCCCGGCACGTGGAGTCGGAGCACTTCAAGACCGCGATGGCCTGGATGCCCGACTTCATCAGCCGCACGCCGGAGATCGTCAACGTCGAGGTCCCCGGCACCGGCTGGAGCGCGATGGCCGAACTCAGCCCGCGCGGCTGAGCCCCCGGGCGGCCGGTGCCCGACCCGGCGTCAGGCGCCGGCCGCCCGGTCCTGTCTGCGGGAGGCCAGCAGGCTGGCCACGGTGGTGACGGCCAGCACCACCACGATGAAGGCCAGCGAGAACGCGATGCCGATCTCCGGCACGTGGACGCCGCTCTCGTGCAGCGCGTGCAGGATCAGCTTGACGCCGATGAAGCCGAGGATCACCGACAGGCCGTAGGAGAGGTAGACCAGCCTGGTCAGCAGACCGCCGATCAGGAAGTAGAGCTGCCGCAGGCCCATCAGCGCGAAGGCGTTGGCGGTGAAGACGATGTACGCGTCCTGGGTCAGGCCGAAGATCGCCGGGATGGAGTCGAGGGCGAACAGCACGTCGGTGGTACCGATCGCCAGCAGCACCGTCAGCATCGGCGTCATCAGCCGCCTGCCGTCGACCCGGACGAACAGCTTGGTGCCGTGGTACTCGTTCGTGGACGGGACGCGCTTCTTGACCAGGCGCAGCAGCCGCCCCTCCTCGAACTCCTCCTCCGTCTTGTCCTGCCTGGCCTCCACGAGCAGCTTGACGGCCGTCCAGACCAGGAACGCGCCGAAGAGGTAGAACACCCAGGAGAACTTGGCGACCAGCGCCGCGCCGCCCGCGATGAAGAGGCCGCGCAGCACCAGGGCGATGATCACGCCGAACATCAGCACCCACTGCTGGTAGATCTTCGGCACCGCGAACTTGCCCATGATCAGGATGAACACGAACAGGTTGTCGACGCTGAGCGACTTCTCCGTGACGTACCCGGCGAAGAACTCCACCGCGGACTTCGACCCGCCGTACCACCAGACGAACCCGCCGAACAGGCAGGCCAGCACCACCCACACGGTGGTCCAGACTCCGGCCTCCTTGATCGAGACCTCGTGCGGTTTGCGGCCGCCGATGAAGAAGTCGGCCACGATCAGCGCGATCAGCACCGCGATGGTGCCGGCCCACAGACCCGCGGACACGTCCATGACTGCTCCTCGTCGCAGCCCCGGGAGGGGCGGTTCGGCACGGGAAGCACCATCCTGACCGCCGAAGATCGATCCGCCCGCGCGACACACCCACGACCCCGCGACCCCGCGCCCACTACTCCCCGCGCGCCGTGGAGACGCCCTGGCAGCGCCGCTTCGTCGCCCGCTTCCGCTGACCCGCCCCGTGACCCTCGCATTGCGGACGGGAACTGGCCGCTGCGGCCCCTAGCGTGGGGAGCAGGCCACCGACCGACGGGAGAACCCGCACCGCATGAACGACGTGCTGTCCGTCCGCACCCTGAACCGGACGCTGCTGGAGCGGCAGTTCCTGACCGGCCGGACGCGGCTGCCCGTGCCCGAGGTGGTGGAGCGGCTGGTGGCCCTGCAGGGGCAGGAGCCGAACTGGCCGTACCTGGGGCTGTGGGCGCGGGTCGCGGGGTTCCGGCGGGAGGAGCTGGCGGAGCTGCTCGCGGACGGGCGGGTGGTGCGGTCGGCGTCGCTGCGCAGCACCCAGCACCTGTCCGGCAGCGCGGACTTCGGGCGCTGGCGGCCGCTGCTCCAGCCGGTGCTGGACCGCACCTCGCGGGCCCGGTACTTCGCACCGGCCACGGACGGGCTCGACCTGGACGAACTCGCGGCCACCGGACGGGAGTTGCTGGCCGGACGGACGCTGTCGCGGCAGACCCTCGCCACCGAGCTGGCCGCCCGCTACCCGGGCCGGGACGGGAAACTGCTGGCGGGCGCGGTGCAGCTGCGGGTGCCGGTGCTGCAGGGCCCGGACAGCGCCGCCTGGGGCGGCTGGGGCACCCGGGTGAACACCTCGCTGGTGCTCGCCGAGCAGCGGCCCGGCGAGCTGTCGGCGGGCGCGGCGGTGCTGCGGTACCTGGCGGCGTTCGGCCCGGCCGGGGTGAAGGACTTCCAGGCCTGGTCCGGGCTGACCCGGACGCGGCCGGTGTTCGAGGAGCTGCGCCCCCGGCTGCGGGCGTACCGGGACGGGCGGGGCACCGAGCTGTTCGACCTGCCGGACGCGGTGCCCGCCGACCCGGAGCTCCCGGTGCCGGTGCGCTTCCTGCCCGCGTACGACAACCTGCTGCTCGGGCACGCGGACCGCACCCGGGTGCTCGCCGACCCGGACCGCCCGCGGGTGATGCCGGGCTCGGCCCGGGTCCTGCCGACCTTCCTGCTGGACGGCTTCGTCGCGGGCACCTGGGCGGTCAGGGGCCCGGAGCTGCTGGTCAGCCCGTTCCGGCCGCTGCCGGACGCGGCCGCCGGGGAGGTGGTGGCGGAGGCCGGGCGGCTGGCGGCGTTCCTGGGGCCCGATCAGCGGGTGTCGTTCGAGCCTGTGGGCTGACGTACCGTCAACTCACGGTCGCGGCGAGGGCGGTGACGTCGTCGCGGCGCCAGTCCAGGCCGAACCGGTCGGCCTCGGCGTGCAGGGCCCGGACGGCCGCGTCGGGGGCGCTCCCCGGCAGGGCGGCCAGCAGGTCGGCGACCCGCTGCTCGCCGAACTCGCCGCCGGGGCCGCGGCCTTCGGTCAGGCCGTCGGTGCACAGCAGCAGCAGGTCGCCGGGGCGGAAGGGGGTGCTGCGCTCGGTCCAGGTGCCAGGCCCGGGCCCGATCAGCGGGTGCAGCAGCGGGCCGGTGGGGGCGAGCCGTTCGACGGTGCCGTCGGCGCGGCGCAGGAAGGGCCGCTCGTGTCCGGCGTTCAGCCAGCTGAGACGGCCGGTGCGCGGGTCGATGCGGACCAGGACGAGGGTGGTGAAGTGCTCGTCCTCCGGGTCGAGGGTGTGCCAGGCCGCCCGGACGGCGGCCACCGGGTCGGCGGCGGTGCGCAGGGCGCCGCGCAGCGCGCACTTGAGCTGGACGGCGAGCAGCGCGGCCTCGACGCCGTGCCCGGAGACGTCGCCGAGCAGCAGGGCGGTGGAGCCGTCGGGCAGGGCGATCACCCCGAGGTAGTCCCCGGCCAGCAGCCCTTCGGCGGCGACCAGGTCGCCGTGCGCGCGGACGCCGGGCCCGGCCCGGTGCCGGGAGGCGAGGATCGCACCGAGGCCCTGGACGCAGGGCCCGTTCTGGACGAGGGCCTGGTGGTCGCGGTGGGCCTGCCGCTGGGCGGTGCGCAGCCGGGTGCGCAGGGCGTCGGCGGCGTGGGCGAGCCGGCTCACCGCGGCCGGGGCGGGGACGTCCAGGGCCGGGACGTCGTGCCGCAGCCGCTGCTCGATCCCGGCCAACGGGGTGAGCAGGCGGCGGGTGATCTGCCGGGCGGTCAGCCCGGCCAGGACGACCAGGCCGCCGCACAGGACGAGCAGGTAGAACAGCACGGCCCGGCCTTCCCGGCTCGCGTCGGCGGTGGTGTCGTGGGCCTCGGCGGCGAGCAGGACGGTGAGCCGGTCGGCGTTCCGGTGGACGGCGGGGTAGCCCTCTTCCTTCCCCTCCCCCTCCTCGGCGGCCCCGCTGTCGGAACCGCTGTCGGAACCGCTGCCGGAACCGCTGCCGGAACCGCTGCAGGCGGCGAGCGCGGCGGCCCGGTCGGCGGCGGGCAGGCCGTCCAGCCAGTCGGTGGCGGTGCGGTCGAAGTCCTGCGTGGCGGCGGCGAGTTGCGGATGGTAGGCGGTGAGGGTGCGCAGTTCCGGGAGCCGCTGGGCGAGCCGGGTGCGGGCGTCCGTGCGCAGCGCGTCGGCCTGGGCGCCGTCCTCGGCCAGACAGGCGCTGCGGGCGTCGCCGACCGCGGTCCGGGCCTGGGCGAGGACGCCCTGGGCGGGGCGGATCTTCTGCTCCAGGTGCCGGACGGTGCTCTCGTGGCGCTCGTTGACCAGGTAGCCGCCGACGGCGGAAGCCCCGGCGACCAGCGCGGACAGCGCCAGGACGAGGGCGGGCAGCGGAGGGCGCCCGGGGGCGTGCAGGGGCATGGCGGTTCTGCTTCCTCCCCCCACCGACTCCCCCATGACCTTCTCCCCCGTGACCTTCTCCCGTGGACTTCCCGCGGAGAACGGCGCGCGGCCCGGGCCCGTCCGGGGGCCGTTCTCCCACCCCTCCAGCCTGCCCGCCCCACCGTCCCCGGTCACCAGGGCTTTCGTCCCTGGCGGCCGGGGACGAAGGTCCGCCCGGCAGTCGGCGCGGCGACCGGCGCCGCGCGGTCACTGCGCGTTCAGCGAGGTGCTGTTCCACCAGCCCCGGCGGCCGACGGTGCAGTCGAGGGCCTGCGGGGCGTCGACCCGAACGCCCCGCCCGCACCCTCACCCCCGCCTCCGCCCTCACCCACACCGGCGGCACCGACACCGGCACCTACACCTGACAGGCCCGCACCTGCCCGGCGCCCACCCCGTCCTCGACGTCGACGGCACCCCGCGGGCCGCCACCGTCCGCCTCCCCTGAACCCGCCGCTCGCCCCGGCCCCGCCGCGGGCTCCGACGGATGGATGACCCGATCGGATGACCGCACGGCAGCCGCGACCGGACGCCACCGAACGCCACCGGACGCCCGACGCCGCTGGCTGCGGTACCGGCGGGGCGTCAACTTCCGTCCTGCGCCCGCTCTCCCGCGCTCCCGGCCTGCCGCCGCGGGCCCCTATGCTCGGCCTCCGACATCACCGAGCAGGGGCGATCAGTGAACGAACAGGTCCGGGTGGACCCGCAGGAACTGCGGGCCTCGGCGGCGGCCGCACGGAACATCGGCGAGGAGTTCCGGCCCCCGGCCGACACCGCCACCACCGCCGGACGGGCCGCCGGGGGCGAACTCGCCGGCTGGTCGATCGGACCGGGGCTGTGCGGGCTCGCCGACGGCTGGGCACCGGTGCTCGACACCCTGGCGGCACGCCTCACCGGCACCGCCGCGGCACTGGAGGCCACCGCCCGCGGCCACGAGGACAACGACCACCGGATCGCCGACGCCTGGCGGCTGCCGTGAGCGGCGCGGCCGCCATGAGCACCGCGCGGGCCGCGGGCGGCGACTTCGTCCTGCTGCTGCGCTTCGACCCGGCCGTCCTGCACGAGGCCGCCGCGGGCTGGCGGCGGTTGTCCGCTGCCGCCGAGGAGGCCCACCAGCAGCACCGGCGGCGGGTCGAGGGCCCGCTGCGCGGGCAGTGGCGGGGCGCGGACGCCGACAGGGCCTTCCGCGCGATGGCCGGCACCGAGCGGGAGCTCGACGTCGTCCGGGTCGAGGCCGCGTCCGCCGCCCTGGTACTGGAGACCGTTGCGGAGCGGATGGACCAGGCCAGGACCAACCTGTCCAACGCCCTGCGGCGGGCCGACGAGTGGCGGCTCCCGGTGGCGGAGGACGGCACCGTCGGTCTCCCCCCGCTGGCCCCCGCCGACCGTCACGACCCCGACGCCCGCGTCCAGCGGCAGCGGGACCTGCTGCTGCGGGCCCAGCTCCAGCAGCGGGTCGACGCCGCCCTGGCCGCCGCCCGCGAGGCCAGCGACCGGGGTGCCCGCGCCCTCGGGCGGCTCGGCGCGGACGTCCTGACCCAGCCCCGGCTGTTCGGGACGCTGCGCGAGTGCGCCGCCGACGCCCGGCGGGTGGCCGCGGACCTCGGTCTCGCCACCCCGTACGTCCCCGACAACCGGGACCCGGCCCGGTCCGCCGCCTGGTGGCACTCCCTGACGCCCGGAGAGCAGCAGGACCTGCTCGCCCTGCACCCCGAGCTGGTCGGTCGGCTCGACGGCCTGCCCGCGACCGTCCGGGACCGGGCCAACCGCCTCGTCCTGGCGCAGCGGCTCGACGCCCTGGAGGCCGGGAACGCCAAGGGCTCCGGCCTGACGTACGAGCAGTGGGGCACCCGGCAGTCCGGTCTGCGCGCGCTCGCGGAACGGCTCGACGGCGGGGGCGGTTCCGGCGGGCCGGACGGGGAGCAGCCGTTGCTGCTGCTCGGGCTCGACCCGGACGGCGACGGGCGGGCCGTCGTCGCCACCGGCGACCCGGACACCGCCGACCACACCGCCGTCCTGGTGCCCGGCACCGGCACCACCCTGAACCAGGTGCCCGGGCAGCTCGACCGCATCGCCCTGCTGCGGGACTCCGCCCAGCAGGCCGCGGGCCCCGGGCAGCGGGTCGCCGTCGTCTCCTGGCTCGGCTACGACGCCCCCGAGGTCGACGGCAGCGTGCTGACCACCCGCCGGGCCGAGGCCGGGGCCGAGGACCTGCGCCGCTTCACCGGCGGCCTGCGGGTCGCCGGGGGCGGCCACCGCAGCCACCTGACCGTCATCGGGCACAGCTACGGCACCACCGCGGTCGGCGCGGCCGCCGCGGGCGGGGCGGGCCTCCAGGCCGACGACATCGTGGCGGTCGCCAGCCCCGGCATGGCCGCCGAGCACGCCGCCGACCTGCACCTCGACCCCGCCCACGTCTGGGCCGGCACCGCCCGCGACGACGACGTCTCCCTCGCCACCGGCACCACCCTGGGCCCCGACCCGACCCTCCCCGCCTTCGGCGCCCGCACCGTCGGCATCGACACCTCGGGGCACAGCGGCTACTGGGACCCGGGCAGCGAGAGCCTGGCCAACCAGGGCCGGATCATCCCCCGTCCCCGTCCCCGTCCCCGTCCCCGTCCCCGTCCCCGTCCCCGTCCCCGTCCCCGTCCCCGTCCCTCTCCCTGTCCCTGTCCCTGTCCCTGTCCCTGTCCCTGTCCCTGTCCCTGTCCCTGTCCCTGTCCCTGTCCCTGTCCCTGTCCCCTGATCGGAGCGAACCCGCCCGTGCCCCGCACACCCCCCGACCCCGACGAGCCGCTGCCCGTGATGGCGCGCAGCGACGCCGAGTCCTGGGCCCGGGAGCTGACCGCGTACCTGGCCCGGAGCGCCGGTGCCACCCTGGCCCCGGGGAGCTCCCGGCCGTTCTTCAGCCCCTGCACCGGCCGGAACGGCGAGACCGCGGGGGACGGCCGCTACACCCTCGCCCACCACGCCGACGGCACCCTCCCGGCGGCCCGGCACCCCGCGGCCGTCCGCGCCCTGCGGGCCGCCCTGGAACGGGACGGCTTCACCGTCACCGCCTACCGGGAGACCGTCGACGGACGGCCGGACGCGCTGCTGTACGCCCGCCACCCGGCGGGCCGCTACTTCCTCGACGTCGGCACCGGCGGCGGCACCGACCGGCTCGCCCTCACCGTCCGCACCCGCTGCCTGCTGCCGCCCGCCGAACCGTCCTGACACGCAGACGTCCTGACACGCAGGCTCTGGCGCAGCGGGCCCTGGCGCAGCGGGTCCTGACGCACGGCCACCACCGCGCCCCGTCCGCCGACGGGGCGCGGTGGCGCCTGGGGGTGTGCGGTCTCAGAGGCCGGTGCCGTAGTAGCCGCCGACGCCGCGGCGGTAGTCGCGGTCCGTGGCGTGGGACTCGTGGTGGTACTCGGGGGCGTTCTTGATCTCGTCCTTGCTGCGGTCGACCCAGACCGTCTTCTCCCCCTCGTCGATGAGCCGGATGATGCCCGCCGGGAGCAGCACGGTGCGGCCGAAGATCCACGGGCCGGTGTCGACCACGATGTGGCCGTCCTCGGCCTCGTAGGAGTGCTTGTCGACCTTGCCGATGTGCCCGTCCGTGGCCTCGACCCGGAAGCCGGTCAGGTCGACGCCCGGGTTGTAGCCCTCGGCGTTCTCGTAACCCCACATGCCGTCGCTCACAACTGCCTCCTTGTCACGGGGAGTTCGTCGGTCTGCGGTTCGGCTGCCCGGTTCCGGCCGGAGCATGCGCGGCTTTTCGGCGGATTCGGGCGGAAGCGGTCTACGGGCGGTCAGCGGGCCGTCGGCGGCGGCGGTGACGGTGGCGGGGCGGCGGCGGGTTCGAGGCGGGCGAGCCAGCCGGTGAGCAGGGTTTCGAGCTGGGCGGCCTCGGCGGGGGCGAGGGCGGCGAGCAGGCGGTGCTCGTTGCGGATGTGGTCGGTGAAGGCGCGGTCGATCAGTTCGCGTCCGGCGTCGGTGAGGGCGACGACGCGGCCGCGGCGGTCCTCGGCGGCGGCGCGGCGGGTGACCAGTCCGGCCCGCTCCAGGCGGTCGATGCGCTTGGTGACGGCGCCGGTGGTGACCATGGTGTGGGCGGCGAGTTCGCCGGGGGCCCGTTCGTAGGGGGCACCGGCCCGGCGGAGGGCGGCGAGCACGTCGAACTCGCCCTCGCCCAGGTCGTAGCGGGCGTAGACGGCGCACAGCTCGTGGGTGAGCAGGGTGGCGACCCGGTGCAGACGGCCGATCACGCCCTGCGGGGCGACGTCCAGGTCGGGGCGTTCGCGCCGCCAGGCGGCCTGGATGCGGGCGACGTGGTCGGGCGGGTGTGCCGCGGACTGCTCCGCGGACCGCTCTGCGGACGGCTCCGTGTGCTGCTCCATGGCACCAGCATAGCGCCGGTCTCTTCCGCGGAAGCTATATTGTCTTCCATGGAAGCCATGTTCCGGTGGGGCGCACTCACCGCCCTCGCCCCGGTGGCCTGGGGCGCCAACTACTACGTCACCCACCACTACCTGCCCGCCGACGCCCCGCTCTGGGGCGCCGCCCTGCGCGCCCTCCCCGCTGGACTGCTGCTGCTCGCCGCCGCCCGCCGTCTCCCCCGCGGGGCCTGGTGGTGGCGGTCCGCGGTGCTCGGGGTGCTGAACACCTCCGCCTTCTTCGTCCTGGTCTACCTGGCCTCGCAGTGGCTCCCGGCCGGCACCGCCGCCATGGTGATGGCCCTCTCCCCGCTCGCCCTGACGCTCTGCGCCTGGCTGCTGGCCGGTGAGCGCCCGCGGGCCGCCCAGCTCTGCGGCGGCGCGGTCGGCGTCGGCGGCGCGGCCCTGATGCTGGCGGGCGACGCGGGGGCGGTGAGCGGTACGGGGCCGGTGAGCGGTGCGGACGGCCTGCCCGGGCTGCTCGCCTCGCTGGGGGCGCTGCTCGCCTCCTCGGTCGGCTACGTGCTCGCCAAGCGCTGGGCGGCACCCGCGGACGGCGGCGGCGCCCCGGGCGTACTGGCCTCCACCGCCTGGCAGTTGACGCTCGGCGGACTGCTCCTGCTGCCGGTCGCCGTACTGGCCGAGGGGGCGCCCCCGGCGCTGGCGGGCAGCGCGCTGCCCGCCTTCGGCTACACCTCGCTGGTCGCCACCGCGCTGGCCTTCCTGGTCTGGTTCACCGGCCTGCGCAGGCTGCCCGCCGCCACCGTCGGCCTGATCGGCCTGCTCAACCCCGTCACCGGCGTCCTGCTCGGCACCGCCCTGGACGGCGAACCGCTGGGCCCCGCCCGGCTCGGCGGCGCGGCCCTGGTCGCCGCGGGCATCCTGCTCGGCCGCCCGCGCCCCGGCGGGGCGCCGCAGACCCGTCCCCGCGCCGGGGTGCCAGCCGCCGCCCGGGCCGTGAACGGGGTCGGGAACGGCCGGTGGCGACGGCCGGGGCCGTGAACGGGGTCGGGAACGGGGACGGGGCGAGGGCCGGGGCCGAGGCGGCCGGGTTCAGGGGCGGCCGGGTTCAGGGGCGGGTCGGGCCGTCGCCCGCGCCGGTCACGGCGGCCGCGGCGGCGATCGCGTCCCGGTCGGCGTCGGTGAGCTCCAAGGATCCGGCGCCGATCCAGCCGGCGACCTGTCCGGGGCGGCGGGCGCCGACGATCGCGCCGGTGACGCCGGGCCAGGCCAGCGTCCAGGCGAGGGCGACGGCGGAGACCGTGGTGCCGTGCGCCGCGGCGATCGGACGCAGGGCGTCGACCAGGGCGAGGTTGGCGGCGAGCCCGGTGGTGAACTCGGGGGAGCCCTTGCGCCAGTCGTCGTCCGGCAGGGCCGCGACCCGCTCGGCGCTGAACGCCCCGGTCAGCAGCCCGGAGTGGAGCGGCTGGTAGACGATCGCCCCGGCGCCGTGGGCGTGCGCCCAGGCGAGTTCGGGCGCGGCCTCCCGGTGCAGCAGGCTGAACTGGGGCTGGATCGCGTCGACGTGCGCGACCGCCTCGGCGGCGGCCAGCTGCGCGGTGTCGTGGTTGGACAGCGCGATCGCCCGCACCTTGCCCTCGGCCTTCAGTTCGGCCAGCACCGCCCAGTACTCCTCCAGCGCGGTGGCGTGCCGTGCGGTGGTGGCCGGGTCCTCGTCGGGGCCGAAGGTCAGCAGCGCGCCGTCGCCGGGCCAGTGCGCCTGGTAGAGGTCGATCCGCTCGACGCCCAGGCGGCGCAGCGAGTCCTCCACTTCGGTGCGGATGCTGGCGGGCCTGAGCAGCTTGCGGGGGGCGCGGCCCGGGTCGACCGGGTGGTCCCACACCAGGCCGGCCTTGGTGAAGACGTAGGGGCGCTCGGACTCGGGCAGGGCGGCGAGCGCCTTGCCGACGACCTCCTCGGAGTGGCCGAGCCCGTACGCCGGTGCGGTGTCGATCCAGTTCACCCCGGCGGCGACGGCCCGGTGGACGGTCGCGATCGAGTCGGCGTCGTCCTGGGCGCCCCAGGCGAAGCTCCAGCCGGCCCCGCCCAGCGCCCAGGCGCCGAAGCCGATCCGGCTGATGTCGAGGTCCGTGCCGCCGAGGCGGGTGGTGGGCAGGGCGTTCATGGCTGCGGGTTCCTCACGTTCGGGTGTCCGGGCGTCCGGGCGTTCGGGTGTCCGGGCGTTCGGGTGTCCGGGCGTCCGGGCGTCCGGGCGTCCGGGGGTGCGTCACCCATCCTCGCGACCGCGCGCGGCCCCACCCAGGGCTCCGCTCGTCCCCGGTACCGCCCGTCCTGGGTCTGCCGGAACCACCTTCGGGCACCGCTCAGTCGGTGCACGCGGCCGGGGCGACGCCCGTGAAGCGGCGGAACTCGACCATCAGGTGGGCCCGGTCGTAGTGGCCCGCCGCCGCGACCTCCGCCCACCGGCCCGGCCCGGCCGCGAGCACGGCGCGCACCCGCTCGATCCGGGCGAAGCGCTCGGGCGACAGGCCGGTGGCGTCGGTGCACAGGACGTGCAGGCGGCAGTCGCCGAGGTGTGGCCGGGCCGCCGCTCCGACGGTTCCGGGCGGTCGGCCAGCGCCGCGCCGAGGGCGGCACCGGGTCGGCGGCGAACCGGTCGTCGGCGT
Source organism: Kitasatospora phosalacinea (assembly GCF_000717185.1). Taxonomy (GTDB): domain Bacteria; phylum Actinomycetota; class Actinomycetes; order Streptomycetales; family Streptomycetaceae; genus Kitasatospora; species Kitasatospora phosalacinea_A. The sequence continues at coordinate 64,326 of NZ_JNYE01000027.1, read as the reverse complement.
CCCGGGCCCGGCAGTTCGCCCAGCGGCTGGACGCCGTCGGCGGGACCGTTCAGCGAACGTCCGAGCAGGGCGCGGGCGCCCCGGTCGCATCCGGTCCCGCACGCACGAACGGCCGGGCGGGGCGCGGTAGTAGGCGGCCCGGGCGCGGAGGCCCACGAGCACCGGCTCGCGCCGGTCGGTGCGCAGCAGGAGCGTGGTGGCGTGGTCGGGCTCGTCGACCGGCGCCGCCACCGGCACCGCGACCGCCGCCGCGCCTGTTGTCGCGTCCGTCGCGTCCGTCACGTCCGCTGAGTGCACCGCACGGCGGGGGGCCCGGCCGCAGGGGGGGAGAGTCGGCCGGGCCCGCGTCCGCCGCACCCACCGCCTGCCCCGCGCCCGCGACTTCACACCCACCGTCCTCCGTTCGCCGTTCGCCGCCCCTGGTTCCGCCCCCGACGGCTCCCCCACCCGTTCACTAGGATCATGGTCATGAACCGACGAGCCGACCTCGGTGCCTTCCTGCGCTCCCGCCGCGCCCGGATCCGTCCGGAGGACGCGGGGCTGCGGGGTTTCGGCGAGCGGCGGCGGGTGCCGGGGCTGCGCCGGGAGGAGTTGGCCCAGCTCGCCGGGGTGAGCGCCGACTACTACACCCGTTTCGAGCAGGGCCGGGCCGAGAACGTGTCCGACGCGATCGTCGACGCCGTCGCCCGGGCGCTGCGCCTGGACGCGGTCGAGACCGGCCACCTGCACCGGCTGGTGCGGGCCACCGGCGGGCCGCTGCCGACGCCGGTGCAGCAGGTGCGTCCGGGCCTGCGGCGGCTGATGGACTCGATGCCGCACACCCCGGCGTACGTGGTGGGCCGCCGCACCGACGTGCTGGCCTGGAACGCGCCGATGGCCGCCATGATGGTCGACTTCGCGGCGCTCCCGGCCGAGCAGCTCAACAAGGCGTGGCTGGTGTTCTGCCACGAGGAGCTGCGCAGCCGCTTCGTCGACTGGGAGGCCAAGGCCCGGGACGTCGTCGCCTACCTGCGGCTCGACCTGGGCCGTCACCCCGGCGACCCCGCGTACCCGGCACTGGTCGCGGAACTGTCCGAGCGCAGCGGCGAGTTCGGGAGGTTGTGGGAGCAGCAGGAGCTCCGGGAGAAGACCCACGGCAGCTACCACCTGCGCCACCCCGCGGTGGGCGAGTTCACCGTCGCCTACGAGAGCCTGACCCTGCCCGGCGACGCCGACCAGACCCTGGTCACCTACACCGCCGAGGAGGGCTCCCCCTCCCAGGCCGCCCTGCACGTCCTCGCCGAACTCGCCGGACCTGCCGCCCCCACCCCCGCCCCCGCCCCCGACCCCGACCCCGTCCCCACCGGTTCCGGCCGCTCCGCCGGGGTTTCCTGACCTTCCGTCAGTCCGCTTGCGTGACAGGTGGATGACAGTTCCATGGCAACGTCCGCGCGACCCCTACCCGGCGGTCACTTCACGGACTAGCGTGCGCCCGAGCTTCCGATACCCACTGTCAGGAAGAGGTCCAGGTGCCCGCTGCCCCCGTTCCGCGCCGACTGCGTTCGGCCGCCCTCGCCTTGCTCGCCTCCACCGCGCTGCTGCTCGGCGCGCTCACCGCCCAGCCGGCCGCCGCGGCGGCCGCCGGGCCCGCCCCCGCCGCCGGCGACCCGTGCCTGGGCCAGTGCCAGGACATCCTGACGGCGGGTGAGAACGGGCACGCCACGCTGGCCGGGATCCTGCTGCACCAGAGCGTGGGCACCCGCCCGGCGCACTCGGCCGACCAGGTCGACCGGTACGACGCGCTGCTGCACGACTACAGCGGCCTGACGCCCGACCAGCTGTCGGACTACTTCAACGACGCCTCGTTCGGGGTGCCCGCCGGGCAAGTGGAGAGCACCAGCACGCCGCGCGCCGGGGTGACCATCACCCGGGACAAGGCGACGGGGACGCCGCACGTCAAGGGCGTCACCCGGTCCGACACCGAGTTCGGCGCGGGGTACGCGGCCGGGCAGGACCGGCTCTGGCTGATCGACGTGCTGCGGCACGTGGGGCGCGGGCAGCTGTCCTCGTTCGCGGGCGGCGCGCCGGGCAACCGGGCGCTGGAGCAGAGCCTGTGGGCGGTGGCCCCGTACACCGAGGCGGACCTGCAGCAGCAGATCGACCGGGTGCGGGCGTCCGGGCCGCGCGGGGCGCAGGCCTGGCAGGACGTGCAGGACTACGTGGCGGGCCTGAACGCCTTCGCGGCGGCGGACGTCGCGGCGAACAACTACCCGGGCGAGTACGTGCTGACCGGGCACGGTTCGACCATCGAGCCGTTCACGGACACCGACGTGGTGGCGATCTCCTCGGTGATCGGGGCGATCTTCGGCGGCGGCGGGGGCGGCGAGGTCGGCAACGCGCTGGCCCGGCTCGCCCTGCGGCAGCAGTACGGCACCGAGGCGGGCGACCGGGCGTACGCGGCCTGGCGGGCCGGGGACGACCCGGAGGCGACCGCCACCGTGCACGACGGCACCTCCTTCCCGTACGCGGCCTCGCCCGCCGACCCGGTGGGCACCGCGCTGCCGGACCCGGGGTCGGTCACCGAGCTGTCGCACGCCGCCAACGGCACGGGGAGCGCGGCCACCGCCGCGGCCACCGCCGCGGCGCCCTCCGCCGCCGAGGGCGTGCTGCCCGCCGACCTGATCACCGCGAAGAAGGGCATGTCGAACGCCCTGCTGGTGTCCGGCGCGCACACCGCCTCCGGGCACCCGGTGGCGGTTTTCGGCCCGCAGACCGGCTACTACGCGCCGCAGATCCTGATGGTGCAGGAGCTGGACGGCCCGGGCCTGCGCAGCCGGGGCGCGTCCTTCCCGGGGCTGAGCTTCTACGTGGAGATCGGCCGCGGCCTGGACTACTCGTGGAGTGCGACCTCCGCCAACCAGGACATCACCGACACCTTCGCGGTCGACCTGTGCGAGCCCGGCGGCGGCGCCCCGTCCACCTCCTCGCGCAGCTACCTGCTGGACGGCACCTGCACCCCGTTCGAGCAGCTGACCAGGCACAACGCCTGGCAGCCGACCACCGCGGACGCCACCGCGGCGGGCGCCTACGACCTGGTGACGCTGCGCTCGGCGTACGGGCTGGTCACCCACACCGGGACGGTCGGCGGGCGGCCGGTGGCGTACACCGCGCTGCGCTCCACCTACCAGCACGAGGTCGACTCGGTGGTCGGGTTCCAGCAGTTCAACGACCCGGCGGCGATCACCTCGGCGGCGGCGTTCCAGCGCGCCGCGCAGGACATCGGCTACACCTTCAACTGGTTCTACGCGGACGCCGACCACACCGCGTACTACAACTCCGGCGCCGAACCGCTGCGCGCCCCCGGCACCGACCCGGACCTGCCGGTCCTGGCCCGGCCCGCCTACACCTGGCAGGGCTGGGACCGGGCCGCCAACACCCCGGCGGTCGAACCGCCCGCCCGGCACGCCCAGTCCACCGACCAGGACTACTACGTCAGTTGGAACAACAAGCAGGCGCCGGGCTTCACCTCCGCCTGGGGCAACGGCGCCGTCCACCGGGCCGACCTGCTGGACACCCGGGTGAAGGCGCTGGTGCAGCGCGGCGGCGTCACCCGCACCGACCTGGTCAAGGCGATGGAGGACGCCGCCAACGTCGACCTGCGGGCCGAACGGGTGCTGCCCGAGCTGCTCGCGGTGCTGGACTCGGCGCCGGTCACCGACCCGGCCGCCGCCGACGCGATCACGAAGCTGCGGGCCTGGGCGGCGGGCGGCTCGCACCGGCGCGAGGCGAGCAAGGGCGCGGGCGCGTACACCGACGCGGAGGCGATCCGGGTGCTGGACGCCTGGTGGCCGCTGCTGGTCGAGGGCGAGTTCCGGCCCGGCCTGGGCGACGGGGCGTGGCGGGCGCTGACCGCCGTCGCGCCGATCAACGAGACGCCCTCCGGCGGGCAGCTGGGCGCGACCTCCGGCGGCAGCGACATCGCGGCGGGCGAGGCGCACAAGGGCTCGGCGTTCCAGCACGGCTGGTGGTCGTACGTCGACAAGGACCTGCGCGCGGTGCTCGGCCGCCCGGTCTCCGGGCCGCTGGACCGGACGTACTGCGGCGGCGGCGCCCTGAGCGCGTGCCGCCAGGTGCTGCTGACCACCCTCGCCCGGGCGGTGGCGACCCCGGCGACCGCCACGTACCCGGCCGACAAGTCCTGCGCGGCGGGCGACCAGCTGTGCGCCGACTCGATCGTGCACCGGGCGATGGGCGGCATCACCGTCCCGCGGATCGCCTGGCAGAACCGGCCCACCTACCAGCAGGTGGTGGAGTTCCCGGCCCGCCGCACCGACGACCTGACCAACCTGGCCCGCGGCGCGACCGCCACCGCCTCCGACTACCAGGACGCGATCGTGGTCGCCTACCCGCCCAAGCTGGCCGTCGACGGCAGCACCGGCACCCGCTGGGCCTCCAAGACGGTGGCCACCGCCTGGCTGAACGTCGACCTGGGGTCGGTCCGCAAGGTCGGCCGGGTCGTCCTCGACTGGTCCGACCAGTACGCCACCTCCTACCGCATCGACGTCTCCACCGACAGCACCACCTGGCGCACCGCCTACTCCACCACCACCGACCGCGGCGGCCTGGAGAACCGCGCCTTCACCCCGGTCGACGCCCGCCACGTCCGGGTGGTGATGCTGGCCCGCGGCACCGACAACCGCTACTCGCTCGACGAGGTCGGCGTGTACGGGAAGTGACGCGACGTCGGGCCCCGGGCACTGCCGCCCGGGGCCCGGCGCGCGGGTTCAGTCCGGGTAGTGGCAGGTGGCGGTGTGGTCGACGCCCGGCGCCGCGGGCAGGGCGGGGGGCGTCTCGGTGGCGCAGCGGGCGCGCTGCTCGGGGGCGAGGGCGGCGTGGACGGGGCAGCGGGGGCGGAAGGGGCAGCCGAGGTGGCGTTCGGCCGGGGAGGGCGGATCGCCGGCCAGCAGCAGGCGGGGGCGGGCGCGTTCGGCGGGCGGGTCGGGGAGCGGGACGGCGGCGAGCAGGGCGCGGGTGTAGGGGTGGCGGGGGCGGGTGAGGACGCGGGCGGCGGTGCCGGTCTCGACGGTGCGGCCGAGGTACATGACGGCGACCCGGTCGGCGAGGTGGCGCACCACGGAGAGGTCGTGGGAGACGAACAGGTAGGCGAGGCCGAGTTCGGCCTTGAGCTGCTGGAGCAGGTTGAGCACGCCCGCCTGGACGGAGACGTCGAGGGCGGAGACGGGTTCGTCCAGGACCAGCAGGTCGGGGCGGACGGCGAGGGCGCGGGCGATGGAGATGCGCTGGCGCTGGCCGCCGGAGAACTCGTGGGGGTAGCGGTCGGCGTGCGCGGGGTCGAGGCCGACCTGGCGCAGCAGTTCGGGGACTCGGCGGCGGGCCTCCGCCTTGGGGGTGCGCTGGGCGAGCAGGGGTTCGGCGAGCACGTCGCCGACCGGCATCCGCGGGTCGAGGGAGGCGGCCGGGTCCTGGAAGACGATCTGGACGCGGGAGCGCAGCCGCCGGACGGCGGCCCGGTCGAGGGCTGCGGTGTCCTGGCCGAGGAGTTCGATCCGGCCGCCCTGCGGGGCGGCCAGCCGCAGGATCTCGTACAGGGTGGTGGACTTGCCGGAGCCGGACTCGCCGACCAGGCCGAGCGTCTCGCCCTGCCGGATGTCGAGGTCGACGCCGTCGACGGCGTGCACCTCGCCCGCCCGGCGGCGCAGCAGGCCGCCGCGGTGGCGGGGGAAGCTGCGGGTGAGGCCGCGGACGGCGAGGACGCTGTCGCGGGCGGCGCGTGGACGGGGAACGGCAGCGGGCAGGGCCGGGACGGGGTAGACCTCGGCGGGGGCGGGCCGGGTGGCGGCGAGGTGGTCGGCGCGGACGCAGGCGGCGCGGTGGTCGCCGGTGCCGCTGGCGCTGCCGGTGCCGGTGCCGGTGAGCGGGGGCTCGGCGGTGCGGCAGCGGTCCTCGGTGAGCGGGCAGCGGTCGGCGAACGCGCAGCCGGGGCGGGCGGGTTCGCCGGCGGCGGGCGGGCGGCCCGGTATCGGGACGAGCGGGCCGCCGCGGCCGTCGAGCCGGGGGACGGCGCCGATCAGGCCGAGGGTGTAGGGGTGGCGGGGCGCGGCGAACAGCTCGTCGACGGGGGCGGCCTCGACGATCCGTCCGGCGTACATGACGGCGACCCGGTCGGCGCTGCCCGCGATCACCCCGAGGTCGTGGCTGACCAGGACGAGGGCGGCGCCGCTCTCGCGCCGGGCGGTGCGCAGCACCTCGAGGACCTGGGCCTGGATGGTGACGTCGAGGGCGGTGGTGGGTTCGTCGGCGAGCAGCACGTCGGGTTCGTTGGCCACCGCCATGGCGATCATGGCGCGTTGGCGCATGCCGCCGGAGAACTCGTGCGGGAAGGCGTCCAGGGCGCGGGCCGGGTCGGGGATGCCGACCAGGTCGAGGAGTTCGGCGGCGCGCTTGCGGGCGGCGGTGCGGCCGACGTCCTGGTGTGTCCGGACGGCTTCGGCGATCTGGTCGCCGATCCGGTGGACGGGGGTGAAGGCGGACAGCGGGTCCTGGAAGACCATGGCGATGCGGCGTCCGCGGACGGCGGCGAGCTGCCGGGCGGGCAGGCCGAGCAGTTCGCGGCCGTCCAGGCGGACGGAGCCGCCGGTGCGGGCGGTGGCGGGCAGCAGGCCGAGGACGGCGAGCGCGGTGACGGACTTGCCGGAGCCGGACTCGCCGACCAGGCCGAGCGTCTCGCCGCGGTGCAGGTCGAGGTCGACGCCGCGGACCGCCGGGTGGCCGTCGAAGTCGACGGTGAGGTCGCGGACGGTGAGCAGCGGGGTGGTCATGGGGTGCTCCGGCGCGAGGGGGTGTCGGTGGATCGGGTGGGGCGTCGCCGGTCTCCGCGACGGGTGCGCTCTCCACGGCGGCTGCGGGGGCGGTGGCGTCCGGCGGCGGCCGTCGGGTCGAGGGCGTCGCGCAGGCCGTCACCGACCAGGTTGACGGCGAGCACGAACAGCACCAGCAGTCCGGCGGCGAAGTAGAACAGCCAGGGGAAGACGGGCGCGTCGGCGGCCCCGGCGGCCAGCAGGGTGCCGAGCGAGACGTCGGGCGGGCGGACGCCGAAGCCGAAGTAGGAGAGCGCGGCCTCGCTCATCACGGCGCCGCCGACGGTCACGGTGGCGTCGATGATCAGGAAGGAGGAGACGTTCGGCAGCACGTGCCGCCAGATGATCCGGAACGGCCCGACGCCCATGTACCGGGCGGCAGCGACGAATTCGCGCTCGCGCAGCGAGCGGGTCATCGACCTGACCACCCGGGCGGTGACCATCCAGTTGAAGACGGCGAGCAGCAGCACGAAGGCGATCCAGCCGCTGCCGCGCAGCCGGGGCGAGAGCACCGCGATCACCAGGAAGGCGGGGAAGATCAGCAGCAGGTCGACCAGGAAGGTCAGCACCCGGTCGGTCCAGCCGCCGAAGTACCCGGCGCAGGCGCCGACCAGTGAGGCCAGTCCGGTGGAGAGGACGGCCACCAGCAGCCCGATCACCAGGGACTTCTGCAGGCCGCGGACGGTCTGCGCGAACACGTCCTGGCCGAGCCCGTTGGTACCGAACCAGTGTGTGCCGGAAGGGGGTTGACGCAGGCTGCCGTAGTCGGGGGCGGCGTAGTCCCAGGGTGTCAGGTACGGCCCGACGAAGGCCAGCAGGAACAGCAGCACCAGCACGACCAGCCCGACCAGCGCCCCGCGCGACCCGGCCACCCGGGCGGCGGCCAACCGCAACCGCCCGCGCGGCACCGACGGCTCGTCGGGCGACTGCTCGGCAGCAGCGGCGAGTTCGACGCTCATCCGGCCACCGCCCCGAGGCCACGGGAACCGGACCGCCCGACGGCGGCCCCGGGCCGGTCTCCGACGTTGCCCGCTCCCCCGCCGGAGGCGGACCGCAGCCCTCCCACCGGAAGGGTCGCACGGAGCGGCAACCGCGGCGCGGCGAAGGCGAGTTCGACGCTCATCCGACTCGCACCCGGGGGTCGAGCGCGGCGTGCAGGGCGTCGGCGAGGAGGCCCGCGGCGAGGACCACCACGGCGGCGAAGAGGTTGACCGCGGCCACCGAGTTGACGTCCTGTTCGTTGACGGCCTGGATGAACCACTCGCCCATGCCGTGCCAGCCGAAGATGGTCTCGGTGAAGGCGGCGCCGGTGAACAGGCCGAGGAAGGCGTAGGCGAACATGGTGGTCATCGGGATGACGGCGGTACGCAGGCCGTGCTTGAGCAGGGCGCGGCCGCGGGTGAGCCCCTTGGCCTCGGCGGTGCGCAGGTAGTCCGCGCCGAGCACGTCGAGCATGGTGGCGCGCTGGTAGCGGCTGTAGGTGGCGAGGCCGCCGAGGGCGAGCGAGAGGGTGGGCAGCAGCAGGTGCAGCGCCCAGTCGGCGAGGTGGGCGCCGATCCCGCCGGCCAGGTTGGGCGTCTCGTAGCCGGTGAACGGGACGACCTCGTGCCCGGCGGCGTTCTTGGCGGCGATCGCGCCGTTCTTGAGCAGCAGGGCGAACAGGAAGACGGGGGTGGAGAGCAGGACGAAGGAGAGCACGGTCAGCGTCCGGTCGGAGAGCCGGTACTGGCGCACCGCGCTCCAGGCCCCGGCGGCGACGCCGAGCAGCATGCCGAGCAGGCTGCCGACCAGCAGGAGCCGCAGCGAGACCCAGATCCGGCGGCCGAACTCCTCGTTGACGGAGGTGCCGTGGATGGTGCGGCCGAGGTCGCCGTGGAGCAGGCCGTTCGCCCAGGTGCCGAAGCGTTCGACGACGGGGGTGCGGTCGTTGAGGTTGAGCGCGGTCAGCTGCCGGTCGACGGAGGCGGCGGAGGGTCGCGGCTGCTTGGCCTCGAAGTAGGCGCGGGGGCCGAGCGCGGTGCCGGTGAGGGCGTACGAGAGGAACACCGCTGCGGTGAGCAGGGCGGCGTAGTAGCCGAGCCGCCCCGCGAGGTATCGCGTCACGGCCTGCCCCCGGTGTGGTTCGCACACCTTCGGAACATGGTCTTTTGCCTTCGCTAGTACGGGTTTTGACGCACTTTCGCGCAGCAGTTGTACGCCACGCCGGGCGGTCCGTCCAGGGCCCGTCGGGTCGACGGACCCGTCCGGTCCGGCGAACCCGCTGGTCACAGCTGATCAGACGGGTGCGGACGGGGTGTTGCGGCGGTGTTGCGCCGCGTTTCGTTTCGATCAGTTCTGCGCACGACCCCCTGGTGGGTCGGCTGACGGGCTGTTACGTTCGGCCCGCCGGCACCGACTTGGCTGCCCACCATCAAGTGTCGCCACACCCGGCGGCCCCCGACTCTTCGAAATCCGAGGACTCCCCGATGCGCACTCCGCCCGCCACCCGCCGGACCGGCCGCGCCGCCGCCGCGGCCCTCGCCGCCCTCCTCGCCGCGACCGCCTGCAGCTCGGCGGGGGGATCCGGCGGAGACGTGGCCAAGACCGTGGCGCCCACCGTGGACGCCGAGGACAACAACCCGCAGCCGCCGGAGAACGTCAAGGACGGCGGCGAGCTGCGCCTTCCGCTCCAGCAGTGGATCACCCAGTGGAACCCTTACCAGGTCGACGGCCGGTACGGGGACGCGGTGGAGATCATGACCTACACCGAGGCCAAGCTCTTCCGGGTCGACGCCAAGGGCGTCTTCCACCCCGACCCCTCGTACCTGGTCTCCGCCGAGGTCACCTCCACCTCGCCGCAGGTGGTGACGTACAAGCTCAACCCGAAGGCGGTCTGGTCGGACGGCACCCCGATCGGTTACCGCGACTTCGCGGCGGTCTGGAAGTCCTCCAACGGCAAGGACCCGGCCTACAACATCGCCGACCCCTCCGGCTACGAGCAGATCTCCGCCGTCGAGCAGGGCGCGGACGCGAGCGAGGTCAAGGTCACCTTCGCCGATCCGTACGCCGACTGGCAGAACCTGTTCAACCCGCTGCTGCCCGCCTCCGGGCTCTCCACCCCGCAGGACTTCAACGAGGGCTGGGTGGAGAAGACCCCGGTCTTCGGCGGCCCGTTCGTGGTCTCGAACGCCGACAAGACCGCGCAGACCATCACCCTGACGCCCAACCCCCGCTGGTGGGGCCCGAAGCCCAAGCTGGACCGGATCACCTACCGGGTGCTGGACGCCGCCGCGATCACCCAGGCGTTCCTGAACAACGAGATCGACCTGGCCTCGGCGGGCAGCGCCGCCTCGTACGGCCAGCTCAAGGACGCCCCCGACGCGGCGATCCGCACCGGCACCCCGTGGGACGAGGTGCACATCTCCTTCGGCGGCAACGGCCCGCTCGCCGACCAGAAGGTCCGCCAGGCGCTCGGCCGGGCGCTGGACCGCGCCTCGCTGATCAAGATCGCCAACAAGGGCGTCCCGGTGGAGTTCAAGCCGCTGGACAACCACCTGTTCATGACCAACCAGAACGGCTACCGCAACAACTCCGCCGACTGGGCCGGCTACGACCCGGCCACCGCGAAGAAGTGGCTGGACGAGGCCGGGTGGAAGGACGCGGGCGGCAGCCGCAGCAAGGACGGGCAGCCGCTGGAGCTGCACTACGTGCTGAACGACGCCTCCAACCAGGCGCAGGTCGACCTGGCCACCGCCGTGCAGAACATGCTCCAGCAGGTCGGCGTCAAGCTGGTCGTCGACAAGGTGCCCAGCAAGGAGTACTTCACCAAGTACGTCAACCAAGGGAAGTTCGACCTGGCCAGCTGGCGCAACACCGACTCCTTCCCGCTCTCCCAGACGGTGGCGATCTACCGCGCCCCGCAGGGCGACAACGTGTTCGGCAACTACTCGAAGCTCAGCACCCCCGAGATCGACACCCTGCTGCGCAAGGCCGCCGCCACCCTCGACCCGGCGCAGGCCGCCGAGCTGTACAACCAGGCCGACGCGAAGATCTGGGAGCTCGGCCACACCCTGGAGCTCTACCAGCGCCCCAGCATCGTCGCCGTCCGCAAGGGCCTGGCCAACTTCGGCGCCGGCAGCCTGGCCAGCACCGTGATCACCTCGGTCGGCTGGCAGAAGTGACCGCTCCAGCCCCGGCTCCGGCCCCGACCCCGGCCCCCGGAGGGCTCAACGGTGCTTGAACTCCTCCAGGGCCTCCAGCACCGTCCGGCGCGCATAGGCGGCCGGCAGGGCGTACACGTCGCCGTCCCGGACGTGTTCGGGGACGGCGGCCCGGAAGCGGTCCCACGCCTCGGGCCTGAAGGCCGAGACCCGGTGGTGGAGCCAGTCGGTCTCGGCCCGACGGGTGGTGGTGACCGTCTGGAGGACGATCTCGCCGACCCGCTCCGGGGGCTGCTGCGCGTACGCGGGGATCAGCGTGGAGCCCCAGGAGGCGCCGTCCAGCAGCCAGCGTTCGACGCCCAGGTGCACGCGCAGCCGCTCCAGGTCGTCGACCAGGTGCGGACCGGATCGCGCACCGTCCCGACTCGCCCCGCGCGCCCCGCGCGCACCGCGGTCAGTGCCTCAGGCGGCACCCGCCCGCACGTCCGCCGCCGCCCGCACGTCCGCGGTCGCCCAGCGGAAGCCGTCCGGGTCGGTGAACGCCTCCGTGCCCGCGGCGTGGGCCGTCAGCCGGTGCGAGCCGCCGCCCTCCGGGGCCACCCCCAGGTCCTTGGCCAGCGCCTTGCGGCGGTAGAGCGCGAGCTTCACCCGGCCCTCCCCCGCCGCGAACTCGGCGTACACCCGGCCGAAGCCCTTCGCCACGGTGAAGCCCCGCTCGACGTAGTACCGCTTGGTCGCCGCGAAGTCCGCCACCCCGATCAGCAGCACGACCTCCTCGACCTTGCGGGTGGCCGGTCCGGTGCTCTTCTTCGCCGAGGTCGCCAGCTTCCAGATCGCCCCGTCCGGGGCCTGCACCACCGCGCCGTAGCCCCACAGCGACTTGGCGGCGGCCTTGAGCACCTCCGCCCCGGCGGCCACCGCCGAGGCGACGAAGCTGTCCACGTCGGCGGGCTCGGGCACGGTCAGGGCGAGCGTGAAGCCGCGGAACCCCTCGGAGGGCTCGGTCGCGGCCCGCAGCCGCAGCAGGTCCTCGTCGAGGTCGAACGCGTCGGCGTAGAAACGGGCGGCGGCCTCGGGGTCGGCCGCGTCCAGGGTGATGCTCTCGATGTCTGCCATGCCCGCAACGCTAGGCGCCACCGCCCGCCCGGGGCTTCTCGATTCCTGACCGGTGCGGCCGGGGCGCCGCCGTGCTCCCCGCCCGGGGCCGGGCGGCCCGCAGCGCGGGCGCCGGTGGCGGCGCGTGTCAGCGTCGGTGGCGCCACGTCAGGACGGCGTGGGTGGCCAGCCCCAGCAGCAGGCCCCAGAACGGGGCGCCGATGCCGAACAGGGTCATGCCGGAGGCGGTGGCCAGGAAGGTGACCACCGCGCCGTCGCGGCCCCGCTCCTCCGCGACCGCGGTGGCCAGGCTGCCCTGGAAGGAGGCCAGCAGGGCGACACCCGCGATCACCGCGATCAGGGCGTGCGGCAGGCCGGTGAACAGGCTGACCAGGACCCCGCCGAAGCTGCCGACCAGCAGGTAGAGCACCCCCGTGGCCATCCCGGCCACGTACCGTCGGCGGGGGTCGGGGTGGCTCTCGGGGCTGGTGCAGATCGCGGCGGTGATCGCCGCCAGGTTGACGCCGGGCGAGCCGAACGGGGCCAGCAGCACCGACAGGCCGCCGGTCGCGCCGACCAGCAGCCGGTCGTCCGGCCGGTAGCCGGAGGCCCGCATGATGCCGAGCCCGGGGGCGTTCTGCGAGGCCAGCGCAACGATGGTGAGCGGCAGCGCCAGGCCGACGGCGGCCGACCAGGAGAACGCGGGGGTGGTCCAGACGGGGCGGGTGGGGCCGCCGGAGCCGAGGTGCAGCGGGAGTCCGACGGTGGCCGCGGCCAGCAGCGCACCTGCGAGCAGCGCCAGTGGGACGGCGTAGCGCGGCACGAGGCGCTTGGCCAGCAGGAAGACGGCGAAGCTGCCCAGCACCAGGGCGGGGGCGGCGCGCAGTTCGGCGAAGACGCCCGCGCCGAAGGCGAACAGGATCCCGGCCAGCATGGCGTTGACGATGGCGGTCGGGATCGCCCTGATCAGCCGCCCGAACAGGCCGGTGGCGCCGAACAGCATGACGGCGACCGCGCTGAGCAGGAAGGCCCCGACCGCCTCCGGGTAGGGGTACGCGCCGAGGCTGCCGACCAGCAGCGCCGCGCCGGGGGTCGACCAGGCGGTGATCACGGGGGTGCGGGTCCACCAGCTGAGCAGCAGGCAGGACAGTCCGCTGCCGATCGACACCGCCCAGATCCAGGAGGCGGTGTGCGCCCGGTCCAGGTGCCCGGCGGCGGCCGCGGCGAGCACGACGACCAGCGGGCCGGAGAAGGACACGGCGATGCACACCAGGCCGGCCAGCAAGGCGGGCAGCGAGGCGTCCCGCCGCAGCGAGGGCCGGCCCGGCGGCAGGGCGGGGGGCTCGACCGGAGCGAGCCCAACGGACGTGGTGGTCCGATGATCTGACATTGCAGCAGTATCCCGTCCTCCCGGAACCCGACGGCCGGTCCCGCCCGGTGAGCAGGGCGACCGCGCGTGCGCCGCCCACTGGCTCGCTCGCTGGCAGGAATCCGGCAGCACCTGCGACTGCGCTCCTGCGGACCGGGGAGGAGACCTGCTGTCCCCGACGCGTCAACCGCGTCGTGGCCCACGCAGCTCTCCTCGCCGCCCCCCGGCACCCGGCCCGGCACCCGCGGAACCGACCTCCGTCCCCCGGGCCCCGGGCCCTCCGGGGACGCCGCCCCCGACCGACAGCCGCCGAGGCGGTCGGCCGACCTGTCGCCGCGCCCGGGGCGTCCGCTCAGCGCCGGGCCAGGACGCGGGCGCGGCAGGGTGCGCAGGCGTGGACGCCGCGGGGGCCGTAGCGGTTGATCGGGGCGCCGCAGCCCGCGCAGGGGCCGACGTCGGCGACGTGGCAGTCGAGCGCGGCGGCGGCCCGGTGGCGCTGCTCGGGGGTGACGGCCAGGCCGCGGCGGGCCTGGCGGGGGACGGTGAGCAACCGTTCCGGGACGGTGTCGCGGGTGTGCAGGGCGACCGCGTCGGCGTGGCCGTCCCGCGGCCGGGCGCGGCGGCGGGTGCGGGGGCGCGGGTCGTCGTAGGCGAAGTCCTCCTCGCCGTAGCGGCAGACCGGGTCCAGCTCCTCGCCGGAGTAGCTGACGCCCGCGTCCGGGGCGGGGTCGGGAGCGGCGGGGTCGGGTGCGGGGGCGGCAGGGGCCGCGGCGGGCGGGTCGTCCGCGGCGAAGGTCTCCCGCCAGCGGTCCCGGTCCGCGGCCGGGACCCACATCCGGGCGACGGCGGAGGCGTCGGACTGCAACGGCACCCGCATCGGGACGAGTTCCCCGGCCGCGCTCGCCCCCACCAGTTCGTCCACCTCGGTGGGCGGCCGGCTCGGCAGGCACAGCGCGGGCAGGTACCAGCCGGTGTGCAGCCGGCCGCACCAGGAGCCGTTCAGCGGGCAGGCGCGGGCGCTGCCGCGCAGGCACTTCCACTGCTGCAGGTGCCGCACGCCCGCGCGCACCGCCATCGGCGCGCGGGAGGCGATCCGCTGCCACGGCAGGTCGTCGACCCGGGCCCACGGCGCCCGGTCGACCGGTGCGGCCCGCTCGTCGCAGGTCACCCAGAGCGGCACGATGCCGTGCTCGGCGGCGGCCCGCGAGCGGCGGCGCACCGTCTCGGCGGTGACCTGCGCGCACGGGGCCGCCCAGCCGATCCGCAGGCCGCCCGGCCCGGTGACCAGCACGTCGCTGCGGGCCCGGCCGCCGCCGGTGCGGGCACCGACCTCGTACCGGCAGCCGTGCCGGTCGGCGGCGCGGGCGATGCGCTCCTGGAGGGCCTTGCGCCGGTCGTCCTCCCCCGCGGTCGGGGGGCGGCGGGCGGGCAGGTGCGCGGCGACCCAGGTGGTGCGGGTACCGACGGTGCTCCGCCGGACGTGCATCCACGGGGAGCGCTCCCCGCCCTGTTCCTCCGCCCCGCAGCGGCCTTCGCGGTGGTGCTGGAGGCACTGCAGGAGTTCGCGGTCCCGCCGGTCGACCGGTGCGGTGATCTCCGCGAGCAGGCCGGGGCGGTCGGGGTGGCCCAGGTCGGGCCGGGTGAGGTTGATCTCGATGCCATACACGGTGTGGAACACGCCGTTCGCCATGGCACGAGGCTAGGGCGCTTTTCCCCGATTCCGGCCCGGAATCGGGAAAAGGCATTCCACGTTCGACGGAATTGCTTTCCCAAACCTCGGAAATGCAACGAGATCGCGCCATTGTGGGGCCGCCCCGGGCGGGCCGGTACGGTTTCCGGCGCCGCTTTCCGGGGCCGCTTTCCGGGACTGGTTCCGGGACCGGTTCCGGGAGCGCTTTCCGGGCGGGTTCAGTCGCGCGGCGGCGCCTGCCCCAGTGCGGCGCGCAGCCGTCCGCGGGTGGCGGCGGCGGCCTCCCGGGTGACGGGGTCGTCGCTGCCGAGGGCGTCGCCGAGCAGCAGGTCGGCGGCGGCGACCACGGCGGCGGGCAGCACGACCTCGCGCAGGCCGAGCAGTTGGGCGGCGGCCTGGTGTCCGAGCGACGGCGGTCCGGCGGGTCGGCCGTGCGGGTCGGCCGGTTCGGGGACGCGCGGGGGCGCCGCTGCCGGGTGGCCGCCCTGCGGGCGGCGCGGTTCGTTGATCACGGGCATGTTCCGTCCAACGGGTCACGGCCCGCGACGGTTACGCGGGCGGGCCGGTCAGGTGGTCAGGAGGCGTGCCGGTCCCGGACGGCGGCGGGTGCGGGACCGCCGAGGGCGGGACGTTCGGGGCGCGGGGCGAGCGTGCGGACGGCGGCGGGCGGCCGGGCGGGCCCGGCGGTGTGCGCGGCCCGGATCCACCGGGCCAGGGCGTGGGCGAACTCCGGTCCGATCGCGGCGGCGTGCTGCAACTGGTCCAGGTCCCCGGGCCGGAGGGGCACCCCGGCTTCGGAGAGGGCGGCCAGCAGGGGTTGCAGCATCGTCCACTGGAGGCGGACCACGGGCAGCGGGCTGGTATGCGCAGGCTCTGTCACGCCCGGTCCAACTTCCCGCCCCGGCCGGGGTCACGGCCCGCCCGCCCGGTTCCACCGCAGGGTGCAACGGCGCCCCCGCGGGCACCGCCACCAGCCCGGGAGCGGCCCTCCGGCCCGGCGCGGCCCGCCCGTCCAGGCACGGCTCCCGGTCCCGGCGCGGCCCGCCCGTCCAGGCACAGCCCGCCGCCCCGGCACAGCCCTCCACCCCGGCCCGGCCCCGGCTCAGCCGTCGGCCTCGGTGTGCCCCCGGTGCGCCCCCGGCGCGGCCCTCAGCCCAGCCGCAGCCCGGCCAGCCTGCGCAGCGCGAGCGCGTCCAGCAGTGCGGCCCCGGCGGCGAGCAGCGCGGCCGCGAGCGGCTGCGGGCCGCCCGCCCCGGCCCACAGCGCCCCGGCGGCCGTCAGGACGGCGAGCAGGGCGACCGCGGCGACGAGCGGGCGCGGGCGGTGGGCGAGCCGGACGGCCCGCCCGGGCGGGTGGTCGAGCCGCCGGTCCAGCCGGGGGTCGGCCCGGCGCAGGTGGTGCTCGATCTCGGCGAGCAGGACGCGTTCCCGTGGGGTCAGTCGGGTGTCCATCGGGTCTGCCACCTCTCCGGGCGGGGGTACGGCGCACCGCGGATACCCGTCCCTCCCCGTCCGTACCCTTCCCCGTCCGTACCCTTCCCCGTCCGCTTCCCCTTCCCCGTCCGCTTCCCCTTCCCCGTCCGCTTCCCCTTCCCCGTCCGCTTCGTCCTCCCTCCCATCCGTCCCGGGCGCGGCTCCGAATGCCGGTCGTCGTACCCGTGAGCGAAGAAGAGGCCCGGGAGGCCCGGAGGAGGCCCGAGTGATCGAGGTGGTGCGGGAGATGCGGACGGTGCGCCCGGCGGACGGGGTGCTGGAGTACCTGGCGGACTTCGCGCACGCCGCCGAGTGGGACCCGGGCACCGCGGAGTGCGTCCACCTGGGGCCCGGCCCGCGGTGGCGGAACGTGTCGGTGTTCCGGGGGCGGCGCACCGAGCTGGTGTACGAGCTGGTGGCCCGGGAGTCGGACCGGCTGGTGTTCGTCGGGCGCAACCGGACGGTCACCGCCACCGACGAGATCGTGGTGGACCCGGCCCCGGGCGGCACCGGCGCGGTGGTCCGCTACCGGGCCCGGCTGCGCTTCCACGGGTTGGCGCGGCTGGCGGAGCCGTTCCTGCGGCGGGAGTTCGCGCGGCTGGCCGACGCGGTGGAGCAGCGGCTGCCCGCGGTGCTGGACCGGCCCTGACCCGTGAGCGGAGCAGCGGGCCGGGGCCGCGGTCCGGGTCTCCCGTTCGGAGCAATCCGCGCGGACGGCGGCTCCGAATCGGCGGTACGAGGGCCGCCGAGGGCGGCCCGGGAGCAGTGGGGAGGACGCACGTGACGACACTCGACACCGTTTCCACCGGGGGTCCCGTCCCGTCGCCGCCGCACCGCCGGTCGGCGGGAGTGCGGCGGGTGGCCGTGGTGGGGGCCGGGGTGGCGGGGTTGAGCGCGGCGTACGCGTTGGCGCGGGCCGGGGTGGAGGTGGAGCTGTTCGAGGCCGACGGGCGGTTGGGCGGGCACGCGCACACCCAGCGGACCACGGCGGCGGACGGCCGGGAGCTGGCGCTGGACACCGGCTTCCTGGTGCACAACACCCGGACGTATCCGGAACTGGTGGGCCTGTTCGGCGAGTTGGGGGTGCGCACCCAGGACAGCGACATGAGCATGTCGGTGCGCTGCGAGGGCTGCGGGCTGGAGTACGCGGGGTCGCGCGGCCCGGTCGGGCTGCTGGCCACGCCGGGCGCGCTGCTGCGCGGGCGGTACCTGCGGATGCTCGGCGAGGTGCCGCGCTTCCACCGGCTGGCGCGCGCCCTGCTGGCCGATCCGGGGCCGGGCGACCCGAGCCTGCGCGACTTCCTGGAGCAGCACGGCTTCTCGCCGTACTTCGCGGCGCACTTCGTGACGCCGGTGGTGTCCGCGGTCTGGTCCTGCGCGCCGGACCTCGCGGGGGACTACCCGGCCCGCTACCTGTTCGCGTTCCTGGCCAACCACGGCCTGCTGAGCGTCACCGGCTCGCCGACCTGGCGCACCGTGGTCGGCGGCTCGGCCGCGTACGTGGCGCGGATCGCCGAGCACGTCACCGCCCGCGCGGGCACCGTGCACCACTCGGCGCCGGTGCGGGCGGTGCGCCGCCACCCGGACGGCGTCACGGTGGTCACCGAGGACGGGCGGCGGACGAGGGCGGACGCCGTGGTGGTGGCCACCCACGCCGACCAGGCGCTGCGGCTGCTGGCCGACCCGACCCGGGCCGAGCGGGAGGTGCTGGGCGCGTTCGCGTACTCCCGCAACCCGACGGTGCTGCACCGGGACGCCTCGGTGCTGCCCCGGGCGGCCTGGGCGCGCGCCTCCTGGAACTACCGGATGCCGGGCTGCGACGCCCCGTCCGACCGGGTCCGGGTCAGCTACCACCTGAACCGGCTGCTGCGGCTGGGCGGTTCGGAGGACTACCTGGTGACGCTGAACGAGGACGAGCGCTCCCCCGTCCCCGAGGAGCTGGTGGTCTCCCGCACCGTCTACGAGCACCCGGTGTACACCGCCCGCACGGTCGCCGCGCAGCGGCGGCTGCCCGAACTGGCCACCGGCCGCACCGCGTTCGCGGGCGCCTACCACGGCTGGGGGTTCCACGAGGACGGCTGCCGCTCCGGCCTGGCCGCCGCCGACCGGCTGCTCGCGGCGGTCGCCCCGTGAGCCTGAACGACCCCTCCCTCGCTCCGCGGAGCACCCTGCCCGGCCGGTGGGGCGCGCTGCTGTACGAGGCCCGCACCACGCACGTCCGCGCCGAGCCGCGCCGGGTGTTCCGCCACCGCTTCCCGCTCTGGCTGGTCGACCTCGACGCGCTGCCGCAACTGCCGCGGCCGCTGCGCCCGTTGGCCCGCTTCCTGCCCCGCGACCACGTCCTGCGCCCCGGCTCCCCCACCATCCGCCGCGACCTGGAGCGCGAACTCGCCGCGCACGGCCTGCGGCTGGACGGCGGCCGGGTGCTGATGCTCGCCCAGGCCCGCTCGCTCGGGTACGTGTTCAACCCGCTCACGGTGTACTGGTGCCGGGACGCGGCGGGCGCGCCGCTGTGCACCGTCGCCGAGGTCCACAACACCTACGGCGGGCGGCACCGCTACCTGCTGCACCCGGACGCCGCCGGGCTGGCCGGGGCCGCCAAGGCCTTCCACGTCTCGCCGTTCCTGCCGTCCGAGGGCCGCTACCGCCTGCTGCTGCCCGAGCCCGCCCCGGACGGCGCCCGCCTGCACCTGTCGGTGCGCCTGGAGCTGCCCGACGGCCCGGCCCTCACCGCGACCGTCTCCGGCACCGGCCGCCCCGCGGGCCCGGCCGCGCTGCTGCGCACCACCCTGCGGTACCCGCTGGCGACCTTCGCCGTCAGCCTGCGGATCCGCGCCCAGGGCGTCCGGCTGTGGCTGCGCGGCCTGCCCGTCCGTCCCTGCCCGCCCGCCGCGCGGGCCCCCCGCCCGTGACCACCGAACCGCTCCGGAGAGGCCCCGCCCCGATGACCACCGCCGCCACCACCGCCGCCGTCCCGTTCCCGCTGCCCGCCGTCGACCCGCTGCGCTGGCCGGACGTCGCCCGGGTGCCGCACGCCCCGCTGCGGGCCGCGGCGGCCCGGCGGCTGCTGCACCGGGCGGCGGCCCTCCGCGGGCTGCGGGTGGAGCTGCCGGGCGGGCGGGTGCTGCGGCCCGCGCCGCCGGGGGCGCCGGTGCTGCGGCTGCACCGGCCGGAGGCGTTCGCGCACCGGGTCGGCGCGGGCGGCCTGATCGGCTTCGGCGAGTCCTACCAGGCGGGCGACTGGGACAGCCCGGACCTGGTCCGCCTGCTGACCGCGCTGGCCGCCCGCCCGGAGACCCTGGTGCCGCCCGGCACGGCGGCGCTGCGGCGGCTTTACGTGCGCCGGACCCCGGCGGAGGAGCTCTCCACCACCGCCAACGCCCGGCGCAACGTCCACCGGCACTACGACCTGTCGAACGAACTGTTCGCACTGTTCCTCGACCCGACCATGTCGTACTCCTCGGCGCTGTTCTCCGCCCCGTCCCCCGCCACCCCGCGCAGCGCCCTGGTGCCCGCCCAGCACCGCAAGATCGACCGGCTGCTCGACCTGGCCCGGGTCGGCCCCGGCACCCGGCTGCTGGAGGTCGGCACCGGCTGGGGCGAACTCGCCCTGCGCGCCGCCGCCCGCGGCGCCGAGGTGGTCACCGTGACGCTCTCCGCCGAACAGCTCGCCCTGGCCCGCCGCCGGATCGCCGGGGCCGGGCAGTCCGCCCGGGTCGACGTCCGGCTGTGCGACTACCGGGACGTGCGGGGCGAGTTCGACGCCATCGTCAGCGTGGAGATGATCGAGGCCGTCGGACGCCCGTTCTGGCCTGCGTACTTCACCGCCCTGGACCGGCTGCTCGCCCCCGGCGGCCGGGTCGCCCTGCAGGCCATCACCATGCCGCACGAACGGATGCTGGCCAGCAGCGGCACGTACACCTGGATCCTGAAGTACGTGTTCCCCGGCGGGCAGATCCCCTCGCTGCGGGCGATCGCCGACACCGCCGCCGCGCACACCCGGCTGCGGACGGTCGGCGCGGACGCGTACGGGCCGCACTACGCGGAGACGCTGCGGCTGTGGCGGGAGCGGTTCGCCGAGCGCGCGGAGCAGGTCGCGGCGCTGGGCTTCGACGAGGTGTTCCGGCGGACGTGGGAGCTGTACCTGGCGTACTCGGAGGCCGGGTTCCGCGCCGGCTACCTGGACGTCCACCAGGTGCTGCTGAGCCGGGACGGCCTGCGGTGAACGCCGCCGCGTTCGCCACCGGCGCGGCCGCCGCCGCCGCCGCGGTCCTCGCCGTGATGCTGGCCGCCTTCGCGGTCGGGGTGCGCACCGGCCGCCACCGCGGCGTGGACGTCGCCTGGGGCCTGGCCTTCACTGCCGCCGCCCTGACCGGCTGCGCCCTGTCCGCCGGGTACGGCGACGGGGGCCGCCGCGCCCTGGCCACCGCCCTGGTGACGGTCTGGGGCCTGCGCCTGGCCGCCCACCTGTGGTGGCGGGCCCGCGGCCTGCCCGAGGACCCGCGCTACGCCCGGATGCTCGCGAAGGCGCCCGCCGGGGCGCCCCGCACCCGGTACGCGCTGCGGATCGTCTACCTGCTGCAGGCCGCCCTGGTCTGGTTCGTCGCCCTCCCCGTCCTGGCCGCCCAGTACCTCCCCGACCCGCCCGGCCCGACCGCCTGGGCGGGCGCCGCCCTCTGGGCCGTCGGCCTGTTCTTCGAGGCCGTCGGCGACGCCCAGCTCGCCCGCTTCAAGGCCGACCCGGCCCACCGCGGCCGGGTCATGGACCGCGGCCTGTGGCGCTACACCCGCCACCCCAACTACTTCGGCGACGCCTGCGTCTGGTGGGGCCTGTTCCTCCTGGCCGCCGACCACCCGATCGGCTGGGCGTTCGTCGGCAGCCCGCTCCTGATGACCTGGCTGCTCGCCTTCGGCAGCGGCAAACCCATGCTGGAACGCCACCTCACCACCACCCCCCGCCCCGGCTGGCCGGAGTACGCCGCCCGCACCAGCCCGTTCCTCCCCCTCCCGCCCCGCCGCCGCTAGGGCGCCTCCCGCCGCCGACCCCGGGGCCGTCCGGCGCGATCACCGGCACCCACGCCTCACCGGCCTCCCCGGTCCGGCTCTCGCTCTCGTCCAGCCGCGGGGGATGCGGCTCCTCGGCGGTCCCGTCGCACGGCGGGGAGCGGGACGGCTCCGACGCTCTCGCGGAGCCGTCCCGCTCGCCGTCCGTCGACCCGTGGTCCCGGGCCCCGCTCAGCTGAACGGCAGCAGCAGGACCGGCGCGCCGGTCGGGTGCGGGGAGCCGCCCGCCGGTTCGAGGGTGACGCCGACGCCCGCAGCGCCGTCGAGCGGGCCGGTGAGCAGCAGGGTGCCGTTGCCGGTGGGGAGCAGGCCGGCCGGGCGCATGGTGCCCGCGTCGTCGTACCAGAGCTGGTAGGTGCGGCCGGGGCCCGGGGCGGGGAGGCCGGCGGCGAGGAAGCCGGCCCGGCCGCGGGCGGCGGACCAGACGACGGTGCCGGTGCCGCCGCCGGTGGTGGCGGTCGCGGTGCGGGCGTCGGGTGCGGTGAGGAGGGCGGCGACGGTCTCCTGCTGGCGGGCGAGGGCGGCGGCCCGGTCGCGGGCCCGGTCGGCCTCGCGGTGCTGCTGGACGGCGACCGCGCCCGCGCCGAGGGCCAGTGCGAGGCAGGCGGCGAGGGCGAACTTCGGTGCGCTGCGGGCGAGTCGGCGGCGGGGCGGGGCGGCGCGGACCAGTTGCGGGGCCTCCTGCCGGACGGCGGGCAGCGCGGCCAGCACCCGGGCCTTCAGCTCCGGCGGCGGGGTGAGCGCCTCGGCCGCCCCGAGCCGGGCCAGGGTGGCGGCGAACTCGGCGGTCTCCTGCGCGCAGGGCGGGCAGTGCTCCAGGTGGCGTTCGAAGGCATCGTGTTCCTCGGGGTCGAGGGCGTGGGCGGCGTACGCGCCGGTCAGGGTGTGCGGGTCGAGGGCGGTCACGCGCCCACCCCCAGGCAGTCGCGCATCCGGATCAGGGCGTCGCGCATCCGGGTCTTGACGGTGCCGAGCGGCGCGCCGAGCACCTGGGCGACCTCGGGGTAGCTGTAGCCGCGGTAGTACGCGAGCGTCAGCGACTCGCGCTGGAGCTCGGTGAGCGTCCGCAGGCAGCGCCGGACCTGCTCCCGCTCCAACCGGCCCTCGACCTGTTCGGCGACCTCGTCGTACGGGCTGCCGCCGTGCGAGGCGGCCGCGGCCCGCCGGTCGCGGTCGGCGGCGGCCTGCGCGGAGCGGACCCGGTCGACGGCCCGCCGGTGCGCGATGGTCAGCACCCAGGGCAGCACCTCGCCGCGCTCGGCCCGGTAGCGGGCCGCGGTGCGCCACACCTCCAGCAGCACCTCCTGGGCAACCTCCTCGGACTGCGCGGCGTCCCGCACCACCCGTCGCACCAGGCCGAGCACCGGCCCGGCGACGGCGTCGTACAGCGCGGCGAACGCCTCCTGGTCGCCGCGCACCACCCGCGACAGCAGCTCCCGCAGGTCGGGCCCGGGCCGGCGCGGCGGGGCCAGCGACACCACGTGGCTCATCCCGCCGCCCCGCGACGGACGTTCCTGCACTGCACCACCGGCACCGGGGCCTCCCCTACGACGGCCGGAACCCCCGGCCGCGACGAATCGGACAACACGTCTCCACCCCTCTTCGACACGGCCGCCCGCCCGGATTGCCCCACCGGGCCGTGAATTTCACCACCGCCCCGTCCGCAACTCGCACCAATCCGCGGCCCGCGGCCCCCCGAATGCCGGGTGTGAGCAACGAGAACCCCGCGCCGACGCAGCCGACGCAGCCGCAGCGCCGCGTCCTGCCCGCCGGAGCCGCCCTCGGCCCGGCCGCGGCGGTCGCGGCGTCGGGCGCTGCCGACCGGGTCGGCGACCTCGCCGGTGGTGGCGGTGGGCGCGGCGGCCGTGCCCGCGCCGGGCGCGGGCGTGCTGACCCTGCGTCGGCCCGCCGCGGGCGCCGCCGGGCCCGACCTGTGGCGGCAGTGGTCGTACGCCTGGACGGGCGCGACCCCCGGCACCCACCGGATCGTGGTGCGCGCCACCGACGCGACCGGCGCCGTGCAGCCCGGGCGGCGCACCGGTCCCTTCCCCGCGGGGGGGGACGGGCCGGCACAGCACCGTCGTCACCGTGCTCTGAGACCGAACCGATTCCCGTTCCGTACCAACCACTCCAGAAGAGGCACGTCCATGCGCATCTCCCTGCACCGCTCCCGCCCGTTCGCCGCCCTGGTCACCGCGGGCGCCCTCGCGCTGGCCCTGGGCGCGTGCGGCAGTTCCGGCAGCGGCTCCGACACCGCGGCCCCGGCCGCCGCTTCCTCCCCCGCCCCCTCCCCCTCCCCCTCCTCCGCCGCCGCCGCCGAGGGGCCGTTCGGTGCGGCCTGCGCGGCGGTGCCCGCGGACGGGGCGGGGTCGTTCGCCGGGATGGCGTCGGACCCGGTGGCGACCGCGGCCTCGCACAACCCGCTGCTGTCCACCCTGGTCGCGGCCGTCAAGCAGGCCGGGCTGGTCGACACCCTCAACTCCGCGCAGAACGTCACCGTCTTCGCCCCCACCGACGACGCCTTCGCCAAGATCCCCAAGGCCGACCTGGACGCGCTGCTGGCCGACAAGGCCAAGCTCACCAAGGTCCTCACCTACCACGTGTCGCCGGACCGCCTGGCCCCGGCCGCGCTGGCCGGTACGCACCCGTCGCTGGAGGGCGGCGACCTGACCGCCAGCGGTGCGGGCCGGGACTTCACCGTGAACGGCGGCGCCAAGGTGCTGTGCGGGAACGTGCAGACCGCCAACGCCACCGTCTACATCGTCGACACCGTCCTGATGCCCGCCTCCTGACGCCTCACCGGCTCACCGAACCACCGGCTGACCGGCTCACCGCCTCACCGGCTCTCCAGCACGCGGGCGATCAGGCCGTCGACGTCCAGGTGCTCGTGCTCGTGCCCGGCCGGGACGAGCGCGTAGCACTCGACCAGGAAGCCGGTGACGATCTCGGCCGGGACGTTGACCACCGCCGCCCCGGTGCCGCCGTGCAGGGTGACCAGCACCTCGCCGTCGGCGCCGGGGCGGACGGTGACGTCGCCGTGTCCGGCGGGGGCGAGGCGGCCCTCGTTGAGCAGGTCGCGGCCGAAGACCCACTCCACGGCGTCGACCCGGCCGACCGGCGGGAACACCAGCCGCACGGCGTACGGCAGCGAGGTGTCGAAGTGCAGCCCGGCCTCGACGGCGAGGTCGGGGTGCGGGCTGTGCGGGAGGGTGACGGCGGTGGACCAGCAGGTGGCGACGGCCATGTGGGGCGGCCTTCCTTCCAGACGGCGGCGGGCGGTGCCCGGGGGCGGGCGGTACCGGGATGCCCGGGGGCGGGTGGTACCGGGATGCCGACGGTGTCGAAAGCCGGCGGCAGGAGCCCGACTACCCGTCCGGCCGGCGGATCCGCACATCGACGCAGAACCTTCACGGATGCCGTGCGCCCACCACACGAACGGCCGAACCCGCTGTCGGTGGCGCGTGCTGGAGTGGGAGCCCGCGATCGTGACGTGACGGAGGGGCCGGGGTGCGCGTGGACCGGGTGCAGTGGCGGGAGTTCCTGGAGCTGTTGAGCGCCGAGTGGATCACGGTGCAGCGGGCCGGGCCGTCCGGCCGTCCGCTGGATCCGGAGGTGCTGCGGTCGGGCTGGCTCGGCTTCTCCCCGGCGTCCGCGGCGGAGGTC
Organism: Kitasatospora phosalacinea; assembly: GCF_000717185.1. GTDB lineage: Bacteria > Actinomycetota > Actinomycetes > Streptomycetales > Streptomycetaceae > Kitasatospora > Kitasatospora phosalacinea_A. The sequence continues at coordinate 38,976 of NZ_JNYE01000027.1, read as the reverse complement.
GCCGCCGCCGAGGCCCGGCTGGGCCGCCCGCTGCCGCCCTCGCTGCGGGAGTTCCTGCTGGTCAGCAACGGCTGGCGGGACGTCGGCCTGTTCATCGAACGCCTGGCCGGCACCGAGGAGTTGGCCTGGCTGCGGGACACCCCGGACCGCAGCTGGATCGAGGCCTGGCAGGACCTCGCCGCCGACGAGGCGCTCGGGGACGCGACGGGGGCGGCCGAGGCCCGGGTGCTGGCCCGCTCGCTGCGGCTGTCGCTGGCGGGGGACGCGGCGGTGATGCTGCTCGACCCGGACGACGTCGACGCCGACGGCGAGTGGGCGGCCTACTGGCTGGCGTCCTGGTCCGGCCTCGGGCCGGAGCGCCACGCCTCCTTCGCCGCGCTGGTGCACCACCTGTGGCGGTGCCTGCACGGGATGCGCCGCCCGCCCGGGGCGACCCGCGACCACTGGGACGGCGAGGTGGAGCGCGGCCGCCGGGCCGCGCTCGCGGGCGAACTCGACACCGCCCTGGCCCTGTTGGAGGAGGCCGCGGCGTTCGGACGACCGCGCGCCACGCTGCTGGCGGTGCAGTTGCGGGCCCTGCTACACGGCTGGGAGCGCGAACTGCCCGGCGCCTTCCGGGGGGTGCGGGACCGGGACGTCCTGCTGGCCGAGCCGCTGTTCAGCCGCGAGTTCCTGCCGGTCCTGCTCCGGCACGAGCGGGAGGCGCACCACCACTCGCTGCTCCCGCTGCCCGAGCTGCGGGAGAGCGCCCCGGAGCCGGTCCGGGCGGCGATCGCCGGGTACGAGGCCGCGTCGGCCGAACCGGGTTTCCGGCTCCGCTTCGGGCCGCCGGAGTTCGACGCGGCCGTGCACGCGCTGGTCGAACGGCTGGCCGCGCACCGGGCCGCCGCCCGGGAGGCGCAGCAGCGGCCCGCCGTCCCGACGGCGCAGGGGACGGTGCTGATGTGGTCGAGCCTGACCGAACCGGTCGACGGGCAGCGGCTCCCCGCCCCGGCCCGGGAGCCGCGCTTCCCACCGGAGTTCGCGGAGCGGGCCTGGACGGACCTGCTGGCGGCCCTCCCGCTGTGGCGCCCGCTGGACGGGAACCACCTGGCCCCGCTCTCCCTCCTGGCCGAACCCCTGCTCGCCGAACTGCTCACCCCCGAGCGCGCCCGCGCCCTGCTCGCCCTCCCCCGCGGCTGACCCCTTCCCGTCTCCGCCCCTCCCGCCCTCGCCCCTCCCGCCGGGGCGTCGTGCGTGCCGCCGCTCCGAACGGGCGACTTCCCCGCTGAAAGCGCGTAAGTTCGCTGCTGGGCGGCGTCCAGTGCCGGGCGCCGCCGTTGATCGAGTGAGGACGGGTACCGAAGATGGCTCAGGTTGTCCGGGGTGTGATCGCGCGTGCGAAGGGGGCGCCGGTGGAGGTGGTGCCCGTCGTGGTGCCGGATCCGGGGCCGGGTGAGGCGGTGGTGCGGGTGCAGGCGTGCGGGGTGTGCCACACGGACCTGCACTACCGGGAGGGCGGGATCAACGACGAGTTCCCGTTCCTGCTGGGGCACGAGGCGGCGGGCGTGGTGGAGTCGGTGGGCACGGGCGTGGAGGACCTCTCCCCGGGCGACTTCGTCATCCTGAACTGGCGTGCGGTGTGCGGCCGTTGCCGGGCCTGCAAGCGCGGTCGGCCGTGGTACTGCTTCGCCACCCACAACGCGAAGCAGAAGATGACGCTGGAGGACGGCACCGAGCTGTCCCCGGCGCTGGGCATCGGCGCGTTCGCGGAGAAGACGCTGGTCGCGGCGGGCCAGTGCACCAAGGTCGACCCGGCGGCGTCCCCGGCGGCGGCGGGCCTGCTGGGCTGCGGGGTGATGGCGGGCCTGGGTGCGGCGATCAACACCGGCCAGGTGGGCCGGGGCGACAGCGTCGCGGTGATCGGCTGCGGCGGCGTGGGCAACGCGGCGGTGGTGGGCTCCCGGCTGGCCGGGGCCGGCACGATCATCGCGGTGGACGTGGACGACCGCAAGCTGGCGACCGCGCAGCGCCTGGGCGCCACCCACACCGTCAACTCCCGCGCGGTGGACGCGGTGGAGACGATCCGCAGCCTGACCGGCGGCAACGGGGCGGACGTGGTGATCGAGGCGGTCGGCCGCCCGGAGACGTACCGGCAGGCGTTCTACGCCCGCGACCTGGCGGGCACGGTGGTGCTGGTGGGCGTGCCGACGCCGGAGATGAAGCTGGAGCTGCCGCTGCTGGACGTGTTCGGGCGCGGCGGCGCGCTCAAGTCGTCCTGGTACGGGGACTGCCTGCCGGAGCGGGACTTCCCGATGCTGGTCGACCTGTACCTGCAGGGGCGGCTGGACCTGGACGCGTTCGTCAGCGAGACCGTCCCGCCGGACGGCGTGGAGGAGGCGTTCGCCCGGATGCAGCGCGGCGAGGTGCTGCGCTCGGTGGTGGTGTTCTGATGGCGGCCCGGGTCGAACAGCTGGTCACCTCGGGCGAGTTCTGCCTGGACGGCGGCAGCTGGCAGGTCGACAACAACGTGTGGATCGTCGGTGACGACGCCGAGGCGGTGGTGATCGACGCGGCGCACGACGCGGCGGCGATCCACGCGGCGCTGGGCGGTCGGCGGCTGCTGGCGGTGGTCTCGACCCACGCCCACAACGACCACGTGAACGCGGCGCCCGCCCTGGCCGCCCTGACCGGCGCGCCGGTGCTGCTGCACCCCTCCGACCAGGTGCTGTGGCGGCAGGCCCACCCGGACCGCGAGCCGGACGCCCCGCTCGCCGACGGCCAGCAGCTGTCCGTCGCGGGCACGGTGCTCACCGTCCTGCACACCCCGGGCCACAGCCCCGGCGCGGTCAGCCTGTACGCCCCGGAGCTGGGCACCGTCTTCACCGGCGACACCCTGTTCGCGGGCGGCCCGGGCGCCACCGGCCGGTCGTTCTCGGACTTCCCCACCATCATCGCCTCGATCCGCGAACGCCTGCTGACGCTCCCCCCGGAGACGGTGGTCCGCACCGGCCACGGCGACCCCACCACCATCGGCGCGGAGGCCCCGCACCTGGAGGAGTGGATCACCCGCGGCCACTGAGCCCGGCCGTTCCGACGCCCCGCCGCCCGCGAACCGCCGGAACGGCGCGGGGCCCGCACGACGCGTGTCGTGCGGGCCCCGCGGAGGCGGTGCCGTGGGCGGCGCCGGGCGCTCAGGCCCGTCGTCGCCGTTCGGCGCGCTCCCGGTTGCCGATCTCCCGGACGTCGTCGAAGGCCCGGGCCAGGCCGCGGCGCAGCGCGGCGGAGGCGGGCCGTTCGACCAGGCGGTGGATCAGCCAGGCGAACACCAGCATCGAGACGGTCAGCACGCCGACCAGGGCGTAGGCGTTGTAGCGGCTGTGGAAGTGCCGGATGACCTGCCAGCCGAACTGCTCGTGGACGAGGTACAGGGGGTAGGTGAGCGCGCCCGCGCTGACCAGCCACTTCCACTGGATCCGGTCGAACCAGCCGACCGCGACGCCGATCATCACCAGGAAGGCCAGCGTGACCAGGGCGAAGGCGACGTTGTAGGAGACCTTCTGCCAGTAGTAGTCGGCGACGATGAAGCGGAGCTGGTTCTGCGCCTGCATCCAGCAGAAGCCGATCAGTCCCCACACCAGCAGGTTCCCCCCGTACCGGTGGAGCAGGTAGAGCGCGACGCCCGCGATGAAGAAGGGCGCGTAGCGGGGGAAGAACAGGACGTCGAGGACCTTCCAGCCGGTGGCCGAGGCGAGCAGCGCGAGCAGCAGCCAGCCGCAGCAGAAGGACATCACCTTGCGGTAGGTGACGCCGCCGATCGCCATCAGGCCGAACAGGACGTAGAAGCGCAGTTCGATCCAGAGCGTCCAGTAGACGCCGTCGACGTCCAGCCCGCCGGTGCCTTCCTGCACCATCGTCAGGTTGGTGATGACGTTGGAGTAGGAGCCCTTGAGCAGGTCCTTGTTCCAGGGGACGTGGACGGCGAACGCCAGGGCCGCGAGGAACAGCACGCTGAACCAGTAGGCGGGGAAGAGCCGGGTGATCCGGGAGCTGACGAAGCTGCCGAGCGGGCGGCCCCAGCTGGACATGCAGATGACGAAGCCGCTGATCAGGAAGAACATCTCGACGCCGACCCAGCCGTAGTTGGCCACCCGGTGCAGCGTGGGCATGTAGGTGCCGGCCTTGCCGCCCCAGACCGCGGTGTCCCGTTCGATGCCCGCGTAGTGCCAGCTGAGCACGGCGAGGGCGGCGAGCAGGCGCAGTCCGTCGAGGATGTAGAGGCGGGGGCGCTTGGCGGTCGGCGCGGGGAGCGGGCCCGGCTGCACGGGTATCGCGGTGGTGGCGGCGGCCGTCGGCGTGGCGAGGCTGCTGTCGGGTGGCATGGGCGGTGCTCCCGGGTGGGGTAGGGGGCGGAGTTTCGTCCGCTCGCGTGGTGCTTCCGACCGGCTCGGACCGTAGACCCGTTCGATCGCCTGACGGAGGGTTCGAGCACTTTATCTGACACGGACACCACACTGGTCACCGGGATCCCGGCGCCCGGAACCCGCCCCGCCGGTCAGCCGTCCGTCCCGGTGCCGAAGCGGATCCCGGCCAGCCGTTCGCGGGAGGCGGTGTCGGCGAGCAGCACCGAGCGGGCGCCGGGGAAGGCCGTCCGGCCGTGCCGTTCCAGTGCGGCCAGGAGGCGGGCGGTGCGGCGGACGTGGAGGCGGAAGGTGCGGGGGGCGGCGGTGCGGGCGCGGGCGTGCTGGCCGGCCAGGGCTTCGGCGGGGCGGACGGCGAGCAGCACCACGTGCAGCTCGCGTCCGCTGCGCCGGGCCCAGTGGGCGAGGGCGCGGCGCATCCACCAGCGGCTGCCGCAGTCGTGCACCAGGAGCGGCCCGGGGCGGTGGAAGGCGGCGCGGGTGCGCAGGAAGTGCAGGAGGCGGACGGCGGGCCGGTAGACGGGGTACGGGAGGCGGGCGGGCATCCGGGCCTGGCAGGCGAGGCGGGTGGTGCGCGGGTCGACGAGGGTGGCGGGGGCGGCCCAGCGGCGCAGCAGGGTGGACTTGCCGCTGCCGGGGACGCCGCCGACCAGGACGGCGGCGTCCGGCGGGTAGCGGAGCACCAGCGGTTCGCCGGGGCGGCCGCGCAGGTCGCTGACCTCGCGCGGGGCGTACCCGGTGACCTGCACGTGTTCTCCCCCGTCGTTGCTGCCCTGGCGCCCGGGCAGCCTACCGGGGCGTTCCCTCCTCCAACCGGATCGCCCCTCCCGGGCAGGCGGTGGCGGCGTCGGCGACCTCGCGGGCGAGGGCGGCGGGCGGGCGGGGGTCGAGCAGGAGGACGGTGCCGTCCTCCTCGTGCTGGTCGAACACTTCGGGGGCGGCGAGGACGCACTGCCCGGCGCCGCAGCACCGGTCGGGGTCGACGTGGACGATCACGGGGTTCCTCTCGGGTACGGGGACGTTCACCAGGCGACGGGCAGGGACTCGACGCCGTAGACGGTCATCTCGTGGCGGAAGCGGACCTCTTCGAAGGGGACGGCCAGGCGCAGTCCGGGCAGGCGGCGCAGCAGGGTGTCGAGGGCGATCTCCAGTTCCAGCCGGGCCAGCGGCTGGCCGAGGCACTGGTGGACGCCGAAGCCGAAGGCGAGGTGCTGGCGGGTGTCGCGGGTGAGGTCGAGGGCGTCGCCGTCGGGGTAGCGGCGTTCGTCGCGGTTGGCGGTGTTGATCTGGCAGATGACGCCTTCGCCGGCCCGGATCAGGACGCCGCCGATCTCGGCGTCCTCGGTGGCGACCCGGGTGACGCCGGTCTGCACGATGCTGAGCCAGCGCAGCAGTTCCTCGACGGCGGCGGGGGTGGCCTCGGGGTGGGCGCGCAGGTGGGCGAGCTGTTCGGGGTGCCGGAGCAGGGCGAGGACGGAGAGCGCGGTCATGTTGGCGGTGGTCTCGTGCCCGGCGATGAGCAGCAGGCGGCCCATGGCGCCGATGTCCTCGGTGGGCAGTTCGCCGCGGGCGGCCAGGCGGCTGAGGATGGCGTCGTCGGGTTCGGTGCGCTTGCGCTCGGTGAGGGCGTCGAGGTAGGCGGTGAGTTCGTCCTGCGCGGCGACGACCTCCGCGATCGGGCTGTCGCGGCGCAGCAGGGTGCGGCTGCAGCGCTGGAAGAACTCGTGGTCCTGGTAGGGGACGCCGAGCAGCAGGCAGATCACCAGGGAGGGCAGCGGGAGGGCGAACTCGGCGACCAGGTCGGCGGTGGCGCGGCCGGTGGTCATGGCGTCGAACAGGTCGTCGGCGGCCTGCTGGACGGCGGGGCGCAGGGCGGCGGTGCGGCGGATGGTGAAGTCGCCGGTGAGCATCCGGCGCAGGCGGCCGTGCTCGGGGTCGTCCATCCGGATGAAGGAGGTCTTCCCGGCGCCGATGTGCCGGGCGGCGGCGCTGAGGAAGGGGAAGCCGGGGCGGGCGGCGTCGGCACTGAAGCGGGGGTCGGCGAGCAGGGCGCGGGCCTCCTGGTGGCGGGTGACCAGCCAGCAGGGGGTGCCGTCCCAGAGGGTGACCCTGGTGACGGGGGTGTCCCGGCGGGCCTGCTGGTAGGCGGGCGGGGGCGCGAACGGGCAGGTGCCGCGGGGGGCGGGGTGGGCGGTGGTGGCGGCGGTGGCCATGCTGGGTTCCCTTCCCGGGCCGGGTCGGGCCGTCGCGCGGGTGCCCGGTTCCGGGGGTGGGGACCGGGGTCGGGGCGCGGCGGGGCGGGCCCGGCGATCGAGTGCCTCGCAGTTGAGTGCCTCGGGCAACTAACTCACCGTCACGCTAACTCGCGTTCCGTGTCCAGGAGAAGGACGCCCGGCCGTCGGGCCGCATTCTGTCCGGTTTCCGGTCGGCCCGGCCCGCCCGGCGGTCCACCACTGCCGCCCGCCACCGCCCGCCACCAGGCACGGCCGTGCCGCGGGCCGCCGTTCCCGCCCGTTCGCGGCCGTCCGCACGGTCGGGAACGGGCGAGATCGGGCCACCGGCCGGGCCGTCAGTCGTCGGGGCGGCCCTCCTCGTCCGGGCGGAAGCGGCGGGCCCGGCCCGGTTCGGCGGTGGTGGCGTCGCCCTGCTCCTCGTCGAAGGGCCCGACGGGGCGGGCCTCCTCGCGGCCGTCCGGCTCCGCCCCGGGCTGCTCGACCTCGTGCTCCTCCCCCGCGTCCGGCTCCGGCCCGGTGCTGCGCCCGGCGTCGTGCCGGAAGCGCCAGCCCTCGCTGTGCCGGTCGTGGCGGACGGTCGGCGGACGCCCTTCGCTGCGGTAGTCGTCGCCCGCGTAGTCGGGGTCCGGCACGCCGCCCGCGCCGCCCTGCGGCACCTCGTCCATCTCGTCCATCTCCTCGCTCGCTGCCTTCCGTTCCGGCTCCGCGCGTGCCCGGGGTGAGGCGTCCCACACCTGGTCGGGGGCGGCTTTACGCCCGCTCCGCCCGTCCCCTAGACTCGCCGGTGCGAAGGGGAGTAGTCCCGAAACACCACCGGTCGACACACTGGACGGTTCGCCCGTCCCGGCCCGTGGGTCGCAGCAGGAGACTGCCGCGACGGACGAGACCTTCGGCCCGTGCATGGCCCTGCCGCACCCACCGTGCGGCAGGTCTCGTCGCGCCGGGCCGAGAGGTTCGCCCGTCGCCCGCCCGGTGCCGTTCGAGCCCTGCGGCCCGGCCCCTGCAGAAAGCGCTCCGATGTCCTTCGACCCCCTGGCGATGCTCACCGCCTTCGGGCTGATCTTCCTCGCCGAACTCCCCGACAAGACCATGTTCGCCTCGCTGGCGATGGGCACCCGCATGCGCCCGCTGTACGTGTGGTTCGGCACCTCCGCGGCGTTCGTCGTGCACGTCGCGATCGCGGTCGGCGCGGGCAGCCTGCTGGGCCTGCTGCCCGGCGTCGCGGTCAAGCTGGTCTCCGCCGCGCTGTTCGGCTTCGGCGCGTTCGTGCTGCTGCGCTCGGGCGGCGACGAGGACGGCGAGGAGGGCGGCCCGAGGACGGTCACCGGCTTCTGGCCGGTGTGGGGCACCGCGTTCATGACGGTGTTCATCGGCGAGTGGGGCGACCTGACCCAGATCACCACCGCCAACCTGGCCGCCACCAACGGCTGGCTGCCCACCGCGATCGGCTCCGCGGCCGCCCTGATGTCGGTCTCCGCGCTGGCCCTGCTGGTCGGCCGCTTCATCGCCAAGCGCGTCCCGCTGCGCACCGTGCAGCGCGTCGGCGGCCTGTGCATGGCCGTGCTGGCCACCTGGACGCTGGTCGAGGCCTTCACCGGCTGACCCCGCCGGGGCGCGCGGCCGGATCCCCCGGAAAACCGTTCCGGCCGCGCGCCCGCCGGGTGGCAGACTGCGCCGGTGGACACCGAACAGTCGCCGCCGCACCGATCGTTCGCCGACGCCCGCTCGCTGGCCCCCGTGGTCCGGGAGGTCTTCGGCACCGACCGCCGGATCACCGCCGTCGACCGGCTGCGCGGCGGCACCAAGAAGGGCGTCTACCGGGTCGTCCTGGACGACGCCACCAGCGCGGTCGTCTACCTGTGGAGCCCGGACGAGGACTACTGGAGCGGCCTGCTCCCGGACGGCCACGACGACCCGGCGGACCCGTTCTCGCACGCCTCCGGGCTCGACCTGCTGGAGGGCGCCACCCGCCGCCTGGCGGCCGTCGGCGCCCGCGCCCCGCGCCTGCTGTTCACCGACCGCGGCCGCGGCCTGCACCCGGCCGAGCTCGCCGTCGCCGAGGACGTCCGCGGCGGCACCCTGGAGTCCCTGCTGGACCGCGACCCGGCCGCCGGGCACCGCGCCCTCGCCGCCCTCGCCGCGGTGCTGCGCCGGATGCACGCCCACCGCGCACCGGCCTTCGGCCGGGTCGCCTGGCTCGACTCCGGCGGTGCCCCGTCCGGCGACGGCTGCGAACGGGCGTACCGGGACCGGGCGCTGGTGAACCTCGCCACCGCCGTCGCCCACGACCCGCGCGCCGCCGCGGCCGAGTCCGACCTGGCCGCGAAGCTGCACGCCCTGTACGCCGGGGTCGAGCCGCGCGCCGGGCTCGGCGTGGTGCACGGCGAGCTGGGCCCCGAGCACGTCCTGATCGGGCCGGACGGCGAGCCCGTCCTGATCGACGTCGAGGGCCTGCTGTACGCCGACCCCGAGATCGAGCACTGCTGGACGCGGATGCGCTTCGGCCCGCACTACGCGGCGCTGCGCGACCCGGGCCTGGACCCGCGCCGCGTCGCCTTCTACCGGTACGCCATGCACCTGGACCTGGTCGGCGGCCCGCTGCGGATCGCCGCCGGGGACTTCCCCGACCGGCAGTGGATGCTGGAGACCGCCGACCACCACCTGCGCCAGGCCCTGGCGTACCGGGCCTGACGCCTGGCGGCGCGTCAGGACACGGACACCGCGCTCCAGGCGGCGCCCACCGCCGCGTACTCGGCGGAGCCCGCGCCGTAGAGGTCTCGGGCGGCGTTCAGCGAGGCCGCGCGGGCGCCCTTGTAGTCGGTGGTGGAGGTCATGTAGACGGTCAGCGCCCGGTACCAGATCGCGGCGACCTTCTGGTTGCCGATGCCGGTGACGGTCGAACCGTTGCAGGTCGGCGAGTTGTAGGCGACGCCGTCGAGGGTCTTGGCGCCGCTGCCCTCGCTGGCCAGGTAGAACCAGTGGTTGCCGACGCCGGAGGAGTAGTGGACGTCGAGGCGGGCGACCCGCTTGCTCCAGCAGTCCGCCGAGCCGCCGTCCAGCGAGGGCTGGTCGAAGCGGCGCAGCCACGGCGGGGTGGACTGGTCGCTGAACAGGTAGTCGCCCTTGTCGACCGCGTTGTTCGCGTAGAACTCGACCATGGTGCCGAAGATGTCGCTGGTGGACTCGTTCAGGCCGCCGGACTCGCCGCTGTAGCGGAGGTTGGCGGTGGCGCTGGTGACGCCGTGGGTCATCTCGTGGCCCATGGTGTCGAGGTCGACCTGCTCGGGGTCGACGGTGCCGTTGCCGTCGCCGGTCATCATGCAGAAGCAGGCGTCCGACCACTGGGCGTTGTCCCAGTTGGTGCCGACGTGGACGAAGACGGTGGCGCCCTTGCCGTCGTTCTTGATGCCGCTGCGGCCGAAGGTGTTCTTGTAGTAGTCGTACGTCCAGGCGGTGTTGGCGTGGGCGTCGACGGCGGCGGTGGCCCGGTCGGTGGAGAACTTCCGGCCGTCGCCCCACACGTTGTCGGCGTCGGTGTAGAGCGTCCCAGAGGTGGCCTTGACGCTGCTGGCGGAGAGGTTGTGGGCGTCCCTGGTGGTGTGGCCGCGGACGGGGTCGATCAGCGCGTAGCTGCCGTCCGCCTGCTGGGTGGTGGCGAGCGTGACGTCGCCGGTGTACTCGGAGTGGCCGGTGCCGGTCGCGGAGTGCTCGGCGTCGTAGCTCTCGATCGCCGCGCCGGTGGTGGCGTCGGTGACCACCACCCGGCCGGTGGGCTGGCCCTGCTTGCCGGTGCCGCTGACGGTGGTGCGCCAGGCGAGGCGGGCGGTGCCGTCGGCGGCCCAGACCACCAGCTCGGGCGCCGAGGTGGCGCCGGATATGCCCGGGGCCTGCCCCAGCGCCTCGGCGGCGCTGCGCTGCGCCGGGACGGCCGGGCGGGTGGTGGGGACCTTCGGGTCGTGGCCCCTGGCGCGGGAGGAGTCGGCGAGCCGGCCGCGGGCGTCCTGGTGCACCACCAGGTCGCCGCCGACCACCGGCAGTCCCTGGTAGGTGCGGTCGAAGCGGACGTGCTGGGTGCCGTCCGGGTCGAGCACCACGTCCTTGAGGACGAGTTCCTGGCCGGGGCCGTAGCCGAACAGCGCGGCGTGCTGGGCGACGTTGGCCCGGGCCCGGGCGACGGCGGCGTCCCGGCCGGGGGCGGCGGTGGCGCTGCCGGTGGTGACGCCGGTGAGGAGGAGGGCGGCGGTGGCGGCGAGGGCGGCCGCGCCGAGGGCGCGACGGCGCGCGGAGGAGGGGCTCACGCGGGACTCCAGTCGGGTAGCTGAGGGGTAGCCGACCGAGAGCCTGACCGTGAACAAACAAACAGTTCTATTTAACAGAACGGAACGTGACCCTATCGTTGCCTTCCGTGCGAACGGCTACCCCGCCCGCCCCGGCCGGTAGCCGCGGGCCCACAGCGTCGCCAGCAGGAGCAGCAGCACCACCGTCCCGGCCGTCGGCGACACCGGCAGCAGGGCCAGCAGCAGCGGCAGCAGCACCGCCGGGACGGTGTGCACCAGGACGCCGCGCAGCTGTCCGCGGCCCTCCGGCACCGACAGCACCGCCGCCAGCGCCACCGCGAAGTAGCAGGCCAGCGCCGCGCACAGCAGCCGCCGGGTGTCGTCCGGGAGGGCGCCGTCCGCGTGCTCGACCGCCCGGCCCAGCCCCGCCGCCAGCGCGGCCAGCGCCGCCGAACCCACCGCGTGGCAGAGCATCACCCGGCGCGGGCGCCCGCCCGCGACCAGCTGCGGGAACGCGGCCGCGCCGCGCCGCACGCTCAGCACCGACAGCGAGGCCAGCAGCGTCATCGCGGCCAGCCCGGTCCAGGCCAGCCGGACGTCCCAGTGCTCCTGGTCGGACGCGGCCCGGATCACCTGCACCACGCCCTCGCCCAGCACGATCACCATGAACAGGCCCAGCCGCTCCCCCAGGTGCGCGGCGTCCACCCCCGCCTCCCGCAGCTCCGGCAACGGCCGCCGCGCCCCCGGCCCGCCCCCGCGCCGCTCCCGGCGCGCCGCCCAGCGCGCCGCCACCCGGTCCCGGTCCTCCCGGGCGACGAGCAGCAGCAGCGCGTCCACCAGCAGGCCCGCGCCCCACAGCCAGTACCGCCAGGCCTCCGGCGCGACGGTCGACACCAGCCACGGCACCGCCCCCGCCCCGTACTGCGCGACCGGCCAGTCCGGCACCACCAGCAGGCTCCGCCCCTGCCGCCACAGCCGCCCCGCGTACCAGCGCAGCAGCACGTACGCCAGCGCGAAGGCGTTCGCCCGGGCGTCCTCGTGCACCCCCTCGACGGCCGCCGCCATCACCGCCATCCCGGCCATCGCCAGGAACAGCGCCAGCGAGCTGGTCCGCTCGGCGACCACGTCCCCGTACACCGTGAAGCACGCCCAGCTCAGCCAGAACGCCCCGAACAGCAGCCCGTACAGCCCCGCCGCCGACCAGTCGGGCCCCGAGTGCAGCAGGTGCGCCAACTGCCCGACCCCGGCCACCGCGATCAGGTCGAAGAACAGCTCGTTCCACCCCGCGTGCCGCTCCGGCTCCGCCGCCGCGCTCCCGTTCCCGTTCCCGTTCCCGTTCTCCGCGTCCACCACCCCATGATCGGCACCGCCCCGCCGCGCGCCCCCCGGACGCGCCGCAGCGCCCGGGCGCTCAGGGCCGCACGATCCCCGCCCGGCGGGCGGCCGCCACCCAGCGGGGGAACTCCGACAGCAGGCGGTCGTAGAGCTCCGGGTCCGGGAGGGTGCTGATGTCGTCGACCGCGAAGAAGCCGACGTTGTCGACGCGGCGGCCCGGGAGGGTGCCGAAGTGCTCCAGGACGCCGTAGTCGCCCCGGCCCAGGCCGACGAACTGCCAGAAGACGGGCTCCTCGACGGCGGCGCGCAGCTCGCGCTCGATCTCGGCGTTGCGGTAGACGCCGCCGTCGGAGAAGAACAGCACCAGGGTCGGCGCGTCCGCCGGGTTCTCGCGGACGTGGTCGCGGACCTGCGCGATGACCTTCTGCTCCTCGTTCTGGATGCCGACGGCCTTCATGTCGACCCGCCCGTCCGGCATCGGCGCGCGGACCCGGCGCCGCCCGAACAGCGACATCTCGCCGACCCGCACGTGCAGGCGCAGCCACTCCGGGAGACCGGCCAGCCGCAGGTCGGGGAGGCGGGCGGGCTGGGAGGCGAAGGTCCAGGCCTGCATGGTGCCGTCGTCGTCGAGCTGGGCGGCGACGGCGGCCATCCGCTCGACCACGTCGGCGACCACGCCCCGGTGGTAGAGGGCGCTCATCGAGCCGGAGGCGTCCAGCACCAGGACCACCCGGGCGGTGAGCTGCTGGGCGCCGTGCTTGCGCAGGCTGACCGCGACCTGCTGCTTGCGCAGGGTGAGCCGCTTGCGCATGTCGACGGGCAGCGCCCGCTCCTCCGCCGACTCCGCCACGTCCTGCGGAAGCGGAAGCGGTAGCGGCAGCGGCACGGGCGCGGGTGCGGGCTCCGGCGCGGGCACCGGCACCGGCTCCGGCTCCGGCTCCGCTTCGTGGAGGGTGAACCCGTGCGCGGCGGCGAGACCGGTCAGGCCGTCGGTCCAGCCCTGGCCGACGGCGCGGAACTTCCAGCGGTCGTCGCGCCGGTACAGCTCGCCGCAGACCAGCGCGCTCTCCGCGCCCGCCGCGGGGTCGAAGCGGGCCAGCGCGGCCCCGGTGCGGGCGTCGCCGAGCAGCAGCGACAGCCCGGGGGTGGCGCCGAGGCCGCTCCCGTCCGCGGTGAGGGCCAGCAGCAGCACCCGCTGGACGCCGGGCGGCAGGGCGTCCAGGTCGAGGTCCGTCCCGTCGGGCCGGACCGCGGCGCCGGGGGCGTGCTGGTGTTCGCGCAGCAGTCGGGGGCCGCCGTCCGCGCCGAGCAGCAGCACGGCGGTGCGCACCGCGGGGGTACCGGGCCCGGTGGGCCGGACGAGTTCGGCCCGGACGGCGGCGGCGATCGGCAGGTTGGCGCCCTTGGCGAGCGGGGTGGCAGTCACCTCCCCAGTCTGCCCAACCGCGGCGCCGCCGAGCCCCCTCCCACCCCGATCCGCCCCGGCCGGTCCCGGTCCGCTCCGCTCCGGTCCGGTCCGGTCCGGTCCGGTCCGCGGGACGAACGACCCACCGGGCGGGACCGTTCGGCCCTCGGCCGCCCGCCGGGCACGGGGCAGGGTGGGGGCGTCGGCCTCCCGGCGGCCGTGGGGGTCCGGCCGGGAGCGGGGCCCGCGGGGCCGGGGACGGTGTGGGGCCGTCCCCGGCTCCCCCGGCTCCCCCGACGGCGCGGGCTACCCGCGGACGGCGAGTTCGGCGACCACGGCGCGGTGGTCGCTGCGCGGCAGGGAGTGCTCGGAGACGTCGACGGCGGTCAGTGCGGAGCCGTGCAGGACGTGGTCGATCTGGATCACCGACGGGACGCCGGGGAAGTCCGGGTGGTCCGTCGGCCAGGTCGGGAACAGTCCGGCGCCAAGCTCCTCGTGGGTGTCGGCCAGGCCGGTGTCGACCAGGTCGCGCATCGGCTTGTGGTCGAGGGTGGCGTTGAAGTCGCCGAGCAGGACGGCGTTGCGGGTGCGCCCGGGCGCGGCGGCGGCCAGCCGGTGCAGGCCGTCGGCCCAGCGGCGGGTGTCGCCGAGCGGGTAGTAGGTGTGCACGGCGACCAGTTGCACGGGGTGGCCGGAGACGTCGACGGTCAGGTTGGCGTACGGCCAGGCGGGGTCGGCGGCGGAGCTGACGGGCAGCCGGGTGTAGAGCGCGCTGTCGGTGCCCGCGGGGTGTTCGCGGTACGGGAGCAGGTCGCGGATGCCCGCCGCGTCCAGCGCGTCGGCGGCGGAGTCGCTCTGCTCCTCGACGGCGAGCACGTCGATGCGCTGCTCGCGCACCAGGTCGACCAGGGCCTTCGGCGAGACCTGCCCCATGTAGTTGTTGCTGGTCGCCACCCGCAGCCGGGGCGCCCCGGCCGGGGCGTCCGTCCCGTCCGGGAGGAAGCGGGGCACCAGCCACCACAGCTGCAGCAGCACCAGCACGGCCGCGACCCCGCCGAGCCACTTCTCGCGCAGCGCCGCGGCGGCGCCCAGCAGCAGCACGGACAGCAGCGCGGCGTACGGCAGCCCGGCCATCGGCAGCGCCCACCAGGTGCCGTCGTCCCACCCGAACAGCCGCACCACGGCGAGCAGGCCCGGGCCCGCCAGCAGCACCCCGCAGCCCGCCAGCGCCGCCACCCGCCACCGGCTCCGGTTCCGGCTCCGAGGCCCCGCGGGCGCCCCGTCCTCCGGCGTGCTCTGCGTACCGTCCGTACCGTCCGTCACGGCGCTCCTCCCAGGGCGTCGGCCGACGGCCATGATCACCCGGCCGCCGTCGTGAAGGACAAACGCCCGCCCGCGCGCCGCGGTTCCGCCCCGCACCGCCCCGCACCACCTCCCCGCCTCCCCGCCGTCCCGACCGTGCGTCAGTGCGCGGTCTCGCGGATGTTCGGGACGGCCCGGACGAGGGTGACCACGCCGCCGGCGACCAGGACGACGGCGAGGAGTTCGGGGACGAGCAGCCAGCCGGTGCGGATCGTCTCCTCGAACAGCACCACGCCGAGCAGCAGGCTGACGGCGGCGTCGCCGATGGTCAGGGCGGGCTGCGAGGCGACCAGCGGGCCCGCCTGGAGGGCGTTCTCCAGCAGGAGGACGGCGGCGATGCCGGTGAGGGCGAAGCCGTACGTCTGCCAGGCGGTGAGGAAGCCGGGCAGGCCGCGGTCGGAGAAGGCGCCGGTGGCGGACTTGAGCAGGGCCGCGGTCAGCGCGTTGCCGACCGCGGCGGCGGTGCCGAGGGCCCCGGCGCGGAACACGGGGCTGCGGTGGCGGCCCAGGGCGGCCGCGACGCACAGGGCCATCGTGCCGAGGCAGCCGACCAGGACGGGGGCCCAGCGGCTCATCGGCGCCTGGTCCTCGGCGCCGGAGGGGGCGGCGCAGCCGAGGAACAGCGCGAGGCCGCCGACCACCGCCGCGACGCCCGCCCATCCGGCGGCGGGCATCCGGCGGTGCAGCAGCGGGGCGGCGATCAGCAGGGCGAAGGGCAGTTCCAGCACGAACACCGGCTGCACCAGGGCGAGCGGCCCGAAGGCGAGCGCGAGCGCCTGGAACAGTGCGGCCCCGGCCACCCCGGCGATCCCCGCGACCCACGCCGGGTCGCGGGCCAGCACGAGCAGGAAGCGCAGCCCCCCGCCCCGGTCGAGCCGGGCGGCCGCCTTCCGCTGGAAGGCGGTCCCGGCGGCGTTGGAGGCGGCTCCGAGCACCGCGAACACCACAGCGAGCACGTCCACCCGCCATCGGTTCCCCCGCCCCGGCCCGCGAACCCCCGCTTCCCCCGGTCGGCCCTGCGCCGACCGGGCCCGGGGCGGCCCGGACGCGCCCGCCCCGAACGCGCCCGGCCCGCCGCGGGTGTGCTCTGCGGCGGGCCGGGCGGGGGCGGGGCGGGGGTTACTGCTGGCCGCTCCAGGCGGAGCGGGGCTGGGCCTTGGCGGTGCGGAGGGTGGCCGGGTCGATGTCGACGTCCGCGTAGAAGACGCCGAGGTTGTAGCCGTCGCCCTCGGTGTTGACGGTGACGCTGATGTCGGTGTCGCCGTTGCGCAGGTACGGGGAGACGTCCCAGCGGTTGGCGTCGTAGCCGAAGGTGTTGGGGTAGGCGGGGTTGCGCGGGAAGCGCTGGGCCGGGTCGGCGTTGTCGAGGTTGGAGGTGAAGGCGTCGTTGGCGGGGTGGAGGGCGTCGCTGAAGCGGGTGAGCGGGCCGTTGGTGGACTTCATGTCCATGGTGTCGCCGGTCCACTTGTGGTCGCCGTCGTAGACGACCCAGCCGAGGTGGCCGGTGACGGGGCCGGTGGCCGGGGTCTTGATGCCGTTCAGGACGCCGGTGAGGGCGGGGCTGTTGGGGAGCTCGGGCTGGAAGCCGTCCCAGACGTGCAGGTGGCGCAGGGGCTCGCACTCGCGCTCGTAGGCGACGACGACCGTCCAGCCGCCCCAGCTGTGCGCCTTGACGACGGAGTCCATGTCGGCGGCCTCGTAGGTGCCGGAGCCGTGGTTGCGGACCGCCTCGGTGATGTCGGCGGAGGCCTGGTAGCTGCTCTCCTCGTCGGTGGTGATGTAGCCGATGGAGGGCTGCTGGTTGGCGATGTTGGTGTACTGGGCGTCGCCGGGGAACTTGAAGTAGATCTCGTCGATCTGGCTCTCGGGCAGCACGGTGTCGCCGATGCCGCGGGTGCCGCCCCAGTAGAGGCGGGCGAACTTGACGGTGGCGCCCTCGGGGATCTGCAGGTCGGCGGAGCTGGAGGAGTAGATCGGGTCGCCGAGCGGGCCGAAGTGGCCGGGGCCGTCGATGTTGATGTACTTCATCTGGAAGTTGTTGTTGATCGGGCGGGGCCCGTCGCCGTTGCGGGCCTGCACGCAGGGCGCCTGCGCCGGGTCGACGGGCGGCTGGGTCTCGTCGCAGGTCATCAGGGTGTTGCCGATGTGGGTGATGCCGCCGTGGAAGTCGCCCTCGAACCGGGTGAGGAACGGCAGCCGGTTCTCGGTGATGGTGGTCGCCGCGGTCACCCGGTTGTGGGGCGCGGTGGGGCGGCTGTCGGTGGAGTACGCGGCGGGGACGGCCAGTGCGCTGGCGGCGGCGACGAACGCGGCGGTGACGGTCAGGGTGCGCCGAGTGGGGCGGGGACGGGACAAGACGTGAGCTCCTCTGACGGATGGCCATGTGCCCTGTTGGGAGGGCACGTCCACCTGACCATCCGTCAGACCGTAGATCGGGGTATTGGGCCGAACGACGGCATTCCTGAGTATTTCCTGAGAATTGCGCCGTTCGGCCCGGCCCGGCCCGCGGCGAGGGTGGTGCGGCCCGCCGCGTCTCGGGCCGGAGGTACGCGGCGGGCCGGGCTCAGTGGGGCGTCACGGGTAGGAGACGACGTTGCTGGGGCCGCCGAAGGCGGGGTCGACGGCACGGCCGGTGCCGTTGATCACCGAGTCGATGCCGCCGGAGCCGTTGAGGAAGACGGTCAGCAGGTCGTGGAACCTGACGCCGGGGGTGGTGGGCGCCTGGAAGGCCGTCGAGTTGCGGATGTCGACGCCCTGGTTGAAGTAGGAGTAGCTGCCCATGCCCCAGCCCTCGAAGGTCTTCACCTTCGGGCCGACGGCGAACGCCGGGTAGCCCTTCTGCTCCTTGCTCGCCATCCACGCGGCCTGGTTGGGCACGTCGTAGGGGTTCTCGTTCTGGAAGAACACCACCCGGCCCTGCTCGCCGTTCCACTGCACCTCGGTCTTCTGGAAGTGCTCGACGGCGAGGCCGGTGGCCGTGACGCGGTCGCCGTTGACGACCAGTCCGGTGTCGCTGCGGGCGCTGGTCCAGCTGCCGCCGCCGGTGCCGTGGTCGGCGCGCCAGATCCAGGCGTCGTCGATCAGGGTGTCGTCGCTGTTGACCTCCAGCGCGGTGTCGGCCGCGCCGTTCAGCGCGCCGCCGACCCGGAGGAACACGTCGGAGAGGGCGATCGGGTCGGAGCGGTGCGA
The DNA here is from genome assembly GCF_000717185.1 of Kitasatospora phosalacinea. Lineage (GTDB taxonomy): Bacteria > Actinomycetota > Actinomycetes > Streptomycetales > Streptomycetaceae > Kitasatospora > Kitasatospora phosalacinea_A. The sequence continues at coordinate 20,774 of NZ_JNYE01000027.1, read as the reverse complement.
GGCCTTGCTGCCGCGGTTGCCGACCTGCATCAGGACCGGCGACTTCTTCTCCCCGGCGTCGATGATCAGACCGGAGACGTTGACGCCGTCCACGTCGTCGACCTTGATCGCGGCGTTGCCGTCGGTCGGGACGAGGGTGGCGAAGCCGAGGCCGACCACCTGGGTGCCGGGGCGGGTGACCTTGATCGCCTCGGGCAGCTCGTACACGCCGGGGGTGAGCAGCAGGTTGCGGCCGGCCCGGAGGGCGGCGTTGATCTGCTGGACGGTGGCGCCGGGGCGGACCACGAAGAAGTCGTCCAGGCCGATCGAGCGGCCGGGGGTGCCGCCGTCCTCCCAGGTGGTACCGCGGGAGTCGTGCTGCGCGGCGGGCACGAAGACCCGGTAGTGGCCCTGGTCGTCCAGGTACAGGTAGGGGGCCTCGCGGGTGACCGGGCAGGTGTCGAGGGTGGTGTAGGGGGAGGCCGCCGGGTCGGTGGAGAAGGACTGGGCGGGGGCGCCCTCGGTGCCGCAGAAGACCTGGTTCCAGACGCCGTTGGTCCAGCCGTCCAGGTTGCTGGTGCGGGTGAAGAACTGCTGCTGGGAGCCGTTGATCACGGTGCCGCCGGTGAACTTGGAGTCGGCGATGAAGCCGCCGCTGGCCCAGGCGGGCGAGCCGGTGCAGTAGTCCATCAGCGTCACGTTGCCGTTCATCTGGACCCGGCGCAGCGGCGCGGCCTGGGAGACCGCCCAGAAGTCGGTGTTGCCGTAGCAGCCGCTCTGGCCCGCGACGTTGACGGTGAGGTTGCTCAGCGAGCGCCAGAAGTTGGTGGTGGCGTAGCACTGCGACTGGTCGCCGCCGACGCACTGGTTGTACACGTTGACGGAGCCGTTGATCACCACGTCGCCGGGGTTCTTGCCGAGGCCCGCGACGCTCTCGTAGAAGCCGACCGGGAAGACCAGCGGGTCGGCGGCGGTGCCGTAGGTGCCGGGCTTGAACAGGATCGCGTAGCGCTCGGGGCCGAACTCGTTGCCCGCCTGGGCCCGGGCGAGGGCGTTCAGGCGGTCCTGGACCTCGGCCTTGGGCATGGCGGGGTCGAGGACGACCACGTTCGCGCCGAGGCTGCCGCCGCCGGGCGGCACGGGGGCCGCGGCGGCCTGGGTGGTGGGGGCGACGAGGGCCGCGACCAGGGCGGTGGCGGCGGCCGCCGCGAGGCCGTAGCGGCGGGACCGGGGAGCTCGGTTCATGGGGGTGCACACCCGTCTGGTGGGATCCGGGGACGGCGGCCGGGCCCGGGGCGGCGTGCTGACCGCACGTCAGCCGCAGACCCCGGCCGCTTACTTCACGCCGAGATTTAACGTATGAGAAAAGTGGGCGTCAAGACCTGCGACAGCTTCCGTCCCGGGCGGGACGCCGCGGGGCCGGACCCCGCCCGGACCCCGCCCGGGCCCCACCCGGGGCCCGACCTCCGTGGAACCGCTGGTCAGCGCCGGTCGACGCGCGTCAGCGCTGGTCCTCCGGCCGCTCCGCCAGGAGGGCGGCCGCCTGCTCGCGCATCTCGACCTTGCGGACCTTGCCGGTGACGGTCATCGGGAACTCCGCGACCACGTGCACGTACCGCGGGATCTTGAAGTGGGCGAGCCGGCCGGTGCAGAATGCGCGCACCGCCTCGGCCGTCAGCGGCGGCGCGCCCTCGCGCATCCGCACCCAGGCCATCAGCTCCTCGCCGTACCGGGCGTCGGGCACCCCGATCACCTGGACGTCGAGCACGTCGGGGTGGGCGTACAGGAACTCCTCGACCTCGCGCGGGTACACGTTCTCGCCGCCGCGGATCACCATGTCCTTGATCCGGCCGGTGATCGACAGGTAGCCGTCCGCGTCCATCACCGCCAGGTCGCCGGTGTGCATCCAGCCGTCCGGGTCGACCGCCTCGGCGGTCCGCTCCGGTTCGGCCCAGTAGCCGAGCATCACCGAGTAGCCGCGGGTGCACAGTTCGCCGGGCTCGCCGCGCGGCAGGGTGCGGCCGGTCTCCGGGTCGACCACCTTCACCTCCAGGTGCGGGCCGACCCGGCCGACGGTGGAGACCCGGCGCTCCACCGGGTCGTCGACCCGGGTCTGGGTGGAGACCGGGGAGGTCTCCGTCATGCCGTAGCAGATCGACACCTCCGCCATCCCCATCCGCTCCATCACGCCCTTCATCACCTCGGTCGGGCACGGGGCGCCCGCCATGATGCCGGTGCGCAGGCTGGACAGGTCGTACCCGTCGAAGCCCGGGTCGGCCAGTTCGGCGATGAACATGGTCGGCACCCCGTACAGCGAGGTGCAGCGCTCCGCGGCCACCGCGGCGAGGGTGGCGGCCGCGTCGAAGGCCGGGGCGGGGATGACCGTGCAGGCGCCGTGCGAGGTGGCCGCGAGGTTGCCCATCACCATGCCGAAGCAGTGGTAGAACGGCACCGGGAGGCAGATCCGGTCGCGCTCGGTGTAGCCGCACAGCTCGCCGACGAAGTAGCCGTTGTTCAGGATGTTGCGGTGCGAGAGGGTCGCACCCTTGGGGAAGCCGGTGGTGCCCGAGGTGTACTGGATGTTGATCGGGTCGTCGGGGCTCAACTCCCCCTGTATCGATTCGAGTTCGCTGCGGTCACCGGCCCTTCCGGCCGCGGTCAGCTCCGGCCAGTCCGGGCCGTCCAGCAGCACCACGTCCAGCAGTTCGGGGCAGCGCGGGCGCACCTCGGCGATCATCGCCGCGTAGTCGGAGCTCTTGAACCGCTCGGCCGCCACCAGCAGTCGCACGCCCGCCTGGCCCAGCACGTACTCCAACTCGTGCGCGCGGTAGGCCGGGTTGATCGTCACCAGCACCGCGCCGATCCGGGCGGTGGCGTACTGGGTGAGCGTCCACTCGGCCCGGTTGGGCGCCCAGATGCCGACCCGGTCGCCCCGGCCGACGCCCCGCGCGCGCAGCCCGAGCGCCACCGCGTCCACGTCGGCGGCGAGTTCGGCGTACGTCCAGCGGCGGCCGGTGGCGCACTCGACCAGCGCCTCCCGCTCCGGGAAGGCGCGCACCGCCCGGTCGAGGTTCGCGCCGATGGTGTCGTCGAGCAGCGGCGTGCCGGTCGGGCCCGAGGCGTGGCTGGGCGGGGGCGTGCCGGTCGGGCCCGAGGCGCGGCTGGGCGGGGGCGTGGCGTGCGACAAGGGGGCCTCCTGGGACCGGACGTACCGACGGGTACCCATGCTGCGCAGCCGCGGCCGGCTTGACCAGCCCCCTTCCGGGATTCGGTCCGGCGCTCAGTCCGACAGCGTGCGGTCGCCGATCACGTCCAGGTTGCGGAAGGTCGGCGGCCCGTCGCACAGGGCGGCGGCGCGGGCCGCGAACTCGGCGGTCTCGGGGCGCTGCGAGTTCTCCATCGCCACCTCGTACGAGGGGAACTCGACGATGTTCAGGTAGGTGTCGGTGCCGTCGCGGTCCCTGGTCTGCAGGGCGCGCACGGCGAGGCGGTGGCCCTCGTTCCTGGCGACCCACTCGTCCAGCAGTTCGTTGAACTCGTCGATCCGCCCGGTCCGGTACTCGATGATCTGGATGAACCTCACCGGTGGCCTCCTCGGTTCGTCGGCTCGCGCGGGCGGGCGCCCGCCCGCTGGGTCAAGCGTCTCCGCGGGGCGGGCGGGCCGCAATGCAAGGCGGTCACCGGGCACTCCCCGAAGGATGATTAGGCTAACCTAACCTAAGTGGGTCGGGGTCCTCCGGCCCGCCGCATCCGCACACCCGGGAGCACCCCCATGCCGTTCACCACCCGCATACCCGCCCCCGCCGCTCCCGGCGCCGCCACCGGCGCCGCCGACCCCGGGAGCGGGGACGGCTTCGCGGGCCGGATCGCCCTGGTCACCGGCGCGGCCCAGGGCATCGGCGCGGCCGTGGCCGCCCTGCTCGCCGCCCGCGGCGCCCGGGTGGTCGGCTGCGACCTGCGCGGCGGGCCGGTCGGCGGGGACGGCGACGGCCGGGGCGGCATCCGGGAGTTGGACGTCACCGACGGCGCCGCCGTCGAGGCGCTGGTGGAGCGCACCGAGCGCGAACTCGGCCCGGTGGACGTCCTGGTGAACGTCGCCGGGGTGCTGCGGGTGGCGCCCGCACTGGAGTTGGCGGACGCCGACTGGCAGCACTCCTTCGACGTCAACACCACCGGCGTCTTCCACACCTGCCGCTCCGTCGGCCGCCGGATGGCCGCGCGCGGCCGGGGCTCCATCGTCACCGTCGGCTCCAACGCCGCGGGCGTCCCGCGCACCGGCATGGCCGCGTACGCCGCGTCCAAGGCCGCCACCACGATGTACATGCGCTGCCTGGGCCTGGAGCTCGCCGCCTCCGGGGTGCGCTGCAACCTGGTCTCCCCCGGCTCCACCGACACCGAGATGCAGCGCTCGCTGTGGACCGACCCCGACGCCGAACGCCGCGTCCTGGAGGGCGACCCCGCCACCTACCGGGTCGGCATCCCGCTCGGCCGGATCGCCGACCCGGTGGACGTCGCCGAGGCCGTCGCCTTCCTCGCCGGCGACCGCGCCCGGCACATCACCATGCACGACCTGTACGTCGACGGCGGCGCGACGCTGCGCGCCTGACGGATCGTCAGTTTCCTTGCTCTGAGCTGCCCTTCCCTGCTCTTCCCTAACCTGCCCTGACCTGCCCGGTGGCGGCCGCCACAGCGCCGCCACGGGCCGCTTCGCCACGCCCTCGTCCGACTCCCCTCGCCTCCCCACCTCCCGCCCTCGCAGTGCCGGTGCGCGCCCGCGCACCGGCGGAACGGAGCAGCAGCATGACCACGGCCCCCGCACTCCGGCCGCCCGCCACCTCCTCCGGCGCCGCGACCGCCGTCACCGGTGCCACCGGCGCCGACCTGTTGGCCGCGTACCGGCCGGGCCCGGACCGGGCCCTGCTCGCCACGCCGACCCGCACCCTGCTCGCCGAGGGCGTGCACCGCAGCGTCGAGGACCCCGCGGAGGCCGGACGGCTGCTCGCCGCGGCCCGGGCCGGCGGCCGGGGCGAAGGCGGGGACGGGGACGGGGACGAGCGCGGGGAGGACGGCGGGCAGCGGTTGCTGGTCGGGGCGATCCCGTTCGCGCCGGGGGCGCCCGCCCGGTTGTTCGTCCCCGAGCGGGTCCGCCTGGCCGGGCCGGTGGCGCCGACGGCTCCCGCTCCTTCGGCCACCGACCTTGCCGGGGAAGGGCGTTGGCGCAGCCGTCCGGTGCCGGAGCCGGAGGGGTACCGGGCGGCGGTCGCGGAGGCGGTGCGGCGGCTGGCCGGCGACTCCCCGCTGGAGAAGGTGGTGCTGGCCCGCACCCTGGAGCTGACCGCGCCCGGCGGGAGCGACCTGGCCGCGATGGCGGCCCGGCTGGTGCAGCGCGACCCGCACGGCTACACCTTCGCGGTACCGGCCGGCGGGGCGGCGACGCTGATCGGCGCCAGCCCGGAGCTGCTGGTGTCGCGGCGCGGCAGCCGGGTGGTGTCCAACCCGCTGGCCGGTTCGGCCGCCCGCAGCGCCGACCCGGTGGAGGACCGGCTGCGCGCCGAGGCGCTGCTGCAGTCCCCGAAGGACCTCGCCGAGCACGCCTTCGTGGTCGACGCCGTCCGGGCCGCGCTCGCCTCGTTCTGCACCGGACTGACCGCCCCGGAACGGCCGACCCTGCTGCGCACCGCCACGATGTGGCACCTGTCCTCCACCGTCACCGGCACCCTGCGCGAACCCGCCACCAGCGCACTGGAGTTGGCCCTGGCCCTGCACCCGACGCCGGCGGTCTGCGGCACCCCGACGGCCCAGGCCCGGGCCGCGATCGGCGAACTGGAGCCCTTCGACCGGGGCCTGTACACGGGCGTGGTCGGCTGGGGCGACGCCTCCGGCGACGGTGAGTGGGTGGTGACCCTGCGCTGCGCCGAGGCGGACGGCGACCTGCTGCGGCTGTTCGCGGGCGCGGGCGTGGTCGCCGCCTCCGACCCGGACCTCGAACTCGCCGAGACCGCCGCCAAGTTCCGCACCTTCCTGCACGCGGTGGGTCTGGCGGACGCCCGGTGAGCCTGCACCCCGCGGGGCCCGAGGCGGGCGGCGGCGCCGTCACCCGCCACTGGAGCGGCCGACTGCTGGACGCGGGCCTGCGCCAGCACACCGCCGAAGCCGCCGAGGCCGCCGAAGCCTCGGAGGCCACCGAGGCCACCGAGGCCGCAGCCTCCGAGGCCACCATGGCCGCGGAAGCGCCTCGCTCCACCGACTCCCCTTCCCCCCAGCCGAGTTGCCCGCCGGAGGACGCCCGATGACCCTGTACCCACCCGAGGCCGCCGCCCGCCACCGCGCCGCCGGGTACTGGACCGGCGAGCTGCTGGACGAGATGGTCCGGCGGCACGCGGCCGCGACGCCGGACCGGATCGCGGTCACCGACCGGGAGCGGCAGTGGAGTTACGCCGAGCTGGACGCCCGGGCCGACCGGCTGGCGGCCGGGATGGCGGCCCGCGGACTGCGCCGGGGCGACCGGGTGGTGCTGCAACTGCCCAACGTGGCCGAGTTCTTCGAGGTGTTCTTCGGCGCGCTGCGGGCCGGGGTGGTGCCGGTGATGGCGCTGCCCGCGCACCGGCGGGCCGAGATCGCGTACTTCTGCGCGTTCGCCGAGGCCCGGGCGCTGTTCGTGCCGGACCGCCACGAGGGCTTCGACCACCGGGAGTTGGCGGCCGAGGTGCGGGCGGCGGTGCCGCAGCTGCTGGAGGTGTTCGTGGTCGGCGACCCGGGGCCGTTCGCCCCGCTGGCCGAACTGCGGTCCCCGGAGGGCGCGTTGCCGCCCGAGCGGCCGGACTCGGGCGACCTGGCGTTCCTCCAGCTGTCGGGCGGTTCGACCGGCCTGCCGAAGCTGATCCCGCGCTGCCACGACGACTACCTGTACAGCGTCCGGGCGTCCGCCGGGATCTGCGAACTCACGCCCGATTCGGTGTACTTGTGCGCGCTCCCGGCCGCGCACAACTTCCCGCTGTCCTCCCCCGGCACGCTGGGGACGTTCTTCGCGGGCGGCCGGGTGGTGCTGGCGCCCGATCCGAGCCCGGCCACCGCGCTGGCCCTGATCGCCCGCGAGCGGGTCACCCTGACCGGGGTGGTGCCGCCGCTGGCGCTGGCCTGGGCGGCCGCCGCCGAGGCGGCCGGGGACGGCGGACCCGACCTGTCCAGCCTGGAGCTGCTCCAGGTCGGCGGGGCCAAGCTGAGCGAGGGGGCCGCGCGGCGGCTGGGCCCGGCGCTCGGCTGCCGGCTGCAGCAGGTGTTCGGCATGGCGGAGGGGCTGGTCAACTACACCCGCCCGGAGGACGACGAGCACACCGTCCTCACCACCCAGGGCCGTCCGATCTCGCCCGACGACGAGGTGCGGGTGGTCGACGACCACGACCGCGACCTGCCCGACGGCACGCCCGGGCACCTGCTCACCCGCGGCCCGTACACCGTCCGCGGCTACTGGCGGGCGCCCGAGCACAACGCCCGCGCGTTCACCGCGGACGGCTTCTACCGCACCGGCGACATCGTCCGGCGCACCGCCACCGGGCACCTGGTGGTGGAGGGGCGGGCGAAGGACCAGATCAACCGGGGCGGTGAGAAGGTGGCCGCCGAGGAGGTGGAGAACGTGCTGCTCGCGCACCCGGCGGTGCACGACGTGTCGGTGGTCGCGGTGCCGGACGAGTTCCTGGGCGAGCGCTCCTGCGCGTACGTGATCCTGCGACCGGACGCGGAGCGGCCGCGGCCGGTCGAGCTGAAGGCGTTCGTGCGGGCCGCCGGGCTGGCCGGGTTCAAGGTGCCGGACCGGGTGGAGTTCGTCGACGCCTTCCCGTCCACCGGCATCGGCAAGGTCAGCAAGAAGGACCTGCGCGCCACCGCGAACTGATCCACCGTCAGAGAGGCTCTCCCCCGTGGCCATTCCCGCCATCGCCCCCTACCCACTGCCCGGCCCCGACGGGCTGCCGCCGCGCCGCGTCCCGTGGCAGGTCGACCCGGCCCGGGCCGCCGTGCTGGTGCACGACCTCCAGCACTACTTCCTGGCCGCGTTCCCGCCCGCCGGGCCGCCGCTGGAACCCGTCCTGGCGCACACCGCGCGGATCCTGGCCGCCGCCCGGGCCGCCGGGGTACCGGTGTTCTACTCGCACCAGCGCGGCGGCCAGAGCCCCGAACAGCGCGGCCTGCAACTGGACTTCTGGGGCCCCGGCCTGCCCGCCGACGAGCACGCCCAGGCGATGCCCGCCGCCGTCGCGCCCGAGCCCGGGGACCGGCTGGTACTGAAGTGGAAGTACAGCGCGTTCGCCCGCACCGACCTCGCCGAGCAGCTCGCCGGACTCGGCCGCGACCAGCTGGTGGTCGTCGGCGTGTACGCCCACATCGGGGTGCAGATGACGGCCGCCGACGCCTGGCAGCGCGACCTGCAGGCCTTCGTGATCGCCGACGCCGTCGCCGACTTCTCCGCCGAGCAGCACCACGAGGCACTGCGCTGGACGGCCGGGAAGTGCGCCGTCGTGCTGGACACCGCGCAGCTGCTGGAGCGGCTGTCCGGGGACGGCGCCGCATGACCCTCCCCGCCCCCGCCGCCCTCCCCGCAACCGTCGCCGTCCCCGTCGCGGTCCGCACCGACTTCCGGGACGCCCGCGCGCTGTACGAGCTGTCGCTGCCGTTCCTGCGCACGGGGGCGCTGCGGGCCCGCACCCCGGCGGACTACCGGCGGGCCGCGGACACCTTCCTGGTGGTCCGCGGCCCGGGCGGCGCGCCGGACGCCTGCGCGGCGCTGCGCGTCCTGGCACCCAGCCCCGGGCACCCGCCGACCGGCGTGCTGCACAACCTGTGCGTGCGGGCCGACCGGCAGGGCCGGGGTCTGGGCGGGCTGCTGGTCGCCGCCGTCCTCGCGCACGCCCGCCGCAGCGCACTGTCCGCCGTCGTCACCGCCACCACCGGCGACGGCGCACTGTTCACCCGGCACGGCTTCGCCCGGCTACCCACCGCGGCCGCCCCGCCGTCCTGGGCCGCCGAGCTGGACCCGTCCCGCGGCTCCCGGGTCTTCCGCCGCCTGCTGTGACCGGCCCCTCGGCGGGCGGCTGCCCGGGCGCGGCAAGTCACTCGGCGGGGGCGGCCTCCGGGGCGGTCGCGGTCAGGGCGGCCGGGGTGGTCAGCGCCCTTCCCAGCAGCGCCTCGCGCTCGGCCTCCGGGATCGCCATCGCCTCGGCGAGGACGGCGGCCAGTGCGTCCACCGGGGTGTTGTCGCCGTCGGGGCGGAAGACCCAGCGGATGCTCTCGTCCCGGGTGATCAGGTCGATCGCCGGGCGCGCGTTCGCGTCCGGCGCGGTCGCCGCCCTGACGTAGCGGACCAGGTCCAGCGGGATGACCTGCCGGATCTCGCCCTGTTCGAGGAACGCGCCCGTCCGGGCGGTGACGATGCGCCGGTCCGTGACGGCGACCAGCGTCCGCGTGGTGCTCTTGTCGATCGCCGCCGCCAGCTTCTCCTTCGCGCCGCCGAGGATCGCCGAGATCGGGCCCAGGGCGTCCAGTTGGTCGGGGAAGGCGAGCACCCGCAGCGTCTCGCCGTCCTCCAGGATCCACCGCAGCAGGCGCAGGTAGGGGTCGGGCTCCAGCGTGCCGGGTGAGCAGAGCACCTCCGGGACGTCCAGTGCCGGGGGTGCCGGGCGCAGGGCGTCCGCGAGCGGCTCGACCGCCTCCAGGAGCCGGGCGGAGGTCTCCCGCGCCGCCTTGGCGTCCTTGCGGCGTCCGGGCAGCGACAGGCCGTCCGGCCCGGGGAGTTCGGCGAGGATGCGCAGCTCCCTGGTCAGCGCGTCGAGCAGGCCCGTCGCCCCGGCGAGCGCCGCGTCCAGCTCGGCCCGGGTGTCGCGGACGACGACCTCCGCGTACCGCGCCTCGTGGGCGTCCTCGCGCCCCGCCTCACTCGCCCGCCCGGCCCGCAGCGCCTGGTAGCCGGTCCACGCCTTCACGGCGGACAGCAGGGCGTTGGCGTCGAAGGCGATCGCCTCGGCGTTCGTCCGCAGGTGGTCGCGGCGCTGCGCACCGGGCCGGTCGAGTTCCCTGACATGGGCCCGGACGTTGCCCCGGTAGAGGTCGAGTTGCTTGCGCAGCAGCGTCTCGCTGCCCGCGAGGCTGCCCCACAGGGACTTCGGGACCGCCCCGACCTCCCGCGCCTGCTCGATCGCACGCTCGATGGTGGTGACCAGGCCCGTCAGTTCGGCCCACTGGTCGTGGCGGATCGCGGTGAGCACCTGGGTGGTCAGCGCGATGTTGGTCCTGACCAGGCCGGTGATCTCGTTCAGCTGCATCTGCAGGGCGATCGAGGCCAGGGCCGGTCCCAGGGTCGCCGCGGCCTGCGCGACGCTCGCCACCGCCCCCGCACCCGTCGCACCCGCCGCGCCCACGGGGACGAACCGGGCCTGCGCGACGATCTTCCCGCCGTTGAACACCGCGCCGAGGTTCGCCCCGTCCTTGACGGCGAGCGTCCCGCCGGCCTTCAGCAGGGCCTGCGTCGCGCCGCTCAACCGGTAGAGCCCCTGCGCCGCGGGCAGCGCCTTCCCGAGCGTGCCCGCGGCCGTTGCCACGCTGCCCACCGAGGCGAGGGTGGTGGCGAGCTGCGCCCGGTCCGCGGTCGACACCAGTCCGAAGTCGACCAGACCGGGGGCGAGTTCCGCCGGGACCTCACCGAAGACCACGGCGATGCCCGGCAGCACCTCCGCGAGCACCGTCGAGGCGGGTATCGCGTCCCGTGCCGCGTCGGCGCCACCGCTCCCCCCGGGCTCGGCGGTTCCGGTCGAGTCCGCGGGGTCGTGCATGCGATGTCCTCCCGAAGGGCACCGACGGCCGGGCGCCGTCGACGTTCACTGCGGCAGTCTAGGGCTCGGCTGCACACCGTTCCGCGGCCGCGGAACGACAGGACGGGGCCGGGGTCAGAGGCGGTGGCGGAGGTACTGCGGGTCGTCAACGGGCCGCGCTCGAAACGGTTCTCGTCCAGCCCGTTGACGATCCGCAGCCGGTCGAGGCCGGCGCGGCGGGGCCGACGGGGCGGGGCCGACGGGGCCGGGGAAGGTGCACTCGACCGCGACCGTGCCCGCCGCGTCGTCCCACCGGCCGCCGACCCACCAGCCCCGCCGGCTGCTCCCCGTGCGCGGCCCGCACCGTAACGGCCGTGCGGCATGATCGTGGGCATGACGGATTCCGTGCGGGAGGCAGCGGCCGCGGAGGTCGGCGAGGTGCGCCGGTTCTGGGGCGGGTTGGGGCTGCCCGGGCTGGTCGACGTGCACACGCACTTCATGCCGGAGCGGGTGCTGCGCAAGGTGTGGGAGTACTTCGACGCCAACGGGCCGCTGATCGGGGCGCGCGGCTGGCCGATCGCCTACCGGCACGGGGAGGCCGAACGGACGGCGCTGCTGCGGGAGTTCGGGGTGTGGGCGTTCACCGCGATGCTGTACCCGCACAAGCCCGGCATGGCGCGCTGGCTGAACGGCTGGGCGGCCGGGTTCGCGGCCCGCACGCCCGACTGCCTGCACACCGCGACGCTGTTCCCGGAGGACGGGGTGGCGGGGTACGTCCGGGAGGCGCTGGACGGCGGGGCGCGGGTGTTCAAGGCGCACGTGCAGGTCGGCGGCTACGACCCGGCGGACCGGCTGCTGGACGCCGCGTGGGGCCTGTTGGCGGAGGCCGGGACGCCCGTGGTGATCCACTGCGGCTCCGGGCCCGCGCCCGGCCGGCACACCGGGCCGGGGCCGGTCGCCCGCGTCCTGGAACGGCATCCGCAACTGCCGCTGGTGATCGCCCACTTGGGGCTGCCCGAGTACCGCGAGTTCCTCGACCTGGCCGACCGCTACGAGCGGGTGCACCTGGACACCACGATGGCGTTCACCGACTTCACCGAGGAGTTCGCGCCCTTCCCCCGCGAGCTGCTGCCCCGGCTCGCCGACCGCGGCGACCGCGTCCTGCTCGGCACCGACTTCCCCAACATCCCCTACCCGTACCTGCACCAGCTCCGCGTCCTGGAGCGGCTGGACCTCGGCGCGGACTGGCTGCGCGCGGTCTGCCACGACAACGCGGCCCGGCTGTTCGGCCTGTGACCGACCTGTGAGACGCCGCGCCGGGCGGGAATGAACGGCGGGGCGCGGGTGCTCGGGGCCGGTATGGATCTCTCGCTGCCCCCGGTCGCCCCCGTCCCCTCGCCGTACGGCGGCCTCTCCCGCCACGGCGTCAGCTACGCGCTGCGCACCGGTTTCCGCCCGCTGCTGCTGGACCTGCACGTGCCGGCCGGGGAGGGGCCGTTCCCGGTGGTGGTGTGGCTGCACGGCGGCGCGTTCCGGGAGGGCGACCGCCGCTACCTGCCGGACACGCTGCGGCCCGGCTCGGTGTTCGAGGCGCTGGTGGCGGCGGGCTTCGCGGTCGCGACGGTCGACTACCGGCTCTCCGGCGAGGCCCGGTACCCGGCCCAACTCGACGACGTGACGGCCGCGTTGCGCTACCTGCGGAAGTACGCCGGGGAGCTCGGCCTGGACGCCGACCGGCTCGGGGTGTGGGGCGAGTCCGCGGGCGGGACGCTGGCCGCGCTCGCCGCGCTGACCACCGACGCGGTCACGGCCGCCGTCTGCTGGTACCCGCCCACCGACCTGGCCGCCCTCGGCCACCACGGGCCGGACTCCCCGGTCACCCAACTGCTGGGCGGCTGCTCGTCCGAGCTCGTCGCGGAGGCCGAGCGGGCCAGCCCGGTCCGGCACGTCTCCCCTGCCGCGCCGCCGTTCCTGCTGGTGCACGGCGTGCAGGACGACCTGGTGCCGCTGTCCCAGTCCGAGGCCCTGCACGGGCGCCTGCTCGCGGCGGGCGTCCGCTCCGTCCTGGTGCCGGTCGAGGGCGCCGGGCACTGCTTCGGCGGGTACCCCGACACCACGGGCCTGATCGCCGACGCGGTGGCCTTCCTCACTGCCGAACTCTCGGACCGTGCCGGGCAGGTGAATTGACGCTTCGTCAGGCCGTGCGGCGCCACTGGCGGGCGATCAGCCAGACCAGGTAGCCGCCGCCGACCACGCCGGTGAGGATGCCGACGGGCAGCTGGGTGGGGGCGAGCAGGCGCTGCGCGGCCAGGTCGGAGAGCGCGAGCAGCAGTGCGCCGAGCAGCGCGGAGCCGAGCAGGTTGGGGCCGGAGGTGCGGGTGAGGCGGCGGACGGCCTGCGGGGCGATCAGGGCGACGAACGGGACGGGCCCGGCGGCGGCGGTCGCGGCGGCGGTCAGCGCGACGCCGGTCAGGACCAGCCGGAGCTGGACCGCCTCGGTGCGCACGCCGAGCGCGGCGGCGGTGTCGTCGCCGAGTTCCAGCATCCGCAGCGGGCGGCCGAGCAGGACCGCGGCCGGGAGCAGCACCAGCAGGGCCAGCGCCATCGGCGTGCAGTGCTCCCAGCCGCGGGCGTTGAGGCTGCCGGTGAGCCAGACGGCGGCGCTCTGCGCGTCGCTGAACGAGGCCCTGGCGATCAGGTAGGCGTTGAGCGAGGAGAGCAGCGAGGAGACGCCGATGCCGACCAGGACGAGCCGGTAGCCCTGGGTGCCGCCGCGCCGGGCGAGCAGGTAGACCAGCAGCGAGGTGGCCAGGCCGCCCGCCACCGCGCCGCCCGCGACGGTGGCCGCACCGCCGCCGATCAGCAGGATGACGGTGAGCGCGCCGGTGGCCGAGCCGACGGTGAACCCGATGACGTCCGGGCTGCCGAGCGGGTTGCGGGCCAGGGTCTGGAACAGCGTCCCGGCGAGGCCGAGCGCGGCGCCGACCAGCAGGGCGGTGAGCAGCCGGGGCAGCCGCACGTCCATGACGATGTACCGGTCGGCACGCCGTCCGCCGCCGCCGAGGACGTCGAGGACGTCCCGGACGGGCAGCGGGTAGTCGCCCGCGGTGAGGGTCCAGGCGGCGGTGCCGAGCAGGGCGAGCAGCAGCAGGCCGCTGACGAGGGCGGCGCGCGGGTGCCAGCGCAGCGAGCGTCCGCCGGGCAGCGGGACCGCCCTGATCGGGAGGACCGCCGGGGCGGGGGCGGTCGCGGGGCCGGGGACGGCCGGGGCGGGGCCGGTGGCGGGGTCGGTGGCGGCCGGGGCGGGGGCAGTGGCGGGGCCGGTCGCGGCCGGGGCGGGGTCGGTGGCGGGGCCGGTCGCGGGGTCGGTGGCGGCGTTCACAGGTGGGCGATCCTCCGGCCGCGCACCAGCGCGATGAAGAGCGGGGCGCCGAGGAAGGCGGTGACCACGCCGACCTGGAGTTCGGCGGGGCGCAGCAGCAGCCGGCCGAGGATGTCGGAGGCGAGCAGCAGGACGGGGGCGAGGGCGGCGGAGAGCAGCATGATCCAGCGCTGGTCGGGGCCGCACAGGTGGCGGGCGAGGTGCGGGACGGCCAGGCCGACGAAGGCGATCGGGCCGACGGCGGCGGTGGCGGCGCCGCACAGCAGGGTGACGGCGAGCAGGCTGAGGGCGCGGGTGCGGGCGGGGTGGGCGCCGAGAGCGTGGCCGGTGTCGTCGCCGAGGGCGAGCGCGTTGAGCGGGCGGCCGAGCAGCAGGGCGAGGACCGCGCCGCACAGCAGGAACGGCAGGACCTGGCCGACGGCGGCGGAGTCGACGCCCGCGAAGGTGCCGATCTGCCAGTAGCGGAAGCGGTTCAGGGTCTGCGGGTCGAGCAGGATCAGGGCGTTGACGAAGGCGGTGAGCACGGCGGTGACGGCGGTGCCCGCGAGGGCGAGCCGGGCGGGGGTGGCGGCGCCGCGGCCGCCGCCGAGGACCTGCACGACGAACGCGGCGACGGCCGCGCCGAGCAGGGCGAACCAGACGAAGGCGTGGAAGGTCCGCAGGTCGAACAGGGCGGTTCCGGCGGCGACGGCGGCCGCGGCGCCGCCGTTGATGCCGAGCAGGCCGGGGTCGGCGAGCGGGTTGCGGGTGAGGGCCTGCATCATCGCGCCGGAGATGCCGAGGGCGGCGCCGACGGTGATGCCGAGCAGGGTGCGCGGGATGCGCGAGTGATGGACGGCGATCCAGTCCTCGCCGGTGGGGTCGCGGTGCAGCAGGACGTGCAGCACCTGCCCGGGGGCGATGGAGCGGGCGCCGACGCCGAGCGAGAGGACGGCGAGGACGGCGAGCAGGGCGAGGGCGCCGAGCAGCCAGGCGGTGCGGCGGGCGGCGGTGCTGCGGGGCTTGACCGTCACGAGGGCCGGGGCGTGCGTGCTCATGAGTGCGGGGTGTGCTCGTCCTCGTGGTGGTCGTGGTTGGCGGTGCCGCGCTTCCAGTAGCCGTCGACGTCGACCTGGTCGCGGGTCAGGCCGCGTTCGGTGCGCAGGTGACGGCGGATCGGGCGGAGGGTGTTGGCCTCTCCGGCGATCCAGGCGAAGCCGGTGCCGGGCGGCAGCTCGGCGGCGCGGACGGCGCGTTCGAGGTGGTCGGTGGTGCCGGGGGCGGCGGTGCCGCGGTGCAGCCAGACCAGGGTGGCGTCGGCGGCGGTGGTGAGCTGCTGCTCGTCCTCGGGGCCGGCGACCTCGGCGAAGGCGAGCACCCGGACCCCGGCGGGCAGTGCCTCCAGCCAGCGGGCGAGCGCGGGCAGGGCGGTCTCGTCGGCGCCGAGCAGGTACCAGTCGTGGACGAGGTCGATCTCCTCGGAGCCGCGCGGCCCGAACACGCCGAGCTTCATGCCGGGTCGGGCGGCGGCCGCCCAGTTGGAGCCGACGCCGCCCGCGTGCAGGACCATGTCGATGTCCAGTTCGCGGGCCTCGCGCCGGTAGTGGCGGATCGTGTAGTCCCGGGTGACGGGCTCCTCGGGGGCGTCCATCCAGGTGTCGTTCTCGACCACGGGCTCGACCGGGAGGTCTCGGCCGGGTTCGGCGAAGCAGAGCTTGACGTGGTCGGTGGGGGCCTGTTCGCAGAAGCCCTCCAGGGCGTCCCCGGCGAAGGTGACCCTGACCGTGCCGGGGGTGATCCGCCGGACCCGCTTGACGTCCAGCAGGCGGTACTTGAGCGGGTGGCGGACGATCCGCATCCGCGGCAGCTGCGCGGTCGGGCGCGGCTCGGTCGGGGTGGTGGTCATCGGTCAACCCATTCGATCGGTGGTGGCCGGGTCGGGCGGCGGGGCGCTGCTCGGCCGTGCGGAGCGCTGCTCGGTTGTACGGGGCACTGCTCGGCCGTACGAGGACCTGCACGGCCGCACAGGGATCTGCACGGCCGTGCGGACTCCCGGACGGTCGTGCGGACTCCCGGACGGCCGAGCAGGCTCCCGGACGGGTGAGCAGCGCCCCACCGGCACGTGTAGCTTAGGCTAGCCTAACCTTTTCTTCGCGCAAAGGGCGGCCCGTCCCTGAACCCTCGTCAGCGACCACCCGGCCCCCCGCCAGCCGCACCACCCGGGGCAGCCGGGCGATGGTCGCGGGGCGGTGCGCGATGACGATCAGCGTGCAGTCGGCGTGCAGCTCGTCCAGGGCGTCCTCCAGCCGGGCCGCGGTGGCCGGGTCGATGTCGGCGGTGGCCTCGTCCAGCACCAGCACCGCCGGATCGGCCAGCACCGCGCGCACCACGCCCAGGATCTGCCGCTCCCCCGCCGACAGCCGGGCCCCGCGCTGCCCGACCTCCGCGTCCAGGCCGCCCAGGCCCGCCAGCCAGCCCGTCAGGCCCAGCCGCGCCACGGCCCGTTCGACCGCCGCCCGGTCCGGCGCGCCCCGCACCAGTGCCAGGTTCTCCGCGACGGTGCCGGTCACCAGCCGCACCTCCTGCGGGACGAGCACCACCCGGCCGCGCAGCTGCCGCTCGGGCAGCTCGGACAGCGGGACGCCCGCGAAGGTCACCCGGCCCGCGTCCGGCGCGTACAGGCCGCACAGCAGCTTGGAGAGCGTCGTCTTCCCGGAGCCGGTCTCGCCGACCACGCCGGTGCGGCTGCCGGACGGGAACGCCAGCGTGACGCCGTGCAGCTCGCGGCCGTCCGTGCGGTAGCCGAAGTCGACGTCCTCGCAGCGCAGTTCACCGCGGGCGGGGAGGGCGTCGACGTCCGCGCGGGCGTCCCGCGGCCGTGTGGCCGACAGCAGGTCGAGCAGCCGGGCCAGGCCGGTGCGGGCGGTGGCGACCTCGCCGACCAGCTGCGACAGGTCGGTGAACGAGTCGAACAGGTTGCGGCTGGCCACCACGAACACCACCACGGTGCCGACGCCCAGCGCGTCCCGGGTGACCAGCCAGCCGCCGACGCCGAGCAGCGCGACCAGCGCCAGGCCCTCGATCAGGCTGACCAGGTCGATCCGGTTCTCCACCCGCAGGGCGCGCCGGGCGGCCCGCACCGCCTGCCGGTTCTCCGCGTCGAAGCGCCGCGTCCAGCCGGGCAGGCCGCGCGAGGTCTGCAGCGCCTCGCGGGCCGTCAGCGTCTCGGTGAAGGTCGCCGCGACGCCCGCCTCCGCGCTCGCCTTGCCGCCGAACGCGGCCGCCGCGTCCCGCTGGAACCAGCGGGTGACCATCAGCGTCGGCGGCAGGAACACCACGAGCTGGACCAGCAGCAGCTGCCAGGAGTACCCGGTCAGCACGGCGAGCGTGAAACCGAGGGTGGCCAGCGCCGAGACCAGGTTGCGCAGGTGCAGCCGGACGAACGCGGCCAGCGCGGCCACCTCGCCGGTGGCGCGGCGCAGCAGGTCGCCGCTGCGGTGGGCCTCCAGGAAGCGCAGCGGGGCGGTGGCGAGGTTCTCCACGGCCTGCTCGCGCAGGGTGCGCACCACGTCCTCGCCGCTGCGGATCAGCAGCAGCTCGCCGACCCGGGCCAGGACGAGTTGTGCGACGGCGAGCACGGCCAGCAGTGCGACGGCCAGGCCGAGGCGGCCCCGGTCGCCGTCCAGCAGCGCGTCGGTGGCCAGGCCGACCAGCGGGGCGACGGCCACCAGTGCGGCGGAGTCGGCCAGTCCGACGCCGAGCGCGACGGCGAGCCGGGCCCGGTGCGGGCGCAGGTAGGGCAGGGCGCGGCGCAGCACGCCGCGCTCGTCGGCCTCCTCGCGCAGCGGCGGCTGGTCAGCCACGGGTGGCCTCCACGAGGGTCGGGGACAGCGGGTCGGCACGGAGCGGGTCGACATGGGGGGCCCGCAGTTCGACCGCCCGGTCGGCGGCCTTCAGCACGGCGGCGCGGTGGGTGGCGAACAGCAGGGTGCGGCGGCCGTCGGCCCAGGCGCGCAGGCGCTCCAGGACGAGGGCCTCGGTGGCGGTGTCGAGCGCGGAGGTCGCGTCGTCGAGCAGCAGCACGGCGGGGTCGCCGAGCAGGGCGCGGGCGATCGCCAGCCGCTGGACCTGGCCGCCGGAGAGCGCGGTGCCGCCCTCGCCGAGCTCGGTGGCGTAGCCGTCGGGCATCGCGGCCAGCTGCTCGTGCAGCCCGGCGGTGCGGCAGGCGTCCTCCAGCGCGGACTGCGGGAGGTCGCGGCCCAGGCGCAGGTTGTCGGCGACGGTGCCGGAGAGCAGCACGGGCCGCTGGGCGACGTACGCGACCCGGGCCCGGACCTCGTCCAGCCGGGCGGCGCGCAGGTCGGTGCCGCCGTAGCGGACGGCGCCCCCGTCGGGGTCGTCGAGGCGGACGCCGAGCCGCAGCAGGGTGCTCTTGCCCGCGCCGGTGGCGCCGTGCAGGGCGACGAACTCGCCTGCTCCGACGGTCAGTTCGACGGGGCCGAGGACGGCCTTGCCGTCCCGCCGGGCCCGTACGCCCGCGAACTCCAGCGTGCCCGCCGCGGGCAGCTCCACCGGCTCGGGCGGGTCGGCGACGGTCGCGGCGAGGGACAGCACCTCGTCGATCCGGGCGGCGGCGACGTCGGCCTGGCCGCGTTCGAGCAGCCGGTCGACCAGGACGCGGGTGGCGAGGGTGACGATCGCCATCCAGGAGGTGAAGGCGACCAGGCCGCCGACGGTGAGGTGCCCGTCCAGCACGGCGAGGCCGCCGAGGCCGACCCCGGCGGCGACGGCCAGCCGCGGGACGAGCGGGGCGACGGCGGCCCAGCCGGCCTCGATCCGGGCGGCGGTGACGGTGCGGGCGGTGACCTCGGCGCTGGCGGTGTGGTGCCGGTCCACCAGCGGGCGGTGGCCGCCGGTGCCGCGCAGGCCGGTGCCGAGTTGCAGCAGGTCGGCGACGGCGTCGGCGCGGCGGCCGTGGGCGGCGGCCAGGTCGGCGGAGGCGGCGGCGAAGCGGCGCGGGTAGTGCAGGTTGACCCAGACCAGGAACGGCAGGGTGGCCAGCGTGACCAGCAGCAGGCTGAGGTCCAGGGCGCCGATCGCGGGCAGCACGGTCAGGAAGGTCGTGCCGAGCACCACCCAGATCGCCAGGCCGTGCACCCACTCGCGGACCAGGTCGGTGTCCCGGGTCGCCCGCATCGCCAGGTCGCCGTGGCCGCGCGCGGCCAGCGCGGCCCGGTCCAGGCCGCCCAGGTGCCGCAGCAGCCGTCCGCGCAGGTCGGCGCCGACCTTGGCGTCCGCGTACCCGGCCCAGTACTGCCAGCCGTACAGCCCGGCGAACTGCACCAGCGCGGCCAGCGCGGTCGCGCCCGCCCACCCCAGCAGGGCGGCGCCGTCGTGCTGCTGCAACCCGTCGTCCAGCGCCTTCTGCACGCACCAGGGGACGGCGAGCAGGGCGAGCTGGCGGACCGCGGCGGCCGTCATCGCGGCGGCGACGGTGGCCCGGTGCGGCCGCAGCGAGGCGCGCAGCAGCGCCTTGGCGCGGCGGCGGCGCTCGGCGGGGAGAGCGGAGGGGGGGAGGTCCTCGTCGGCGAAGTCGGCGTCGGCGAAGTCGACGTCGGCGGGGTCGGCGTCAGCGGGGTCGGCGTCAGCGGGGTCGGCGTCGGTGTCGGCGGCCGTGTCCGGGGCCTCGGCGGCGGGGGCTGGCTGGTGGGTGCTCACGGCGTTGGCCATCCGTCGGGGTAGCAGCGGGACGAGGGGGCGGCCCGGCGGGCGGGCCGCCCCCTCCCGGTGGGCGGGGAGGTCAGGCGGTGCGGGCGACCAGGCTGGCGGGGCGCAGGTCGGTCCAGTTGGCGTCGATGTACGCGGTGGCGCCCTCGCGGGTGTCCTCGCCGTGGACGGTCCGCCAGCCGGCCGGGACCTCGGCGAAGGCGGGCCACAGCGAGTGCTGGTTCTCGTCGTTGACCAGCACCAGGTAGCGGGCGTCGTCGTCCTCGAACGGGTTGGTGGAAGCCATCGGGTGTTCTCCTCTTCGGGCGGGGCTAGCGGGAGCGGGGTCGGCGGGGGTCAGGCGGAGCAGGAGGGCGGGTCGCCGAGGGCGGCGTCCACCAGGCGGTCGACCAGGAACTCGGCGAGGGCCGAGACGGTGGGTCGGGCCAGCAGGTCGGGCAGGCGGAGGTCCCCTTCGAAGTCGGCGCGCAGGCGCTGGAGCAGTTCCATCGCGAGCAGCGAGTGGCCGCCGAGGTCGAAGAAGTTCTCCTCGATGCCGACGGCGGGCAGCCCGAGCACCTCGGTGAACGCCGCGTGCACCACCCGTTCGCTCGGGTAGCGCGGGGCGCGCCGTTCGCCGCCGGTGGTGAAGTCCTCGGCGCGGGGCGCGGGCAGCGCCTTGCGGTCGAGCTTGCCGTTGACGGTCAGCGGCAGGGCGTCCAGGGCCACGAAGGCCGCGGGCACCATGTGTTCGGGCAGCCGGACGGCCAGCGTGCGACGGATCGCAGCGGCCGAGATAAGGGTACCCTCACTTGGCACCAGGTAGGCAGCCAGGCGCTTGACGCCGGGGGTGTCCTCGCGGACCACGACGGCGGCCTGGGCGACGTCCGGGTGGGCGGTCAACGCGTCCTCGATCTCGCCGGGTTCGA
>NZ_JNYE01000026.1 GCF_000717185.1 Kitasatospora phosalacinea | reverse complement strand
GCGACGACGATCTTGGCGGAGGTGGTGGCGCGGCTGGGGGCGGCGGCCGCGTTAGAGCTTGCGAAGTCCACTGAGGACCCTTTCGAGCAGCGTGACGTCAGGCGTACCGCCCGACTCGCCCGCGGCGGCGGGCTGGTGGATGGCGACCAGACCGGCTTCCGCCAGGTCTGCGACGAGGATGCGGGCGACCCCGAGCGGGACACCTGCCAGCGCGGAGATCTCGGCGACCGACTTGACCTCGCGGCACAGCGACACGATGCGGGCGTGCTCGGGGAGCAGGCCGCCCGGAGCGGCGGTGCTGGTGGTCGAGATCAGCGCCTCGATGGCCAGCTGGTAACGGGGGCGGGTGCGTCCGCCGGTCATGGCGTACGGGCGGACCAGCGGCTGCTGCTCGTAGCCGTCCGACTGCTGGCCGCCGTACCCGCCGGCCTGCTGGCCGCCGTAGCCGTTTCCGTACCCGTTGCCGTACGAGCCGGCGGGTGTCGGGGGCGGGGTCATGCGTCCTCCTTGTGCTGCAGTCGTTCGCGGCCGGAGCCCGCGGGGCCGTTGGCTGACGGGCTGCCAGCCACCGTACGGCGAAGACCTGGGGTGGGAGTGCCGGACCCGGGGGTCGGGTGGGGTCCGGCACGGTGAGGGTGGTGCGAAGGAGTCGGGGGTCGGGCGGGACCGGACCGTCAGTGCAGGAGACTGCCCTGGAGCTGCCCGAGGTCAGCGAGGTCAGTCCGGAGGCGACGGCGGCCAGCTGGTCCGCGCGGTCCCGGGGGAAGCCCTCGGACATGCACAGCAGCAGACCGTCGGCGGAGACCACCACGGTGTGGGACACCCCGGGGGTGTTGTCCACGAAATTGGTGATCAGCCAGTTCAGGTTCTGTGCGGCCTGGCTCATCTGGATCAACTCAACGCTCCTGGTGCTCGGGGCCGAAGCCGTTGTTGCCATCGACGTCGGACCGTCCGCCCCGGGCTCCCCGGTAGCCCTCGGACGTCCCGCCGAAGTCGAAGCCCGGCCGCTGCTGCGGACCGGGACCGCCGAAGCCCGGCTGCTGCGTCCCCGCCTGGCGGCCCTGCTGGATGCCGCGGCGCAGGTTGGTCAACCGGCCGCGCACCTCCTCCGGGCTGCGCGAGACCTGGGGACCGGTCAGCGGACTGGCCTCGGCACTGCCGGAGACCAGGTTGGCCTGCGGGGTGCGGCGGGGCAGCCCCGAGGTGGTCAGGCCGTTGGTCTGCGGCTCGCGCATCTGCTCGGCCCGCCGCCAGCGCTCGTCGTTCGCCGACGGGCGCCACGGCGCGTCCGGGTCGCCCTGCGGACCCGCCGGGGCACCGCCCGCGGGAGCGGCGCCGAACGGCGCCGCCGGACGCTGCCCCTGGGCCGGGCCCTGCCCCTGGCCGGGGAACGGACGGCCCTGGGCCGGCTGACCGGGCTGGCCCGGCTGGCCCTGCGGACCGGACGGGCGCTGCGGCGCGGCCGGACGCTGCTGCGGGCCACCCAGCGGCGCACCGCCCTGCGGACCGGTCGGACGCGGCGGCAGGCCCTGGCCCGGCTGGCCCGGCTGACCGGGCTGGCCCTGCGGACGCTGCCGCTCGGCCTGCTGCGGCGCCTGCTGCTGGGGCTGCTGGCCGAGGCCCGGAGCGGAGGTGCCGGGACGCTGCGGCTGGTACGCCCGCGGCCGGAACTGCTCGTGGCCCTGCGCCGGACCGGCCGGAGCGGACGGCCGCTCACCGGCCGTCGGCAGCGCCATCGGCTGCGGACGCTCCGCGAACTGCTGCTGGGGCTGGGGCTGCTGCTGGGACTGCGGCGACAGCGGCGGGACGCCCTGACCGGCCGGGTCCGGCAGCACCGGCTCCACCAGGCCGAGGCCCAGCGGGTCGCGCGGGTCGATGTCGGACGCCTCGAACCGCGGCCGGCCGAACAGGCCGGACTGGTCGCCCGGAGCGGCCTCCAGCGGCGCGGCCGGCTGCTGCGGCAGCGGACGCCGCTGCGGCTGCTCGGCCCGCCCGTGCTGGGTCGGCTCCCCGACCGGACGCTGCTGGCGGCCCTGCTGCGGACCGCCCGGCTGGCCCTGCGGGCCCGACTGGCCCGGCTGCGGACGGCGCTGCGGACCGCCCTGCGGCGGCTGGCCCTGCTGCGGGCCGCCCTGCTGGCCCTGCTGCGGACGCCGCGGCGGCAGACCGCCGCCCGGACCGCCCGGCCCGCCCTGCAGGCCCGGCGCGCCCGAGGCACCCGGCACCCGGCGCGGCGGCAGCCCGCCACCGGCCGGCGCACCCCCGCCCGGAGCACCCGCACCCGGACCGGCCGGGGCCGACGGCCCCGTCCCGCCCTGGGCCGGGTTCTCGCGCAGCGACTGGCCCACCGAACGGGTCGGCAGCCCGCCGGAGCGGCCGCCCTGGGCCGGGCCGGTGCCGAACGCGCCGCCCGGACCGAAGCCGCCGTCGCCCGGCTGGCCGCCGGGCGCACCCTGGCCCGCCCCGGGGCCGCCCGGCGCGCGCCGCGGCGCGGACGGGCCGGAGGACCCGGAGGGGGAGAACAGGTCGGGGCTGCCGCCGACCGGGCCCTGGCCCAGCTGCGGACGGCCCGCGGGGTCGTTCGGGCCCGCCTGGCCGAGCGCGGTGCGCCCGCCGGGCAGGTCGCCGCCGGGGCGGCCCTGCTGGCGCGGCGTCGGCGCCAGGCCGCGCTGCTGCTTGCCGCCGACCTGGCCCGCACCGGCCCCGGCCCCGGCACCGGCGCCCGCACCGGGCCGGTTGCCGCGCCGTTCGGCGGAGTTGGTGACGTCGACCGGCAGCATGACCAGCGCGGTGGTGCCGCCGGAGTCGGACGGGCGGAGCTGGATCCGGATGCCGTGCCGCAGGGACAGGCGGCCGACCACGAACAGGCCCATCCGGCGGGAGACGGAGACGTCCACGACCGGCGGGTTGGCGAGGCGCTCGTTGATGTCGGCGAGGTCGTCGGGGGAGAGGCCGATGCCGGTGTCGTGGATCTCGATCAGCACCCGGCCGTCCGGCAGGGCGTGGCCGGTGACCCGGACCCGGGTCTGCGGGGAGGAGAACGAGGTGGCGTTCTCCAGCAGCTCGGCGAGCAGGTGGACGAGGTCGTTGACGACGCGGCCGGCCACCTCGGCGGTGGGCACCGAGGCGAGCTCGACGCGTTCGTACTGCTCCACCTCGGAGGCGGCGGCGCGCAGCACGTCGACCAGCGGGACGGGGCGGGTCCAGCGGCGGCCCGGGTCCTCGCCCGCGAGGACGAGGAGGTTCTCGCCGTTGCGGCGCATGCGGGTCGCGAGGTGGTCGAGCTTGAACAGCGAGGCCAGCTGGTCCGGGTCCGCCTCGCGGCTCTCCAGCTCGGAGATCAGCGACAGCTGGCGCTGGATCAGGCCCTGGCTGCGGCGCGAGAGGTTGGTGAACATCGCGTTGATGTTGCCGCGCAGCAGCGCCTGCTCGGCGGCCAGTCGGACCGCCTCGCGGTGCACCATGTCGAAGGCGTGCGCCACGTGGCCGATCTCGTCGGCGGAGTCGACGCCGACCGGCTCGACGGTGACGTCGACGTCCTGCGGGTCGCTCTCGGAGAGGGTCTTGACCAGCTCCGGCAGGCGGCGCTCGGCGACGTCCTCGGCGGAGGTCTGCAGGCGGGTCAGCGAGCGCACCATCGAGCGGGCCACCAGGGCGGCGCCGGCGATGGCGACGACGAGCACCAGGGCGACCAGCGAGGCGTTGATCACCGACTCGGTGTCGGCGTCGGACTGGAGCTTCTGGGCCTTGCCGTTCAGGTTCGCCAGCAGGGTGTTCTCGATCGCCCGCTGGGCGGTGATCTTGGCCGTCGACTCCTCGTACCACTGCTGGTAGCTGACGTCGTCGGTCTGCTTGATGCCGTTGGGGGTGAGGACGGCCTTGGAGAACCGGTCGGCCTCGGCGATCACCTTGTTGAAGCTCATCGCGGAGCGCAGCCCGCGCGCCTCGCTGTCGCCGTAGATCGCGGTGAAGTTCTGGGTCGCGTTGTCCTCGGAGTTCATCAGCCGGATGCCGAAGGTCTCGTCGGACGAGGAGAGGCTCGGCCCCGCCGGGTTGGCCAGCGCCGCGGCGATCAGCGCGCGCTGCATGGAGGTGTACTCCTTGGCCAGCGAGAACTGGTAGAGCGAGCGGGTGGCCGTGATCAGCTCGGAGGAGTTCGAGGTGACCGCGATGTCCTGGGTGGCGCCGAGCAGGTCGGTGATGATCGCGTCGTAGTTGGTGATCGTCGCCTGGATGTTGTTCGGGTCCCGGAACGCTCCGGTGCGGGCACCGGAGAGGCTGTTGAGGTCGCGGCGGACCTGCAGCAGGAGGGTCTTGGAACCGGCCAGGTCGAGGTTGTCGAACTTGTCGGCCGCGGCGGTGAACTTCTTGGAGAGCGCGTTGGTGTCGCTCTGCGCCTTGGTGATCTCCTTGTCGGCGGTCGCGGTGCCGCCGGCCGCCAGCGGACCGGCGGAGATGTCGCGCTCGGTCTGCAGGGCGTGCGCCAGGTCGGTCGCGGTCCGGGCCAGCTCGGCCAGGTCGCTCATCTGGGACAGCTCGCGGGAGTTCTCCATCGAGCTCTGCACGCGCAGGCCGCCGAGGACCAGCGCCACGATCACGGGCAGGAAGAGCAGGGCGATCAGGCGGGTGCGGATCCGCCAGTTGCGCATGGCGAAGCGGCTCAGGCCGGTGGCGCGGCGGCGGGTGAGCGTGCCGCGGAGCCTGGCCCGCTTGCTCTTCTTGTCGGCCGACCTGTCGTCGGCCCGTTCCTGCGGCGCACCGTTCGCGCCCTGCGTACCGCTCTCGGCGGCGGGCTCGGCGGGAGCGCCGTACGGCCGCTCTCCTTGGCCCGTCGTCGCCGGTGCCGCCTGGTGGGGGCCGGCCACGGGCTCGCGCGACTCCGGGTCACCCGCGGCGCCGCTGCCCCTCTTGAAACGTCCCTGCACTGGCGTCGCAACCTCTGGACCGGGCGCCCTTCCCCGCCGGGCGGAGATAGGGCGGTGTCGAGTTTTTCCGTGGCATTCCAGCACAGCGGGGGAAGTCCAACAAGGGCCGTTACGACACGGTGTCCTGGGCCACCCTCCGCGCGCGGGGCCTCACGTTCCGTGGTGCATCCACCCCGGAATACGGTCCTTTTCGGACACTCGACATGCCCCGGTCAACGAAGGGGAAGATCAGCTTGTGCGTCGAATGTCCGGGATATCCGCAATGGTGGATTTCGGCATTGGTCCCGAATCTCCGCCTCCGCGCCCTTTGTACCGGTAATTGTGACCAAACTCACAGTCGGATGTGTAGCTTTGGTCACGGCCGCTGTGGAATGGGATCCCTAACCTGACAGGGTTGATCGGAGCCTGCCCAGCGGCGGGCCCGTGCAAAAGTCCGTTCGAGCGAAACAAGGGTGCTGACGCAAATGTCCGAGACGACCACCGAGGCCACCCGTTCCACGGCCAACCCGCGCCGCACCACCCTGGCCTCCGTCGCGGACTTCTCCCAGCTCCCGGGCTCCGCCGCCGACCGCACCGCCCGCGCGTACGCCGCCGAGCTCCCCGCCAGCACCGCCAACCCGCGCCGCACGGTCCTGATGACCGCCCCGGCCCCCCGCCTGCCGCGGGACTGACCCCGGCATCGATAACCTGGTGGCACCAGCCGGGCCCGGTACTGCGGGCCCGGCAGCCGTCCGGGAGCGTCCGGGCGGCCGACGAACCGAGAGGTTGCAGGGCTGTGCGTATCGCCAGGTTCTCCGTCCGCGAAGGGAGCCCCGCGGCGGGCTCGGTCTCCTTCGGAATCATCGAGGGGGACGCCGCGCAGCCCGACTCGCTGGTGGTCCACGCCCTGGCCGGGCACCCCTTCGGCACCCCCCAGCCGACCGGCGAGACCCACCGCCTGCAGGACGTCCGGCTGCTGGCCCCGATGCTCCCCAGCAAGATCGTCGCCGTCGGCCGCAACTACGCCGCGCACGCCGCCGAGCTGGGCAACGAGGTCCCCGCCGTCCCGCTGACGTTCTTCAAGCCCTCCACCGCCGTCATCGGCCCCACCGAGTCGATCGCCTACCCGCCGTTCTCCTCGGACGTGCAGTACGAGGCCGAGCTCGCCGTGGTGATCGGCCGGATGTGCCGCGAGGTGCCGCTGGAGCGCGTCCCCGAGGTGGTCTTCGGATACACCTGCGCCAACGACGTCACCGCCCGCGACGTGCAGCAGCGCGAGGGCCAGTGGGCCCGCGCCAAGGGCTTCGACACCTCCTGCCCGCTTGGCCCCTGGATCGAGACCGACCTCGACCCCGCCGACCTGGCCGTCACCTGCACCGTCAACGGCGAGCTCCGCCAGGCCGGCCGCACCTCCCAGATGGTCCGCTCGGTCGCCGAGCTGATCGTGCACGTCTCCGAGGCGATGACCCTGCTCCCGGGCGACGTCATCCTCACCGGCACCCCCGCGGGCGTCGGCCCCCTGACCATCGGTGACGAGGTCGCCGTCTCCGTCGAAGGCATCGGCACCCTCTCCAACAAGGTGATCAAGCGTGGCTGACAACGTGGCCGACAAGAAGAACCCCGCCGTCCGGGTCCGCTTCTGCCCCTCCCCGACCGGCAACCCGCACGTCGGCCTGGTCCGCACCGCCCTGTTCAACTGGGCCTACGCCCGGCATAACGGCGGCACCCTGGTCTTCCGCATCGAGGACACCGACGCGGCCCGCGACTCCGAGGAGTCGTACCAGCAGCTGCTCGACGCCATGCGCTGGCTCGGCTTCGACTGGAACGAGGGCCCCGAGGTCGGCGGCCCGCACGCCCCCTACCGCCAGTCGCAGCGGATGGACGTCTACGCCGACGTCGCCGAGCGCCTGCGCGAGGCCGGCCACGCCTACCCCTGCTACTGCACCACCGAGGAGCTCGACGCCCGCCGCGAGGCGGCCCGCGCCGCCGGCCGGCCCTCCGGCTACGACGGCCACTGCCGCGACCTGACGGACGGGCAGAAGGCCGCGTACGAGGCCGAGGGCCGCCCGTCGATCCTCCGCTTCCGGATGCCCGACACCACCCTCGCCTTCGACGACCTGGTGCGCGGCCCGATCTCCTTCGACCCGAAGGACGTCCCCGACTACGGCATCGTCCGGGCCAACGGCGCCCCGCTGTACACCCTGGTCAACCCGGTCGACGACGCCCTGATGGAGATCACCCACGTCCTGCGCGGCGAGGACCTGCTCTCCTCGACGCCCCGTCAGATCGCCCTCTACGCGGCGCTGGCGGAGATCGGCGTCGGCAACGGCACCACCCCGCAGTTCGGCCACCTGCCGTACGTGATGGGCGAGGGCAACAAGAAGCTCTCCAAGCGCGACCCGCAGGCCTCGCTCAACCTCTACCGCGAGCGCGGCTTCCTCCCCGAGGGCCTGCTCAACTACCTGGCCCTGCTGGGCTGGTCGCTCGCCGAGGACCGCGACATCTTCGACATCGACGAGATGGTCGCCGCCTTCGACATCGACGACGTCAACGGCAACCCGGCCCGCTTCGACCTCAAGAAGGCCGAGCACATCAACGCCGAGCACGTCCGCCGCCTCGCCCCCGGGGAGTTCGTCGAGCGCCTGGTGCCCTACCTCCAGGCCCCCGGCCTGCTCCCGGCCGAGCCCACCGCCGAGCAGCTCGACCTGCTGGCCAAGGTCGCGCCGCTCACCCAGGAGCGGATGGTCGTCCTCTCCGAGATCGTCACCATGGCCGGCTTCCTGTTCGTCGCCCCCGCCGACTTCGCCGTCGACCCGGAGGACGCCGCCAAGGCCCTCACCGCGGACGCCCGCCCGGTCCTGGAGGCGTCCGTCGCGGCGCTCACCGAGCTGCCGGACTTCACCCCCGACCCGATCCAGGCCGCGCTGCGCGCCGCCCTGGTCGACGGCCTGGGCATCAAGCCCAAGTTCGCCTTCACCCCGCTGCGGGTCGCGGTCACCGGCCGCCGGGTCTCCCCGCCGCTGTTCGAGTCGATGGAGCTGCTCGGCCGCGAGGAGACGCTCCGCCGCCTGCGCGCCGCCCTGGAGCTCCTCCCGGCCTCCTGAGCCGCCTCCCGGACGCCTTCCGGGAGCCTCCCGGACACCTGCGGGCCGCGTCGCTGACCTGGCCCGCAGGTGTCCGGCGCGCTGCCTGCGGTTATCGATTTTGGAGCGGGGCGGGGCGTCGGGTAATGTTCTTTCTGCGCCGCCCGGGCAGGGAGGCGCAAGACACCTGAGGAAGGCCCCGCAGAGGGGTTGAACTCTGGTGGGGTATGGTGTAATTGGCAGCACGACTGATTCTGGTTCAGTTAGTCTAGGTTCGAGTCCTGGTACCCCAGCGCAGCACATCTGCAGTGAGCCCCCGTTGTGTAGTGGCCTAGCACGCCGCCCTCTCAAGGCGGTAGCGCCGGTTCGAATCCGGTCGGGGGTACGCAATTCTTGACAATTGCAGAACGAATGAGTCCCGCCCCCGTTGTGTAGTGGCCTAGCACGCCGCCCTCTCAAGGCGGTAGCGCCGGTTCGAATCCGGTCGGGGGTACTCGCTCATTCGGGCCCCCGTTGTGTAGTGGCCTAGCACGCCGCCCTCTCAAGGCGGTAGCGCCGGTTCGAATCCGGTCGGGGGTACTTTTGGGGTATGGTGTAATTGGCAGCACGAGTGATTCTGGTTCATTTAGTCTAGGTTCGAGTCCTGGTACCCCAGCCAAGAAACGCTCCACAGAACGAGCTCCGGTCAACCGGGGCTCTTTTTGCATGCCCGCCCGCATGCCCGCCCGCATGCCCGCCCGTCCGCTGCCCGCGGGCCCGCGACACGACGAACGCCCTTCCCGGCCGCCGGGAGGGCGTTCGTCGTTCCGGCGGCCGCTCAGCTGCGGCGGAGGGCCTCGGTGAGGCGGTTGGCGGCTTCGATGATGGCCTGGGCGTGCATCCGGCCGGGGTGGCGGGTCAGGCGCTCGATCGGGCCGGAGACCGAGACCGAGGCGACCACCCGGTTGGAGGGGCCGCGGACGGGCGCGGAGACCGAGGCGACGCCCGGCTCGCGCTCGCCGATGGACTGGGCCCAGCCGCGGCGGCGGACGCCGCTGAGGGCGGTGGCGGTGAACCGGGCGCCCTGGAGGCCGCGGTGCAGGCGCTCGGGCTCCTCCCAGGCCAGCAGGACCTGGGCGGCGGAGCCGGCCTTCATCGGCAGCGTCGAGCCGACCGGCACGGTGTCGCGCAGTCCCGACAGGCGCTCGGCGGCGGCCACGCAGATCCGCATCTCGCCCTGGCGCCGGTAGAGCTGGGCGCTCTCGCCCGTCACGTCCCGCAGGTGGGTGAGGACCGGGCCGGCGGCGGCCAGCAGCCGGTCCTCGCCCGCGGCGGCGGAGAGTTCGGCGAGGCGGGGGCCGAGGATGAAGCGGCCCTGCATGTCGCGGGTGACGAGGCGGTGGTGCTCGAGTGCGACGGCGAGTCGGTGGGCGGTGGGCCGCGCCAGACCGGTGGCGGCGACCAGCCCCGCCAACGTGGCGGGGCCCGACTCCAGTGCGCTGAGCACCAGAGCGGCCTTGTCGAGAACGCCGACGCCGCTAGTGTTGTCCATGTCTCGATACTGCAGTCTCAATCAGCGAGACGCAAGTTCAATCTTCCGAGAAAAGCGCCACTCTTGGAGTCAGCAGCCCGGGAGACACCCAGGACGGCACCCCACCAGGGTGTCCGGATCCTGGACGGTCCGGCGTGCAGGTCGCGACTCCAAGCGAGCCTCACAGGGCGGCACGGGACAAGACCTCGACGATCACGAGAAGGCCGGCAGAGCGGCCGGCTGGAGGGAATCCGATGGGACGGACACTCGCAGAGAAGGTCTGGGACGACCACGTCGTCCGGCGCGCCGAGGGCGAGCCCGACCTGCTCTACATCGACCTGCACCTGCTGCACGAGGTGACCAGCCCGCAGGCGTTCGACGGCCTCCGGCTGGCCGGGCGCCCGGTCCGCCGGACCGATCTGACGATCGCGACCGAGGACCACAACACCCCGACCCTGGACATCGACAAGCCGATCGCCGACCCGGTCTCCCGGGTCCAGCTGGAGACGCTGCGCAAGAACGCCGAGGAGTTCGGCGTGCGCATCCACTCGCTGGGCGACGTCGAGCAGGGCGTGGTGCACGTGGTCGGCCCGCAGCTGGGCCTGACCCAGCCGGGCATGACCGTGGTCTGCGGCGACTCGCACACCTCCACCCACGGCGCCTTCGGCGCGCTGGCCTTCGGCATCGGCACCAGCCAGGTCGAGCACGTGCTGGCGACCCAGACGCTGCCGCTGGCCCCGTTCAAGACCATGGCGATCACGGTCGAGGGCGAGCTGCCCGAGGGCGTCACCGCCAAGGACCTGATCCTGGCCGTGATCACCAAGATCGGCACCGGCGGCGGCCAGGGCTACGTCCTGGAGTACCGCGGCTCGGCGATCCGCAGCCTCTCCATGGAGGCCCGGATGACGATCTGCAACATGTCCATCGAGGCGGGCGCCCGGGCCGGCATGATCGCCCCGGACCGCACCACCTTCGACTACCTGCAGGGCCGTCCGCACGCCCCGCAGGGCGAGGACTGGGACGCCGCGGTCGCCTACTGGGAGACCCTGGCCACCGACGAGGACGCGGTCTTCGACGCCGAGGTGTTCATCGACGCGGCCGAGCTGACCCCGTTCGTCACCTGGGGCACCAACCCGGGCCAGGGCGCGCCGCTGGGCGCGAACGTGCCGAACCCGGAGGACTTCGCGGACCCGCAGGAGCGGACCGCCGCCGAGAACGCGCTGAAGTACATGGGCCTGGAGGCCGGCACCCCGCTGCGCGAGGTCAAGGTCGACGCCGTGTTCGTCGGCTCCTGCACCAACGGCCGGATCGAGGACCTGCGGGCCGCCGCGGCCATCCTGGACGGTCGGCAGATCGCCGAGGGCGTGCGCATGCTGGTCGTCCCGGGCTCGGTCCGGGTCGCCCTGCAGGCCGTCGAGGAGGGCCTGGACAAGGTCTTCACCGCCGCGGGCGCCGAGTGGCGGCACGCCGGCTGCTCGATGTGCCTGGGCATGAACCCGGACCAGCTGGCCCCGGGCGAGCGCTGCGCCTCCACCTCGAACCGCAACTTCGAGGGCCGCCAGGGCAAGGGCGGCCGCACCCACCTGGTCTCGCCCCAGGTGGCCGCCGCCACCGCGCTGGTCGGCCGGCTGGCCGCCCCCGCGGACCTGTCCGACAACGTGGCCGTGGAGGTCTGAGCCATGGAGAAGTTCACCACCCACACCGGCCGGGCCGTCCCGCTGCGCCGTTCGAACGTGGACACCGACCAGATCATCCCGGCGCACTGGCTGAAGAAGGTCACCCGCTCCGGCTTCGAGGACGGCCTGTTCGAGGCCTGGCGCAAGGACGAGTCCTTCGTCCTGAACCTGCCCGAGCGCAAGGGCGCCACCGTCCTGGTGGCCGGCCCCGAGTTCGGCACCGGCTCGTCCCGCGAGCACGCCGTCTGGGCGCTGCAGAACTACGGCTTCCAGGCCGTCATCTCCTCCCGGTTCGCCGACATCTTCCGCGGGAACTCGCTGAAGAACGGCCTGCTGACGGTGGTCCTGCCGCAGGAGACCGTCGAGCAGCTCTGGGCGCTGACCGAGGCCGACCCGACCGCCGAGGTCACCGTCGACCTGGAGGCCCGCGAGGTCCGGGCCGAGGGCGTCACCGCGCCGTTCGAACTGGACGACAACGTGCGCTGGCGGCTGCTGAACGGCCTGGACGACATCAGCATCACCCTGCAGAACGAGGCCGACGTCGCCGCGTTCGAGGCGAAGCGGCCCTCCTACAAGCCGCGGACCCAGCCGGTCGCCTGAGCCACCGCTTTCTGACGCAGCGACAACAAGACCCGCCCCCCTCCGGGGCGGGTCTTCGTTGTTCGCAGGGGAGTTCGTCAGCCGGGAATAGACCCTGGTGTAGCGCAACTCCGCACAGATGGCACAATCGTTGCATGCACCACAGTCCCGAACCCCCGTACCAGGACGGCCAACCGGCGTCCGGGGACGGTCAGGACGGTGCTGCCGACTCGGAAGTCACCCTGCTCTACGCACTGGTGGCCGAGCGGTTGAAGCAAGCCCACGCCCGCGTTCACGCGCTGAACGTGTCGACGGACGCAAAGACCGCTCTCACCCGACAACTGCTGATCGTCACCGAGACCGCGAAGCGCGATCTCCCGGGGGCGGCACGGCGGTTGAGTCGCTTTGTGCAGGACCTCGACGAGGGGCGGATGCCTCCCCGGTGAGCACCTCCATGCGCAAATCCATTGCGACACTAGGGTGATTCACGCGTTTGGTAATTGAAAGTCCGCAGATACATACCTAACGTGCGAAAAGAACGGATGGAATCATCCGGCGCCCGTTTCCGAAGGGGAAGACGTGAACAAGGCTCAGCTTGTCGAAGCGGTGGCCGAGCAGCTGGGCGGTCGCAAGGCTGCCGCAGAGGCCGTCGACGCAGTGCTCGACACCATGGTGCGTGCCGTCGTGGCGGGTGACCGCGTCTCGGTCACCGGTTTCGGCACCTTCGAGAAGGTGGAGCGCTCGGCGCGCTTCGCCCGTAACCCGCAGACCGGCGAGCGGGTCAAGGTCAAGAAGACCGCGGTTCCGCGGTTCCGCCCGGGCCAGGGCTTCAAGGACCTCGTCTCCGGCAGCAAGAAGCTGCCGAAGGAGGGCCCGTCGGTCAAGAAGGCGCCCAAGGGCTCGCTCACCCCGGGCAAGTCCGGCGTGGCCGCCACCCCGGCGGCCAAGCGTGCCGCGACCAAGCGCGCCGCCGCCGCGGGCGCCGCCGCGACCAAGAAGACCGCCGCCAAGAAGACCGCGACCACCGCGGCCAAGAAGGCGGCCCCGGCGAAGACCGCGGTCAAGAAGGCCACCACCGCCAAGACCGCGGTGGCCAAGAAGACCAGCGCGGCCGCGACCAAGAAGGCGACCACCGCGGCGAAGAAGACCACCACCGCGGCCACCGCCAAGAAGGCCACCGCCACCGCCAAGAAGACCGCTCCGGCGAAGAAGACCGCCACGCGGAAGACCACCGCGCGCAAGTCCACCGCCAAGTAGTCGCCCGCACCCGGCGCCGGCCCCTCCGGCACCGGGGCACCGGCCGCGCCGGTCCGGCCCGGGTTCCCCCCGGTCCGGACCGGCGCGGCCTTCGCCGTTCCCGGCCCGGGGCGGTCCGGCGGGGCGTCCCTCACCCGTTCGGCCGAGCGGACCGGTTCGGATTCCGCCCGGTCCGGGGCACTGCCGCGCCGGGTTGACGGGGCGTCGGGGCGACGTGCCGTCACCCCGCGGTTCCGCCGGGGAAAAGCGCGGAACGGGCCGGGGAATTACTCCGCCCCCGCCTCCGTATCCGCCAGCGCGAGCTCGTAGCAGATCTCCCAGCGGGAATCCGGAATGACCAGATCCGCGGTCTCCACCGGCCGCCCGGAGTCGTCCAGGTAGGTCCGTTCGATCACGGTCAGCACGTCGCCGGTGGAGAGCCCCAGCAGCGCGGCCTGCTCCGGCGTCGCCCGGGCGGGGCGCGGCCGCTCCAGCGCGCGCACCACCCGCACCCCGATCAGGGCCATCCGCTCGACCACGCTCCGGCGGTGCCACGGGCCGTAGCGGGGGAGGGTCGCCGGGGTGCCGCCGGTGACCGCCATCGGCTCCCAGGAGTCGGCGAGTTGGAGGACCTTGTGGTCCAGCTTGAACTCGTACCGGGTGTGCACCGTCAGGTCGCCGGGGGCGATCCGCAGGCGGCGGGCCACCGTCTCCGGGGCGGGGGTGAGGGCCCCGGTCTCGGACTCCCACTCGCCGTCCGGCGCCGGTTCGCCGGGGAACTCGCCGGGCGTCCGCGAGCGCAGCAGCGGCTGCCGGGGGACCGGCTCGCGGACGTAGGTGCCCGAGCCCGTCCGGCCCTCCAGCAGGCCCTCGCCGATCAGCACCTCCTGCGCCCGCTGCAGCACGTTCGGCCCGACGCCGTAGCTCTCGGCCAGCCTCGCCTGGGACGGCAGCCGCTCGCCGACCGCCCACTCCCCGGCCGTCACCCGGCGGCGCAGGTGGTCCGCGATGCGGAGGTACGGCGGGTCCTGTGAGGGCATCTGGCATCTCCCGGCGAGGGCGAAGACCTGCCGGTCAGCGGCAGGACGGGCGAATCAGCTTGACAATCTAATGCATCAGGTGGAATCTAATGACTTAGATTCACAATGAGTGACCGGCCAACTTCGGGGAGCGGCGTGGCGTGCGAAGCACGAGGGTGTTCGACCTTGCGTCCAGGCTCGCGGCGGCCACGGGGGCCGAAGCCAGGATCATCCAGCTGCCCGGCGGCGGTTACCGGGTGGAAGCCGAACTCCCGGGGGAGCCGGAGGACCACGACCACATGACGGTCCTCCAGGTCCTCTCCCTGGCCGACCGCTACGGGCACCGCTACCGCGCGCGCACCCACACCATCTGGGCCGAATTCGACCCACCCCAGGAGCCACCGTGAAGAACACGCCGCCCGGTTACACCGTCGGCATCGAGGGGATCACCGAGCCGACCTCCTTCCCCGCCCTCGCCCCCGCGCTGTCCTCGCTCTGGCAGACGCTCAACACCCTCCCGCTGGGCTGGACGCAGTACGAGGCCTACCGCTACTTCTTCGGCCCCGGCGCGGCCGAGCGCACCGAGGCGTTCCTCGCGCGGGACGGCGCACTGCAGCTCGGCTTCGCCCTG
The DNA here is from genome assembly GCF_000717185.1 of Kitasatospora phosalacinea. Lineage (GTDB taxonomy): Bacteria > Actinomycetota > Actinomycetes > Streptomycetales > Streptomycetaceae > Kitasatospora > Kitasatospora phosalacinea_A. Next base: position 55,133 of record NZ_JNYE01000026.1, on the reverse strand, counting down.
CTCGGGCGGACGCGGCTGATCCGGGTGCTGCCCGGGGGCGGCGGGCTGCCCCAACTGGTGCCCGCCCCGCTCAAGTTGGTCGACTCGCCGGAGGTCACCGCGCTGCGGCTGGAGGGCCTGGGCGGCCGCGGCAGCCGCGATGGCCGCGACGGCCGCCCGGGGCCGGAGCGGCGGTGGAGCGCCTGAACGGAGCGCTTGAACGGAGCGCCTGACGGGAGGTCAGTCCGCTTCCGGGTCCGGGAAGGTCTGCAGGGTGAGGAAGACCACCCGGCGCTCGGCGCCCTCCCCGGCGGTGCGGATGCGCACGCGCTGGCCGGCCCGGAGCAGACGCAGGCCGCCGGCGTCGAAGGCCGGTGCGTCGAAGGGGACGGGAGTGCCGTCGTCGAGCAGGACCGAGCCGGAGCGGGTGGTCGGGTCGTACGTGAACGCGGTGGCCTGCATGGGAGCCAGCATAGGGCTTCCGAGCAGGGCCGCGGTGGCCGGGCCGAGGCCGAGCAGGCGGGCGGCGGCCAGGTCCGCGGGGGTGTCCACGTCGCGGCGGACGGAGGGGGCGTCGGGCAGCAGCAGCTCGGCGGCGCCGCCCGCCAGGTGGGCGTCCCGGGAGCCGGGCCCGAACGCGGGGCGCAGCGGTTCGCCGGGCAGCCCGGCGAGCAGCACGGTGCCGGTGCCGGGGGCGTCGGCGAGGAAGGCCCGGCCCCGTGCGGGCACCGCGGCCAGCACGCGGGCGAGTTCGGCGGGCCGGAGCGCGGGCAGGTCCGCGGAGAGGGTGGTGACGGGGGAGCGGGGGTGGCGCCGGTGGGCGGCCGCGGCGCCGTGCGCGAGTGCGGGGTTGAGGCCGCCGCCCGGTTCGTCGTCCAGCACGTCGGCCCCCAGCGCGCGCAGCTCCGCGGCGGCGCGCGCGTCCCGGGTGACCACCAGGACGCGGCCGACCAGCGGGCAGGCCAGCGCCGCGGCGACGGTGTCGAGCGCGAACGCGAGGGCGAGCCGGGGCCGCAGCGGGCCCAGCGCGGACAGCCGGCTCTTCGCCCCGGCGAGCGCCTTGACCGGCACGACCACCGACCAGCCGAGCCGCAGGCCGGGCCCCGTGGGGTGCGTCCGCACCGGGGCGGTCGGCCCGACGGCGGCGGGGCGTACGGTGTCCTCTGTCATCGGCGCCATTGTGGCGTCGGCCGGGGCGGCCTGGCCAGCACGTCCCGGCGCCCGGGGCGGCGGGTCGGGGCCGGTCGACCGGCGGTGGTGGTGGCTGCTCGACACAGGCTCGGCTCCCGGGCGAGACTGGTCGGCGCCTCGGAGCCGCTGGTCGGCCCCGGCGAGGAGAGACCGCGGCGCAGTACGGGGCGCCGCACGAGTGAAGAGGAGCCAGGGGTGGCCCGCCGCTCTAACGCCAGGTTCGGAAACGCCGACTACGGGATCTGGTACCGCTTCGCGGCGGTGCTCGTGAAGCCGGTGACCAACGCCCTGGCAAAGGCGGAGTGGCGCGGCTGGGAGCACCTGCCGGAGAAGACCGGGTTCATCGCCGCGGTGAACCACAACTCGGTCATCGACCCGGTGTTCTACGCCCACTGGCAGTACAACTCGGGCCGCCCGCCGCGGATCCTCGCCAAGTCCTCGCTGTTCTCGGTGCCGTTCATCGGCTTCATGCTCCGCAAGACCGGCCAGATCCCGGTGTTCCGGGAGTCCACCGACGCCGCCGAGGCGTTCCGGGCCGCGATCGACGCGGTCGACGGCGGCCAGTGCGTGCAGTTCTACCCGGAGGGCACCCTCACCCGGGACCCGGACCTGTGGCCGATGACCGGCAAGAGCGGCGCGGCCCGGGTCGCGCTGATGACGGGCGCGCCGGTGATCCCGGTGGCGCACTGGGGCGCGCACGAGATCATCCCGCCGTACGGCGAGGGCAGGGGCAAGTACCGGCTGTTCCCGCGGCACAGGGTGATCGTCGCGGCGGGCCCCGCGGTCGACCTGAGCAGGTACCGGGGCCAGGAGATCACCACCCAGGTGCTGAAGGACGCCACCGACGACATCATGGCCGCGATCACGGCCGTGCTGGAGGACATCCGCGGCGAGCAGGCCCCGAAGGAGCGCTACGACATGCGCAGGGCCGCCAGGGACCGGGCCGCCGCGGCCCGGGCCGAGGGCGGGCGCGCCGCCGAGGAGGGCGGCCGGTGACCCGCTGCGCGGTGATGGGGACGGGCTCCTGGGGCACCGTCTTCGCGATGATCCTGGCCGACGCGGGCTGCGAGGTGACCCTGTGGGGCCGCCGCCCGGAGCTGGTCGAGGCGATCAACCGGGAGCACGTCAACCGGGACTACCTGCCGGAGCTGACCCTGCCCGCGGGCGTCCGGGCCACCACCGACGCGGCCGAGGCGCTGGCCGGGGCGGACTTCGCGGTGCTCTCGGTGCCGTCCCAGACGCTGCGTGCCAACCTCGCGCTCTGGGCGCCGCTGGTCGAGCCGCAGACGGCGCTGGTGAGCCTGATGAAGGGCGTCGAGCTGGGCACCGTGAAGCGGATGAGCGAGGTGATCGCGGAGGTCGCCGGGGTCGGCCCGGAGCGGGTCGTGGTGGTGTCGGGCCCGAACCTGGCCGGGGAGATCGCCAACCGGCAGCCCGCCGCGACCGTGGTCGCGTGCACCGACGAGGAGGTCGCCAAGCGCTTCCAGAAGGCCTGCCACACCCCGTACTTCCGCCCGTACACCAACACCGACGTGGTGGGCTGCGAGCTGGGCGGCGCGGTGAAGAACGTGATCGGCCTGGCGGTCGGCATGGCCAACGGCATGGGGCTGGGCGACAACACCAAGGCGACGCTGATCACCCGCGGGCTGGCCGAGACCACCCGGTTGGGCCTGGTGCTGGGCGCCGACGCGCACACCTTCGCGGGCCTGGCCGGGATGGGCGACCTGGTGGCGACCTGCTCCTCGCCGCTGTCCCGGAACAACACCTTCGGCACCAACCTGGGCCGCGGCATGACGCTGGCCGAGACCATCGCCGCCACCAGCCAGACCGCGGAGGGCGTGAAGTCCTGCGAGTCGGTGCTCGACCTGGCCCGGCGCAACGGGGTGGAGATGCCGATCGTCGAGGCCGTGGTGGACGTGGTGCACAAGGGCCGGCCGACCCAGGAGGTGCTGAAGGGGCTGATGGCCCGTTCGGCCAAGCCTGAACGCCGCTGACCGGAATCGGACGGTAGTCTCAACGCCGATATGAGCATCGAACAGTCCTCCCCGAACCAGGCGGCCAAGCCGCGCGTCGCGATCGTCTTCGGCGGCCGCAGCTCCGAGCACGGCGTGTCCGTGGTCACCGCCGCCAGCGTGCTGCGCTCGATCGACCGCAGCAAGTACGAGGTGCTGCCGATCGGCATCACCCACGAGGGCCGCTGGGCCCTGGTCGGCGACGAACCGGCCCGGATGGCCATCACCGACGGCCGGATGCCCGACGTCGACCAGGTCGCCGAGTCCGTCGAGGGCCAGGTCGCGCTGCCCCTCGCCCCCGGCAGCCGCGAGGTCGTGTGGAGCGAGCCCGGCGCCGCGCCGAAGGTCCTCGGCGAGGTCGACGTGGTGCTCCCGCTGCTGCACGGCCCGTGGGGCGAGGACGGCACCCTGCAGGGCCTGCTGGAGCTCTCCGGCGTCCCGTACGTCGGCTCCGGCGTGCTGGCCTCCGCGGTCGGCATGGACAAGGAGTTCACCAAGCGGATCATCGAGTCGCTCGGCCTGTACGCGGGCGAGTACACCGTGGTCAAGCCGCGCGAGTGGGACTCGGAGGCGGGCCGCTCGGCCGCCCGCGAGCGGATCGCCGCGCTCGGCCTGCCGCTGTTCGTCAAGCCCTGCCGGGCCGGCTCCTCGATCGGCATCACCAAGGTCAAGGACCTCGCCGACCTGGACGCCGCGGTCGAGGAGGCCCGCCGCCACGACCCGAAGGTGATCGTGGAGAAGGGCGTCGAGGGCCGCGAGGTCGAGTGCGGCGTGCTGGAGTTCGAGGACGGCCCGCGCGCCTCGGTGGCCGCCGAGGTGCTGGTCGACGGCGACTTCGAGTTCTACGACTTCGAGGCCAAGTACATCGACTCCTCCGAGGTGCGCATCCCCGCCGACCTCACCGCCACCGAGCAGGAGGAGATCCGCCGCCAGGCCGTCGCGGTGTTCGAGGGCCTCGGCTGCGAGGGCCTGGCCCGGGTCGACTTCTTCCTGCTGGCCGACGGCCGCTGGATGGTCAACGAGGTCAACACGATGCCCGGCTTCACCCCGATCTCGGCCTACCCCAAGATGTGGGAGGCCACCGGCGTGCCCTACGCCGAGCTGATCGACCGCCTGCTGGCCGCCGCGCTGCGCCGCTCCACCGGCCTGCGCTAGGCCCGGTCCGGGCCGTTCAGGAGGTCTCGTCCAGGCAGCCCGAGTCGGCCTTCCCGTCCCAGGTCGGGACGGTCGACCGGACGGCGCCGGCGAGCGAGCCCAGCGGGTCCGCGTAGTTGCCGTACGCGCCCGCCGGGACCTCCACCACCACGTACGCCTTGCGCAGCCCGGTGGCGAAGCGGTAGCCGCCGCTGCCGTCCTCGACCATGCCCCAGCTCACCTCGTCGACGCACGGGCCGGTGCGGGTGCCGTCGTCCAGGAACTCCGGCCGGTCCCCGCCGCAGGTCAGCACGGTGCGCGGGGAGGACGCCCAGGCCGCGGTGTACGGGGAGGCCGGGGACGGGTCCCTGCGGGCGTGCCCCAGCACCTCGGCGGGCAGCGCCGCGTCCAGCGCCCGGCAGTACTGCGCGGCGTCCGCGGACGGCTCCGGCGGGGCGACGTCCGGCTCGCCGCTCCAGGACGCGACCAGCCCCGCCGTGCAGGCCAGCAGCACGGCGGGCGGCGCCAGCCAGCGCACCGGGGCGGGCAGGCGGTTCAGCAGGTCACGGTAGGCCACCGCACGATGGTAGGCCGTCCTACAGGCGCACCACCGGACAGGTCAGGGTGCGGGTGATGCCCTCGACCTGCTGCACGTTGGCCACCACCAGGCGGCCCAGCTCGTCGATCGACTCCGCCTCGGCCCGGACGATCACGTCGTACGGCCCCGTCACATCCTCGGCGGTGACCACACCGGGGATCTTGCTGATGGACTCGGCTACCGCGGTGGCCTTGCCCACCTCGGTCTGGATCAGGATGTACGCCTGCACCACGGTGGACCTCCAGGCGGCTTGGGTGGGGGAGTTGCGACCGGCAGTCTGATCACCAACGCTACCGCGCGACCACGCGGACGGGGGAGACCCCGGACGGCCCGGAAGGCGTACGCTGCGCGCGGGGGCGGCCGCTCCCGCGACACGGGGCGCACACCATCGGACAAAACGGGGAACGCGGAGGACGGGCTGATGCAGGGGACCGTGGGCGAACTCGGCGAGTTCGGGCTCATCCGGGAGCTGACCGCACGGCTGCCGATGACCCCGGCGGTGGAGCTCGGGCCCGGTGACGACGCGGCCGTGGTCAAGGCGCCCGACGGCCGGGTGGTCGCCACCACCGACGTGCTGATCGAGGGCCGGCACTTCCGCCGCGACTGGTCCACCGCGTACGACGTGGGCCGCAAGTGCGCCGCGCAGAACCTCGCCGACATCGCCGCGATGGGCGCCGTGCCGACCGCGCTGCTGCTCGGCCTGGTCACCCCCGCCGACCTGCCCATCACCTGGGCCACCGAACTGATGGACGGGCTGCGCGACGAGTGCCAGGTGGCCGGCGCCACCGTGGTCGGCGGCGACGTGGTGCGCGGCGACACCATCACGCTCGCCATCACCGCGCTCGGCGACCTCCAGGGCCGGCGCCCGGTGGTGCGCTCCGGCGCGCAGGTCGGGGACGTGGTCGCGGTGACCGGCTGGCTCGGCTGGTCCGCCGCCGGGCTGACCGTCCTGCAGCGCGGCTTCCGCTCCCCGCGCGCCTTCGTCGAGGCCCACCGCCGCCCCGAGCCGCCGTACCACGCGGGCCCGGCCGCCAGCGAGCTCGGCGCCACCGCCATGGTCGACGTCTCCGACGGGCTGGTCGCCGACCTCGGCCACGTCGCCCGCGCCAGCGACGTCGACATCGACCTGCACGCCGCCGACTTCGACGTCCCCGCGCAGATGGCCGACATCGGGCAGGCCGTCGGCGTCGACCCGCTGGTGTGGGTGCTGTCCGGCGGCGAGGACCACGCGATCGTCGCGACCTTCCCCAAGTCCGCCGCGCTGCCCGCCCGTTGGCGGGTCATCGGCGAGGTCGTGCGGACCGCCAGGCCCGGCCGCGGCGGCACCGTCACCGTCGACGGCGCCCCCTGGGACCGCACCGCGGGCTGGGACCACTTCGCCGAGCAGTAGCCCGCGGGCGGGCCCGCGCTGCCCGGAGGGCTACCGGCTGGTACGGCCCCCGAGCGCGTAGGGTTGCCCCTGTCGGGCGGACCGACAGCGTCGACGGTCCGGTCCACCCACGTACGCGGGGGCGCACCCCCAGGAGCAGGAGCACAGCCACCATGCGAATCGGCGTTCTCACCAGCGGCGGCGACTGCCCCGGCCTCAACGCGGTCATCCGCTCCGTCGTGCACCGCGGCACCGACGTGCACGGCGACGAGATCCTCGGCATCGAGGACGGCTTCCTCGGGCTGATCGAGGGCCGCGCCCGGCCCATCACGCACGAGGACGTCACCGGCCTGCTCACCCTCGGCGGCACCGTCCTCGGCTCCGCCCGGGTGCAGCGCGAGAAGATCCGCTGGGCCGTCGAGAACTCGGAGCAGCTCGCCGCGAACCTCGGCATCGACGCGCTGATCGCGATCGGCGGCGAGGGCACCCTCACCGCCGCCAAGCTGTTCAGCGACGCCGGACTGCCCGTCGTCGCCGTCCCCAAGACCATCGACAACGACATCGACGCCACCGACGTCACCTTCGGCTTCGACACCGCCGTGCACGTCGCCACCGAGGCCATCGACCGGCTCAAGACCACCGCCGAGTCGCACCAGCGGGTCATGGTCGTCGAGCTGATGGGCCGCCACACCGGCTGGATCACCCTCACCGCGGGCATGGCCGGCGGCGCCCACGGCATCCTCATCCCCGAGAAGCCCTTCGACATCGAGGCCGTCGCCCGGATGATCGAGGAGCGCTTCCGGCGCGGCAAGAAGTTCGCCATCATCGCGGTCGCCGAGGGCGCCCAGCCGCTGCCCGGCACGCTGCGCTTCGAGCACGGCCAGGTCGACCAGTTCGGCCACCAGACCTTCGGCGGCATCGGCACCCGGCTCGCCGTCGAGCTGGAGAACCTGCTCGGCAAGGAGGCCCGGCCGGTCATCCTCGGCCACACCCAGCGCGGCGGCACCCCCACCGCCCTCGACCGGGTCCTCGCCACCCGCTTCGGCTGGCACGCCGTCGAAGCCGTCCACAAGGGCGCCTACGGGCACTTCACCGCGCTGCGCGGCACCGAGATCCACCTCACCCCGATCGCCGACGCCGTCGTCCAGCTCAAGACCGTCCCGCAGGACCGCTGGACGGAATCCGAGGCCGTGCTCTGACCCGCCGGGCCGGGTCGGTAGGTTGGGGCGCATGAGCACCTTCGCCGCCGCCCCGCCCCGAGTCCTCACCGTCGCCGGCTCCGACAGCGGCGGCGGTGCGGGCATCCAGGCCGACCTCAAGGCCATGCTCGCCCTCGGCGTCCACGGCATGAGCGTCATCACCGCCGTCACCGCGCAGAACTCGCTCGGCGTCCAGGGCTACTGGGAACTGCCCGCCGAAGCCGTCCGCGCCCAGTACCGCAGCGTCGTCGACGACATCGGCGTCCAGGCCGTCAAGACCGGGATGCTCGCCTCCGTCGAACTCGTCGAGACCGTCGCCGACCTGCTCGCCGACGCCCCCGCCCCCGTCGTCGTCGACCCCGTCGGCGTCTCCAAGCACGGCGACGCCCTGCTCGCCGCGAACGCCGTCACCACCCTCCGCAGCCGGCTCCTCCCGGTCGCCACCCTCGCCACCCCCAACCTGCACGAGGTGACCCAGCTCACCGGGATCACCGTCACCGGCGAGGACGGGATGCTCGACGCCGCGAAGGCCCTGCGCGACCTCGGACCCGACTGGGCCCTGATCAAGGGCGGCCACCTCGAAGGCGAGGCCGCCGACCTGCTGCTCGGCCCCGACGGCGAACCCCACTGGTACCGCGCCCCCCGCCACGACAACCGCCACACCCACGGCACCGGCTGCACCCTGGCCAGCGCGATCGCCGCGCAGCTCGCCCTCGGGGACCCGGTGCCGCAGGCCGTCGCCCGCGCCAAGGCGTACGTCACCGGCGCGATCGCGCACGGCTTCGCGCTCGGCTCCGGCATCGGGCCGGTGGACCACTTCTGGCGGGCCCGGAACTCCTAGGCGAACGCGGGGGAACGCACCGGGGCTCGGGGAACGGCGAGCCCCCGGCGTGCTCCCCCCGCGGCAAAAGCCGAAAGCCGACCACGGTCCCCGGAGGGGCGTGGTCGGCTTACGGGAAAACAGGTGACCGGCGGACCGGTCTGCGCGTCAGCGCGAGACCTTACCGGCCTTGATGCAAGAGGTGCAGACGTTGAGGCGCTTCGGCGTCCGCCCGATCACAGCGCGCACCGTCTGGATGTTGGGGTTCCAACGACGGGGGGTGCGGCGGTGCGAGTGGGAGATGCTGTTGCCGAAGCCCGGGCCCTTGCCGCAGACGTCACAGTTGGCAGCCACAGGAGTCACTCCAAGACTTCAGATCAGGTACTTGAACTAGCCCGGGGTGCTCCAGGCAACCGGGAGAGCATACAACGGTGACTCCCGCTCAACGAAACTACCACGATCGCGGGGGTGATCGTTCCCCCGAGCTGGGCACGAGCCTGCGGCGGGCACCCCCGCGGGGGCCGATAACCTGCCAGCATCGCCCCTCGCCCCTCGCCACCGCGTCCTGTCGGGTCCCCGTGGCGTTCATCCGGAGGAGACCTGGTGCTGGACACCCTCGACGCCCCGGCCGTCCGCACCTGGTGCCGGCTCGCGCTGGCCGCCCTCGGCCAGGCCCGCGAGGAGATCGACGCGCTGAACGTCTACCCGGTGCCGGACGGGGACACCGGGACGAACCTGTACCTGACGGTGGAGTCCGCCGCCGAGGCGCTGGACGCGGTGTTCGCCGCCGCCGAGGAGCCGGAGCTGGCGGTCGCCGCGGCCGCCGCCGCCCGCGGCGCGCTGATCGGGGCGCGCGGGAACTCCGGCGTGATCCTCGCGCAGTGGCTGCGCGGCCTGGCCGAGGTGCTGGCGGACGGCGGCGAGCTGGCCGGGGCGCTCGACCACGGCGCCCGCTCGGCGTACCGGGCGGTCGCCGAACCGGTGGAGGGCACCCTGCTGACGGTCGCGGCCGCCGCTGCGAAGGCCGCGGGCGACGCGGACGGCCTCACCGGACAGGCCCAGGAGGCGTACCGGGCGGCCCGGCAGGCGCTGCTGCTGACCCCCCACCAGCTGTCGGCGCTGGCCGAGGCGGGCGTGGTCGACGCGGGCGGCCGCGGCCTGGTCGCGGTGCTGGGCGCGCTGGTGGACGCCGTCTCCGGGCAGCAGCCGATGGGCCCGGTCGCGCTGCGCCGCGAGGTCGACCCGCTGGTGGTGGACGGCTGCGAGAGCTACGAGCGGGCGCCCGGCTCGGGCCACCCCGCGTTCGAGGTGATCTACCTGCTGGAGGCGGAGGACGAGCAGCTGCCGGGGCTGCGCGAGCGGCTGGGGCGGCTCGGCGACTCGCTGGTGATCGGCGGCGGCGACGGCCTGTGGAACGTGCACGTGCACGTGGACGACGCGGGCGCGGCCGTCGAGGCGGGCGTCGAGGCGGGGCGGCCGTACCGGATCAGGATCACCCACTTCGCCGAGGCCGCGGCCCGGGCCGGGGAGCGCGAGGAGACCGTCTCGCACGGGCGGGCGGTGCTCAGCGTGGTGACCGGCAGCGGGCTGGCGCAGCTGTGCGAGCAGGCCGGGTCGGTGGTGCTGTCGGCCGACCCGGACCGTCCGCCCGCGAGCGCCGAACTGGTCGCCGCCGTGCACCGCTGCGGGGCCCGCGAGGTGGTCCTGCTGCTCAACGACCCGGAGCTGCGGCCCGCCGCCGGTGCGGCCGCCGACCAGCTGCGCGAGGAGGGCGTGCGGATCGCCGTGCTGCCCACCCGCTCCCCGGTGCAGGGCCTGGCGGCGCTGGCCGTGCACGACGCGGGGCGGCGCTTCGACGAGGACGTGGTGGCGATGACCTCCGCGGCGGGCGCCACCCGGTACGCCGAACTGGCCGTCGCCGAGGGCGAGTCCTGGACGATGGCGGGCGTCTGCCAGGCCGGAGACGTGCTCGGCCTGATCGACGGCGACGTCGCGGTGATCGGCGCCGACCTCACCGAGACCGCGCTGACCGTGCTCGACCGGATGATCGCGGGCGGCGGCGAACTGGTCACCCTGGTGCTCGGCGAGGAGGCCCCCGACGACCTCGCCGACCGGCTGATCGCGCACGCCCGGCGCACCCGCCCCGAGGTCGACACCGTCGCCTACCGGGGCGGCCAGGAGGCGGCCCCGCTGCTCGTCGGGGTGGAGTGAGCCGGGCCGTCGGTCCGGTGGTGTGAAATGGGACGCCATGGGCGCTCTCGATGAACCGCTGAAGGAACTGGTCGGCGACCGCACCGCGAAGGTGCTGGCCGACGGTCTCAAGCTGCGCACGGTCGGCGACCTGCTGCACCACTACCCGCGCCGGTACGTCGAGCGCGGGCAGCTCACCAGCCTGGACGAGCTGGAGGTGGACGAGCACGTCACGGTGCTGGCCCGGATCGAGAAGGTCACGCTGATCCCGTTCCGCGGCCGCAAGGGCGACCGGCTGGAGGTGGTGGTCACCGACGGCCGCTCGAAGCTCTCGCTGGTCTTCTTCAACCAGGGCTGGCGGCAGAAGGACCTGCGCCCCGGCCGGCAGGGCCTGTTCGCGGGCAAGGTCGGCCTGTTCAACCGCACCCGCCAACTCGCCTCGCCCGACTACCAGTTGATCGACGACGAGGAGGGCTCCTCGGCGGCGGAGCAGTTCGCCGGGCGGCTCATCCCGGTCTACCCGGCCAGCGCCCAGCTGCCCAGCTGGAAGCTCGCGCTGTGCGTCGAGATGGCCCTCACCAAGCACCTCGCCGACGTCGGCGAACCGCTGCCCGCCGAGCTGCGCGCCGAGCACGGCCTGATCCCGCTGCCCGAGGCGCTGGAGCTGGTCCACCGCCCGCGCGACCAGGTCGAGAAGGAGCGCGCCCGCAACCGGCTGCGCTGGGACGAGGCCTTCGTCCTGCAGGTCGCGCTGGCCCGCCGCCGGGCCGCCGACTCCGCCCTGCCCGCCGTCCCGCGCCGCCCCGTCCCCGGCCGGGTGCTGGACGCCTTCGACGAGCGGCTCCCGTTCACCCTCACCGACGGCCAGCGCAAGGTCTGCGCCGAGATCTTCGCCGACCTGGCCACCGAGCACCCGATGCACCGGCTGCTGCAGGGCGAGGTCGGCTCGGGGAAGACGCTGGTGGCGCTGCGCGCCATGCTCGCCGTGGTCGACACCGGCGGGCAGGCCGTGCTGCTCGCCCCCACCGAGGTGCTCGCCCAGCAGCACCACCGCTCGATCGTCGAGATGATGGGCGACCTCGCCGAGGCCGGGATGATCGGCGGCTCCGAGATCGGCACCCGGGTCGCCCTGCTGACCGGCTCGATGGGCGCCGCCGCCCGCCGCGGCGCGCTGCTCGACATGGCCTCCGGCAAGGCCGGGATCGCGATCGGCACGCACGCCCTGATCGAGGACCGGGTGCAGTTCGCCGACCTCGGCCTGGTCGTCGTCGACGAGCAGCACCGCTTCGGCGTCGAGCAGCGCGACGCGCTGCGCGCCAAGGGCGAGCAGCCCCCGCACCTGCTGGTGATGACCGCCACGCCGATCCCGCGGACCGTCGCGATGACCGTCTTCGGAGACCTGGAGACCTCCGTCCTGGACCAGCTGCCTTCCGGCCGCTCGCCGATCTCCACGCACGTGGTGCCCGCCCTGGAGAAGCCCAACTTCCTCGCCCGGGCCTGGGAGCGCGTCCGCGAGGAGGTCGGCAAGGGCCACCAGGCGTACGTGGTCTGCCCGCGGATCGGGGACGAGGAGGAGCCGGCCAAGGGGAAGAAGAGGCGCAGGGAGGACCCCGAGGAGGTCGACGCGGGGGCGAGCGCCGAGGGCGAGGAGCGGCGGCCGCCGCTGGCCGTGGTGGAGACCGCCGAGAAGCTCGCGAAGGGCCCGCTGGCCGGGCTGCGGGTGGAGGTCCTGCACGGCCGGCTCGCCCCCGAGGCGAAGGACGACGTGATGCGCCGCTTCGCCGCCGGGGAGGTGGACGTGCTGGTCGCCACCACCGTGATCGAGGTCGGCGTCAACGTGCCGAACTCCACCGTCATGGTGATCATGGACGCCGACCGGTTCGGCGTCTCCCAGCTGCACCAGCTGCGCGGCCGGGTCGGCCGCGGCTCCGCCGCCGGGCTGTGCCTGCTGGTCAGCGACATGCCCGCGGCCAGCGCCGCCCGGGCCCGGCTGGACGCGGTGGCCGGCACGCTGGACGGCTTCGCGCTCTCCCGGATCGACCTCGAACAGCGCCGCGAGGGCGACGTGCTCGGCCAGGCCCAGTCCGGCGTGAAGTCCTCGCTCAAGGTGCTCTCGGTGCTGGAGGACGAGGAGGTCATCGCCACCGCCCGCGCCGAGGCCACCCGGCTGGTCGCCGCCGACCCCGCGCTGGAGGCCCACCCGGAGCTGCGCACCGCCCTGGAGAGCCTGCTCGACGAGGACCGCGCCGAGTACCTGGAGAAGGGCTGAGGCGGGTCGTTCGAGCACCTCGGTTGTCAGTGCCCCGGGAGAGAATGTAGTTGTTCGGGGCGCACTCCAAGTCGCGTCCCCGGCACGAGATTTGGGGGTCATTGCATGGCATTCCGTCACCTCAACGAGCTCCCGCTCGGCGACAAGGTCTTCCGGATCGAGGTCGCCAGCGAGGACGACCGCGAAGTCACCCTCACCCTGACCGGCTGGCGCGAGGGCAACTCCGCCAACCCGGTCGCCTCCGGCAAGCTCCGCCTCCCGGTGGAGGACGTCGCCTCGCTGCGCATCGCGCTCAACCGCGCCCTGCGCGCGCTGGCCATCGTCGCCGACGTCTCCGAGCCGATCCCCGACCGGGACGTGCTCCGCGAGCTCTACCCCGGCCACGGCGCCCCCTGGGTGCCGCAGCACGAGGAGGAGCTGGTCCGCCGCTTCCACGACGGCGAGACCATCGCCCGGATCGCCGCCCGCTACGGCCGCACGCCCGACTCCGTCCGCACCAAGCTGCGCGAGCTCGGCCACGACCCGCGCCGCCCCGAGCACTGCCCGCCCGACGGCTGCCTGTCCTGGTCGCGCTACGCCTCGCCGACGCTGCTGGGCGCCGCCGCCAACGAGTGAGCCCGCGGGGGAGGTGAGGAGCCGCGCGCCCGGCCGTGCCCGTTTCGTCGGCTATGGTCGGGCGCGCAGTTCCCCGCTCCCCGCTCCCCGCTGTCCTAAGGACTCGCCATGCCTCGCGTGATCGCCGGCCGTGCCGGAGGCCGCCCGCTCGCCGCGCCGCCCGGCCGGAACACCCGCCCGACGTCCGACAAGGCGCGGGAGGCGATGTTCTCCACCGTCGAGGCGCTGTTCGGCCCGATCGCCGGGGCCCGGATGCTGGACCTGTTCGCGGGCAGCGGCGCGGTCGGCCTGGAGGCGCTCTCCCGCGGGGCGGCGCACGCCCTGCTGGTGGAGGCCGACGCGGCCGCCGTCCGCACCGTGCGGGAGAACGTCCGGACGCTGGGCCTGCCCGGCGCCGAGGTGCGGGCCGACCGGGCCGAGAAGGTGATCGCGGGGGCGCCCCCGGCCGAGCCGTACGACCTGGTGTTCCTGGATCCGCCGTACGCGGTGGAGGACGCCGTGCTGCAGGAGATGCTGGTCACACTCCGCTCGGGGGGCTGGCTGTCCGCCGACGTTCTCGTCACCGTGGAACGCAGCACCCGCGGCGGCGAGTTCGCCTGGCCGGACGGCTTCGAGGGGCTGCGCTCGCGCAAGTACGGCGAGGGCACGCTCTGGTACGGTCGCGCCGCCGACGGGACTGACCAAGACTCGTAGCAGAACGTCCCGCCCCACGAGGGAGATCACGCATGCGCCGCGCCGTCTGCCCGGGGTCCTTCGACCCCATCACCAACGGACACCTCGACATCATCGAGCGGGCCTCCAAGCTGTACGACGTGGTGCACGTGGCGGTGCTGATCAACCGCAACAAGCAGGGCATGTTCTCCATCGAGGAGCGGATCGGCCTGATCGGGGAGACCACCGCGCACCTGGGCAACATCGAGGTGGAGTCGCACAGCGGCCTGCTGGTGGACTTCTGCCGCGAGCGCGGCATCCCGGCGATCATCAAGGGCCTGCGGGCGGCCGGCGACTTCGACTACGAGCTGCAGATGGCCCAGATGAACCACGGGCTGACCGGCGTCGAGACGCTCTTCGTGCCGACCTCGCCGACGTACAGCTTCCTGTCCTCCAGCCTGGTCAAGGAGGTCGCCTCGCTGGGCGGCGACGTCTCGCACCTGCTGCCCCCCGCAGTGCACCGCCGACTGGTCGAGCGGATCGCCGAACGGCGCAACTGAGCAGGGCGTTGCGAGCGGTGGGGTGGGTGGCCGTACAGTCTGTACTCCCGGCCCCGGGGCCGCACCCAGCGGTCTTCCGGGCACTGCCTCCGCCGCACCTCGGCGGCACACGGAAAGACTGAATGCGCCCGTGGACGTGCAGCAGAAACTCGACGAGATCATCGCGGTGGTCGAGAAGGCCAAGGCGATGCCGATGTCGTCGTCCTGCGTGGTCAACCGTGCCGAGTTGACCGGACTGCTCCGCGACCTGCGGGAGACCATGCCCGCGGAACTCGCCCAGGCCCAGTCGGTGGTGGCGGACCACCAGCAGATGGTGGCCGACGCCCAGGACCAGGCCGACCGGATCATCCGCGGCGCGCACGACGAGCGCGGCTCGCTGATCTCCGACACCGAGGTGGTCCGGCAGGCCCAGGCCGAGGCGGACCGGATCCTCGCCGAGGCGCGGGCCGAGGTGCAGACCAAGCGGGCCGAGGCCGACGACTACGTCGACTCCAAGCTGGCCAACTTCGAGGTGGTGCTCACCAAGACGCTCGGCGCGGTCGGCCGCGGACGGCACAAGCTGCGCGGCGAGTCCGGGGTGTACGAGCCGGAGGCGGACGGCGCCGAGGACGGCGAGGAGTTCCGCCCGCGGATCAGCCCCAGCCCGGAGGCCGACGAGTACGTCGACGTGAAGCTGGCCACCCTGGAAGCGGTGCTCTCCGCCACCCTGGAGGCCGTCGGCAAGGGCCGCGACAAGCTGCTCGGCAAGGCCCCGATCGACGAGCTGGGCGCCTACCTGGCCGCCGCCGACGAGGCCCAGCAGCTCAAGGACCGCGCCGAGGCGGTCGCGGCGGGCTTCGCCGCGGTCGGCGGCGGGCCCGAGCCCGAGCAGCAGCCGCAGGACTGGTACGCCGACGTCCCGCAGCAGCAGTCCTGGCCCGAGCAGACCCCGGCCGCGGCGGGCTGGCAGCAGCCCGGCGAGGACCCCTACGCCCAGCCGCAGGCCCCGCAGTACGCCGAGGCGTACGGCGGCGGCTACGACCCGGCCGCGGCCCCGCAGACCGACCCGTACGGCCAGCCCTACGGGCACCAGCAGCCGGTCGACCCGTACTACCAGCAGCAGCCGCAGTACCAGCAGCCGCAGGGCTTCGACCAGTGGGGCAACCCGCTGCCCGCCGACCCGTACGGCTACCCGCAGCAGGCGCCGCAGCAGGCGCAGCTGCCGCAGCAGCAGGGCGGACTGGACGAGACCAGCTTCTTCGACACCAGCATGATCGACATGACCAGGCTGCGGGAGCTGGGCGGCCGCTGAGGGGCGAGTTGGGTTCGGCGCGGACTCTCCGGTAGTCTGACCACTCCGGCCCGTTCGTGCCGGGTTCGCCGCGCGCCCGCTTCCGGGCCGCGCCGCACCGCAGGAAACCGAAACCCGCGCCGCGCAGGGATGCGTGCCGCCACCAGGAAGTCAGGAAGCCTTGAACCGCCTCGACCACCGCGACCCCCTCGTGTTCGACACGCACGAGCTCGGCCGTCGCCCCGGATCGCTGCGCAAGGTCGCCCGCACCCTGGAGGCCCCGGCGGAGCTCGGCGTCGCGGACGTGATCGGCGTTCCCGAGAAGAGCGAGATCAAGCTGGAGCTCCGCCTGGAGTCCGTGGTCGAGGGCGTGCTGGTCACCGGCACCGCCGAGGCCCGCGTCACCGGCGAGTGCTCCCGCTGCCTGGAGCCGGTGGAGGACGACCTGGAGGTCGACTTCCAGGAGCTGTACTACTACCCGGAGTCCGAGGAGCGTCACCGCGCGATCGCGGGGGACGACTTCGACGAGGAGTCCGAGGACGAGACTTACCGCCTGGAGGGCGACCTGTTCGACCTCCAGCCGGTGCTGCGTGACGCGGTGGTGCTCGCACTGCCGCTGCAGCCGGTGTGCCAGGACGACTGCCTGGGTCTGTGCTCCGAGTGCGGGGCCCGCCTGAGCGACGACCCGTCGCACCACCACGACGCCGCCGACCCCCGGTGGGCGGCTCTGCAGGGACTCTCCGCCGCCCCCGGCGACGAGGGTGACGAGGAATAAGACACAGCGGTACCCGTGAGGGCCCCGCCGTAGAACCAGGAGATTTACCGTGGCTGTTCCGAAGCGGAAGATGTCGCGCAGCAACACGCGTCACCGCCGTTCCAACTGGAAGGCCGTCGTGCCCGCGCTCGTCGCGTGCGACCGCTGCCACGAGCCGAAGCTCGGGCACACCGCGTGCCCGACCTGCGGCACGTACAACCGTCGCCAGGTCCTCTCGGTCTGATCGGCGGGGTGCACGGATCGATGTCGGACAGTGGCAGTTCCACCCGCAAGCCGAACCCCGGGACCAACGGGGGCAAGGGCGGTGGGCCGGCTTCGACCGAATACGACGTCCTGGAAGGGCGCCTCGGCTACCAGCTCGAGCGCGCCCTTCTGGTACGCGCCCTGACCCACCGCTCGTACGCGTACGAGAACGGCGGGCTGCCCACCAACGAGCGCCTGGAGTTCCTCGGCGACTCGGTGCTGGGCCTCGTGGTGACCGACACCCTCTACCGCCTCCACCCGGAGGTCGCCGAGGGCACGCTCGCCAAACTCCGCGCCGCGGTGGTCAACTCCCGCGCGCTCGCCGAGGTCGGCCGCGGCCTGGACCTCGGTGCCTTCATCCGCCTGGGCAAGGGCGAGGAGGGCACCGGCGGCCGCGACAAGTCGTCGATCCTCGCGGACACCGTCGAGGCCGTGATCGGCGCGATCTACCTCGACCAGGGCCTGGAAGCGGCCACCGAGTTCGTCCACCGCCTGTTCGACCCGCTGATCGCGGAATCCGCGCAGCTCGGCGCCGGACTCGACTGGAAGACCAGCCTCCAGGAGCTCACCGCCGCCGTCGGCCTGGGCGTCCCCGAGTACGTGGTCACCGAATCCGGCCCGGACCACGAGAAGACCTTCACCGCCGCCGCCCGGGTGGCCGGCCAGGACTACGGCTCCGGCAGCGGACGCTCGAAGAAGGAAGCCGAGCAGAAGGCCGCCGAGTCCGCCTGGCGCACCATCAAGGCCGAGAACGAGGCCGCCGCCGCAGCCAAGGCCGCCGGCGAGTCCGCCGCGACGGTCTGACCGGCCCGCCGTGCCCGAACTGCCCGAGGTCGAGGTCGTCCGCCGCGGTCTGGCCCGCTGGGCCGCCGGACGCACCGTCGCCGACGTCCAGGTGCTGCACCCGCGCGCGGTGCGCCGCCAGCCCGGCGGCGCCGACGAGTTCACCGCCCTGCTGCGCGGCCGCACCCTCGGCGAGCCGCAGCGCCGCGGCAAGTACCTGTGGGTGCCGCTCGGCGACGGCCTCTCGATGGTCGGCCACCTCGGCATGAGCGGCCAACTCCTCGTCCAGGAACCGGAGATGGCCGACTCCGTGCACCTGCGGGCCCGGCTCCGCTTCGCCGACGGCGGCACCGAGCTGCGCTTCGTCGACCAGCGCACCTTCGGCGGCCTGGCCGTCGAGGAGGCCGAGGCCGACGACCCCGAGGCCACCCCCGTCTCGCTCGCCCACATCGCCCGCGACCCGCTCGACGCCCGCTTCGACGACGCCGCCTTCGCCCGCGCCCTGCGCGCCAAGCGCACCACCGTCAAGCGCGCCCTGCTCGACCAGACCCTGGTCAGCGGCGTCGGCAACATCTACGCCGACGAGGCGCTCTGGCGCAGCCGCCTCCACTACGACCGCCCCACCGCCACCCTCACCCGCCCCGCCGCGCTCGAACTCCTCGGCCACGCCCGGGACGTGATGACCGCGGCGCTGGCCGTCGGCGGCACCAGCTTCGACTCGATGTACGTCAACGTCAACGGCGAGAGCGGCTACTTCTCCCGCGACCTCGACGCGTACGGCCGCGAGGGCCGGCCCTGCCGCCGCTGCGGCACCGCGATGCGCCGGGACGCCTGGATGAACCGCTCCAGCTACTCCTGCCCCGCCTGCCAGCGCCCGCCCCGGGCCTGACCCGAGCCGTCCGCGCGCCCAGCTCCAGGCGATCCGCTCCACCTCCTGCCGCCGGCGGGCGCCCGGGAAGTCCGGGTCGAGGGCGAGCAGCCACCGCGCCGACTCCGCCGGCCCGGGGAGAGGACGACGCCAGCCCGCCCGGTCAGTTCGACGTCCCGGCGGTCGCCTTCTCCTCCTCGGCGGCCGCGTGCAGCGCGCCGCCCTCCTCGCCGAAGTAGGCCACGCCGACGGCGCTGGCCACCGCCAGCAGGAAGCCGAGGACGGCCAGCC
Source organism: Kitasatospora phosalacinea (assembly GCF_000717185.1). Classification (GTDB taxonomy): domain Bacteria; phylum Actinomycetota; class Actinomycetes; order Streptomycetales; family Streptomycetaceae; genus Kitasatospora; species Kitasatospora phosalacinea_A. Next base: position 36,316 of record NZ_JNYE01000026.1, on the reverse strand, counting down.
AGCCCAGGCCGTCCCGGGAGGAGTCGCCGAGCCAGAGCACGCCCACGGCGCCGGGGACGACCGTCTCGCCGACCACCAGGGCGGCGGTCGCGCCGTTCACCGAGCCGATCTGCAGGGCGACGGTGTGCAGGTACATCCCGCCCAGGCCGCCGACCAGCACGGCGTACAGGGCCGGGTCGGCGAGCAGCGCGCCGAGGTCGAAGGGCTGCACGCCGTCCAGGACCCGCACGCCGATGCCCAGCGCGCCGAAGCCCAGGCCGGAGAGCAGGCCCGCCACGATCGCCCCGCTCGACCCGAGCCGTCGCACCACCAGCGAACCGCCCGCGATCAGCACCGCCGAGCCGATCAGCAGCGCCCAGTGGAACGCCCGGGCCGCCTCGTGCCCGCCCTCCGGGCCGGCGGCCACCGCGAGCAGCACCAGCGCGCCGCACAGGATCCCGATCGACAGCCACTCCAACTGGCGCAGCCGCAGGCCCAGCAGCTTCACCGACAGCACCGCGGTGATCACCAGGTTGGCGCTGATGATGGTCTGCGACAGGAACAGCGGCAGCAGCCGGGCGGCCAGCGCGCCGAGGCCGAAGCCGACGAAGTCCAGCACCGTGCCGAGGATGAACTCCCAGGTGACGGCGGCCTTCGCGGTCGAGGACAGGCTCGGCCCGCCGTGCTCGGTGACGGTGCCGGACGCCGCCTCCTGCCGGGCGGAGCGGCGGGCGCCGAGGGCCTGCAGCACCGACCCGGTGCCGTAGCAGACGGACGCCGCGACGGCGGTGACGAGGCCGAGGAACACCTGGGGTCTCCTGTCGGGTGGGCTGGGCGGCGCGGAGGGCCGGGCGGGGCGGAGAGCGGGGCGGGGCGGAGAGCGGGGCGGTAGGGAAGGCCGGGGGGCGCGGAGGGCGGGTGGTGCGGAAGATCGTCACCACTATGCCTGCTCCGGCGCCCCGGCCGGGACGTCCGGGGGCAACTCCGGCCGGTCGGCGGGGGTTCCGGCGGCCCGTCTCGCCCTGGAGTAGGGGGTGGCGCCCGAGGAGGGCGTGTCGCCGACCGGTCGACCGGTACCGTCGGGAGCATGAGAACTGTGCTCCGCCGCTCCCGCGCCGCCGGGCCCGCCGCCCTCCTGGCGGTGCTGCTCGGCCTGCTGACGGTGCTCGTACCGGCCGCGCCCGCGTCGGCGTCCGGCCTGAACGACGCGGCCGACGCCATGAAGAGGGTCCAGCTCTACGTCGACCCGTCGATGAGCAGCCGCTTCTCCGCGGAGCAGGCGGAGGGGCTGGCGAAGAAGCTCAAGGACGTCGACAAGCCGATCTACGTCGCGGTGCTGCCCGACAGCGAGGCCTACCCGACGAAGAACCTGTTCGTCGACCTCCGCACCAAGGTCGGTGCCGCCGGCGTCTACGCGATCTGGCGCGGCGACCAGTTCCAGGCCCAGTCCTCCGGCCCCGAGGTGCTGGACCAGGCCACGGCCCGGAACCTGGCCGGTGCCGCGTACCGCTCCAACGGCGGGGACATCGGCGCCACCCTGAACGAGTTCGTCGACGGGGCCGCGGAGAAGGTCGAGGGCGACGGCCCGCAGCACAGCACCTCGATCGCCTGGGTGCTCGTCCCGGTGCTGCTGGTCGTGCTGCTCGGCGCGGGCGCCCTCTTGCTGGTCCGCCGCGCCAGGAGGCGCAGGGAGGAGCAGGCCCGGGCCGAACTCGCCCGGCTGCGCACCGTGGTGGACGAGGACATCACCGCGTTCGGCGAGGAGCTCGACCGGCTCGACTTCGACCCCGGCGCCCCCGACGCGGACGACGACCGGCGCACCGACTACACCGCCGCGCTGGACGCCTACGACCGCGCCAAGCGGACCATGGACGCGGCGGAGCGGCCCGCGGACGTCCGCCCGGTGACCGAGGCGCTGGAGCAGGGCCGGTTCGCGCTGGCCACCCTGGCCGCCCGCCGCGAGGGCCGCCCGCTGCCCGAGCGCCGCGTCCCGTGCTTCTTCGACCCGCGGCACGGCCCCTCCACCACCGACGTCCCGTGGGCCCCGCCCGGCGGAGCCCCGCGCCCCGTCCCGGCCTGCGCCGACGACGCGGCCCGGATCTCCGGCGGCCGCGACCCGCACGTCCGCACCGTGGAGACCGAGGACGGCCACCACCAGCCGTACTGGAACGCCGGCCCCGTCTACAGCCCCTGGGCGGGCGGCTACTTCGGCGGCGGCCTGCTGCCCGGCCTGCTGGTCGGCACCGTGCTCGGCTCGGCGCTCGCCACCCCCGGCTACGCCTACGCGGACGACCAGGGCGGCGGGGACGGCCAGGACGGCGGCGAGTACGCGGGCGACGACTTCGACCCCGGCGCCGGCGGCGGCAGCGACTTCGGCGGCGACGACTTCGGCGGTTTCGGCGGGGACGACTTCGGCGGCTTCGGCGGCTGACCCGCGCCCCGGCGCCGCCCTGCGCCGCCGGGGGCGGGGCGTGCGGTGGTGGGGAGGGTCGGTGGAAGGGGCGTGAAGCCCGTTCCGGGCGCCCCCGGAGTACCCGACTATGGTCGGACACATGCAAGGTCACGACAGCCACCGGTCCGTCCGCACCACCATCTGGGTGCGCGGGCGCGTCCAGCAGGTGGGGTTCCGCTGGTGGACCAGGGCCAGGGCCCTGGAGATCGGGCTGACGGGCTACACGAGCAACCTCGGGGACGGCCGCGTCCAGGTGGTCGCCGAGGGGTCGCGCGCCGACTGCGAGCGGCTGCTCGCCGCGCTGCGCGGGCCCGGAACGCCTGGTCAGGTCAGCGGGGTCACCGAGATCTGGACGGCCGTGGGCGACGGGTACGAGGGCTTCGCGATCCGATGAGCACACCGCAGTTGCCGGCGGGAGGAGAGCCCCCCGGCAACTGCCGGTGTCATAGGGTTGCCATCGCGGCGCACTCGTGGTTGACTCCGCAGACGTAGTGATCCACTAGCCCGGCCGATGGTGTGAGGTTCCCGCCATGCAGGTGACAGGGGCGCGGTAGCGTGCGGTGATCGTGTTGACCCGTACGGTCTTTGGTGAGACGCTGGAAACCCGCGCACAGGTTTGCGTTTAACCGGCGAGGCCACGTTTGTGAGTGTGTCACTCACCAGCGATGCCCTCGTAGTGCCCAGCCAGCACGTCCGGCGCGCAGGCGCGTGCGTATCCCTTCCCCCAAAGACCCACCGTAAACGGTTCGGTCACTCAGCGTGGAGGACCACACATCATGGCAAAGGCGCTTCTCGGGTACGTCGGCGGCCCCGACCCGCGAATGCTCTCCGAGATGCGACGGCTGCAGCAGCGCGTCCAGGACCTGGAGAACGAGCTCGTGAAGCTCCAGGCCGAGAACGACGCCCTGTCCGCCGTCGCCGACGAGCACTCGCTGCTCAGCAGCATCGACCTGGACCAGCGCGAGCCGGCCCTGACCTGATCGTTCGTGGTCCTCACGATCGACGCAGTCGTGCGCTGAGCTTCCCCCTGGCGAGGGGATGGCAGCCTGCAAGGGACGTCCGGAGCGGACGTCCCTTCGTCGTGTCCACGCCGGTCCGCTGCCGAGAGGCTGCCCGACCCGCCGCACGGTCAAACCACCGCCTGGGGCCCGTCGGTGGTGCGGCCGGATACAGTCGCAGGCGGCGGGCCGTCCCGGAGCGGAACGGCAGGTGACGGGGCGCGGCGCGGCGGTCCGCGGCGCGGCGAGAGGACGGTCGGGTGCACCTCAAGAGCCTGACCCTGCGCGGGTTCAAGTCCTTCGCCTCGGCGACCACCCTGCGCTTCGAACCCGGCATCACCTGCGTGGTCGGCCCCAACGGCTCCGGCAAGTCCAACGTCGTCGACGCGCTCTCCTGGGTGATGGGCGAGCAGGGCGCCAAGTCGCTGCGCGGCGGCAAGATGGAGGACGTCATCTTCGCGGGCACCAGCGGGCGCCCCCCGCTCGGCCGCGCCGAGGTCAGCCTCACCATCGACAACACCGACGGCGCCCTGCCGATCGACTACTCCGAGGTCACCCTCACCCGGACGATGTTCCGCAACGGCGGCAGCGAGTACGCGCTCAACGGCACCGTCTGCCGACTGCTCGACATCCAGGAACTGCTCTCCGACTCCGGCATCGGCCGCGAGATGCACGTCATCGTCAGCCAGGGCCAGCTCGACTCCGTCCTGCACGCCGACCCGATGGGGCGGCGCGCCTTCATCGAGGAGGCGGCCGGCGTCCTCAAGCACCGCAAGCGCAAGGAGAAGGCGCTGCGGAAGCTCGACGCGATGCAGACCAACCTCAACCGCGTCCAGGACCTGGTCTCCGAACTGCGCCGCCAGCTCGGCCCGTTGGGCCGCCAGGCCAGGATCGCCCGGCGCGCCGCGGGCATCCAGGCCGAACTGCGCGACGCCCGGCTGCGGCTGCTCGCCGACGACCTGCTCACCCTGCGCCGCGCCGTCGAGGCCGAGGTCGCCGACGAGCTCGCCCTGGGGCTCCGCCGCACCACGGTCGAACAGGAACTCGCCGCCGCCCTCCAGCGCGAAGCCGTCCTGGAGGCCCAGGTCGAACAGCTCGGGCCCGCCCTGGAGGCCGCCCGGCAGACCTGGTACCGGCTCTCCTCGCTCGCCGAACGCACCCGCGGCACCGTCGGACTCGCCGAGGCCCGGGTGCGCGCCGCCGCCACCGCCGGACAGCTGGAGGAGCGCCGCGGCCGCGAACCGGAGGAGCTGGAGCGCGAGGCCGTCCGGGTCCGCGAGGAGGAGGCCGCCCTCGAAGCGGCCCTGGAACAGGCGCAGGACGCCCTGGCCGAAGCCGTCGAGGAGCGCGCCGAGCACGAACGCGCCCTGGCCGCCGAGGAGACCAGGCTCCGGGCCGCCGCCCGGGCCATCGCCGACCGGCGCGAAGGCCTCGCCCGCCTGCAGGGCGCCGTCGCCGCCGCCCGCTCCCGGGCCGACGCCGCCGAGGCCGAGGCGCAGCGGCTCGCCACCGCCCGCGACGAGGCCCGGCTGCGGGCCGCCGCCGCCCAGCAGGAGCACGAGCAACTCCAGGAGCAGCACCGGGAGTTCGCCGCGGGGGAGGGGGAGAGCGAGGAACGCCACGACCGGGTCCGCAGCGCACTGCGGGACGCCGAACGGGCGGCCTCGGCGGCCCGCGAGGCGCTCGCCGCCGCCGAGAGGGAACGCGCCGCCCTCACCGCCCGGCACGACGCGCTCGCCCTCGGCCTGCGCCGCAAGGACGGCAGCGCCGCCCTGCTGGAACGCCCCGGCGTCCTCGGCCCCACCGCCGAACTCCTCACCGTCGCACCCGGGTTCGAACTCGCCCTGGCCGCCGCGCTCGGCGCCGCCGCCGAAGCCGTCGCCGTCCCCGACGCGGACGCCGCCGCCGACGCCCTGGCCTGGCTGCGCACCGCGGACGCCGGCCGGGCCGCCCTGCTGATCGCCGATGCCGATGCCGATGCCGCTGACGCCGCTGTGCCCGTGGCGGAGCCGCCCGCCGGAGCCCGGTGGGCCGGAGCCCTGGTCGACGGACCGCCCGCCGTCGCAGCCGCCGCCCGACGGCTGCTGGAACGCACCGCCGTGGTCGAAGACCTGGACGCCGCACGGAAGGTGACCGCCGCCCACCCGGGCTGGAGCGCCGTCACCCGGGACGGCGACCTGCTCACCGCCACCCTCGCCCACGGCGGCTCGCCCGGCGCGCCCAGCCCGCTGGAGACCCGGGCCGCCGTCGCCGAGGCCGCCCGCGGCATCGCCGAACTCGACGCCCGCTGCGCGCAGTCGGCGGCGGAACTCGCCGCCGCCCGCGAACACCGGGCCGAACTCGCCGCCGAAGTCGAGCAGTTGACCACCCTCCGGCGCCGCGGCGAACAGCGCCGGGCCGAACTCGCCGGAGCCCTCGGCCGCTCCGGCGGCGCGGCCCGGGCCGCCGCCGACGAGGCCGGACGCACCGCCGACGCCGCCGCCGCGGCCGAGAACGGCCTCGCCGCGGCCCGCACCGCCGCCGCGGAACTCGCCGCCCGGCTCGCCACCGCCGAGGAACTCGCCGAGGACGGCGAGGACGAACCCGACCCCGCCGAACGCGACCGGCTCGCCGCCGCCGGAACCGCCGCCCGGCAGGCCGAGGTGGAGTCCCGGCTGGCCGTCCGCACCCACGAGGAACGGGTCCGCAACCTGGCCGGCCGCGCCGACCAGCTCGACCGCGCCGCCCGCGCCGAGCGCGAGGCCCGCGCCCGCGCCGCCGAGCGCCGCGACCGCGCCCGCCGCGAGGCCGCCGTCGCCACCGCCGTCGCCACCGGCGCCCGCCACCTGCTCGGCCGGATCGAGCGGACCCTCGCCGCCGCCGAGACCGAACGCGCCGCCGTCGAGGCCGACCGCACCGCCCGCGAGGCCGAACTCCGGCAGTTCCGCGAGCACGGCCGCGAGCTCAAGGCCGAACTCGACCGCCTGGTCGACGCCGGCCACCGCGACGAGGTGCTGCGCGCCGAGAAGCGGCTGCGGATCGAGCAGCTGGAGGCCAGGGCCCTGGAGGAGTTCGGCATCGAGGGCGGCGACCTGCTCGCGGGCTACGGCCCCGACCAGCCCGTCCCCGCCCCGCCGCCCGCGGACGGCCGGGACGGCGCCGACGGCCGGGACGGCACCGGGGCCCAGGAGCCCGGCGAGCCCCGCCCCTACGTCCGGGCCGAGGTCGAGCAGCGCCTGAGGGCCGCCGAACGCGCCCACCAGCAGCTCGGCAAGGTCAACCCGCTCGCGCTGGAGGAGTTCGCCGCCCTGGAGGCCCGCCACCAGTTCCTCGGCGAGCAGCTCGACGACCTCCGCAAGAGCCGCCGCGACCTGATGGACATCGTCCGCGACGTCGACATCCGGGTCGAGCAGCTGTTCACCGCCGCCTACCACGACACCGCCGCCCAGTTCGAGGGCGTCTTCGCCCGGCTCTTCCCCGGCGGCGAGGGCCGACTGCTGCTCACCGACCCGGAGAACATGCTCACCACCGGCGTCGAGGTCGAGGCCAGGCCGCCCGGCAAGAAGGTCAAGCGGCTCTCGCTGCTCTCCGGCGGCGAGCGCTCGCTCACCGCCGTCGCCCTGCTGGTGTCCATCTTCAAGGCCAGGCCCAGCCCGTTCTACGTGATGGACGAGGTGGAGGCCGCGCTCGACGAGACCAACCTGCGGCGCCTGGTCGGGATCATGGAGGAGCTGCGGGAGAGCTCCCAACTGATCGTCATCACCCACCAGAAGCTCACCATGGAGTCCGCCGACGCCCTCTACGGCGTCACCATGAAGGGCGACGGCATCTCGCAGGTGATCAGCCAGCGGTTGCGGGTACCGGGGCAGTCGGAACGCAAGGACGGGCACAGGACAGCGCTGGAACCCGCGGAACCGGGCCCGGCATAGGCGCTAAGTGATACTGGACGGGTTATGGAATACGTGATCCTTGCCGTTGTCATCGCGGTGGTCGCCATCGGCGCGATCACCGGACTCGTCGTCTCCGGCAGACGACGCAAAGAACTGGACAGGCCGAGCCAGGCGCCGACCATCACCGCGCCCGCCCCGGCCAAGCCCGCCCCGACCGAGCCCGAGGCGGAGGTCGAGCCCGGAGCGGAGGTCGAGCCCGGGGCCGCGGTCGAGCCCGGGGCCGAGCAGCCGGCTGCCCAGCAGCCGACCGCCGAGGAGCCGACCGCCGAGGAGGTGCGGGCCGAGGAGGCCGAGGCCGCGCCCGCGATCGAGGTGCCCGAGCCCACGGCCGGCCGCCTGGTCCGGCTGCGCTCCCGGCTCTCCCGCTCGCAGTCGACCCTCGGCAAGGGCCTGCTGACCCTGCTCTCCCGGGACCGCCTCGACGAGGACACCTGGGAGGAGATCGAGGAGACCCTCCTCACCGCCGACGTCGGCGTCGCCGCTACCCAGGAGCTCGTCGACAACCTGCGCACCCGGGTCAAGGTCCTCGGCACCCGCACCCCCGACGAACTGCGCGGCCTGCTCCGCGAGGAGCTCGTCAAGCTGATCGGCACCGACAGCGACCGCACCGTCCGCTCGGTCAAGCACGAGGACGGCCCGGCCGTGGTCCTGGTGGTCGGCGTCAACGGCGTCGGCAAGACCACCACCACCGGCAAGCTCGCCCGCGTCCTGGTCGCCGACGGCCGGAAGGTCGTGCTCGGCGCCGCCGACACCTTCCGCGCCGCCGCCGCCGACCAGCTGCAGACCTGGGGCGAGCGGGTCGGCGCGCACACCGTCCGCGGCCCCGAGGGCGGCGACCCGGCCTCGGTCGCGTTCGACGCCGTCAAGCAGGGCATCGCCGACGGCGTCGACACCGTCCTGGTCGACACCGCGGGCCGCCTGCACACCAAGACCGGCCTGATGGACGAGCTCGGCAAGGTCAAGCGCGTCGTCGAGAAGCACGGCCCGGTCGACGAGGTGCTGCTCGTGCTCGACGCCACCACCGGACAGAACGGCCTGGTCCAGGCCCGGGTGTTCGCGGAGGTCGTCGACATCACCGGCATCGTGCTCACCAAGCTCGACGGCACCGCCAAGGGCGGCATCGTCATCTCGGTGCAGCGCGAACTCGGCGTCCCGGTCAAGCTCATCGGCCTCGGCGAGGGCGCGGACGACCTCGCCCCGTTCGAACCCGGCGCCTTCGTGGACGCCCTGCTCGGCTAGCGCCGGCGCAACACCCGAAAGGTCCGTTCCGGGAGGGAGCCCCCTCCCGGAACGGACCTTTCCGCGTGCCGGACGCGGCCCTAGCTGGCGAACTCGCTCTGCCGGTCCCGGGTGCGGTGGCAGGCGTACGCGAGGGTGCCGAGCAGCAGGCGGGCCTCGGGCGGGGCGCCGTCGGCGGTGGGGCGGCGCAGCCACCGCATCGGGCCGAGCGGCCCCAGCGGGGTGGGCGGGGCGGCCAGGTAGGAGCCGAGGCCGTGGCAGGTGAGGTCGAGGGAGGCGTCGTCCCAGCCCATCCGGTAGAGCAGGTCGGGCAGGCGCTCGGCGGTGCCGGGGGCGACGAAGAGCAGCAGCCGGCCGGCCGGGGAGGCCAGCACCGGGCCGACCTGGGTGCCCATCCGCTCCAGCCGGACCAGGGCCTGCAGGCCGGGCTGGGCCGGGACATCCAGGACGTCGAACTGGTGGCCCGTCGGGAGCAGCAGCGGGGCGTCGGCCGGACAGCGGGCGGCGAGTTCGGCGGCGGTCGCGCCGGGGGCGATCGCCGGGCCGACCCGCAGGTGCAGGTTGGGCGCGGCGCAGTGCGGGACGCCGCAGTCGCAGGCCGTCCCGGCGCGGGAGGTCGGGCTGCCGGCGGCCAGCGTCCAGCCCCAGCGCTCGGAGTACTCGGCGGCTGCCTGCAGCGCGGTGGGCCGGGTGCGGCGGCGGGCGCCGAGGGGGGTGAGCCGCAGGGTGCCGAACAGCTTGTCCATGCCACCCCCAACCGGTTCCGGTCGCCGCTGGTTACGGGACGGTGACGGCGCGTCGCCCGTCGGGCGCGTGGTGCGGGGTGCGCTGGAGGCGCGCGCGGACCGGCGCACACCGATCCGGGTGGCGCGGGCCAGCAGGCGCCTTGCACCGGCGCTTCGGATGCCGGATCGTCGTTGCCGCACGCGTGCCTCCGTCGGGTTCCGTCGGGTCCGGGCATGTGCCGGGGTCATGCCGGGCTGACTCATAGTGAAGCGCGCCCGCCGGTCCGGTAGTTCACTCGTGGGGGTGGCGAAAGGTGGCGTTTCTCCGACGTTGCTCCCCCGGATGGCGGAGGGGCGCTACGTTCGGCATACGGAACGCAGCCGACCGGTCACGCGGGCGGTGATGGATAACGGGTCAGGGCGAAGAGGGGCCCCGGGTTCGGGGCGGGATGGGGACGGTCCCATGGGTGAGAAGCAGCCGAACGAGAAGCTGGGCTCCTGGTTCGCGCGCAGCGGCTGGTCGAAGGGCGAGCTGGCGCGACAAGTGAACCGCAGGGCACGGCAGATCGGCGCGCACCACGTCTCCACCGACACCTCGCGGGTGCGCCGGTGGCTGGACGGCGAGCAGCCCCGCGAGCCGATCCCGAAGATCATGTCGGAGCTGTTCTCGGAGCGCTTCGGCTCGGTGGTCTCGGTCGAGGACCTCGGCCTGCGCGCGGTGGTCCAGGTGACCACCGTCGGCAGCGGGGTGGACCTGCCCTGGAGCCCGCAGCAGACCGTGCAGGCGATCAGCGAGTACTCGCGCAGCGACCTGATGCTCAACCGCCGCGGCTTCCTGGGCACTTCGCTCGCGCTGACGGCCGGCGCGGCGCTGATCGAGCCGATGCAGCGCTGGCTGACCCCCGGCCCGAACGGCGCGCCCACCCCGATCCTGGCGGCGGCCAACGGCGGCCACCAGTTCTCCGGGCGGCTGTCCGAGCCGGAGATGCAGCTGCTGGAGCAGACCACCGAGATGTTCCGCAAGTGGGACGCGCAGAACGGCGGCGGCCTGCGCCGCAAGGCGGTGGTCGGCCAACTCCACGAGGTCACCGACCTGTTGCAGGAGACCTACCCCGAGGCGACCACCAAGCGGCTGTTCCGGATCACCGCCGAACTCGCCCACCTGGCGGGCTTCATGTCGTACGACGTGGGCATGCACCCGAGCGCGCAGAAGTACTACGTGCTGGCGCTGCACGCGGCCAAGGAGGCGGGCGACCGCCCGTTCGGCGCGCACGTGCTGACCGACATGAGCCGGCAGATGATCCACCTCAACCGCGGCGAGGACGCGCTGGAGCTGATCCACCTCGCCCAGTACGGCAGCCGGGACACCGCCACCGCCCGCCAGCAGTCGCTGCTGTACGCGATGGAGGCGCGCGCGTACTCCAACATCGGCGAGGTCAACCGCTGCGCCCGGGCGGTCCGGCTGGCGGAGGACACCTTCAGCGACATCCGGGAGAGCAACGAGGAGACGCCGACCTGGCTCAAGTTCTTCTCGTACGCCGAGCTGTGCGCGGAGAACGGGCACTCCTACCGGGACCTGGCCTACACCTCGGACCGCGGCCTCGCGATGGCCAAGGCCGCCGAGCCGCTGATCACCGAGGCGGTCGACCGGTTCCGGGAGGACGGCGAGCACGTCCGCACCTACGCGTTCAACCTGGTCGGGATGGCCTCGGTGCGGCTGCTGCAGAACGAGCCGGAGGACGCGGCGAAGTACTGCGAGGAGGCGGTGGACATCGCCAAGAAGGTGCGCTCCGAGCGGCTGAACACCCGGGTCCGCAAGACCTCCGAGGCCGCCAGCCGGGACTTCCGCGGCGCCCCCGGGGTGGACCGGCTGGCCGAGCGGGTGGTGCACGACATCCCGGAGTTCGTCTCGGTGGTCTGACCCCGCCGCGGCCCTTCCGGTTCCGCTCCGCCGCGGCCCTTCCGGTTCCGCTCCGCCCCGGCCCTTCCGGTTCCGCTCCGCCCCGTCTCCCGCGGCCGTCCGACCCGCCCGTCCGGACGGCCGCGGCAGTATGACACGCGCTGTCCAGTACGCGTCACCTGCCGTGGTTCACGTGCCCGTAACGGGCGCGCCAACCGCGTCACTGCGGCGAAACACCGAGCCGCATCGGCCGAAACCCGCCTTCGGCACTCTCCTCTCATCGCCGACACGCCGGGATGGCACGGGACAGGTATCCCGGTCGTGGTGCGGCTCTCATTTCGGAGGAGACGCCGATGCCGGACGGCTTCAGCGCGGGCGATACCGCCTTTGTGTTCATCTGTGCGGCCCTGGTCATGTTGATGACCCCGGGCCTGGCCTTCTTCTACGGAGGCATGGTCAGGGTCAAGAGCACCCTCAACATGCTGGTGATGAGCTTCGTCTCACTGGCCATCGTCACCGTGCTCTGGGTCCTGTACGGCTACACGCTGGCCTTCGGGCCGGACGCCGGGGCGGGTCTGATCGGCAACCTCGACTACCTGGGCATGCGCGGCATCGACCTGAACGCGCTCACCGGGACGATCCCGGTGACCGGCTTCGCGGCCTTCCAGCTGATGTTCGCGATCATCACCCCGGCGCTGATCAGCGGCGCCATCGCGGACCGGGCGAAGTTCGCGGCCTGGAGCCTGTTCGTGGCGCTCTGGGTGACCGTCGTGTACTTCCCGGTCGCGCACTGGGTGTTCTTCTTCGACGGCGGCAACGGCGGCTGGCTCGGTGACCGCAACGGCGTGATCGACTTCGCCGGCGGCACCGCGGTGCACATCAACGCCGGTGCGGCGGGCCTCGCCCTGGCGCTGGTGCTGGGCAAGCGGATCGGCTTCAAGAAGGACCCGATGCGCCCGCACAGCCTGCCGCTGGTGATGCTCGGCTCCGGCCTGCTGTGGTTCGGCTGGTTCGGCTTCAACGCGGGCTCGGCGCTGGCCGCCAACGGCGTCGCGGGCATGGCCTTCGTCAACACCCAGGTCGCCACCGCCGCCGCCGTCCTCGGCTGGCTGGCCTACGAGAAGATCCGGCACGGCGCGTTCACCACCCTGGGCGCGGCCTCCGGCGCGGTGGCCGGCCTGGTCGCCATCACCCCGGCCTGCGGCTCGGTCTCCCCGCTCGGCTCGATCGCGATCGGCCTGATCGCCGGTGCGCTGTGCGCCGCGGCGATCAGCCTGAAGTACAAGTTCGGCTTCGACGACTCGCTCGACGTGGTCGGCGTCCACCTGGTCGGCGGCATCGTCGGCTCGCTGCTGATCGGCTTCTTCGCCACCGGCCACGTCGGCCAGACCGCGTCCGGCCTGTTCTACGGCGGCGGCCTGGGCCAGCTCGGCAAGCAGGCGTTCGGCGTGGTCGTGGTCCTGGTCTACTCCTTCGTGCTCTCCTGGCTGCTGGGTCAGGCGATCCAGAAGACCATCGGCTTCCGGGTCTCCGAGGACGTCGAGGTGTCCGGCATCGACCAGGCCGAGCACGCCGAGTCCGCCTACGACTTCACCGCCGTCGGCGCCAGCCTCGCCCGCCCCGTCGCCGCCCCCGCCGCTGCCGTCCCCGCCGAGAAGACCGAGGTCGACGCCCGATGAAGCTGATCACCGCCGTCATCAAGCCGCACCGCCTGGACGAGGTCAAGGACGCCCTGCAGGCCTTCGGGGTGCACGGCCTGACCGTCACCGAGGCCAGCGGGTACGGCCGGCAGCGCGGCCACACCGAGGTCTACCGCGGCGCCGAGTACACCGTCGACCTGGTGCCGAAGGTCCGGATCGAGATACTGGTCGAGGACGAGGACGCCGAGCAGCTGATCGACGTGGTCGTCAAGGCGGCCCGCACCGGGAAGATCGGCGACGGCAAGGTCTGGTCGATCCCGGTCGAGACCGCCGTCCGGGTCCGCACCGGCGAGCGCGGCCCCGACGCCCTCTGAACCAGCGCTGAGAACCACCGCTGAAAACCCTCCTGGCGGACCTGCCCTCGCGGCAGGTCCGCCGAAGGCGTATCCGGCACCAGCACGCACCGGGAGCAGACGTGAGCAGCACCGACCCCGCCGAGTACGGCTACCCCGCCGAACGCGCCCGGCTGCTGGCCGACCGCGCCGCCGCGGGCCCGCAGCGGCGCGCCGCCCTCGCCCGGCTCACCGACGACTGGCTGTCCGGCCTCTACCGGGCCGCCGGGGCGCCCGCCCGCACCGCCCTGGTCGCCGTCGGCGGCTACGGCCGGGCCGAGCTCTCCCCGCGCAGCGACCTGGACGTGCTGCTGCTGCACGAGGGCCCGCTCGCCGCCGGCCTCGCCGAACGGATCTGGTACCCGGTCTGGGACGGCGGCGTCGCCCTCGACCACGCCGTCCGCACCCCCGCCGAGGCCCGCAAGGTCGCCGCCGAGGACCTCAAGGCCCAGCTCGGCCTGCTCGACGCCCGCCACCTGGCGGGCGACCCGCAGCTCACCGCCGACCTGCGCTCCGCCGTCCTCGCCGACTGGCGCGCCGCCGCCCCCGCCCGGCTCCCCGAGCTCCAGGAGCTCGGCCGGGCCCGGGCCGAGCGCCACGGCGAGCTGTCCTTCCTGCTCGAACCCGACCTCAAGGAGGCCCGCGGCGGCCTGCGCGACCTGGTCGCGCTGAACGCCGTCGCCGCCACCTGGCTCGCCGACGCCCCCCGCGACGGCCTGGACGCCGCCGCCCGCACCCTGGCCGACGTCCGCGACGCGCTGCACCTGACCACCGGCCGGGCCACCGAGCGGCTCTCCCTCCAGGACCAGGACCAGGTCGCCGAACGGCTCGGCGTGCTCGACGCCGACACCCTGCTGCGGCAGGTCTACCAGGCCGCCCGCACCGTCGCGTACGCCTCGGACGTCACCTGGCGCTCGGTCGAGCGGGTGCTGGCCGCCCGCCGCAGCCCGGCGCCGCGCCGCGCCGTCCGGTTCGGCTTCCCGTTCAACGGCGCCCGGCGCGCCCCGGCCGGCCCCGCCGCGCCCGAGCGCCGCCCGCTCGCCGAGGGCGTGGTCGAGCAGGACGGCGAGGCCGTGCTCGCCCAGGCCGCCCGGCCCGCCACCGACCCGGTGCTGCCGCTGCGCGCCGCCGCCGCGGCCGCCCAGGCCGGGCTGACCGTCGGCTACGCCACCGTGCGCCGGCTGGCCGCCGAGACCAGGCCGCTGCCGGTGCCCTGGCCGGACGAGGCCCGCGAGCAGCTGGTCACCCTGCTCGGCGCGGGCGAGGCCTGCCTGCCGGTCTGGGAGGCGCTGGAGGCGGAGGGCCTGATCAGCCGGATGCTGCCCGACTGGGAGCGGGTCCGCTGCCGCCCGCAGCGCAACGCCGTGCACCGCTGGACCGTCGACCGGCACCTGATCGAGACTGCCGTCCGAGCCGCCGCGATGACCCGCCGCACCGCCCGCCCCGACCTGCTGCTGGTCGCCGCCCTGCTGCACGACCTCGGCAAGGGCTGGCCCGGCGACCACTCGGAGGCCGGGGAGGTGATCGTCCGCGACGTCGCCGTCCGGATGGGCTTCGGCAAGCGCGACACCGACACCCTGGCGCTGCTGGTGCGCCACCACCTGACGCTGGTCGACACCGCCACCCGCCGCGACCCCGACGACCCCGCCACCGCGGACCTGATCGCCAAGACCGTCGGCACCCAGGGCCACCTGGAACTCCTGCACGCCCTCACCGAGGCCGACGCCACCGCCACCGGCCCCGCCGCCTGGTCCGGCTGGCGGGCCTCGCTGGTCGCCACCCTGGTCGAGCGCACCGCCGCCCGGCTGGCCGGGGAGACCCGCCCGCCGGCCACCGACCCCGAGGTCACCGCCGACCAGGAGCGGCTCGCCGTCGAGGCCGCCCGCACCGGCGGCCCCGCGCTCGCCCTGACCGCGCACGCCGAGGCCGCGCCGGAGGGCGGCGGCGCCGAGCCGATGGGCGTCGAGCTCACCCTGGCCGTCCCGGACCGCCCCGGCCTGCTCGGCACCGTCGCGGGCGTGCTCGCCGTGCACCGCCTCGCCGTCCGCAAGGCGGGCCTGCGCGAGCTCGACCCGGTCGGTGCCGGGCCGGTCCTGCTGCTGTCCTGGACGGTCGCCGCCGAGTACGGCGACCTGCCCGAGGCCGCCCGGCTCCGCGCCGACCTGCGCCGCGCCCTGGACGGCTCGCTGGACGTCGCCCGCAAGCTCGCCGAGCGCGACGCCGCCGCGCCGCGCCGCCGCGGCATCAGCACCCCGCCGCCGGTGGTCACCGTCGCCCCGCACGACGCCTCGCGGTCCGCCACCGTGCTGGAGGTCCGCGCGCACGACGCGCCCGGCCTGCTGCACCGGATCGGCCGGGCCCTGGACACCGCCGGGGTGCGGGTCCGCACCGCGCACGTCTCCACCCTCGGTGCGGAGGCCGTCGACGCCTTCTACCTCACCTCCACCGACGGCGGCCCGCTGGAGGCGGCCCGCGCCGAGGAGGTCGCGCAGGCCGTCCGGACCGCTCTGGAGGCGCACTGACCCCCGGTTCCCGCGGGGGCGCAGACCGCCCGCCGGGGTACGGCTACCCTTGGGGGCGACGACAGTACCCGTACTCGATGCCGCAAGGGACCCGCGACCGACGTGTTCGACACTCTCTCCGACCGCCTCGCAGCGACGTTCAAGAACCTCCGGGGCAAGGGCCGTCTCAGCGAGGCGGACATCGACGCCACCGCGCGCGAGATCCGGATCGCCCTGCTGGAGGCGGACGTCGCGCTCCCCGTGGTCCGCGCCTTCATCAAGCAGGTCAAGGACCGGGCCCTCGGTTCCGAGGTCTCCGGGGCGCTGAACCCGGCCCAGCAGATCATCAAGATCGTCAACGAGGAGCTGATCAGCATCCTCGGCGGCGAGACCCGCCGCCTGCGGTTCGCCAAGACCGGCCCGACCGTGATCATGCTGGCCGGCCTCCAGGGCGCGGGCAAGACCACCCTGGCCGGGAAGCTCGGCCACTGGCTCAAGAGCCAGAAGCACACCCCGCTGCTGGTCGCCTGCGACCTCCAGCGCCCCAACGCCGTCACCCAGCTCGGCGTCGTCGCGGAGCGGGCCGGCGTCGCCTTCTACGGCCCGCAGCCCGGCAACGGCGTCGGCGACCCGGTGCAGGTCGCCCGCGACTCCGTCGAGTACGCCAAGCAGAAGCAGTACGACGTCGTCATCGTCGACACCGCCGGCCGCCTCGGCATCGACGCCGAACTGATGCAGCAGGCCGCCGACATCCGCGCCGCGGTCGACCCGGACGAGGTCCTGTTCGTGGTCGACGCCATGGTCGGCCAGGACGCGGTCACCACCGCCCAGGCCTTCCTGGAGGGCGTCGACTTCACCGGCGTCGTGCTCTCCAAGCTCGACGGCGACGCGCGCGGCGGCGCGGCCCTCTCGGTCGCCCACGTCACCGGCCGCCAGATCATGTTCGCCTCCAACGGCGAGAAGGTCGACGACTTCGACGCCTTCCACCCCGACCGGATGGCCTCGCGCATCCTCGGCATGGGCGACGTCCTCTCCCTGATCGAGAAGGCCGAGCAGACCTTCTCCCAGGCCGAGGCCGAGAAGATGGCCGCCAAGCTCCAGGGCGGCGGCAAGGACTTCACGCTCGACGACTTCCTGTCGCAGCTGGAGCAGGTCCAGAAGATGGGCTCGATCTCCAAGCTGCTCGGCATGCTGCCCGGCATGGGCCAGATCCGCGACCAGATCAACAACCTGGACGACAAGGACGTCAACCGGGTCGGCGCGATCATCAAGTCGATGACCCCGGCCGAGCGCGCGGACCCCAAGCTCATCAACGGCTCGCGCCGCCTGCGCATCGCCAAGGGCTCCGGCGTCCAGGTCGGGGAGGTCTCCGGCCTGGTCGAGCGCTTCTTCGAGGCCCGCAAGATGATGTCCGCGATGGCCTCCGGCAAGGGCATCCCGGGCATGCCGGGCATCCCCGGCATGGGCGGCGGCGCCAAGCGCTCCGGCAAGAAGGCCCCGGTCGCCAAGGGCAAGCGCAAGAGCGGCAACCCGCTCAAGCGCGCCCAGGAGGAGGCCGCCGCCGCCGAGCGCAAGGCCCTCGGCCCCGGCCAGGGCGCCCAGCCCGGCGGAGCCTTCGGCCTCCAGCCGGGCAAGGGGCCGACGGACTTCGACCTCCCCAAGGAGTTCAAGGACCTGCTGTAGGCGTGGGGGAGCGGGGGCGCGGGGAACTGCGCGTGCGCGTCCGGCCTGGTCCAGAATGGGCCAATGCGCGTGACGATCCGAGCCCCCCGCCCCGATGACGTCGTCCCCTACGCCGAGGCGGTGCGGCGCTCCGCCGCGCACATCGGGCGGTGGAACCCCGTCGAGCCCGACGCCATGCCGGACCTGCTGAGCCGTCAGGGCGCGGGCCTGCGCACGTTCCTGATCGTCGACGCGGAGACCGGCGGCCTGGTCGGCAAGTGCAACGTGGCGAACATGGTGATGGCGCGGTTCTGCAACGGCGTGCTGGGCTACGACTCGTACGAGCCGTTCGTCGGGACGGGCCGGATGTCGGAGGGCATGCGGCTGGTGGTGGAGCGCTGCTTCACGCCGTCGGAGCTGGGCGGGCTGGGGCTGCACCGGCTGGAGATCAACGTGCAGCCGGACAACGAGCGGTCGATCGCGATGGCGCGCCGACTGGGTTTCCGGCACGAGGGGTTCACGCCGCGGATGCTGTTCCTGCAGGGCGCCTGGCGCGACCACGAGCGGTTCGCGCTGACCGCGGAGGAGTGGCCGACACCGGTGCGCTGACCCGGCGGGGTGCGCCCGGGGCGCGGCGTTGCGCACCGTCCGACGTGCACGATGTCCGTATTGTCCGATGGATGAGCAACCCCGTGCCGCCGCGCCAGACCCCCGACCAGCCCTGGCGGTCCGAGGGGGCGCCGCCCCCGCCGCCGCCGAAGAAGAGGATGCCGGGCGGCTGGACGGGCCTGATCCTCACCGCACTGGTGGTGTTCCTGCTCTCCGACCTGCTGCTGAGCTTCTTCGGCAACGGCGGCTCGACCACGATCTCGTACACCGAGTTCACCAAGCAGCTCAACGGCGGGAACGTCACCAAGATCTACTCCAAGGGCGACGCCATCGAGGGCACGCTCAAGGAGAAGCAGCCCAAGCCGGACGGCGGCAAGGGCGACTACACGGAGTTCACCACCCAGCGCCCGGCCTTCGCCAGCGACAACATCTGGGGCACCCTGCAGTCGCAGAACGTCGAGGTGACGGCCCGTCCGGTGGTGCAGCAGCGCAGCTTCCTGGCGAACCTGCTGATCTCGCTGGCGCCGATGCTGCTGCTGATCGGGGTGTGGGTGCTGATCGCCCGCCGGATGTCGGGCGGGATCGGCGGCGGCGCGCTCGGCCGCAAGGCCCCGCCGAAGCCGGTGGACACCAGCCAGGGCAAGCGCACCACCTTCCAGGACGTGGCGGGCATCGACGAGGTGCGGGACGAGCTCAGCGAGGTGGTCGACTTCCTGAAGAACCCGCAGGCCTACCGCAGGCTCGGCGCGAAGATGCCGCGCGGCGTGCTGCTGACCGGCCCGCCCGGCACCGGCAAGACGCTGCTGGCCCGGGCCGTCGCGGGGGAGGCGGACGTGCCGTTCTTCTCCGCCTCGGCCTCCGAGTTCATCGAGATGATCGTCGGCGTCGGCGCCAGCCGGGTCCGCGAACTGTTCTCCGAGGCGCGCAAGGTCGCCCCCGCGATCGTGTTCATCGACGAGATCGACACCATCGGGCGGCAGCGCGGCGGCGGTGGCGGCATGGGCGGCCACGACGAGCGCGAGCAGACCCTCAACCAGATCCTCACCGAGATGGACGGGTTCTCCGGCTCCGAGGGCGTGATCGTGATCGCCGCGACCAACCGCGCCGAGATCCTCGACCCGGCGCTGCTGCGGCCCGGCCGGTTCGACCGCCGGATCACCGTCAGCCCGCCCGACCGGACCGGCCGCGAGCAGATCCTGAAGATCCACACCCGCCAGGTCCCGCTCGCGAAGGGCACCGACCTGGGCGCCGTCGCCCGCACCACGCCCGGCATGACCGGCGCAGACCTGGCCAACCTGGTCAACGAGGCCGCGCTGCTCGCCGTCAAGCGCCAGCAGGACGCGGTCGACCAGGAGAACCTCTCCGAGGCCCTGGAGAAGGTCCAGCTCGGGGCGGTGCGCCCGCTGGTGATGCCCCAGCAGGAACGCGAACGGACCGCCTTCCACGAGTCCGGACACGCCCTGCTCGGCATGCTCCAGCCCGGCGCCGACCCGGTCCGCAAGATCACCATCGTGCCGCGCGGCCGCGCCCTCGGCGTCACCCTCTCCACCCCCGACACCGACCGCTACTCCTACACCGAGCCCTACCTGCGCGGCCGGATCATCGGCGCGCTCGGCGGGATGGCCGCCGAGCAGGTGGTCTACGGGGTGGTCACCACCGGCGCCGAGAGCGACCTCGAACAGCTCACCACCATCGCCCGCTCGATGGCCGGGCGCTGGGGCATGAGCGACCGGGTCGGCCGGGTCACCGCCGTCCCCAACGACAGCCAGTCCCCGTACGGCCTGGCCGCCGCCCCCACCACGCTGGACGCGGTCGACGAGGAGGCCCGCCGGATCGTCGCCGAGTGCTGGGAGGAGGCCGTCGCCCTGCTGCACCGCCACCGCGACCGGCTCGACGCGCTGGCCGCCGCCCTGCTGGAGGCCGAGACCCTGGACGAGGACGCCGCGTACGCCGCCGCCGGGCTCGGCCGGTCCTGACGCCGAGAGGGCCTAGCCGCGGGGTTTCGTCCCGACCGCCCAGCGGAACTCGTTCGCCATCCGCACCGAGCCGTCCGGCCGCAGGTACGGGTGCAGCGCCTCCTCCAGCTCCTTCGCCACCAGCGCCGCGCCCGCGGCCTCCTCGGCCCGGTCGAACAGGCCGGTCGAGAGCAGGCCGCGGACCGCCGAGTCCAGGCCCGCGTAGGCGAACGGGCAGCCCACCCGGCCGCTCCCGGACGGGCGCACCCCGGCCGAGGCGAGCAGCGACTCCAGCACGCCGGGGCGGGACGCGGCGAACGGGTCCGGCGCACCGAGCGGGGCGTGCCGACGGGCGACCCCCAGCACGGCGGCGCTCTCGCAGCGCTCCGCCGGGGCCCACGACGCCACCACCAGCTGCCCGCCGGGCAGCGTGCGGGCGACCGACCAGGCGAGCAGCGCGGGCGTCGGCGGCTGCTCGAAAACCGTCACCAGGGAGTGCGCCGGGCGGGGGACGGGGGGCGCCGAACGGGCGACGTCCGCGGCCCGCCCGCCGGGCGACACCTGCAGCCCGCGGGCCGCCGCGAGCTCCCGCAGCCCGCTGTCCGCCTCCACCCCCGCGACCTGCGCGCCGCGCCCGGCGGCGAGCAGCAGCGCCAGCCCGGAGCGGCAGCCGACGCCCAGCAGGCTGGTGGCCGAGCCGACCTCCAGCTGCCGGTAAACGTCCTGGTAGAGGGGGACGAGCATGCGCTCCTGGATCTCCGCCCAGTCCCGCGCCCGACCGCTGCGCCCCGCCGGGGAGTCCGTCCGGACCCGGTCCACGGTGCTGCCGGTCACCTGCGCTGAAGCCATCGCGGCCTCCCAATCGGTCCTCGGAATCGGCTGCGGCCCCCGCAGCCCTGCCCCCCGGCCCCTCTCCCAGCGAACAGCGGGTCGCCCCCGCCGTCCAGAGGGGTGCGAGCAGGTATCCGTGCGCCGCGGGTGTGCGCCCCGGGGTGTGCGCGGGCGCGACGCAGTCCGGCCGGTCCGGCCCCCGGGGTTCGGGACGGCGCGGCGGGCGCGGGCGGTGGGCGCGGGCGGTGGGCGCGCGGCCGTACGGTGAACCGGATTCACGGTCCGGCCCCGGTTTTCCGTACCATTCGGCCCATGGCTAAGGCACCCGTTCTCACCCCCCAGGCGGAAGACTTCCCCCGCTGGTACCAGGACCTCATCAACAAGGCAGAGCTGGCCGACAACGGCCCGGTCCGGGGCACCATGGTCATCCGACCGTACGGCTACGGCCTGTGGGAGCGGATGCAGCAGGAGATGGACGCGCGGATCAAGAAGGCCGGCGCGCAGAACGCCTACTTCCCGATGTTCATCCCGCAGTCCTACCTGACCAAGGAGGCCGAGCACGTCGAGGGCTTCGCCCCCGAGCTCGCGGTGGTCACCCACGGCGGCGGCAAGGAGCTGGACGAGCCGGTCGTCGTCCGGCCCACCTCCGAGACCATCATCAACGAGTACTTCTCCAAGTGGGTGCAGAGCCACCGCGACCTGCCGCTGCTGATCAACCAGTGGGCCAACGTGGTCCGCTGGGAGCTGCGCCCGCGCGTCTTCCTGCGCACCACCGAGTTCCTCTGGCAGGAGGGCCACACCGCCCACGCCACCTACGAGGACGCCCGCGCGTACGCCTCGCGGATCCACACGGACGTCTACGGCGACTTCATGACCAACGTCCTCGGCATCGACGTGGTGCTCGGCCGCAAGACCGCGAAGGAGCGCTTCGCCGGGGCCATCAACACCCTCACGCTCGAAGGCATGATGGGCGACGGCAAGGCGCTGCAGATGGGCACCAGCCACGAGCTGGGCCAGAACTTCGCCAAGGCCTTCAACACCACCTACCAGCTGCAGGGCGCCGAGCGCGAGCACGTCTGGCAGACCTCCTGGGGCGTCTCCACCCGCATGGTCGGCGGCCTGATCATGTCGCACGGCGACGACAACGGCCTGCGGGTGCCGCCGCGGCTGGCCGCCGTGCAGGCCGTGGTGCTCGCCATCAAGGGCGAGGACGCGGTGCTGGCGAAGGTCCGCGAGATCGGCGCCCAGCTGGAGGCCGCGGGCGTCCGGGTGGTCGTCGACGACCGCACCGACACCCCGTTCGGCCGCCGCGCCGTCGACTGGGAGCTCAAGGGCGTCCCGCTGCGCATCGAGGTCGGCCCGCGCGACCTGGAGGCCGGCACCGCGATGCTGGTCCGCCGGATCGCCGGCGGCAAGGAGCCGGTCTCGGTCGACTCCCTGGCCGCGATCGTCCCCGGCATCCTGGAGGAGGACCAGGCGCAGCTGCTGCGCGAGTCCCGCGAGCGCCGCGAGTCCCGCACCGTGGACGTCAAGGGCATCGACGAGGCCGTCGAGGCCGCGGCCACCGGCTGGGGCCGGATCTCCTGGGCCGACCTCGGCCCCGCGGGCGAGGCCAAGCTGGCCGAGCAGGGCGTCTCGGTGCGCTGCCTGGTCGCCGCGGACGGCTCCGTTCCGGCCGCCGACGACCAGCCCGGCAACTACGCGCTGGTGGCCCGCGCGTACTGACCGGAACCGCGGGCCGGGGGGCGGAGGAATCCGGAACCCCGGTCCGCGCACTGGCAGTTGAGACTACTGACCAGTCAACTCCCCGAGGTACTCCGCAAGCGGTACGGTATACGGCCCGTGGCCCTGTCAATTTTCGGACAGGTCGCGGGCCGTCCGTCGTGGGGATGTTGGGCTCCGCGGCGGGTGCCGAAGCCCGGCGAAACCCGCCGGGCCCACACGTGCAGGGGGTTGGTCTTGCGTCAGTCCGGAGCCGCGCAATTCGCGCGCAGAAGTGCATTCCTGAAAGTCCGCTGTGAGTTCCCCGACTCGGGCGCCCGCCGGAACACCGGCTCTCTCCGCATCGTTGGTACAGCGTGAGCACGACACAGCCCCTCGTCCTCGCGGCCGAACTGGCCGCCGCCTGGAGCGACATCCAGGCCCACCACCGGGACCTGCCCGACCTGGCGTCGCCCGAGGCGCTGATCGGCGAATCCTCGTCCGCCTGCGGCACCCAGCTCAACTTCGAGCGGCTGCTGCACGAGGCCGCCCACGGCCTGGCCGCCGCCCGGGAGATCCGCGACACCTCGCGGGCCGGCCGGTACCACAACCGCCGCTTCCTGCTGCTCGCCTCCGAGCTGGGCCTGGCCCACCCGGTCGAGCCGCACGCCAGCAGCGGCTTCTCCCAGGTCACGATGGGGCACGAGACCCGCGACCGCTACGCCGGGACCATCGAGCGCCTCGACCGCGCGCTCGGGGCGCACCAGCTCGCCGTCGCGGGCGAGGGCAACCACCGCGCCTTCCGCGGGCCGGCCGCGCGGCACGGCTCCTCGGGCGGCGGCGTCCGGGTCAAGGCGGTCTGCGGCTGCGGTCGCAACGTCCGCGTCGTCCCGTCCGTGCTGGCGCAGGCCGCGATCGTCTGCGGCGCCTGCCAGCAGCCGTTCAAGATCGCCTGAACCCCCCCGTACGACGCCGGACCGAACGGTGCCCGCCAGCGGACGCCGTTTGGCCGGAACGGGTGCTTGACCGGGCGGTGCCCGACGCCCGGCCGGACGGTGCTCGGAGCGGGGTGCGGGCGGGGTGCCCGCGGCCCGTCGGACGGCTGCGGAAAGCTGCCGGGGAGTCCGTCGCAGGGGCCGTCGGAGAGTTGTCGGAGGTCCTGCCGTGCCGTGCGGGGGCGCGGTCCGGGGGGACTTCGGCGGTGTGGCACAATGGACAGCTGAGTACTCGGCAGCCAAGACAGGACCCTCTCTCCTAACGGCTGGCGTGTCCCTTGAACGGCACCTCGCGCCGCAGCCCCACGCGGCGGAGCGCTGCTCACCCACGTCAAAACCAGGAGAATCCACACCCGTGGCTGTCAAGATCAAGCTGAAGCGTCTGGGCAAGATCCGCTCCCCGCACTACCGCATCGTCGTCGCCGACTCGCGCACCAAGCGTGACGGCCGCGCGATCGAAGAGATCGGCATCTACCAGCCGACCTACAACCCCTCGAAGATCGAGGTCGACGGCGAGCGCGCCCAGTACTGGCTGTCCGTCGGCGCCCAGCCGACCGAACCGGTGCTCGCCATCCTCAAGCTGACCGGCGACTGGCAGAAGTTCAAGGGCCTGCCGGCTCCGGAGCCGCTGAAGGTGGCCGAGCCCAAGGTCGAGGACTTCTCGCACCTGTTCGCCAAGGCCGTCGCCGGCTTCGAGGACGCCACCACCGGTGTCGCCATCACCCCGAAGGCCAAGAAGTCGGACAAGGCTGACGAGGCCGAGGCCGCTTCCACCGAGGCCTGAGCATGATCGAGGAAGCCCTCGACCACCTGGTGAAGGGCATCGTCGAGCACCCCGACGAGGTGCAGGTCCGCTCGCGCAACCTGCGCCGCG
Source organism: Kitasatospora phosalacinea (assembly GCF_000717185.1). Taxonomy (GTDB): domain Bacteria; phylum Actinomycetota; class Actinomycetes; order Streptomycetales; family Streptomycetaceae; genus Kitasatospora; species Kitasatospora phosalacinea_A. Next base: position 11,934 of record NZ_JNYE01000026.1, on the reverse strand, counting down.
GTCACACCATCGAGGTGCGCGTGCACCCCGACGACCTCGGCAAGGTGATCGGCCGGGGCGGCCGCACGGCTCGCGCACTGCGCACCGTGGTCGGCGCCCTGGGCGGACGCAACGTCCGGGTCGACCTGGTCGACGTGGACAGCCTGCGCTGACCTCCGCTCGACCGCCGAGGGCGCCGACCACCAGGTCGGCCACCGGGTCTCAGGACCGGCCGGGACGCATCCGTCCCGGCCGGTCCTTCCCGTTTCCGGGGCCATCGCCGTCCCGCCCCGCCGCAAGTACCTTCCAGCTCCATCACCTCTCAGGAGAACGATCACCGTGCAGCTCGTCGTCGGCAAGATCGGCCGCGCCCACGGCATCCGGGGGGACGTCAGCGTCGAAGTCCGCACCGACGAGCCGGAACTGCGGCTCGGGCCCGGCGCGGTCCTCCTCACCGACCCCGCCGCCACCGGACCGCTGACCGTCGAGAGCGGCCGGGTGCACAGCGGGCGCCTGCTGCTGCGCTTCGCCGGGGTCAAGGACCGCACCGCCGCCGAGGCCCTGCGCGGCACCGTGCTGATCGCCGAGGTCGACCCGGACGAGACCCCCGAGGACCCGGACGAGTACTACGACCACCAGCTCATCGGCCTGGACGTGGTGCTGGCCGACGGCACCCCGGTCGGCGAGCTCACCGAGGTGGTGCACCTCCCGTACCAGGACCTGCTGACCGTCGAGCGCCCCGACGGCACCGAGGTGCTGATCCCGTTCGTCGAGCAGATCGTCCCCACCATCGACCTGGACGAGCAGCGCGTCGTCATCACCCCGCCGCCCGGCCTGATCGACCCCGTCGACGCGGGTGACGCGGGCGGTGCGGCTGTCGCGGGCGGTGCGGGCGACGCGGGCGGTGCGGGCGACGCGGGCGAGCAGGGGGGCGGCGCGTGAGCGACATGCGGATCGACGTCGTCACGATCTTCCCCGAGTACCTGGAGCCGCTGAACGTCTCCCTGGTCGGCAAGGCGCGGGCCCGCGGCCAGCTGGACGTGCACCTGCACGACCTGCGCTCGTGGACGACCGACATCCACCGCACCGTGGACGACACGCCCTACGGCGGCGGCCCCGGCATGGTGATGAAGCCCGAGCCGTGGGGCGCCGCCCTGGACGCCGTCCTGGCCGCCGGGCCCGAGGGCGAGGTGCCGACCCTGGTGGTGCCCACCCCCAGTGGGCGCCGCTTCACCCAGGACCTCGCCCAGGACCTCGCCGCCCGCCCCTGGCTGGCCTTCGCGCCCGCCCGCTACGAGGGCATCGACCGGCGGGTCATCGAGGAGGCCGCGACCCGGATGCCGGTGGTCGAGGCGTCCATCGGCGACTACGTGCTGGCCGGCGGCGAGGTCGCCGTGCTGGTGATGGTCGAGGCGATCGCCCGGCTGCTGCCCGGCGTCCTCGGCAACGCCGAGTCGCACCGCGACGACTCCTTCGCCCCCGGCGCCATGGCCGACCTGCTGGAGGGCCCGGTGTACACCAAGCCCGCCGAGTGGCGCGGCCGGGAGGTGCCGGAGATCCTGCTCAGCGGCCACCACGGGAAGATCGCCCAGTGGCGGCGCGAGCAGGCCTTCGCCCGCACCCACGCCAACCGGCCCGACCTGGTGGCCCGGTGGCAGCGCGAGTCGTTCACCAAGAAGGAGCGCGAGGCCCTGAGCGTGCTCGGCCTGGCCTGGGACGAGGCCGAGGGCCGATTTCGGTCCGTGGCCGAGCCTGTGGAAGAATAGGCGACTGTTGTCTGCCGCCCGGTTCCCCCCGCGGGGAGCCAGTGGACCGGTGCCCCCGCCACGGGGGGACCACCGCCAGCCGAAGCGGCCCGCAACACCACCCAGTTGAATCGAACTTCCGTGGGCGGCCCGTGGCGCCTGCGATGGAGAGCAACGATGAGCAACAAGCTCGCTGCTGTCGACGCGGCCTCGCTGCGCACCGACATCCCCGCCTTCCGCCCCGGCGACACCCTCAAGGTGCACGTCCGAGTCATCGAAGGCAACCGCTCGCGCGTCCAGGTCTTCCAGGGCGTCGTCATCCGTCGTCACGGCGCCGGCATCGGTGAGACCTTCACCGTTCGCAAGGTCAGCTTCAACGTCGGCGTCGAGCGCACCTTCCCGGTGCACACCCCGGTCGTCGAGAAGATCGAGGTCGTGACCCGCGGTGCGGTCCGCCGCGCCAAGCTGTACTACCTGCGTGACCTCCGCGGCAAGGCCGCGAAGATCAAGGAGAAGCGCGACGCGTGATCGCGCAGGCTCGACGGGGGTCGGCCCTCCAACCGGTGTAGACCGGGGGGATAAGCTCACCTCCGATGAGCACGCACGAGCCACCGACGGACCGCGACGGCAGTCCCGCACCCACGGGTGCGGACTCGCCGACGCGGTCCGCCGTCGTTTCCGCCCCCGGGACGGCTCCCGACGCCGACGCCGGGGAGGGCTCCGGCCCGGCCCCTGACGCGGAGTCCGACTCCGGCCGCGGTGCCGCTTCCGGTGCCGGTGCCGACTCCGGATCCGCTGAGGGCGAGGGCGAGGGCGAGGGCCAGGGGGACGAGGACGACAGAGACGGCGGGCGGCGGTGGTCGCGGGACCTGCTGTGGATCGGCGCGGTGTGCGTGGTCGTGCTGCTGCTGGTGAACGCCTTCGCGGTACGGCCGTTCGCGGTGCCGTCCGGGTCCATGGAGGGGACGCTGGAGCCGGGTGACCGGGTGCTGGTCAACCAGCTCGCGTACGCCTTCGGCGGCCACCCGCAGCGGGGCGACGTGGTGGTCTTCGACGGCATCGGCTCCTTCCTGCCGTACCGGAACGAACCGTCCGGTGTGAAGCGACTGCTGGCCGGGGCGGGCCTGGCCCCCGCGGGCGACACGGTCTACGTGAAGCGGGTGATCGGTCTCGGCGGGGACCGGATCACCTGCTGCGGCACCGACGGCCGGCTCAGGGTCAACGGCGTGCCGCTGGACGAGAGCGCGTACCTGTTCCCCGGCGACGCACCGTCGGCGGTGCCGTTCGACATCGTGGTTCCCGACGGGAAGCTGTGGGTGATGGGCGACCACCGCAGCGCCTCCCGCGACTCCCGCGACCACCTCGGCGAGCCCGGCGGCGGCGCCGTGCCCGAGGACAAGGTGATCGGCCGCGCCGACTGGGTGATGTTCCCCCTCGGCCGTGCCACCTCCCTCGACCGACCGGCGGCGTTCGCCGCGATTGAGGGGACCGGTGGCCATGGGGAGCAGAGGTAGACCCAGGCCCGCCGCCACCGACGGCCAGCCCGGCCCCACCGGCCCGGGCCGCGCCCCCCGCACCGGCCCCGCGCCCGACGTCGAGCCCGAGCCCGCGTCCGTGTACCTCTCCTCCGGGAGCGAGGACGAACCGCTGGGTGCGGACGACCGCGGTGACAACTTCGGTGGCGACGGGCACAGTGGCGACGGACCCGGTGGTGGCGGGTACGGCGTGGAAGGCACGGACGGCGCGGAGGCCGGAGGGAGCCGCCCCGTGCGGGGCCGTGCCGAGCGCCGCCGCGCCGCCAAGCGCGCCGCGCGCCGCAAGCGGCGCTCCTTCCTGCGCGAGCTGCCGGTGATCGTGCTGGTGGCCCTGGTCATCGCGCTGGTGATGAAGACCTTCCTGCTCCAGGTGTTCGTGATCCCCTCCGGTTCGATGGAACAGACCCTGCAGATCGGCGACCGGGTCGTCGTGGACAAGCTCACCCCGTGGTTCGGCGCCGAGCCGGAGCGCGGTGAGGTGGTGGTCTTCAAGGACCCGGGCGGCTGGCTGGAGAACGACCACAAGCCGTCCACGGACGGGCCCGTCGTGCGGAACGTGAAGTCGGTGTTCTCCGCGGTGGGGCTCCTTCCCTCCGACGACGAGCGGGACTTGATCAAGCGGGTGATCGGCGTCGGCGGCGACACCGTGGAGTGCTGCGACGAGCACGGCCGGGTGAGCGTGAACGGCACCCCGCTGGACGAGCCGTACATCGCGGCCGGGAACTCGCCCTCGCGGATCACCTTCAAGGTGACGGTCCCGCAGGGGCGGCTCTGGGTGATGGGCGACCACCGCGACCTGTCGGCCGACTCCCGCTACCACATGGGCAATCCGGGCTCCGGGACGATTCCGGTGGAGAACGTGGTGGGGCGCGCCTTCGTGGTCGCCTGGCCGCTCTCCCACTTCGGTCAACTGGGCGTTCCCGATTCACTCTCCTCCCTGCCGGTGCGGACAGCAGGGTCCGCCGCCGTTGAGCCGGTTCCTGCGGAACCCCCGCTCGTTATGGGTGTGTTGGGCGTCCTTCCGCTCCTCACCCGGTGCCGCAGGACGGGCCGGAGGGTCGAGCCGGTGGCCGACTGACGTTCCGGCCGGCGCGTGGGAGCACGGGCGCGTCGACCGGGAGTGATAGAGAAGTGTGAAGTGCTCGGTTCCGGCCTGGTGTCGGGCCTGCCCAGGTAGGGCAAGCCAGAGGCGGGCCCTCGACTGATCGCAGAGTGTGGTGCCCGCTGTGCGGCACTGGTGAGCGCGGGCGCGCAGGCGTCCGCACAGCAGGGAGGAGATGTCGTGGGGGATCTGGTGATCGGTGCCCGGTCAGGTGCTCCGGAGCCCGACGGGGAGCCCGTCGGCAACCAGGGAGGGCTGTCCGCCGGCGACGGGGAGGAGCTCCGGGACGCCGAGGCCGACTCGGAGACCGACGGGGACGCCGAGAATCCGCCGAGGCGGGCTCCCCGGCAGCGCTCCTTCTGGAAGGAACTGCCGATCCTGATCGGCATCGCGCTGATCCTGGCCCTGGTGATCAAGACCTTCTTCGTCCAGGCGTTCTCGATCCCCTCGGGGTCGATGGAGAACACGCTCCAGGTCGGCGACCGCGTCCTGGTCGACAAGCTCACGCCGTGGTTCGGCTCGGAGCCGGAGCGCGGCGAGGTGGTGGTCTTCAAGGACCCGGGCGGCTGGCTGAACGACGAGCCGACCCAGCGCAGCGACAACTCCTTCGTGCGCGGCGTGCAGGACGTGTTCAGCTTCATCGGGCTGATGCCGTCCAGCGACGAGAAGGACCTGATCAAGCGCGTCATCGCGGTCGGCGGCGACACCGTCGAGTGCCAGGGCTCCGGCCCGGTCAAGGTGAACGGCGTGGCGCTCGACGAGCCGTACATCTTCCCCGGCAACACCCCGTGCGGGGAGAAGCCGTTCGGGCCGGTGAACGTGCCCAAGGGCACCATCTGGGTGATGGGCGACCACCGCGGCAACTCGCTGGACTCGCGGTACCACATGGACCAGCCCGGGGGCGGCACCGTCCCGGTCGACAACGTGGTCGGCCGTGCCTTCGTGGTGGCCTGGCCGATCGGCGACTGGGCGACGCTGCCCGTCCCGGAGACCTTCGACCAGAAGGGGCTCGCTGCCGCCGGGCCGCTGGCCCCGATGACGGCCGGGGCGGCGCTCGCCGTGCCCGCCGTGTGGTGGGTGCGTCGGCGCCGCCGCTGAGCGGGCAGCGATCGACCGGGAACGCCTCTTGCGCGGGCCGTGGTACTGGCGAGTAATCTGCTCGCACGTGCCGCGGCCCGCAGCGCTGTCCGGACCGGGACGGCCGGCCGCGGACCGGCCGCGGGCGTTCGACCGGAGCCTCCGACGGCGAGGAGAGGGCGGAGCCGATGAGCAGCGTCGCGGAGCGGGCACCGCTGGCCGGGACCGGACCGGCCCGGCGCCGGAGCGTCGCGTCGGTCGTGCAGGGCGTGGTGATCGCGCTCGGCTTCGTGATGCTGGTCGGCGGCTTCGCGGTGCTCGCCCTCCAGTACCGGCCCTACAAGATCCCCACCGGCTCGATGAGCCCGACCCTGGCGGTCGGCGACACCGTCCTGGCCCGCACCGGCGGGTCGGTCGGCCGCGGCGACATCGTGGTCTTCCAGGACCAGGACTGGGGCAACGCGACCCTGGTGAAGCGCGTGGTCGCGGTCGGCGGGGACACCGTCTCGGGCGACCGCGAGGGGCGGATCACCGTCAACGGGCACCAGGTGTCCGAGCCCTACCTCGCCCCGCTCCGGATGGGCACGACCGAGTTCTCGGTCACCGTGCCCGAGGGGCGGCTGTTCCTGCTCGGCGATTTCCGGGGGAACTCCCTGGACTCGCGGAGCCACCTCGACGTGGCGTTCGGCTCGGTGCCGGTCTCCGGGGTGAAGGCGAGGGTGGAAGCGGTGATCCAGCCGTTCTCCCGGGCCGGGCTGGAGCAGCGCACCCCGTCCTTCGACGGACTGGGTGCTCCCGGTGCCCACCGGGCCGGTCCGCTGCTGCCCGCCGCGTGGACGTCGGCCGGCGGTGCGGTGCTGATCGTGGCCGCCTCCGCGGTGGGCGGGGCGCTCTCGCTGGCCCGCCGACTGCGGCGACGGAGCGCCTGACCCCGCGGCGGAGGACGGACCGGCCCCGGCGCCGGTGCCGACGAGGAGACGCGCCCAGCGCCTCAGGACGGAGCTGAACCAGGTGGTGGCCGAGCAGCGCAGGGCCGTCCGGGTGCTGTTGCTGGACCAGGACGACCGCGTCCTGCTGCTGCGCGGGACGGACCCGGCCGAGCCCGGCACCACCTGGTGGATCACGCCGGGCGGCGGAATCGAGCCGGGCGAGAGCCCGCTGGAGGCGGCCCGGCGCGAGCTGGCCGAGGAGACCGGGCTGACGGACGTGGACTGGGGACCGCTGGTCGCGTACGGCACGGTGGAGTTCTCCTTCCGGGGCAGGGAGTACCGACAGGAGCAGTGGTTCCGACTGGCCCGCACCCCGCGGACCTCGGTGTCACTGACGGACGGCGGGGCGGACGAGCACGCGCTGCTGCTGGCCGTCCGCTGGTGGACGCTGGGGGAGTTGAGGGCCACCGCGGAGACCGTCCACCCGCGCGGGCTGGCCGAACTGGTGGCACGCGTTCTGACGGATGGGCCGCCAGAACCGCCAGTAAGGCTCTGAGCACGGGCTCGGTGGTCCACAATGGGGTGGACGTGACGAGTGAGGGGACGCTTGGAATGAGTGCCGAAGACCTCGAGAAGTACGAGACCGAGATGGAGCTCAAGCTCTACCGGGAGTACCGGGATGTCGTCGGCCTGTTCAAGTACGTGATCGAGACAGAGCGACGTTTCTACCTGACGAATGACTACGACCTCCAGGTGCACTCGGTGCAGGGCGAGGTGTTCTTCGAAGTGTCGATGGCGGATGCGTGGGTCTGGGACATGTACCGACCGGCCCGGTTCGTCCGGAAGGTCCGCGTGCTGACGTTCAAGGACGTGAACATCGAGGAGTTGGCCAAGAGCGACCTCGAACTGCCCTCGGACGACTCCGCCTTCGGGAACTGACCGCGCTGCGGCAGCGCCCGGGCCACCGAGACTGACCCGGCCGCTCGGACGCTGTCCAGCGCATTTCTCGATCCGCGGGGATCTGTAGCTCGAACGGGTGAGTGGAGTTATCCACAGGCCCGGGTTATCCACAGGCTCGACGATCCCGCTGGCCCGCCTCCGGCTCCCGACGGCAACCTTCCGGTCGGAGGTGATTGCCGTGCAGAACCCCAACAAGACGTCCACCAACAACGGCCTCGGGCGCTACGGCGAGGAGGTCGCCGCCCGTCGGCTCGCCGCGGACGGGCTGTGCATCCTGGAACGCAACTGGCGCTGCGTCGAGGGTGAGCTCGACATCGTCGCGCTCGACGGGGACACCCTCGCGATCTGCGAGGTGAAGACCCGCTCCGAACGGGGCTTCCAACAGCCCGCCGAGGCGATCGACCAGACCAAGGCCGACCGGCTGCGCCACCTCGCCGAGCGCTGGCTCGCCGAACGCTGGCCGGTGCACTTCTCCCGCCTCGCCCTCGCCGCCGAACGGGCCGGGGGAACCGGGGGAGCCGAACCGCAGCCCGACGCGGAGAGCGGCGGGCCGGCCCCGCCGCCGCCCGGCGGGGTCCGCATCGACGTGATCGCCGTGGTCAACCCCCGCCGGGGCGCCGCCGCGGTCGAGCACCTGCGCGGGGCGGTGTGAGATGGCGTTCGCCCGCACCTGCTCGGTGGCCCTGGTCGGGGTGGACGGTGTCGTGGTCGAGGTCCAGGCCGACCTCGAACCCGGACTCGCGGCCTTCAGCCTGGTGGGCCTCGCCGACAAGGCCCTGCTGGAAGCCCGTGACCGGGTGCGCGCCGCTGTGTCCAACAGCGGCGAGAAGTGGCCGCTGCGAAAACTCACCGTGGGCCTCACGCCGGCCTCCGTGCCCAAGAGCGGCAGCGGGTACGACCTGGCGGTGGCCTGTGCAGTCCTGGCAGCCGCCGAACGGCTCGACCCCGCATCGATCGACGGCCTGCTGATCATCGGGGAACTGGGGCTGGACGGCCGTGTGCGCCCGGTGCGCGGAGTCCTGCCCGCGGTCCTCGCGGCGGCCGACGCGGGCTACCGACAGGTCGTGGTCGCCGAGCAGACCGCCGCCGAAGCGAGACTGGTGCCCGGAGTCTCCGTCCTCGGAGTGCGCAGCCTGCGCCAGCTCATCGCGATCCTCACCAACGCCCCCGTCCCCGACGAACCACCGGACCAGCCCACCGGCCGCCCCGACTCCTCGTTCGCCGGGCTGCTGCTACCCGGCCTCGGAGTCCGCGACCTCACCTCGGAACAGTCCGTCCGCCCCGACCTCGCCGACGTGGCCGGGCAGTACGAAGCCCGCCGAGCCCTGGAGATCGCCGCAGCGGGCGGTCACCACCTCTATCTGAAGGGCCCGCCCGGGGCCGGCAAGACGATGCTGGCCGAACGGCTCCCGGCCCTGCTCCCACCACTCACCCCCGCCGAAGCCCTCGAAGTGACCGCGATCCACTCCGTGGCCGGCCTGCTCCCACCCGACCGCCCCCTGATCGACACCCCGCCCTACTGCGCCCCGCACCACTCGACGACCATGCCCGCCATCGTCGGCGGTGGAACGGGACTGCCCAGGCCCGGAGCCGTCTCCCTCGCCCACCGCGGCGTGCTGTTCCTCGACGAGGCACCCGAGTTCCCGGTCCGGGTCCTCGACGCGCTGCGCCAACCCCTGGAATCGGGGGAGGTGATGATCGCCAGAGCCGCGGGCTCGATGCGGCTGCCCGCCCGCTTCCTGCTCTGCCTGGCCGCCAACCCCTGCCCCTGCGGCCGCTATTCACTGAGAGGAGAGGGATGCGAATGCACACCCGTCATGGTCAACCGCTACCAGGCGAGGTTGTCAGGTCCGTTGTTGGACCGGGTGGACCTCCAAGTCCAGGTCACCGGAGTCACCAAGGCCGAGTTGATGCAGCAAGGCGGAAGGGCCGAGAGCACGGAGACGGTCGCCGCACGCGTGCGGGAAGCCCGGGCACGGGCCGCCGCTCGCCTCGTCGACACCCCGTGGCGGACCAACGCCGAAGTGCCCGGGCACGAACTGCGCACGCGCTGGCAACTCGCACCCGGTTCGCTGGCCGACGCCGAACATGACCTCGACCGAGGCCTGCTCACCGCACGCGGACTCGACCGCGTCCTGCGGGTCGCCTGGACGGTGGCCGACCTCGCCGGTCGGAGCCGCCCCGACCGGTCCGACATCCAGAGCGCGCTGACCCTCCGCACCGGCGTCCAGCGCGCCGCCCGTCCGACGGACCGCAGGAGCGACTCGTGCTACCCGTACGCCGACGCCCCCGCCGACGCCGGTGCAGGGCAGGAGCTCTGATTGCCCCTTGCCCCCTTGCCCCTCGCCCTCCGCGGTGCCGAGGCCCGGCCGGACCGCTTCGTGCGACCGGTCCCGTCCACCCCGCCACCGCCCGCACCGCAGAAGCGGACGGCGGCGCGAACAGATCCGAGCAGAAGGAGCACCGATGACCGCGCACCCCGCCCCCCGCGCACACGCCGACCAGCCCGCCGTCCCGTCGGACGCCCCGACCGCCGATCAGGTCGGCACCCGGGCGGGATGCGACGCCGGCGAGCGGCTCCGGCACCTGGTCCGCGGCGCGGGGCCACCGTCCGTGCACCGCTCGCGCCACGGGCCGACGGAACCGCTCCGGACGGTGCCGACGACGGACGGCAGCCCGGGCCCGGCCAGCCCGACTGGTCCGGCCCGCCCGTCGCCCGACGGCCGACCCGGCCAGCCGCACCGGGCGGCAGCGGCCCTCGCCGCGGACCGGCCTGCCCGTACCGGGACGGCACGGAGCGAGCACCGGGTCATCCGCCCCACGGCGTGGGCCGCGCCGACGGTCCCGCCGGACCCGCCCGAGCCCGAGCGGATCTCCCGGGCGGCGCTCACCAGGCTGATCGAACCGGGCGACGCCGCGATCGGCCGGGCGGTCCAACGCCTCGGCGTGGTCCAACTGCTGCAGGGGTTCTACGAAGGAGCACCCGCGAACCGGCTCGGGCTCGGTGCCGACCGGATCGCGGCTTACCAGGAGAGGTTGCGAAAGTTCAACCCGGTCACCGACCTGGAACGCATCGCCAAGCTCGGTGGGAGGTTCATCATTCCGGGCGACAGCGAGTGGCCCTCCCAACTCGACGACCTCGGCGACAGTCGCCCGATCGGGCTGTGGATCCGCGGCCTCCCCTCCCAACGGTTGCCGTCGCTGCGCCTGCTCGCCCTGAGGTCGGTGGCCGTGGTCGGATCCCGGGCCTGCACCGCGTACGGGCGGCACGTCGCCGGTCAGCTCGGGTCCGAACTGGCCGAGCGGGGCTGGGTGGTGGTGTCCGGGGCGGCCTACGGAGTGGACACCGCCGCACACCTGGGGGCGTTGGCGGTCAACGGGATGACGATCGCCGTGCTCGCCAGCGGAGTCGACATCTGCTACCCGCGCGGGAACGAGGGGCTGATCGAGCGGATCGGACGCGACGGGCTGCTGGTGAGCGAGCTGGCGCTCGGGATGAACCCGACCAGGTTCAGGTTCGTGCTGCGGAACCGGGTGATAGCGGCGCTCACCCGCGGCACGGTGGTGGTCGAGGCCGCACCGCGCAGCGGCGCGCTCAGCACCGCACGCCGTGCGCGGGACCTCAACCGGCACACCATGGGCGTCCCCGGCCCGGTCACCTCCGAACTCTCGGCGGGCGTGCACACGTTGATCAGGGCCGGGACGGCCACCATGGTCACCAGCGGAGCAGAGGTGGGCGAGCTGATCGGTGCCATCGGAGCCGACCTGGCGCCGGAACGGGTCGGCCCGATCCTGCCCAGGGACGCACTGGAACCACCGGTGGCCCGCGTCCTGGAGGCGGTGCCCGCCAGCGCGGACGGCGCGCCGGTCCAACGACTCGCCCACTACGCGGCCCTGTCCGAGGCCACCACCGTCCAGCACCTCCACGAACTGAGTTCGCTCGGCTTCGTGGAACGGCACGGAGCACATTGGAGGTTGGTGCGTCGGAAGTGATCACATTCGGGCAGGGCCGGACGGGCTGACGGGCATCGAGCGGGGCAACTGGTCAACAGGAGGTGGTGCAAGGCGAGTTGAGGGACGATGACGGAGCGACGACCCGGGCCCGGGTGCCGCGGGGGCGGCCGGATCCGAGTGCTCGACGGGGTGCACGGGCGAGCGCCGGTCGGCGCCGGTCGGCGGGCAGGCCGGGCCGGAAGCGGGGCCCGGGCGGTTCGGGCGCCCGGTCCGCGACGCGCCGACGTTGCCCTTTGCTGCCACCGGATCGGGCGACGCCCGAGTGGCGGTAGCACTGTGCAGCGACTCGGTCACGCTACGCTCGCTCATGGCGTCCCTATCAGCACATGACTCGGCAGAACGGCGCAGACCAACGCATGCCCACTCACATTCCCGGACACAGGGTGACCGGTGACGGTCGGTCCCCGGGCGGGACGGGGGCCGAGACCCACAACGCCGCGGAACTGCGGGCCAGGTCCGGGGGAGTCGTGGGAATGACACGACCGGGCAACTCCCCGGCCGCACCCCCGCAACCCCAGCCCCCCCCCCGCTCTTCATATTTTTTCTCCCTTCCCACACCCCCCCCCTCAATTTTTCCCCGTGCCGTTCCACGA
>NZ_JNYE01000025.1 GCF_000717185.1 Kitasatospora phosalacinea | reverse complement strand
CGCCCCCACCGCCGCCCCGGAAGGACGCCATGTCCCGTCCCGCTGCACCCCCACCCCGCTCGCCGCGCTCCGCCCGCCGCACCGTCCTCGGCCTGTTCGCAGCCGGTGCGCTGGCCGCCGGTGCGCTGCTGCCGCTGCACGCCGCGGCCGCCGACAGCGCCGCCGCGCCCGCGTTCAACTACGGCGAGGCGCTGCAGAAGTCGCTGCTGTTCTACGAGGCCCAGCAGTCCGGCAAGCTGCCCGCGACCAACCGGGTGAGCTGGCGCGGCGACTCCGCGCTGGACGACGGCAAGGACGTCGGACTCGACCTGACCGGCGGCTGGTACGACGCCGGCGACCACGTCAAGTTCGGCCTGCCGATGGCCGCTTCGACCACCATGCTGGCCTGGGGCGGCATCGCCGAGAAGCAGGGCTACACCGCCTCCGGGCAGATGCAGTACCTGAAGAACAACCTGCGCTTCGTCGACGACTACCTGATCAAGGCGCACCCCGCCCCGAACGTGCTGTACGGCCAGGTCGGCGGCGGTTCGGCCGACCACGCCTGGTGGGGCCCGGCCGAGGTGCTGCCGATGGCCCGGCCCGCGTACAAGATCGACGCCTCCTGCCCGGGCTCGGACCTGGCGGGCGAGACGGCCGCCGCGCTGGCCTCCTCCTCGATGGTCTTCGCCGACAGCGACCCGACGTACGCGGCGACCCTGCTCACCCACGCCAAGCAGCTGTACAGCTTCGCCGACACCTACCGCGGCAAGTACAGCGACTGCATCAAGGACGCCCAGGGCTACTACAACTCCTGGAGCGGCTACAACGACGAGCTGGTCTGGGGCGCGATCTGGCTCTACAAGGCCACCGGCGACAGCAGCTACCTGGCCAAGGCCGAGAGCTACTACGCCAACCTCTCCACCGAGCCGCAGTCCACGACGAAGTCCTACAAGTGGACGATCGCCTGGGACGACAAGTCGTACGGCGCCTACGTGCTGCTGGCCCAGCTCACCGGCAAGCAGCAGTACGTCGACGACGCCAACCGCTGGCTCGACTGGTGGACCGTCGGCGTCAACGGAAGCCAGGTCAAGTACTCCCCGGGCGGCGAGGCCGTGCTCGACTCCTGGGGGTCGCTGCGCTACGCCGCCAACACCTCCTTCGTGGCACTGGTCTACTCCGACACGCTCGCGAGCGACCCCGTCCGCAAGGCCCGCTACCACGACTTCGCGGTCCGCCAGATCGGCTACGCGCTCGGCGACAACCCCCGCAAGTCCAGCTACCTGATCGGCTTCGGCGCCAACTCCCCGAAGAACCCGCACCACCGCACCGCCCACGGCTCCTGGACCGACCAGCTCACCAGCCCCGTCAACAGCCGCCACACCCTGATCGGCGCCCTGGTCGGCGGCCCCAGCTCGGCCGACGACTCCTACACCGACGACCGCTCGAACTACGTCAACAACGAGGTCGCCACCGACTACAACGCCGCCTTCACCGGCGCGCTGGCCCGGCTCTACGGCGAGTACGGCGGCAGCCCGCTGGCGAGCTTCCCGCCGAAGGAGAGCCCGGACGGGCCGGAGATGTCCGTCCAGGCCTCGGTGAACGCCTCCGGCACCAACTTCACCGAGATCAAGGCCTACCTGATCAACAAGTCGGCCTGGCCGGCCCGCGCGCTCAAGAACGCCTCGCTGCGCTACTACTTCACCCTGGAGCCGGGGGTGAGCCCGAGCCAGATCACCCTCACCACCAACTACAACCAGTGCGGCACGGTCAGCGGCCCGACGCTGTACTCCGGGTCCACCTACTACGTCACGGTCGACTGCTCCAACACCGTGATCGCCCCGGCCGGACAGTCCGCCTACCGCAAGGAGGTCCAGTTCCGGATCGCCTCCGCGGGCGCCTGGGACCCGACCAACGACTGGTCGTACCAGGGCATCTCGCTGGTCCCGGGCTCGACGCCGGTGGACGCGGCCAACATCCGGCTGCTGGACGGGGGAGCGCCGCAGTGGGGCGCCGAGCCGGGCGGCACCGGCCCCTCGCCGTCCCCGTCCGCCTCCGCGTCGCCCTCGCCCTCCCCGTCGCCCTCGGCCTCGGCCTCGCCGTCCCCGTCCCCGAGTGCGAGCAGCAGCCCGAGCAGTAGCCCGAGCAGCAGCCCGTCCCAGCCGGTCGCGGGCTGCGCGGTGACCTACACCGTGGGCAGCAGTTGGGGCAGCGGGTTCACCGCAGACGTGACGGTCCGCAACACCGGGAGCAGCACCGTCTCCGGCTGGACCCTCGCCTGGACGTACCGGGGCAACGAGGTGGTCACCAACGCCTGGAACGCCAAGGTGGTCCAGAGCGGCGCGGCCGTCACCGTCACCGACGCGGGCTGGAACGGCACCCTGGCCCCGGGCGGCTCCGCCTCCTTCGGCTTCCAGGCCACCGGCACCCCCGCCGCGCTGCCCGCCTTCACCCTCAACGGCCGGGCCTGCAGCACCAGCTGAGCAGCTCCGGCACCCCGAACGCCCCCGCCCCCGCCTCCCCGCGGGGGGCGGGGGCGTTCGTGCGTGGCGGTGGCGGTGGCGGTGGCGGTGACGGGTGGAGGCGGTGACGGTGACGGGTGGGGGCGGGGGCGGTGGGTGGCCGGAAACGGTTCTGCGTGCGGGGGCGGGGGAGGCGATGGTGCGGTGGTTCGGGAACGGCCTGGGCGGGCTGGCTCAAATGCCGCTGGTGCGACGGGTAAACATCGTGCTCCGCAAGATCACCGCATCGAAGTAAATACCCCCGGCCTCGCGAGCGAGGCGCCCGTGCGGAGCACTAGCGTTCCTCAAGATCCGACCGAGGCGGCCACGAGTCCTGACGATTCGTCATCTTTTCGTCCCCCGACGAGAGTTCGCCGATAGCACCCCTCGTGGCGGACGGCTCCAGGCCGCCCGCCACCGTCCGCACGTCCGGGCGGACCCGCCCCCTCATCCCCCCAGTTAGGAGCCACGGATGCCCGACCCAGGGCTCTCCCCGTCGCCTGACGTGCCGCCGTTCCTGTCCGCCCTGACCTCGGTGCTGGAGGCCGCGGCGCGGGAGGTCGCGAGCGCGGCACCCGCCGTCGAGCCGGACGCCGCGCCCGCTGCCGCCCCCGCTGCCGCCGGTGCCGCCCCCGCGGCGTCGGAGCTGGAGCGGATCCTGCGCGGCCCCAGCGGGCTCGGGACGGGGGGCCTCCTCCTGGCCTCCCGGCTCCCCGAACCGGAGGTCCGGACCGACCCGGTGGAAGGCGTCCCGGTGGAAGGCGTCCCGGTGCCGGGCCTGTACTTCCACCCGGTCCCGGAGCCGGACCCGGTGCGCGTCGCGGAGGTCAGCCGCCGGATCAAGGACTGGGCGGTCGACGAGGTGGACCTGTTCCCGGACGAGTGGGAGGGCCAGTTCGACGGCTTCTCGGTCGGCCGCTACATGGTGGCCTGCCACCCGGACGCCCCCACGGTCGACCACCTGATGCTGGCCACCCGCCTGATGGTGGCCGAGAACGCGGTCGACGACTGCTACTGCGAGGACCACGGCGGCTCGCCGGTCGGCCTCGGCAGCCGCCTGCTGCTCGCGCACACCGCGCTGGACCCGCTGCACACCACGGCGGAGTACGCGCCGGGCTGGGCCGAGTCGCTCGGTTCGGACGCGCCGCGCCGCGCCTACCGCTCCGCGATGCAGTACTTCACCGAGATGGCCAGCCCCTCCCAGGCCGACCGGTTCCGGCACGACATGGCACGGCTGCACCTGGGCTACCTGGCCGAGGCGGCCTGGGCCGAGGCCGACCACGTGCCCGAGGTGTGGGAGTACCTGGCGATGCGCCAGTTCAACAACTTCCGCCCCTGCCCGACCATCACCGACAGCGTCGGCGGCTACGAACTCCCGGCCGACCTGCACGCGCTGCCCGCCACCCAGCGGGTCATCGCGCTGGCCGGCAACGCCACCACCATCGTCAACGACCTGTACTCCTACACCAAGGAGCTGGCCGGCCCCGGCCGGCACCTCAACCTGCCGGTGGTGATCTCCGAGCGCGAGGGCCGCTCCGACCGGGACGGCTACCTGAAGGCCGTCGAGGTCCACAACGAGCTGATGCACGCCTTCGAGGCCGAGTCCGCCGCCCTCGCCGCCGCCTGCCCGGCCCCGCCGCTGCTGCGCTTCCTGCGCGGCGTGGCCGCGTGGGTCGACGGCAACCACCACTGGCACCAGACCAACACGTACCGCTACAGCCTCCCCAATTTCTGGTAACCACCGGTAAGAAACGGACACTTGCAGATGACCACCACCGAGACCGCCACCGCCGCCGCGTTCGTCCCCGGCCCCGCGACCGCCTACCAGGGCGACATCGCCCGCTACTGGAACAACGAGGCCCGCCCGGTGAACCTGCGCCTGGGCGACGTCGACGGCCTCTACCACCACCACTACGGCATCGGCGCGATCGACACCGAGTCCCTCGGCACCCCCGAGGACAGCGAGTACGAGAAGAAGCTGATCACCGAGCTGCACCGACTGGAGTCCGCCCAGGCCGAGGTGCTCCTCGACCACCTCGGCCCGATCGGGCCCGGCGACACCCTGATGGACGCGGGCTGCGGCCGCGGCGGCTCGATGGTGATGGCCCACCAGCGCTTCGGCTGCAAGGTCGAGGGCGTCACCCTCTCCAGCGCCCAGGCCGAGTTCGGCAACCGCCGCGTCCAGGAGCTCGGCATCGCCGACCACGTCCGCTCCCGGGTCTGCAACATGCTCGACACCCCGTTCGCCAACGGCCAGATGTCCGGCTCGTGGAACAACGAGTCCAGCATGTACGTCGACCTGCACGACCTGTTCGCCGAGCACTCCCGGGTGCTCAAGGTCGGCGGCCGCTACGTCACCATCACCGGCTGCTGGAACCCGCGCTACGGCCAGCCCTCCAAGTGGGTCTCGCAGATCAACGCCCACTTCGAGTGCAACATCCACTCCCGCCGCGAGTACCTGCGCGCGATGGCCGACAACCGCCTCGTCCCGCAGGCCGTGATCGACCTGACCCCCGACACCCTGCCCTACTGGGAGCTGCGCGCCACCTCCTCGCTGGTCACCGGCATCGAGGAGGCGTTCATCGAGTCCTACAAGGACGGCTCGTTCCAGTACGTGCTGATCGCCGCCGACCGGGTCTGACCGCCCGGACGCACGCCCCCGGCCCCCGGCCCCCGGCAGGGGGGCGGGGGCCGGGGGCGTCGGGTGCCCGTCGGGCGGCGCCGCGGGAGTCAGCCCAGGTCGTACACCGCGGTGACCGGCGCGTGGTCGGACCAGCGCTCGGCGTGGGTGGCGGCGCGCTCGACGCGGGCGTCGGTGCAGCGGGCGGCCAGGCCCGGGGTGGCCATGTGGTAGTCGATGCGCCAACCTGCGTCGTTGTCGAAGGCGCGGCCGCGGTAGGACCACCAGGAGTAGGGGCCGTCCTGGTCGGGGTGGTGGCTGCGCAGGACGTCGACGTAGCCGTGCTCGTCCAGGACGCGGGAGAGCCAGGCGCGCTCCTCGGGGAGGAAGCCGGCCTTCTTCTGGTTGGCCTTCCAGTTGCGCAGGTCGGCCTCGCGGTGGGCGATGTTCCAGTCGCCGCAGACCAGCACCTCGCGCCCCCCGGCGGCCGCGCGGGCGCGCAGCTCGCCGAGGTGGACCAGGAACTCGGCCATGAACCGCTCCTTCTCGTCCTGCCGCTCGGTGCCGACCTCGCCGGAGGGGAGGTACAGCGAGGCGACGGTCAGGCCCGGCAGGTCGAGCTCGGCGTAGCGGCCGGAGACGTCGAACTCGGCGGAGCCGAAGCCGATCCGGGTGGCGTCGGGCGCGCGCCGGGAGAGCACCGCGACCCCGGCCCGGCCCTTGGCGGCGGCGGGCGCCCAGACGGCGTGCCACCCGTCGAGGCGGGCCAGCACGTCGGCGAACTGCCCGGCCTCGGCGCGCACCTCCTGCAGGCAGACCACCTCGGACTTGGTGTCGTCCATCCACTCCAGGAAGCCCTTCTTGGCGGCCGCCCGGATCCCGTTCACGTTGACAGTCGTGATGCTTTGCACGGAGCGAGGGTACCGGCTCGCCCCGGAAACCCGGCATTCCGGGCGAAGCGGGGCGCCATACCGGTTCGCGGGGGGATGCGCAAGGAACCTTCCCCATTGGTCTTGACCATCTCGCCGGACACCCCCTACTGTCACTTACTGCAAAGACCTTTAATAAAGAAGGACGGATAAAGCCCGCCTCCCCCACCTGCTGAAACGGGGAGTCGCGGTGGGCCTGTCGTCCCTCAGGGTGGAGGACACGGTGGGGCAAGGAACGCTCGCGGCGGTGGCGGAGCCGAAGTACTGGCACC
The DNA here is from genome assembly GCF_000717185.1 of Kitasatospora phosalacinea. Lineage (GTDB taxonomy): Bacteria > Actinomycetota > Actinomycetes > Streptomycetales > Streptomycetaceae > Kitasatospora > Kitasatospora phosalacinea_A. The sequence goes on along the minus strand of NZ_JNYE01000025.1, from coordinate 127,315 downwards.
TGCGCACGGTGCTGCTGCGCACCATGGACACCGAGTTCTCCACCGGCCAGGTGCTGCCCAACGAGCGGGAGCTCTCGGCGCGCTTCGGCGTGGCCCGCGCCACCCTGCGGCAGGCCCTGGACCAGCTGGAGCTGGAGGGCCGCCTGGTCCGCCGCCGCGGCATCGGCACGCTGGTGGCGGCCCCGCGGGTCGGCATCCAGGTCGGCGGGCGCGACTCCGGCCGGTCCGGTGCCGTCCACGGCGGTCAGGAGTGGAAGGTGGTGGACTGCACCACCGGCCCGGCCTCCGCCGCACTGGCCCGCACCCTCGGCCTGGCCGAGGGCGACCAGGTGCACACCGTCCGCCGCCTGCGCACCGTCCAGGGCGTGACGGTGGCCGCCGAGTCGCTGCACGTCCCCTCGGCCGCGCTGCCGCACCTCGCCGTCGTGGTCGACGGCAACGACCGCGCCCGCGGCGTGCTGCGCCAGTTGGAGCGGATCGGCGTCGACGGCGAGTCCCGCTCGGTGGAGCTGGGCGTCGCCGAGGCCCCCGAGGCCGCGCTGCTGGAGCGCCCCCCGGGCACCCCGGTGCTGGTGGTCACCACCCAGTACGCCACGGCCGGCCGGCTGGCGGCGGTCGCGGTCTCCACCTACCGGGCCGACACCTGCAGGCTGACCTTCGGCGAGTCCGGCGTGGCCGTCAAGGTCGCCACCAACGTCAAGGCCGCCGCCGTCTCCTGACGTCCCGTCACCTGACGTACCGTCAAGAGCAGACCGAGCAGACCGAGCAGACCGAGCAGACCGAGCAGACCGAGCAGACCGAGCAGACCGAGCAGACCGAGCAGACCGAGCAGACCGAGCGGGTCGAGCCGGCGGAACGGACGGAACGGCCGGAGGCGGCGCAGTCGCCGGACCACGGCAGGGCGCTCACCGAGCGGGCCGTGGCCCGCGTCCGGGTCGACCCCTCCCGCCAGGTGCTGGAGCACAACCGGTTCGCCGGGCCGTGGGTCGAGGGCCCGCTCCGCCCGCGCCCCGACCTGACGGCGTTCCCGAGCGGCCACCCGCTGCCGCCCAGCCTGCGCGCCTGGCTGGCGTACGACAGCGGCATGCTGGAGCGCCACGGCTGGTTCGACCGCAGCGGCGCCCTCGCGCCGCGCACCCTCGGCGAGATCGCCGTCGTGGAGTACGGCGAGCTGTGGGGCTCCTGCTTCGAGCCGTTCTCCGCGCTGTTCGGCGAGTGCTTCCTGCTGCCCGGCGGCTCCGACTCGCGCCGGGTCCTGTCGGTGGGCCCGCACGGCGAGCGCGACGAGCTGGGCGAGTACCCGGTGTTCGCGCTCGACGTCGACGACCTGCCGTACGCCGTCCTGATGTACCCGGGCTTCGACGTCTACCTCGCCGAGACCGCGGGCGTCCTGCCGCCCGACGACCGCCCCGGCTACGACTCGCTCAAGCACGACCCCCGGTACGCGGCCCGGATGCGGACGCACGCCCGGGGGCGGCTCAAGGGCGAGTACGACCTGCTCTGCCTGTAGCCGTCAGCGGGCGGCGGGCGGGTCGACGGCGAACAGCTGCTCCTCGACGTGGTCGAGGGCGACCCGCAGCGCGCCCATCGCGACCACGTCGGAGCCGAGCGCGGCGAGCGCGACCTCGGGCGCGCGCAGGGTGTAGCGGGCGAGCTGCTCGCGCAGCGGCTCCAGGACGCCGTCCAGGCCCGCCGCCCAGCCGCCGACCACGACGAGTTCCGGGTCGAGGGCGAGGACCAGCGCGGTGACGTCGTGGACGAGGCGGCCCAGGAAGCGGTCCATGGCGATCTGGGCGACCTGGTCGCCCTCCCGGGCGAGCCGCAGGACGCGGGCCACCGCGGCCTCGTCCAGCGGGTCGAGCGGCTTGCCGGTGGTGGACAACAGCCGTTCGGGGGTGGCCTGTTGGCCGAGCAGGTGGAGCGCGCCGATCTCGCCCGCCGCGCCGCCGTGGCCGCGGTGCAGGCGCCCGCCGATCAGCGAACCGGCGCCGGGGCTGAGCCCGGCCATCACGAACACCACGTCGCCCTTGCCGACCGCCGCGCCCTTCCAGTGCTCGGCGATCGCAGCCAGGTTGGCGTCGTTCTCGATGACCACGGGGCAGCGGAAGGAGCGGCGCAGCCGGGCGCCGAGGTCGAGGCCGGTCCAGCCGGGCATCGCGGTGCCGAGCCGGACGGTGCCGTCCCGGTCGACGATGCCGGGGGTGCCGATGGCGACCTCCCACAGGCTGTCGCGGGAGACCCCGGCCTTGCGCAGCACCTCGGCGACGGTGGTCCGGACCAGGGTGAGGCGGTCCTCGGCCTCCAGCGCCTCGTCCACCGTCTTGGCGTGGCTGGCCAGCACCTCGCCCGCCAGGTCGGCGAGGACGACCCGCAGGTCGTGGACGCCGATCTCGATGCCCAGCACGTGCCCGGCCTCGGCGCGGAAGCGGAACCAGCGGGCCGGGCGGCCGCGTTGGCGCCCCGCCTCCTGCCCGTGCTCGACCTCGGCGACCAGCCCGGACTCCAGCAGCCCCTCGATCACGCCCTCGACGGTCGGCCGGGACAGGCCGGTGTCGCCGACGAGCTGGGTGAGCGTGACGGCCTGCCCGTCGCGCAACGACCGCAGGGTGACCGCCGCGTTGATGCGCCGCAGCAGTGAGGAGTCCCCTCCGGTGAGCCGGTCCGTCAAGTCGCTGCCCTTCCGCTTCGCGCGACTGCCCTGGCGCGCGGTGCCGTGGAGCGCGGTGTCGCCCCTCCCGCCGTGGTCGGGCGGGTGCGGGCCCGCGCGGAGCCGCCGCCCGCGGACCGGCACTGTGGGGTGCCGCGATCGGGGCGTCTGCCCGGATCGTACTCGCGCGGCCCGCGGCCGGGCGAGCGTTTCCGCAGCTCATAACGTCTTCGGTATCGAAACGGTACGTCGTCCGTGATCACGGGGTGACCCGTCGTCGGTGGCGCCGCGGTGCGGCCGCGCGGATCACCGGGCCCCGCCGCGGCACTAGGCTTGGGGGCCATGGGGAACAACACCGCCGCGGTGCGTCAGTCCGTGCCCGCCGACGCCGAGTTCGTCCGGGCCCACACCCGTCCCGGGCCGGTGCCGTTCGTGCCGGAGGTGCGGCTGCGGATGGCGCAGGACGCGATCGGGCTGTGGGAGACCACCGAGCGGGCGCGCGGGCGGGAGGGGCTGCCGCCGCCGTTCTGGGCGTTCCCGTGGGCGGGCGGGGTCGCGGTGGCCCGGTACGTGCTCGACCACCCCGAACTGGTTCGCGGCTGCCGGGTGCTGGACCTGGCGGCGGGCTCCGGCCTGGTCGCCGTCGCGGCGGCGCTGAGCGGCGCGGCCGCGGTGCGGGCCGCGGAGATCGACGCGTACGCGGTCGCCGCGATCGCGGTGAACGCGGAGCTGAACGGCGTCGCGGTGACGGGCGAGCTCGCCGACGTGCTGGACGGCGACGGTGCGCCGGACGAGGTGGTGCTGGCCGGGGACGTGTTCTACGAGCGCTCGATGGCCGCCCGCTTCCTGCCGTTCCTGGAGCGGGCCGCGGCCCGGGGCGCGACCGTGGTGGTCGGCGACCCCGGGCGGGCCTACCTGCCGCGCGGGCGCTTCGCCGCGCTCGCCGAGTACACCGTCCCGGTCGCCGCCGACCTGGAGGACGCGGCCGAGAAGGCCACCACGGTGTGGACGCTGCGCGGCTGACACCGGCTCAGGTCTCGGTCGGCCGCGGCGCGGGCGAACTGACGGACGCCGAGGGCGGGGCCGAGGACGGTGCCGACGGCGGTGCCGACGGCGGTGCCGACGGCGGGACCAGGCAGGTCGGGCCGGGCGAGGAGACGTTCGGCCCGGGGGCGGGCGGGCCGGTCGGCGTGCTGCCCGGGGAGGCGTCCGGCAGGTCCACCGGAGGGCTGGCCGAGGCGCTCGCCGAGGCGCTCGCCGGGGCGCTCGCCCCCGGGCTGACCGGGGGCGTCCGCAGGGCGGCCGCGGAGCCGGAGCCCGGGAGCGGCGGGCTGGGCAGCGGCGAGCTGGGCGGCGCGCCCGTCATGTCCGGGCAGGCGGGCAGGCCGGTGCTGCTGTCGTACAGCGACACCCGCTGGACCTGGTAGGGCCCCTGCCCGTACCAGCCGTGGAAGTACACGGTGAGCGTCCGGGTCGTCCCACTGGTGCGGACCACGGTGTGCAACCCCGTCTGCTCCGGCCCGTTCGCCCACAGGTAGGTGTTCTCGACCTCGCCCCCGGAGACGCCGACGAAGGCGTACGCGCCGGAGACGTCCGCCGTCAGGTCGTAGGTGGTGTACGGCCGGACCTCCACCTGCTGGCTGCACCCGGCGAAGTCGAACCCGCCCGGGCGGCCCTCGACGCCCTGCGCCAGGCGGCGGACGTCGCCGTCGCAGGTCCAGTTGTCGGTGAGCGGCCGCAGGAACGAGCCGTCCCGGACGGCCTCCTGGGTGGCCGCGGCGCTGCCGGTGCCGAGCAGGGCGAAGCCCGCGGTGGCGGTCAGCAGCGCGAACGAGGCGAGGGCGCCGAGCGGGGCGCGCTCGCGGTGGCGGTGGTGGTGGCGGTGGGACACGGGTGCACGCATGCCGGCTCCGGGTGGGGGCGGTGGAAGGGGCAGCGGTGCGAGGGAGTGGACCACACCATGGGGGATGCCGCGGGTGCGCGTCAAGGGCGGGCAAAATCCGTTCCCGCCCGCCGACGGCGGCGGGCGGGAACGGAAGTTGACGAACGGTCAGGACCCGGCGGGGCAGGAGCGGGGCGGGCTGGTGTCGGGGCTGGGATCGGGGCTGGGCCACGCGGTGTTCGGCGGCCAGGTGTCGTTCTCGGTGCTGCCCGGGCTGGGGGTGGCGGCCGGTTGCGGGGGCCGTGCCGTGCCGGGCGTCGAGGCCGGTGCCGCGCTGCTCGGGCCGGCGCTGCTCTGGCTGGCGCACGGGGTCGCGGGGGAGGAGCGGGGGTGGCCGGGGCCGACCAGGGAGACCTGCCGGACCTCGTACCACTCCTGGCCGTACCAGCCGTGGAAGTACACCGTCAGCGAGGTGGTGTGCGGGCCGGTGCTGACCTCGGCGGTCAGGCCGTTCCACTCCGGGTCGTTCGACCAGGCCATGACCGTCTCGCCGCCGGTGTCGGTGCCCCGGGTGCCGACGAAGACGTACGGTCCGCGCACGCTCGCGCTCAGCGCGTACGTGGAGTTCGGCTGGACGGCCACCTGCACGGTGCACTCGGCGAAGTCGTCGGCGGTGGGTCGGCCGTCCACCCAGTGCTGGTCCTGCCAGGAGACGAAGCCCGAGTGCGACGAGCAGTTCCAGACCGGGGGGAACGCGGCGAACCGGCTGTCGGGCACCACGTCCACCGTCGGCAGCCCGGTCGTCGGCAGTTCGGCGGCCGCGGGACCGCCGAGGCCGAGGGTGGCCGCGGCGGCCAGGACGAAGGAGCCGAACGCGGCCCACGGCGGCCGCCCGTCGGGGGCGTGGCGGTGGCCGGGGCGGCCAGGGTGGCGGGACAGGGGTGCACGCATGCCATCTCCAGGAGTGCGGTCGGTCGATGGAAGCGGTGCGAGGGAGTGCGCCACACCCTCGCGGGCTGCGCCCACCGCGTCAAGGGCGGCGGGCGCACGGAGTTGACGGGACATCAGAAACCGGTCGGGGTGCGGCTGCAGGTCGGGGCGCTGCTCGGGGTGCCGGGCCCGCACTGCCAGATCCACGGCGCCGGGTCGAGGCGCGGGTCCAGGACCAGCTGGGCGGTCGGCAGGGCCGCGGAGGCCAGCGCGGCCGCGGCGAGGGCGCCGACCGTACGGCGGGCCCCGGCGGCGCGGGGAGCGGGTGCGGGGGAGCGGGCCACGCCCTCGTGGGCCGGGCCCGGTGCGGTCAAGGGGCCCGGGCAAACCGTTGGCGGTGTTCCCGGCCGGCCTGGTAGGAACGGACGCATGAACGAGTACGAACTGCGCGCCGCGCGCCCCGCCGACATCGACGCGGTGCTGGCCTTCTGGGCCGAGTCTGCCGAGGGCACCAGCATCAGCGACGACCGGGCGGGCGTGGCCCGGCTGCTGGAGCGCGACCCGCAGGCGCTGATCCTGGCCGAGCACGAGGGCGCGCTCCTCGGCACCGTCATCGCGGGCTGGGACGGCTGGCGCTGCCACCTCTACCGCCTCGCCGTCCACCCGGCCGCCCGCCGCCGCGGCATCGGCACCGCCCTGCTGGACGCCGCGCACGCCCGCTTCGCCGCGGCCGGGGGCCGCCGGGCCGACGCGATGGTGCTGGAGGACAACGAACTCGGCCGCTCCGCCTGGAAGGCCGCGGGCTACGGCCGCGAGGACCAGTGGCGCCGCTGGACCAAGCCGCTGGACGGCGCCGCCCGGCCCACCCCGTGACGCCCGGGGCCGCGGACCCGCCGCGCGTCCCGCTCGACGAACTGCGCGCGGCCGCCGAGCTGCTGCGCCGCTCGGAGGCCGTCGCGCCGGACCGTGCGGTCGGGTGCCACCCGTGTCCGGTCGGCCGACGGCCTGCGGGCGCTCGGCGACCAGTGCCCGGGGTAGCCCGGCGCGGGCGGGCGCCGGGGCCGGGCGCCCGGAAAAGCGCCGGGCGGGGCGGTGCGCACCTGGCAGGATGCGGGCGTGCGCCAACCTGACGAGAACGATCCCGAGTTGAGGGACCTGGTCCGCCGCTACGTGGTGCCCGGCCGCCGGTACCTCAAGCTGGGCGGCGGCCTCCTGCGCCGGGACGCGACCGAACGCGAAGCGTTCCTGCGGGAGTTGGGGAGGGACGCCGCCGCGATCACCCCGGGCGAGCTGACCGTCCTGCTGGAGGGCGGGTGGCGCGAGCGCAGGACGGCGGCGTGGCTGATCGCCGTCGCCGGGCGGGCCGGGTTCCGCGAGCGGCTCGGTGAGCTGTTGCTCGCCAGCGAGGTCTGCTGCGCGGGCTCGGCCTACACGCTCGCGCTGGCCGTCCTCGGCACCCCCGCCGACGCGGACCTGCTGGTCGACTACCTGGACCGCTACCTGCGCCGCCCGGACCTCTTCTACGACCAGTCGGCCGCCCTCGGCGCGCTCCTGCACCTGGACACCGAGCTCGGCGCGGACCGGGCCGCCCGGTTCCTCGCCCCGGGCGGCCTCTGGCAGCAGTGGATCGGCGGCCCGCCCCGCAAGGAGCACTTCAGTACGCCGGAGCGCTACCGGGAGGCCGTCGGCCGGCTCCGCGGCCTGGTCGCGGAGAGCGCGCGGCACTGTGCGGTGCGGGAGGGCTGACGGGCGGCCGTCCTCGGGCGGCTTCCGGGCGGCCCTCAGGCGGTCTTGAGGGTGCCGCCGTCGATGACGTGGTCGGCGCCGTGGATGTTGGCGGCGCGGTCGGAGAGCAGGAAGACCACCAGGTCGGCGACCTCCTCGGGGGTGGTGAGGCGGCCGGAGGCGCTCCCGGCCTGGGCGGGGAGGCCGGCCAGCAGGGCCTCGTGCGGGACGCCGAGGGAGGCGGCGACCCGGCCGCCGTAGCCCGCCGGGTCGGTCCACAGGTCGGTGGCGGTGGGGCCGGGGGAGACGGTGTTGACGCGGACGCCGCGCGGGGCGAGCTCCTCGCTGAGGCGCTTGCCGTACTGGGTGAGCGCGGCCTTGGCCTCGGCGTAGCCGACCGGGGAGCCGACGGGGGTGCGGCCGTTGATGGAGGAGACGTTGACGATCGCGCCGCCGCGCTCCAGCAGGCTCGGCAGGGCGGCCCGGGTGGTGCGCACCGCGCTGAGCAGGTTGAGGTCCAGCACCGCCTGCCACTGCTCGTCGGGGACGTCCAGCACGCTGCCCAGCACCAGCCGGTCGGCGTCGCCCCCGCCGACGTTGTTGACCAGCAGGTCGATGCCGCCGACCGCGTCGAGGGCCTCCCGGACGGCGTCCGCGGCGCCCTGCGCGGTGCCGAGGTCGGCGACGGCGACGGCCGCGGCGACCTCGGCGAGTGCGGGGGTGGCGGTGCGGGTGGCCCCGACCACCTTGACGCCCTCGGCGGCGAGGGCGCGGGCGACGGCCAGGCCGATGCCCCGTCCGGCACCGGTGACCAGGGCGGTGCGTCCGTCGAGTCCGAGCTTCATGGTGGTCCTCAATTCCTGGAGTTTCCGGAAGGCTTTTTCTTGAACCAGAGGTCAAATATCGGGGCGTACGAGGCCCCCTCCCGGGGGAGGGGGCGGGGTGCGGGGTCAGAGCGGGGCGACGGCCGTGTCGATGGCGGCGTGCACCGTCTCCCGGTCGAAGGTCCGGGCCGCGACCCGGAGCCCGGCGACGGTCACCATCAGGAAGCGGGCCTGCTCGGCGGCGTCCACCGAGGCGGGGACGTCACCGGCCAGCTTGCCGCGTTCGATCCGGGCGGCCAGCAGGTCGGTGCTGCGCTCCACCGAGCGGCGCACCGCGGCGGTGGCCTCCGCGTCCCGTCCGCCGAGCTCCAGTGCGGTGTTGACGGCCAGGCAGCCGCGCCGCACCGGGGCGTCGAAGTCCGCGTCCACCAGCAGGCGCAGGTAGGCGCGGATGCGCTCCTTCGCGGTGCCGGGGCCGGAGAGGAACTCCTCGGTGAGCTCGGCGCCGGCCCGGTCGTACAGGCTCAGCGCCCGCCCGAACAGCTCCCGCTTGGAGCCGAAGGCGTGGTAGAGGCTGCCCTTGCCGATCCCGGCGGCCTCCGCCAGCTCGGCGGGGGAGGACCCGGCGTAGCCCTTGGTCCAGAACACCTCCATCGCCTGCGCGACGGCGGCTTCCTCGTCGAACTGCTTCGGCCTTCCCATGCACCTGACGGTACGCCATATTTGACCCGGGGGTCAACAACCTTCCGGCCGCCGACCCCCGCGCCCCCTACTCGAAGGCCGCCGCCGCCTCCCGCAGCGCCCGCACCACCGTCTCCGGGTCGTACGGCGCGGCCGGGCCCGGCAGGTAGGTCACCGAGCGCAGCCCGCCGGTGTAGCGGAACGAGCGGTGGCGCTCCCACACCGGCCAGGACACCGGCGACTTGCGGTCCACGCCGACGCTGATGCCCTGGAACGGCGCCATCCCGATCAGCTGGTGCACCGGCCCGAGCGCGCCCGCCACCACCCCGTCCACCCGCACCTCGAAGCGCCACTTCAGGTCGGCCACCGCCGTCGCCTCCAGCGCCACCAGGTGCGCCCCGGGCGGCAGTTCGCCTGCGTCGGCCTCGAACAGCTCGCCGTACTGGTTGTACGCCAGGTGCAGCCGCCCGTCCTCCACGTACAGGCTGTAGCCGCCGCCCTGGTCGCCGTGCGAGAGCAGCACGCCCTGGTCGTCGGCGCCGTGGTGGTCGAGCACCGCCTCCGCGGTGAAGGAGCGGAACGCCACCAGCCGGGAGGAGCGGTAGCGCTCCAGCTCCGGCGTCCCGGCCAGCAGGGTGACCGGGCGGCGCAGCGCTTCCTCCTCCGGGCCGCGCAGCACGAAGCCGCCGGAGGCGTCGGCCAGCGGGAAGACCCCGTTGCGCCAGGCCGCGTCCTCCCAGGCCTGCGCCAACTCCTTCACCAGCTCCGGGTGTTCGGCCGCCAGGTCGTGGATCTCGGTCGGGTCGGTGCGCAGGTCGTGCAGCGCCCACTCGCCGTCGTCGTAGGGCGCGCCCGGCCGGTGCAGGGTGACCAGCTTCCAGCCGTCCCGGTAGTACGAGCGGTTGCCGGTCATCTCGCAGTACTGCTCGCGGTGGGTGGAGGGCGCACCGGCGGCCCGCAGCACGGACGCGAACGAGACCCCGTCCAGCTCCTGCACCGGGCGGCCGCCGCGCTCCACCGGCCGCTGCACGCCCGCGAGTTCGAGCAGCGTGGGCAGCAGGTCGGTGACGTACTGGTACTGGTCGCGCACCCCGCCGTCGCCCGCCGCGCGCGGCAGTCCGGCCGGCCAGGACAGCACGAACGGCACCCGCACGCCGCCCGCGTGGGTCTGGCCCTTGTACAGCCGGAACGGCGTGTTGGAGGCCATGCCCCAGCCGCGCGGGTAGTGCACCAGCGACTGCGGGCCGCCGATCAGGTCGATCTCCCGCTGCACGTCCGGGTTCCAGTCCGCGGGCAGGTTCGGGTGGTGGACGAAGCGGCTGAAGTAGCTGCGGGTGCCCTCCGCGCCGCCCTCGCCGGTGCCGCCGTTGTCGGAGGTGAACACCACGATGGTGTTGTCGAGCTCGCCGAGCTGCTCCAGCACGTCGGTCAGCCGCCCCAGGTTCCGGTCGACGTTCTCGACCATCGCGGCGTACACCTCCATGTACCGGGCGTACAACTTCCGCTGCACCTCGTCGAGTTCGCCCCACGCCCCGACCTCGTACCCAGCCTCGCCGTTGCGCTCCGGCAGCTCGGTGCCGGGCGGGAAGTGCCCGGCCGCCAGCTGCCGGGCGAAGCGCTGCGCCCGCAGCTCGTCCCAGCCGCCGTCGTAGCGGCCCCGGTGCCGGGCCAGGTCCTCCGGCTTGGCCTGCAGCGGGCCGTGCACCGCGTTGTGCGCCAGGTAGAGGAAGAACGGCTTGTCGGCGTCGTGCGCCCGCAGCGACTTCACCATGCCGATCGCCTGGTCGGTGATGTCGTCGGTGTAGTAGTAGCCGTCCGGGAACTCGTCGATGTCCAACGGAGAGTTGTCGCGCACCAGTTGGTGCGGGTGGAACAGGCTGGTCAGCCCCTCCAGCACCCCGTAGTACTGGTCGAATCCCTTCTGCAGCGGCCAGTTGGCCCGGCTGTCGGCCGCCGAGGAGGCGGAGTCCCGGGTCAGGTGCCACTTGCCGACCGCGTACGTCGCGTACCCGGCGTCGTGCAGGGTCTGCGCCAGGGTGGGGACGTCGTCCGCGATCTCCATCCCGTAGCCGGGGAAGCCCGGGTCGGCGTTGGCCACGAACGAGTACCCCACCCGGTGCGGGTTCAGGCCGGTCAGCAGCGCCGCCCGGGCCGGGGAGCACAGCGGCACGGTGTGGTAGTTGGCGAGCTTCACGCCCCGCTCGGCCAGGCCGTCCAGGGTCGGCGTCGGCACCTCCGAGCCGAACGGGCCGATGTCGCTGTAGCCCAGGTCGTCGACCAGCACCACCACCACGTTCGGCGCGCCCGCGCGCGGGCGCACCCGCCGCGGCCAGGACGGCACCGACTCGCCGAACGTCCGCCCCACCCGCCCGGGGAAGCCCTCGTACGGGTCGCGGCGCCGGCCGCCCTCGTCGGTCTCGCTCACAGCAGGCTCCCGGAAGTCGCGGGGGAAAGGGACGGGACGGCCGCCAACAGCTCGGCCGTGTAAGGGTGTTCGGGGGAGGTGACGACCCGGTCGGCCGGGCCGCTCTCCACGATCCGGCCGCGGTGCAGCACCGCGATCCGGTGGCTGACCTGCCGCACCACCGCCAGGTCGTGCGCGATGAACAGCACCGCCAGGCCCAACTCCCGCTGCAGGCGCGCCAGCAGGTCGATCACCTGGGCCTGGATCGACACGTCCAGCGCCGACACCGGCTCGTCGCACACCAGCACGCTCGGCTCCGGCGCCAGCGCCCGGGCGATGCCGATCCGCTGGCGCTGGCCGCCGGAGAACTCGCGCGGCGAACGGGCCGCCGCCGACGCCTCCAGGCCCACCTGCTCCAGCAGTTCGGCCACCCGGGCCTGCCGCTGCGCCCGGTCGCCGACCTTGTGCGCGATCAGCGGCTCGGCGATGATCCGGCCCACCGTCAGCCGCGGGTTCAGCGAGGCGTACGGGTCCTGGAAGACCATCTGGACCTCCCGCCGGGCCCGGCGGCCGTCCAGCGGCTGCCCGGCGAAGCTGATGCTGCCCGCGTCGGGCGCGTGCGCGCCCACCAGCGCCCGGGCCAGCGTCGACTTGCCCGAACCGGACTCGCCGACCAGGCCCAGCGTCTCGCCCGGGTGCAGGTCGAGGTCGACCGACTCCAGCGCCGGGCTGCGCCGCCGCCGCGGCCCGTACGCCTTCGCCAACCCGCGCACCACCAGCAGCGGTTCGGCCCCCGGGGTGCTGTTCCCGGCCGCCCGGGACGGGGCGTCCAACCGCGGCACCGCCGCCAGCAGCGACCTGGTGTACGCGTGTTCCGGGGCGGTCAACAGGCGTGCGGTGGCGCCCCGTTCGACCACCTCGCCGTCGCGCATCACCAACAGCCGGGAGCAGGTCTCGGCGATCACGCCCAGGTCGTGGCTGATCACCACCAGCGCGGTCCCGCGCTCCCGGTTGATCCGGGCCAGCAGCCGCAGGATCTGCCGCTGCACGGTCGGGTCCAGCGCCGTGGTCGGCTCGTCCGCGACCAGCACCTGGGCGTCGTGCGCCAGCGCCAGGGCGATCATGATCCGCTGGCGCTGGCCGCCGGAGAACTGGTGCGGGAAGTCGCCCAGCCGGTCCGCCGCCTTCGGCACGCCCACCAGCTCCAGCAACTCCGCGGCCCGGGCCGCCCGTTCGGCCCTCGGTCGGCGTCCGCCGTGCGCCCGCAGCGCCTCGTCCAGCTGGCGGCCCACCGACAGCACCGGGTTCAGCGAGGACATCGGGTCCTGGAAGACCATCGCGATCCGCTGGCCGCGCACCGCCCGCAGCGCCTCCTCGGGCAGCGCCGCGAGGTCCTGCCCGTCCAACTCCACCGCCCCGCCGGTGATCCGGCCCCCGGGGGGCAGCATCCGCAGCAGCGCCAGCGCGGTCGTCGACTTGCCCGAACCGGACTCGCCGACGATCCCCAGGCTCTCCCCGGCCCCCAGCGCGAAGTCCACCCCGCGCACCGCGACCCGCTCCCCGAACGCCACGCCCAGCTCCCGCACCCGCAGCAACTCCGCCGTGGGGGAGGGGGGTTGGTCCGCCAGCGGCGGGCGGTCGATCAGTTCGGTCATCGTGCGGCCCTCCGGCTCAAAGCTCTGCTGGGGTCGGGTTCCCGTGCTCATGTGCGCGCCCCGCGGTTCAGCGCCTCGGCCAGCAGGGTGAAGCCGAGGACGAGGGCGGTGGTGACGGCCAGCGGGGCGGCCAGGACGGGGTGGGTGTCCAGGTAGGCGACCGAGCCGCTGATCAGGCTGCCCAGGGTGGGCTCCGGCGGGCGGACGCCCAGGCCGAGGAAGCTGAGCGCGCCCTCGATGAAGACGCCCGCCGACAGGGCGACCGCGCCCTGCACGACCAGCGGGTCGACCGCGTTCGGCAGCACGTGCCGCAGCAGCACCCTGGCCCGGCCCGCACCGCCGACCCGGGCGGCCAGCGCGTACTCGCGCTCCCGCTGCACCAGCACGCCCGCCCGCAACTGCCGCCCGAAGTACGGCACTTCGGCCAGCGCGATGATGATCACCACCGGCCAGCGGCCCGGCCCGAGGATCGCCGTCACCGCCAGGCCGAGGATCAGCCCGGGGAAGGACAGCACCAGGTCGAACAGCCGCTGCACCACCAGGTCGGCGGCCCGCGAGGTGCCCGCCAGCAGGGCCAGCGCCGCACCGGTCAGTGCGCCCGCCGGGACGGCCGTCAGGATGATCGACAGGTCGGTGAGGATCCCGTGCAGGACCCGGCTGAGCAGGTCCCGCCCGATGTCGTCGGTGCCCAGCGGGTGCGCCCCGCTCGGCGCGGCCAGCGCCTGCGGGCCCTGCGCGTCCGGGTCGGCGCCGGTCAGCCAGGGCGCCAGCAGCCCGGCCAGCGCCACCGTCCCGACCAGCACCAGGCCGGTGACGCCCCGCCAGGTCCGCAACCCGGCGACGTAGCGGTTGCGGCTGCGGTTGCCGCTGCGCGAACGGGCAGCGGGGGGAAGGGAGATCGTGGTCATCGTGTCGTCACTCCCACCGCACGCGCGGGTCGAGCCAGGAGTACAGCAGGTCGGTGAGCAGTTGCACGGCCACGTACCCGGCGACCACCAGCAGCAGCAGGTCCTGCACCACCGGGTAGTCGCGGCGCGACACGCCCTGCTCGATCAGCTGGCCGAGGCCCGGCCAGGCGAAGATCCGTTCCACCACCACCGCGCCCGCGATCAGCTGCCCGATCTGCAGGCCCAGCACCGTCACCGCGGACGGCAGCGCGTTCGGCAGCGCGTGCCGCCACAGGATCCGGCGGCGCGGCACGCCCAGCGCCGTCGCGGTGCGCACGTAGTCCTCGCCGAGCGCCCGTTCCAGCCCGTCCTGTAGGTAGCGGGCCAGGATCGCCGCGCTCGGCAGCGCCAGGCACAGCGCGGGCAGCGCCAGGTACTGCACCGCCAGGTCCGGCGCGTCGAACAGCGAGGCGTGCCCGCCGGCCGGCAGCAGGCCCAGGCCCACCGCGAACGCCAGCACCAGCAGCACGCCGGTCACGAACGGCGGCACCGCCAGCGCCCCCGTGGTCAGCGCCCGCAGCGCTCCCGCCAGGGCCCGCCGCCGTGCCGACACCGCGTACAGCGCCGTCGGCACGGCCAGCAGCACCACCAGCAGCAGCGCGGCGAGCGTGAGCTGGAAGGTCGCGGCCAGGCCGTCCCCGATCAGCTCCGACACCTGCCCGCCGATCGCGTAGCTCGGCCCGAGGTCGCCCGTCAGCACCTGCCCCAGCCAGTGCAGGTACTGCGAGAGCAGCGGCGCGTCCAGCCCCAGCCGCTCCCGGATCGCCGCGACCGTCGCGGGCGAGGCGTCCGGCCCCGCCAGCGTGGTCGCCGGGTCGCCCGGGATCAGCCGCAGCATCAGGAACACCGTGAACGAGGCGGCCAGCAGCACCGCCAGCCCGCTCGGCAGCCGTTTGAACAGGAAGGTCCGCACGGCTCAGCCCGCCAGGTACGCGTCGTCGAGGTTCAGGTACGAGTACTTGTTCAGCGTCACGCCGCGCACCTGCGCGCCCGCGACCTCCACCAGCCCGGCGATCGCCAGGTCGATGATGAACTGCTCGTCCAGCAGGAGGTCCGTGACCTGCTGGTACAGCGCCTTCGCCTCCGGGCTGTCCGCGTCCGAGCGGTTCCAGGCCTTCTGCACCGCCGCGGTGTACGCCGGGGAGGAGAACTTCGAGGTGTTCTTCGCCTCGTTGAACGGGTACGCGCTGACCGCCAGCGTCGCCGGGTGCGCCTGCGAGAAGCTGTGGCTGAGCGTCCACAGCGCGGGCATCGACTGCGAGATCAGCTGCTTCTGCATGGTCGGCGAGTCCACCGGCTGCAACTGCACCTCGATCCCGACCTGCTTCAGGTCGTACTGCAGGATCTGCGCGACCGCCGTCGACCCGGCGTCCGAGGAGTGCGCCAGCGGCAGCGACAGCGAGGTCACCCCCGCCTCCCGCAGCAGCGCCTTCGCCTTCTCGGGGTCGTGGTGGTAGCGGGTCGCGTCCTGCTCCCGGTACGCCGGGGAGGACTTCGGCCACGGCACCGAGGAGACCGTCGCGTACCCGCCGAGCGCCTGCTGCACCAGCCGGTCCCGGTCGATCGCCCAGGCGATCGCCTGCCGCACCCGCTTGTCCTGCACCTCGGGGAAGGACAGGTTCGCGCCGATGTAGAACGCGCCCGCACCGGTGTCGTACTGGGTGATCCGGAAGCGCTCGTCGTCCTTCAGCGTCGCCACGTCCTTGCCGCGCACCGCGTACGTCAGCTGGGTCTGGCCGGTCCTCACCGAGGACAGCAGCGTCTCCGCCTGCGGGATCACCTTGATCTCCACGCCGTCCAGGTACGGGCGGCCCGGGTTCCAGTACTTCTCGTTGCGGGCGAAGCTCAGCGAGGAGCCCGGCTTGCGGTCGGTGAAGGTGAACGGGCCGGTGCCGACCAGCCTGGTGCCCGCGACCGCGTCCTCCACGGACTGCGAATCCGGGATGATCATGAACTCGAATAGGTCGAACAGGTTGGACACCGGGTGCGCCAGCACCAGCGTCAGCTCGAAGTCGCCGTTCTTGCGGAAGTCCGCCACGGTCAGCGCCGTCGAGCGCAGCTGCGCCGAACGCACCGGGTTCTGCAGGTTCTTGACCGCGAACACCACGTCGTCCGCGGTGAACCTCCGCCCGCTGTGGAACGTGACGTCCTCGCGCAGCTTCAGCGTCACGCTCAGGCCGTCCGCCGCCACCTCCCAGCTCTTCGCCAGCTCCGGCTGCGGCTGCAACTGGGCGTCGTAGCGGGTCAGGGTGTTGAACACCAGCCGCTGCAGCAGCGAGTTGGCACTCTGCGCGAACAGCAGGGCCGGCGTGAAGTCGACCCCGACACCCACCGTCAGCACCCCGCCCCGGCGCGGCGAGGCCGCACCGCCCGACACCGCGTCCGCCCCCGGCGAGGGGTCCGCCGCCGAACGGCAGGCCGACAGCGCCAGCAGACCGGCACCCGCGAGGGAGCCGCGCAGCAGCGCACGGCGCGAGATCGCGGGCAGGGAGAGCGGGCCACCGGAACCGGCGGAGAACGCGTTCATCGTCAACAGTCCTTCGGGAGAAGAGAATTCGGGGAAGTAGGGAGGGAGGGAGGGAGGGGGAGGGAGGGGGAGGGGTCACAGGCCCGGCAGCGGACGGGCGTACAGCTCGCCCAGCACCGGCGCGCAGGCCGCCACCGCCAGCGCGTCCGCGCCGAAGCGCTGCGCGACCAGGAGCCCGGCGTCCCGGTGCAGGTGCGAACGGAGTGCGAACTCCTCGCGCACCACGTCCAGGTAGACCGGTTCGGCCAGTGCGAAGGTCTCGGTCAGCACCAGCAGGTCCGGGTTGACCACGTCGGCGAGCAGGGCCAGCGCCCCGCCCACCACCCGGGCCCGCTCGCGCACCAGCGCGTCGGCCCGGGCGTCCCCGGCCCGGACGGCCGCCAGCAGCAGCCCCCGGTCCGGCCGGGCGATCACGCCCCGCGCGACGGCCGCGTCGAACAGCGTGTCGTCCGACGCGGCCACCGACAGGCAGCCGCTGCGGCCGCAGTGACATCGCGCCGTGCTGCCCGGCACCGGCAGGTGCCCGCCGTCACCGGTCACCGACGGCGGACCCTGGTGCACCGTCCCGGCCACCGAGATGGACGCGTCCACCACGTGGCCCACGAACAGCTGCACCATCGACCGCCGGGCCGCCGGATCACCGAACAGCACCTCCGCCGCGGCCAGCGCCCGCGCGTGGTTGTCCACCCGCACCGGCAGCCCGGTCGCCCGCTCCAGCAGCTCCCGCAGCGGCACCCCGTGCCAGCCCAGCGGCTCGTGCCGGACGGTCACCCCGCGCTCGGCGTCCACCGCACCGCCGGTCACCGCGCCCAGCCCCAGCACCCGCCGACCGGCCGTGGCCGGCGCGCCCGCGGCCGCCGCCAGCAGCCGCGGCACCCGGGCCAGCAGCGCCTTCAACGCCGTCGACCCGCGCCGCCCGCCGTGCGGCAGCTCCTGCCGGAACAGCACCCGGCCGCGCAGGTCCAGCAGCGCGAACGTGCTGTACGGCAGGCCCACGTGCAGCCCGGCCACCGCCAGCCGCTGCGCGTCCACCTCCAGCGGCAGCTGCGGACGGCCCCGCACCCCCGGCGCGGCGACCGCCAACTCCGGCCGCTCCGACAGCAGTTCGAGCCGCAGCAGATCCACCACCTGCCGGGAGACCGCCGCCGCGCTCAGCCCCGTCAACCGGGCCACCGCACTGCGCGCCACCGGCCCGTGGTCCAGCACCGCCCGCAGCACGGTGGCCGCGTTCGCCTCCCGCCGGTCGTCCCCGGCCCGGGTCGCGGGACGGGCCGCGGGCCGGGGCGTAGGACGGGTCGCGGGGTGCGGGACGGAAGTGCCCGGGCGACTGCGGACGGTGCCGGTCACGGATCCAACTCCTCTGCGCTGCCGGGTGGTTCGGTCAGGAAACGGGGCCGGACAGCGCCTCGGCCTCCAGCTCGGCGGCCGGGACGAGACCGGCCACCCGCGGCGGGTCGGCCGGCTCCAGCAGGCGGCTCGGCCGCCCGTCCACGCCCACCGGCAGGTCGCCGTCCAGGGTGATCCGGCGCACCAGGCGCGGCTCGTCGCCGTAGTCGTTCACCGCGTAGTGCTGGGTGGCCCGGTTGTCCCAGATCGCGACGTCGCCGACCTGCCAGTCCCAGCGCACGCTGTTCTCCAGCCGCTCCACGTACCGCTGGAACAGCTCGATCAGCGCCCGGCTGTCCTTGCCCGACACCCCGACGACCTTCTGCGCGAAGGACCCCAGCAGCAGGTGCTTCTCGCCCGTCACCGGGTGCACCCGCACCAGCGGGTGCTCGGTCTTGAACGCCGTCGACACGAACACCTGCCGGAACAGCTTCGCCACCTCGGCGTTGTCCGCCAACTCCGGTGCCAGCGCCAGGTTCGCCGCGTAGTCGTAGTCGTTGGTGTGCACCGCCCGCAGGCTCTCCGCGAGCGCCTTCAGCGGCGCCGGGAGGTCCTGGTACGCGGCCGCGGTGTTCGCCCACACCGTGCTGCCGCCCGCCGGCGGCAGCTCCAGCGCCCGCAGGATCGACGCCTTCGGGTACGAGGGCACGAACGTCACGTCGGTGTGCCAGTTGTTCGCCCGCACGCCCTTGGTGGCGTCCAGCTCGAAGATGTACCGCCCGTCCGCGCTCGGCACCGTCGGGTGGAACACCGGCTGCCCCAACAGCCGTGCGAACGCCTCGTGTTCGGCGTCGTCCAGGTGCTCCTGGCCGCGGAAGAACAGCACCTTGTGCTCGTACAGCGCGGCCTCCAGCGCCGCCACCGTCTCCGCGGACAGGTCGGCGCCCAGCTTGACGTCGTGGACGACCGCGCCGATCCGCCCCGCGGCCGGGGTCAGCCGCAGCTCGGTCGGAGCGAGGACGGGAGTGGACGTGGAAACGGGCATGGCGGAACTCCTTCGGGGAGGTGGGAACGGCGACGGCAGCACGGGTGCCGTCACGAGGCCGGACACCGCACGGCGACCGGGCAGCCCGGAGGGCGCACCGCCGTGACGGAGGGAGAGGTGGGAAAGGAGGGGAGGGGCGCGCTGACTACGCGCAGCAGCGCCGACAACAGCCACGGCGACGCAGACCCACCGGGGCCGGGCACGACGGACAACAGACGACAACGACGGTACGCATCGGCCCTCCTTCCGGTTCGCTGCACCTGGGCTCGGCGCTCATCGTGCTCGGCCCGGACGCCCGCTGTCAATCGCCATCTCCCCAGCTGGGAGCGGGTGTTGCGGAGTATTTCGACATGTTGCGGGCCGGTGACGACCCCGCGACGAACCCCCGTCGCCCCTTGTCGTCCGCGCCCCGGCCGGGGAAAACTTCCGGAGCGGAAACAACCCGGGCCGGGAGCGGGCCGCCGCTCGTCGCCTCGGCCCGCTCCCGCGGCTCCTGCGCGAAGGGCCCTACTGCCCCAGCAGGTGGGCGAAGTCGTTGCCCAGGCCGCCCAGCACCGGCAGCGCACCGAGGTCGGTGATCGCACCGACCGGAATGCTGTAGCCCTGGTTGGGCACCGGAGCGGCGGAGTCGTCGGCGAAGGCGCCGGCCGCGGGGCAGAGCAGGGCGGCGGCGAGGGCGAGGGCGGTGAGTGCGGTACGCATGGGGCGGGCTCCTCGGCGGGGAGACGGATGGCTGACGCCGGTCCAACGCGCCGCGGGTCGGCGGGGTGACGCCGCGGCGCCCGTTCGGAGCAGGGGCGGGGGCGCCGCGGACGTGCGAGGGCCCCGCCCCGCGGGTGGCGGGACGGGGCCGGGGCGGGGCGTCAGGCGGTCGGTGCGGCCGGTGCGGTCGGTGCGGTCGGGGGTCAGGCCTTCAGGGGGCGAGGGTGGCGAGGGCGGCGAGGATGCGGGTGAAGGCGTCCTCGGTCTCCACGGGGCGGTGGGTGGCGGGGCGGTGGTCGCACAGGAAGCCGTGCGGGACGCCCGGGTAGGCGACCAGGTCGTGCGGGACGCCCGCGCCGGTGAGGCGGTCGCCGATGCGGGCCCACTGCTCGGGCGGGACGATGTGGTCCCCGGTGCCGACCAGGCCGAGGACGGTCGTGCCGCGGGCGGCGAGCGCGGCCGCGCCCGGTGCGGCGAGCGGCGGGTGGTCGTCGGCGAGCGGGGTGCCGCCCTCCAGCGTCCAGGTGGGGTAGCAGGCGGCCACCACGTCCAGCGGGAGGTGGGCGCCGGCCAGCAGGCCGAGGTGGCCGCCGACCGAGAAGCCGACGAACGCCCGGCCCGGGCCCCCGCCGAGGGCCGCGCCGCCGGCCAGCGCGGCGGCGGTGTCGGCGACGACCCGTTCGGTGGTCAGGGTGCCGAGCAGGGCGAAGCCCTCGACCCGCCCCGGGTCGTCGTACGGCAGGTCGGCGCGCTGCGCCTCGCGCCCGTAGAAGTCCGGTGCGACGGCGGCGTACCCGGCGGCGGCCAGCCGCTCGCAGACCCCGCGCACCCAGGCCGTGACCCCGAACAGCTCCTGGCCGACCACCACGGTGGCCGCCGGTGCGGTGCCCGCGGGCGCGGCCAGGAACACCTCCGGGCCGCCGTCCTCCGGGCGGACCCAACGGGTCGTCACCTGCGTCGCAGTCATGGTGCGTTGCTCCCCCTCGTACGGCCCGGCGCGGGGCCGGGCCTCGTGGGGCCCACGCTACCCGGCGGGGCGGTAGGTGGTGACGGTGCCGCCGTGGCTGAAGGCCAGGGTCTCCACCGGGGCGAACGGGCGCGGCCGCAGCGGCCCGGCGAACGCGGGAATGCCGCCGCCCGCCACCACCGGGTACCGCTTGAGCACCAACTCGTCGATCTCCGGCAGCAGTTCGGCCGCCAGCCGGCCGCCGCCGCACAGCCAGAGGTCGCCGCGGCCCGGCTGCTGCTTCAACTCCCGCACCAGACCCAGCGGATCGGCGCGCACCAGGTGCACCGCGGGGTCGTCCACGGCGGGCAGCGAGCTGGAGACCACGTACTGCGCCAGGTGCGGGTAGGGGCTGGGGATGCCCGCGTCCAGCCCGGGGCGGTAGGCGCCCAGGCCCATCAGCACGGTGTCGAAGCGCCGGTTGGGGGTGTCGGTCAGACCCAGGTGCGGGCGGCCCTGCACCGGGATCGTCTCGGGGAACTCGGTCAGCTGGTGCTGCGCCATGTCCGGGGCAGCGGGGTAGAAGTCGAACTCGCCGGACGGGCCGGCGATGAAGCCGTCCACGGAGACGGCGACGTAGTACACGAGCCTTCGCATCCAGGAACCTCTCGGTGGGGAACGGGACTCCGTCCGTAGTACTCTGGCCGGAGTGGTAAGACCGTAGCACTACGACTGGAGTGGTCACAAGCGATGGCACGCAGCAATCCCGAACGCCGGACGGCCCTGCTCGACGCCGCCCTCGAAGTCCTGGCCGAGGAGGGCGCCCGCGGCCTCACCTTCCGCGCCGTCGACCAGCGCGCCGCCGTCCCCGCCGGCACCGCCTCCAACTACTTCGCCAACCGGGACGCCCTGCTCGCCCAGTGCGCCGACCGCGTCTACGAACGCCTCGACCCCGGCGCCGACACCCTCGCCCGGGGCCTCGAGGGCCCCCGCGACGCCGCCCGGCTCGCCGCCCTCGTGCACGAGGTCCTCGACCGCGTCGCCGCCTACCCCACCGGCTTCCTCGCCCTGCTCGAACTGCGCCTCGCCGCCCTGCGCCGCCCCGAACTCCGCGCCGTCCTCACCCGCCGGGTCGACGCCGACCTCCGCTTCAACACCGACTACCACCTCGCCTCCGGCCTGCCCGGTGACGCCACCACCGCCCAGCTGCTGATCCTCGCCCTCAACTGGCTGACCCTCGAACAGCTCACCCTCCCCGACCTGCACACCCCCGAACAGCGCACCCACCTCGTCGACACCCTGGTGACCCGCCTGCTCGCGGGCGAGGACGCCACCACCGCGCACTGACGGGCCACCAGCGGGACCTACGGCCGGACGGGAAGGGGGCCTACGGCCGGACGGGAAGCGCGGACGGGCGCAGCACCGCGACGCCCAGGGCGTCGGCCAGCAGCAGCAGGCCGTCCGGGGTCAGGTCGGTGCCGCCCAGCGGGGCGCCGGAGACGAACACCGCGACCTGCTCGCTCGGCTGCCCGTCCCCGCCCCGCGTCCACAGCCGCAGGTAGTCGGCGCCGGTGCTGATGCCCAGCGGGGTGGCGGCGCGCTGCTCCTCGGTGGGACGGGCCAGCCGGTCGGTGTCGCACACCGCCGGTTCGCCGGTCAGCACGTCGTACGCCGCCAACTCCGGCTCACCGCCCGGCCGGTAGGCCACCAGCAGGCTCTCGCCCGCCGGGCCGACCGCCGCCGTGACCCCGCGCACCCCCGCCAGCGGCCGGGCCCAGAGCGTGCGCCACGGCAGCTCGACGCCGAACTCCGCCACGGACAGGCCGTCCTGGCGGGCGCCGTGCTCCAGCAGGGCGGCCCGCTGCTGCGGGTCCAACTGCTGGCGGACGAACAGCGTCGCCAGCCGCAGCCACGTCCGGCCCAGCGGCGGCAGCTCCGCACCGGCCGCGACCAGGTGCTCGGCGGCGGCCCGCAGCCGGACCTGCTCGGCGTGCACCAGGAACCCCGGGTCCGCCATCAGCTCCGGCAGCACCCCGCCCTCCAGCGCGTGGCCGACCAGCTGCTCCCGGACGTACGGCGCGGCCCGCGCCCACCGCCGGGGGCCCTCCTCCCCGTCCAGGGTGGCCCGCAGGGCGGCGGCCAGGCGGCGGTGCACCTCCTGGGCGGTGCCGCTGAAGCGTTCGCGCAGCTCGGCGGCCAGCGCCGGGTGCACGATCCGGACGGCCGGGGGCCGCCCCTCGGCCGAGGCCAGGTCGAAGAACGGCAGCAGCAGGTGCTGCCCGGCCGCCAGCGCCGGGCCGAGGTCCTTGCCCGCGACCGCCGAGGCCAGCGGGGCCCAGAGCTCCAACGGCAGCGGCTCGCCGGGCCCGGCCAGGGCCAGCGGGGCGAGCAGCCGGCGCAGCGTCAGCTCGTCCGCGCCGTGCAGCTCGGCCTGCAGGTCGAGCGCGTCACCGACGGTGCGGGGCATCGGCGTCGGCCCGTCCGGCCTGCTGCGCGACGACCAGGCGGCCAGCCGGACCACCAGCGGACCGTCCGCCGTCCGGGCCAGCTGCGCGGCGCCGTCCGGGTCCGGCAGGGAGTACTCGGCCTGCAGCCGCAGCCCCTCCTCGTCCCGCCACGGCTCCCGGTCCAGGTCGACCACCAGCAGCTGGTCGCCGGGCAGCTGCCCGGCCAGCCACTGCGCCTCGGCCCGGTCCACGTCCGCCAGCAGCCGGACCCCGGGGGCGAGCGCCAGCGGCCGCAGCACCTGCTCGGCGACCAGCGCGGGCTCGCCGAGCCCGGCCAGCGCCCCCGCCCGGTCGCTGTCCGCGACCACGACCGCCACCGGCCGCTCGGGCGACCCGATCCCGGCCAGCCGCCCGGCCAGCTCGTCGGCCCGGACGGCGCCGGGCGCGAAGTGGTCCGCCACCAGCCAGCGCAGCTGGAGGGCCGTCCGCCCGGCGGCGTCGAACACCGGCGGCGCGGGCAGCCCGCCCGGCGGCACGGTGGCCGGGTCCAGCGCGTCCAGGTCGAACCGCTCCCGCTCGGACGGCTCGCACAGCAGCAGGAACCCGGTCAGCAACCGGGACCGGCCGCTGCCGGAACCGCCCGTCAGCAGCACCGTGCGGGGCGCGTCGGCGCCCCCCGCGCGCCAGGCCGCCAGGGCGCGCAGCGCCACCGCCCGCCCGCCCACGTACGGATGGGGCTGGTAGCGGCGGTGGGCGGTGGTGGTCGCGGGGCTGAGGTCGGTCACGTCGAGAGCTCTCCGGTACGAGGACGGTCTTGGAGCGGGGAACGGGGGACGGGCGGCGGCGGGTGCTCCTCCGCAACTCCGGCCCCCGGCACGGTGCCCGGGTCCGGGAGCAGCGTGCGCCACCCGCCCGCCGAAGCCGTCCCGAAGTCTAGGCCCGGGCGTCGACGCGCCGTCAGCCTCCCTGGCTCAGGCCGCCACGGGGAGGTGGTCGGCGAGCAGGGCGGCGAACTGCTCGGGGTCGAGGACGCGGATGCCCAGCTCCTCGGCCTTGGCGCGCTTGGAGCCGGCCTTCTCGCCCGCGACCAGGAGGGTGGTGCGCTTGGAGACCGAGGAGGACGCCTTGCCTCCGGCGCGTTCGATCAGTTCGTTCATCTCGTTGCGGGACAGCGCCGCCAGCGGGCCGCTCATGCTGCCCGTCACCACGACCGCCTCGCCGGTCAGTGGGCCGCCGGCGGGGGGCTCCGCGCCCTCGGCGGGTTCCGCGGTGGGGACGGGGGCGGGGGCAGTGGGAGCGGTGACCTGGGTGCCGACGCCGAGGGCGGCCAGGCGGTCCAACAGGTCGGTGAGTTCGGCGAGTTCGGAGACGACCAGGCGGGCCTTCTCCGGGCCGATGCCCTCGACGGCGGCCAGGGTCTCGGCGTCCGCCGCCCGGATCGCGGCCATCGAGCCGAAGTGCGCGGCGATCCGGCGCGACATGCTGCGGCCCGTGCCGCGCACGCCCAGCGCGCACAGCACCCGGTTGAGCGGGCGGCTGCGGGCGGTCTCGACGGCGGCGAGCAGGTTGTCCGTGCTGGTGGCGCCCATCCGCTCCAGCGAGAGCAACTGCTCGCGGGTCAGGGTGAACACGTCCGCCAGGTCGCGGACCAGCCCGGCCTCCACCAGCTGCACCGCCCGGGTCGAGCCCAGGCCCTCGATGTCCAGCTGGTCGCGGCCCGCCGCGTAGATGATCGACGCCACCGCCTGGCAGTTGCGGCCCCGCACGCAGCGCCAGCGCTGCTCGCCGGTGTCGATCGCCTCCCCGCAGCGCGGGCAGGCCGAGGGGAAGACGATCGGCTGCTCCGCGCCGGTGCGCTCCTCCACCAGCGGCGCCTCCACCCGCGGGATCACGTCCCCCGCGCGGTAGACGAACACCCGGTCGCCCAGCATCAGGCCGCGGCGCTCGATGTCGGCCGGGTTGTGCAGCGTCGCGAACGACACCGTCACGCCGTCGATCACCACCGGCTCCAGCACGGCGCGCGGCGCGATGACGCCCGTCCGGCCCACCGCCCACTCCACCGCCAGCAGCCTGGTCACCTTGTGCTCGGCGGCGAGCTTGCGGGCCACCGCCCAGCGCGGCGCCCGCGAACCGGAACCGGCCTGCGCCTGGTCGGCCGCGTCGTCCGCCTTCACCACCACGCCGTCGATGCCGAACGGCAGCGCGGCCCGCATCCCGGCGATCTCCTCGACCCGCCGCTGCACCTCCGCCACGCTCTCGCAGCGCTGCGGCGCGGCCGCCGTCGCCGCCGCGGTGTTCGCCCCGAGCGCCGCGAGCCGCTCCAGCAGCGCGCTGTGCGCCAGCGCTCCGTCCGCCCCGCCCAGGCCCACCGCGTCGTACGCGAAGAACGTCAACTCGATCCGGTACGGCCGGTCCTTGGCCCGCAGCGTGCCCGCCGCGCCGTTGCGCGGATTGGCGAACGGCACCGCGCCGTGCGCCGTGCGGATCTCGTTCGCCAGCTCGAACTGGGCGTGCGTCAACAGGACTTCGCCGCGCAGCTCGACGTCGACCGGCTCGGCCAGGACGGCCGGCAGGCCCAGTACGTCGCCCGCGGTGTGCGTGATGTCCTCCCCCGCGAGGCCGTTGCCGCGCGTCAGCACCTGCCGCAGCGCACCCGCCTCGTACCGGGCCGCGACCGCCAGCCCGTCCAGCTTCGGCTCCACGCACCACCCGGCCGGGGCCCGGCCCAGCCGCCGCTCCAACGAGGCCGCCCAGTCCGCGAGTTCCTCCCCCGAGAACACGTTGTCCAACGACAGCATCGGCACCGAGTGCGGCACGTCCCCCTCCGCGGCGCCACCCGCGACCTTCCCGGTCGGCGACTGCTCCGACATCTCCTCCGGATGCGCCTGCTCGTACGCGGCGATCGCCCGCACCAGCGCGTCGTACTCGTCGTCCCCGAGCGTCGTCGTCCCGTCCGCGTAGTAGGCGGCGGCGGCCCGCGTGGCAGTGGCAACAGCGTCGGCGTAGTCGCCGGAGGAGAGCGGAGCGGCGTTGTTCATGACCGTTATCCTTCCGTCCGGCACTGACAACCGACCGTTCCCGACCGGCCGTTTCCGACCGGCCGTCGGCAGCCCGGTCAGGTGCCGTCGCGGTGCCGCCGGACCGACCGGACCGACCGGACCAGTCGGGCGCGGGCGGCCAGCAGGGCGAGGCCCGCGAGGACGGTCGCCCCGGCGGCCGGGAGCAGCGCCGCGGCGCCCCCGCCTCCGGTGGCCGCGAGGTGCCCGCCGCCGGGGTGGGTCGGCGGGGCGGGGGACGGCGAGGGGGACGGCGACGGGGTGCGGTGGTCGCACTCGACGGTGTTGGTGACCTCGGCCCGGGTGTGCGCGGAGTCGAGCGCGAGTGCGCTGCCCAGCGGCAGGTCGACGGGGGCGCCGTTCAGGGAGGTGATCCGCCGGTCGGTCAACCGGCAGGCCGGGTCGGCCAGTTGGACCTGCTCGTCGACAGTGGCCCGGTCGCCGACCCGGTAGCCGGTGCGCGCGACGCCCCACGGCTGCGGCGAGGCGGCGGCGCCGGACGGGCCGGTCAGCGAGGCGGTGGCGGTGAACCCGGCGGGCTGGCTGCCCTCCGGGTGGGTGGTGCCGTCGATCCGCCAGGTCTTGTCCACCGCCAGGTCGGCCGCCGCGACCGGGCGGTTGTAGACCGTGCAGCTGACCGCGGCCAGCCGGGGCAGGTCCAGGGCGAACCCGGGGCGGTCGGCCGAGCCGGTGTCCGAGACCTCCACCGGCTGCCCGGTGTCGAGGTTCACGCAGACCGCGTTCCTGCCGCCCTTGGTGACCAACTCGTAGCCCTCGTGCTGGAGTTCGCTGATGTCCAGGGCCGCGGACGGCAGCTCGCCCAGCTCCGGCTGGAAGACCACCGACCCCGTCCCGTCGTCCGTCGTGGTGAGCTCCTCCGGCAGCCCGCCGACCCCCGGCGTCCGGCCGGTCGCGGTGAACGTCCAGCCCGCCGGGGCGTTCACCGCACCCGTGGTGTCCTCACCCGTCGTGCCGGCCGGGACGAGCTGCTTGACCACCGTCACGCTGTTGTCGCAGTGCGTCAGCGCCAGGTCGTGCAACTGCTGCCCGGCGGTGGCGAAGTCCTTGGTCTGGAAGTAGTCGGCGGCCGTCAGGTCGCCGCCCTCGGTGTACGCGGTCGGCCCCGAGAGCGCCCGCAGGTTCAGCCCCGAGTCGCCCTCGACGCCCTTGCCGACGCCCAGTGCGATCAGCCGACTGCCCTTCGCCTTCACCGAGTTGGCGGAGAAGATGCCGTTCTCCACGTCCCGGAAGTGGGTGTTCGAGCCGTCGCCCTGCTTGTCGTCGGCGAACCGGGTCGGGTTGCCGTCGGTCAGCACCACCACCGCGTCGTACGCCGGTGCGGCCTGCGCCACCGACCACAGTGCGGTGTCCCAGTTGGTGCCCTTGCCCAGCGTCCAGTCCGCGTACAGCGACTTGAACTCCGCCGCACCCGCGGGGGTCGACACCGGGTGCAGCTCGGGGTGGTTCGCCGACACGCTGGTCGCCGGGGACGCCTGGTCGAAGGAGAACACCGCCAGCCGGGAGGGCGTGCCGGTCAGCGCGTCCGTGAAGCGGTCCGCGGCCGCCTTCAGGAACGGCAGCTCGCCGCCGACCGAGGCCGACAGGTCCAGCACCAGGGCCACGTCCAGCCCGCAACGGGCGGGCAGCGGCGGGTTGTTCCGCGAGTTCTGCCACACCCCGCCGGAGGCGGTCGGCAGGTTCTTGTAGTCGTCGCTGATCATGAAGTCGGCGGTCGACCGGTACGTGTTCCCGGCGGCGAGCGCCGGGGTGCGGAACGCGTACGGGGAGCGGACCGAGCCCGAGCCGCTGCCCGGCCCCGTCCGCAGCACCGGGTTGGCGAACCAGCCCGCCGGGACCCCGCCGTCCAACTGCCGGACCGTCAGTTCCCGACCCGCGTTCGCCCCGCCCGGGCCGGTGTCCGGGACCGCGAAGGAGCAGTCACCGGCGGCGTCCGAGACGCACACGCCCCACCCCGGGTCGACCGGCGCCGCGTCCCCCGCCGCCGCGAACAGCCCCAGCCGGACGCCCGCCAGCGGGCCGACGGACTGCGCGCCCGTCCGGTCCCCGCCGGTGCGCACCGTCACCACCGCCTCGCCCGCCCCGGGCGCGGGCACGGCCGCCGGGGCCGCGCCCACGGCGCCGAGCACGGCCAGCACGGCCAGAGCGGAAGTCCTCGTGGTGGCCCGTGGCATGGTCGGTCCTCTCGTCGCACCGCAGGGGTCACCCAGACGCTATGCCTACCCCGCCCGCGCACCCCGGGCGCCACGCAGAGAGGTCACCGGGGCGGACGCGCGAACGGGCCGGGGCGGGGACGGGGGCGCTCAGCCGACCCAGCGGGCGGGGAGGTCGGCGTGCAGCGCGTCGAGGCCGGCCGGAGTGCGGGCGGTGGCGTGCAGCCAGGAGTGCGGGCCGGGGCCGTCGTGGCGGAGCAGGCGGCCGGGGGCGGCGTACCAGCGGATCGGGGAGTCGGCGGGGCTCGCCCACATCGGGTGGTCGGGGAGGGGGAGGCGGGTGTGCCGGGCGTGCAGGGCGGGCAGCAGGGCGGACGGGAGTTCGCAGGCGTCGTAGTGCGGGGAGCCGAGGAGGAACTCGGTGAGGACGAGTTCGACCCAGGCCAGTGACGTCCGTTCCAGGAAGGGGAACCAGCCGTCGCCCGCGTCCACCAGTACCGGCGGGTCGTCCCGGTCGGGGGCCGACAGCAGGACGCCCCAGGACGCGCACCCCTGGTTCTCCTCGCGGAAGACGAGCACGTCGCCCGTCTCCTCGTCGACGTACAGCCCGGACGGCGGAAGCAGCGGGTCCTGGGTGCGGGTCAGGTTGTTCCGGCGGCCGAACAGCGCGTAGCCGGAGCGCAGGACGGTGGGCAGCGGGAAGCCCAACCGGGCCTCGGTAGCGGCGAGTTCGGATTCGGTGCAGCCGTCGGCGGGGGTCAGCGGGCGGTCCGTCCAGGCGGCGGCGAGCCAGCGGACGAACTCCAGGGCCTGCGCGGGGGAGTGGAGGCCCGTGCGCAGGGCGAGGGAAGCGTCAGGGGAGGGGCCCATCAGGCCGGGTGGGCGGCGGCGAAGGCGGTGGCGTTCCAGGTGCCGCCCAGGGGTGCGGCGAGGGACGCGGCGGCGAAGGGGCGGAAGGTGGCGGGGGTGTGGGTGGCGGCGCCGGAGGGGAGGGCGCCGAGGAGGGGGGCTCCGGCAGCGGTGGGGAGGTCGGCGAGGTTGCAGCGGGTGGCGAGGTCGGGGGCGGCGGGCCAGCTGCCGATGACCACGCCGCGCAGGGGCAGGCCGCGCTGGCGCAGGGCCTCGGCGGTCAGCGCGGTGGCGTTCAGGGTGCCCAGGCCGGCGGCCGCGACGAGCAGGAACTCGACGTCCAGGCCCAGGAGCCGGCAGGCGAGAGCGAAGTCGGCGAGGGTGTGCCCCTGCTCGTCGTAGCGGACCAGCAGCCCGCCCGCGCCCTCGACCAGGACGGTGCGGTGCTCGGCGGCGAGCGCGGCGACGGCCTCGGCGACGTCCGCGGGGGCGAGCGGCGGCAGCCCGGCGCGGCGGGCCGCCGTCTCCGGGGCGAGCGGCTCCGGGTAGCGGGCCAGTTCGACCGGGCGCACCAGCGGCCCGGCCAGCCGGGCGACCTCGTCCGCGTCCCCCGGCTCGCCCGGCCCCAGCCCGGTCTGGCCGGGCTTGAGCACCGCGACCGGCTCGGGGCACAGCGCGGCGACCGCGGCGGTGGTGAGCGTCTTGCCGACCTCGGTGCCGGTGCCGGTGACGAAGAGGACGGGCGACATGGTGCGGCTGCTCCTGGTGGTGGTGGGGGGTGGTGGTGAGGCGGTGGCCCGGTGGCCCGGTGGCCCGGTGGCCCGGTGGCCCGGTGGCCCGGTGGCCCGGTGGCCCGGTGGCCCGGTGGCCCGGTGGCCCGGTGGGGCGTCAAGGTGTCGGGGCTGGCTGGTGGGGCTGGTGGGGGCGTCGGGGCTCCCGGGCGGCGGGGGTAGGGGGCTAACCGGTGGCGGCGGTCGAGGCGGTGGCCGCGGCGGCGACCGCCCGGCCGATCGCGGCGAGGTCCTCGTCCCCGGTGACGAACGGCGGCATGGTGTAGATCAGGTCGCGGAACGGCCGCAGCCACACACCCTGTTCGGTGGCGGCCGCGGTCGCCGCGGCCATGTCGACGGGTGCGTCCAACTGGACCACGCCGATCGCGCCCAGCACCCGGACGTCCGCGACCCCGGGCCGTCCGGCGCACGGGGCGAGCGCGGTGCGCAGGCCGGTCTCGATCCGCTTCACCTCGCCGCGCCAGTCCTGTTGCAGCAGCAGGTCGATCGAGGCGTTGGCGACGGCCGCGGCCAGCGGGTTGCCCATGAAGGTCGGGCCGTGCGCCAGCACCGGGACCTCGCCGCGCGAGATGCCCTCGGCGACCCGGCCGGTGCACAGCGTCGCGGCCAGCGTCAGGTAGCCGCCGGTCAGCGCCTTGCCCAGGCACATCACGTCGGGGGAGACGCCCGCGTGGTCGGCGGCGAAGAGCTCGCCGGTACGGCCGAAGCCGGTGGCGATCTCGTCGAAGACCAGCAGCACGTCGTGCGCGTCGCACAACTCCCTTAGTGCGCGCAGGTATTCGGGGCTGTGGAAGCGCATCCCGCCCGCGCCCTGGACGACCGGTTCGACGATCACGGCGGCGAGTTCGCCCGCGTGCTGCTCGATCAGCCCGGCCAGGTGCGCGAGGTACGCCGGGTCGGCGGGGGCGTCGTACCCGGCGGGCGGTTCGGCGGCGAACAGCTGCCGGGGCAGCACGCCGCCCCACAGGTGGTGCATCCCGCCCTCGGGGTCGCACACCGACATCGGGTGGAAGGTGTCGCCGTGGTAGCCGCCGCGCCATGTCAGCACCCGGTGCTTCTCGGGGCGGCCGAGCGAGCGCCAGTACTGCAGGCACATCTTCAGCGCGACCTCGACCGACACCGAACCGGAGTCGGCGAGGAACACGTGCTGCAGCGGCTCGGGCGTCAACTCGACGAGCTTGACCGCCAGTTCGACGGCCGGACGGTGGGTCAGGCCGCCGAACATGACGTGGCTCATCGAGTCGAGCTGGGTGCGCACCGCGGCGTCCAGCACGGGGTGCCGGTAGCCGTGGACCGCCGCCCACCAGGACGACATGCCGTCGACCAACTCCCGGTGCCCGCCCACGGGTTCGGCCAGCCGCAGGCGCACGCCCGCGGCCGACTCCACCACCAGGGGCCGGGCCGTCCCCGGCATCGGACCGTACGGGTGCCAGACGTGCGCCCGGTCCAGGTCGATCAACTGCGCGGTGTCCACGGCGTACTGACGCTCCATCAGGCGTTCGGGGCCAGTTCGGTGCCGGCGCCGCGACGGCGCACCCGGACCAGGTCGGTGCGCGCTTCGTCCTCGGCGCCCGCGGTTCCGGCGCCCGCGGTCTCGACGGCCCCGCTCGCGGCCCCGCCCGCTTCGCCCGCCGCGGTTGCCTCCGCCCCGTGGCCGCCGCACGGGCCGCAGCCGGTGCCGCAGCCGCCGCCCGTCCCGCAGGCCTCCGCCTCCTGGTGGCCGCCGCAGCCGGAACCGGCGGGGACGCGGTGGCGGGGGAGGGTGGTCTGCTCGGCGCCCTCCACCTCGAAGCCGGCGTCCTTGATCATGTCGAGGTCGGCCTGCCCGGCCTGGCCCTCGCTGGTCAGGTAGTCGCCGAGGAAGATCGAGTTCGCGATGTGCAGGCCCAGCGGCTGCATCGAGCGCAGGTGCACCTCGCGGCCACCGGCGATCCGCACCTCGATGTCGGGGCAGACGAATCGGACCATCGCCAGGATCCGCAGGCAGCGCTGCGGGGTGAGGTTCCACTCCTCGGCGAGCGGGGTGCCCTCGAAAGGGATCAGGAAGTTCACCGGCACCGAGTCCGGGTCCAGCCCGCGCAGCGCGAACACCACGTCGACCAGGTCCTCGTCGCTCTCGCCCATGCCCGCGATCAGGCCCGAGCAGGCCGACAGGCCCGCGCCGTGCGCCTTGGTGACGGTGTCGACCCGGTCCGCGTAGGTGTGGGTGGTGGTGATGTCGCCGTAGGTGGACTCGGAGGTGTTCAGGTTGTGGTTGTACGCGTCCGCGCCGGCCGCCTTCAGCCGCTCGGCCTGGTTGTCGGAGAGCAGGCCCAGGCAGGCGCATACCTCGACGTTCTCGTCCGCGTCCTTGATCGCCGCGATGGTGTCCGCGACCCGGTCGATGTCGCGGTCCGTCGGGCCGCGCCCGCTCGCCACCAGGCAGACCCGCTTGGCCCCGCCCGCGACGCCCGCCGCCGCGGCCTCGGCGGCCTGGTCCGGCTTCAGCCAGGTGTACTTGAGGATCTCCGCCTTCGAGCCGAGGCGCTGCGAGCAGTACGAGCAGTCCTCCGGGCACAGGCCGCTCTTCAGGTTCACCAGGTAGTTGAGCTTCACCCGGCGGCCGAACCACTGCCGGCGCACCCGGCCCGCGGCCGCGACCACGTCCAGCAACTGGTCGTCGGTGGTGGCCAGCACGGCCAGCGCCTCCTCCCGGGTGGGCGGTTCCCGGCGAAGGCCCTTGTCGGTCAGGATGTCGAGGAGGTCCATGGCCCGATCCTGCCCGGGCCGCCCCGACGTCCGCCAGAGGGAACCCGCCAGAAGATCGCCCGCAGGCTGTGCCGGTTGTCACAACACGGCCCCGACCTGCTGTTTTGCCGACCATCGGTCGGTCGTACGAGCACCGGTGGGCGGGAGAGATGCGTCACACAGCGTAGCGGGGGCAGTGCAGGGGCGGTGCGGGGCGGCGTGGAAGCGGTGCGGGGGCGGTGGCGGAGGGGGCGCGGGGGCGGTGGCGAAGGGGGCGCGGGTGGTCCGAAGTGCGCATGCATCCGACCCGAAGGAACGACCGTCCGATCAACTGCTTACAATCTGCGCCATGACCATCCAGCGGGGAGCGCACGCGCGCGCTGACGACGAGCAGCCGCCGACCGGGCACCGGGCGGTCGGCGAGCGGCGGCGGCTGGCCCTGCTGTGGAGCGTCGTCGCGGTGCTCGCGGCCGGCGGGGTCTGGGTGGTCGCGACCTCACCGCACCAGGGGGAGACCGCGACGGGCACGCCCTCCGGGGACAAGCTCCAGACCACCGCGGTCGTGGTGGGCCACCCC
Source organism: Kitasatospora phosalacinea (assembly GCF_000717185.1). Classification (GTDB taxonomy): domain Bacteria; phylum Actinomycetota; class Actinomycetes; order Streptomycetales; family Streptomycetaceae; genus Kitasatospora; species Kitasatospora phosalacinea_A. The sequence goes on along the minus strand of NZ_JNYE01000025.1, from coordinate 94,456 downwards.
GCGCAGCCGCTGACGGAGTCCCAGTCCTTCGTCGCGGAACGGTACTTCCCCGCGCAGCGCGCCTACGAGTACGACGGCTACCGGGCCCGCCGCTCGGGCTCCCGGGAGGGGGCGGACTGCGCGGCGGTGCAGAACGACAAGACCCGCAACGTGCTGGCGGGCCTCGACTGCCAGGGCTGGATCGGGGTCGCGCTCACCCGCGGCGACCAGCCGGTGATCTCCAGCGTGACGGTGCTGCGCTTCCTCGACGAGGGCGCCGCGGCCAAGGCCCTGCCGACCGTCCGGGACAAGGCCGCGGCCTTCGAATTCACCTACCCGGAGGGGCTGTTCGCCCCCGCCGAGGGCGTCGAGCCGATGTCGGCGACCCGGGTCGAACTGGTCGGCCACCACATCACGCTGACCGTCTCGCGCTACCTCGACCAGCGGGCGGGCGACGCCCCGGGCAACACGGGCAAGACGGACAAGGCGGGTGAGGTGCAGGAGGTGCTGGCGTTCAGCAACCGGTCCGCCGCGGCCGTCGCGGGCATGCCGTTCATGTGGATGTAGCGCCCCCGGCCCGGGGGAGGTTCAGGCGGAAGTGCCCGCCAGACGGGCGTAGTTGGCGCGGATCCGGGCCACCGACGCGGCCGGGGTGGCCGCCGCCAGGTCGGCGACGCTTTGGTCGGACAGCTCGCGGCGCCAGGCCAGCTCGGCCCGACGCATCGCGGTGGAGACCCCGCACGGCCGGGCGAACTCGCGCGGCGCCGCACCCTCCGCGCCCGCGCCGCGCTGCCGGATCTCGGCGCAGGCGAACAGCGGGTCCGGGCCCTCGACGGCCGCGACCACGTCCATCATGGTGATCCGCTCCGGTTCCCGGGCCAGCCGCACCCCGCCGCGCGGCCCGGGGGTGGAACTCAGCAGCCCGGCCCGGGTCAGCCGCTGCAGCACCTTGTTCAGGTACGTCGGCGACAGCTCGAACACCGCAGCCAGCCGGGCCGAGGGCACCGGCTCCGCGCCGCCCACCCAGACCAGGGTGAGGCAGCAGTGCAGCCCCCACTCCACGCCTTCGCTCGTCCGCATATTCGGGATGGTAGCCATCCGGGACCGGACCGCGCCAAAACGACGCCCCGGCAAGGGAGGGGGCGGGGAGGCCTCAGGAGTCCAGTTGCTCCCGGACGCGGCGGGAGGGGGAGAAGGCGTACAGGTCGAGGATGGCGGGCATCTCGGCCAGGCCCGGGCCGCCCGCCGCGATCCAGGCGGTGATGTCGGCGGAGGCGTCGTGGTCGTTGACCAGCCCCAGCCACACCGGCCGGCCGCCCGCCCGCCGACCCTCCGCCGAGGGCTGGACGACGACCACGTTGGCGTGCTCGCAGGCGTCCAGGCACGGCACCGGGCGGACGGTGGCCACCTCCGCGAGGCCCGCACGCAACTCGGCGAGCTGCGCGGCGTGGTCGAGCCGCGGAACCTTCGGCGTGCCGCAGCAGCAGCCCCGGCAGACCGAGACGGTGCAGCGGGCCGCCGCGGAGCCCTGCGCGGGCACCTCGGCCGCCTTCGTACGGGAACGGCGGCTCATCGGACGGCCCCCGCGGCGGCGACGGCAGCGACGGCAGCGGCGCTTCCCGCGCCAGCGGCACGGGCAGCACGGGCGGCACGGGCAGGGCGTGCGGCCGTCGCGGCGGCCCCCGGTGCGATCATGGTGGTCACGGCGGTGACCCTACCCCGCGCCGACGGCCCGCTCCCGGCCCGGTGGTTCCGGCTCATCGCCGTCCCCCGGCCGCGGCCCGGTCCCACGCGGCGTCGCGCAGCAGCTGCAGGCCGTTCAGGCCGACCAGGACGGTGGACCCCTCGTGGCCGAGCACGCCCAACGGCAGCGGCAGGCTGCCGAACAGGTCCCACACCACCAGCACGGTGATGAACCCGGCGGCCAGCACCAGGTTCTGCACCACCAGCGAACGGGCCCGCCGGGACAGCGCCACCACCGCCGGTACGGTGGCGAGCTCGTCGCGGACGACCACCGCGTCCGCGGTCTCCAGTGCCAGGTCGGAACCGGCCCGGCCCATCGCGACGCCCACGTGCGCGGCGGCCAGCGCGGGCGCGTCGTTGACGCCGTCGCCCACCACCAGCACCCGCCGCCCGGCGGCCTCCCACTCCCGCACCGCCGCGACCTTGTCCTGCGGCAGCAACCCGGCCCGGACCTCGGTGATCCCGGCCTCCGCCGCCAACTGCCGCGCCGCGCGCGGATTGTCCCCGGTGAGCAGGAGCGGCGGCACCCCGGTCAGGGCCCCCAGCGCCGCCACCGTGGCTCCGGCATCCGGCCGCAACCGGTCCGCGACGCCCAACACCCCCACCGGCACGCCGTCCCGGAGAACCACCACGGCCGTCCGCCCCTCCTCCTCCAACTCGGCGACGACCACGGCTGCCCGGCCTGCCTGCTCGGCCTGCTGGGTCTGCCGGGTCTGCTCCGGTCCGGTGGCGGTCGTCCGGTCGGCCCCGACCAGTTCCGCGGCGGCCGAAGGGAGTTCGCTCGGCGCGGTGACGGCGACGACGTGCCCGCCGACGGTCGCGCGGACGCCCACGCCCGGGGTGGAGGTGAAGTCCGCGGCGGGGGCCGGGGTGAGGCCGCGGGTGCGGGCGGCGGTCAGGACGGCGCGGGCCAACGGGTGCTCGCTGGGGTGCTCGGCGGCGGCTGCCAGCGCGAGCAGGCCGTCCTCGTCCAGGTCGGAGCCGGGCAGCGGGCGGACGTCGGTGACGCGGGGGGTGCCCTCGGTGAGGGTGCCGGTCTTGTCGAGCGCGGCGGCGTCCACCCGGCCCAGGCGCTCCATCACCACGGCCGACTTCACCAGGACGCCGTGCCGCCCGGCGTTGGCGATCGCGGACAGCAGCGGCGGCATGGTCGCCAGCACCACCGCGCACGGCGAGGCCACGATCATGAACGTCATGGCCCGCAGCAGCGAGTCGGTGAACGCGGCGCCGACCAGCAGCGGCACGGCGAACACCGCGAGCGTCGCGGCCACCATGCCCAGCGAGTACCGCTGTTCGACCTTCTCGACGAAGAGCTGCGTCGGCGCCTTGGTCTCCGAGGCCTCCTCCACCAGTCGCACGATCCGGGCGATGACCGAGTCCGCGGCGTCCCGTTCGACCCGCACCCGCAGTGCACCGGTGCCGTTCAGCGTTCCGGCGAACACCTCGTCGCCGGTGCGCTTGGCCACCGGCAGCGGCTCGCCGGTGATGGACGCCTGGTCGACCTCGCCGGCCCCGTCCAGCACCCGGCCGTCCGCGCCGATCCGCTCGCCGGGACGCACCAGCACCACGTCGCCGACCACCAACTCCTCGACCGGGACGGACCGTTCGGTGCCGTCGGCGGACAGCGCGGTCGCCGTGGCGGGTGCCAGGTCGAGCAGGCCGCGCACCGAGTCGGCGGTCCGGGCGGTGGCCAGCGCCTCCAGCGCGCCGGAGGTGGCGAAGATGACGATCAGCAGCGCCCCGTCCAGCACCTGCCCGACCGCCGCCGCGCCCAGCGCCGCCACGACCATCAGCAGGTCGACGTCCAGGGTCTTCTCGCGCAGCGCCTGCAGGCCCGCCCAGCCGGGCTCCCAGCCGCCGCACGCGTAGGCGAGCGCGTACAGCGGCCCCCAGGCCCAGGCGGGCGCACCGGTCAGGTGCAGCGGCAGCGCCAGCAGGAAGAGCGCCAGCGCGGCGGCGGCCCACCGGGCCTCGGGCAGCGACAGCACCCGGGTGCGCCGCCGCGGCGTGGGATCGGTCGGCGCGGCGGCCGCTCCGGCCGGGCGCTCGATCAGGGTGGCGGACATGGCAGCGGGATCCTCTCGGAACGGGCGGGGGAGGCAGGGGGAGACGACCCGGACACCATACATGAACATATGAAGGCTCATTCATGCATGGGTTGTACGATGGTCGGCATGGGTCATGGAGCCTCCCCCGCCAAGAGCGCCGTCCCGCGCACCCCCCTGGACGCCGACAGCGCCGCCCGGGTCGCCACCACCCTCCAGGCCCTGGCCACCCCGTCCCGGCTGCTGATCCTCTCCCGCCTGCGCGAGGGCCCCTGCGCCGCCACCGAACTCGCCCACGCCGCGGGCATGGAGCAGTCCGCCTGCTCGCACCAGCTGCGCCTGCTGCGCAACCTCGGCCTGGTGGTCGGCCGCCGCAACGGCCGCTCCGTGGTCTACGAGCTCTACGACCACCACGTCGCCGAACTCCTCGACCAGGCCGTCTACCACACCGAGCACCTCCGCCTGGGCCTCAGCGACGCCGCCCCCGACGACCTCGACGCCCCCTGACCCCGGCCCCGCCCGAGCGGGAACGCCAGCGGGAGCGGGAGTGGGAGTGAGAGCGGGAACGCCGGCGGGAACGGCAACGGGCTGCCCGGCCGTCCCCCGGAGGGTGCGGCCGGGCAGCCCGTTGCCCGGTGGTGCCCGATCAGCTCGTGGTGCAGGCGAGGGTCGGAGCGGCGTTGGTGCCGCTGTAGTTGGCGTTGAAGCCGAAGTTGGTGCTGCCGCCCGCCGGGACGACGCCGTTGTAGGAGGCGTTGTTCACCGTGACGACCTTGCCGGACTGGGTGTAGGTGCCGCTCCAGAGGTTGGTGACCGTCTGGTTGCCGGCGTAGGTCATGGTGACCTTCCAGCCGTTGGTGGCGGTGGACCCGTTGTTCTTGACGGTCACCGCGCCGGTGTAGCCGGAGCCCCAGTCGGACGCGTTGGTGAAGGTCGCGGTGCAGCCGCTGCCGCCGCCGGTGGAGCCGCTCGGGCTGGGCGACGGGCTGGGGGAGGGGCTGGTGCCGCCGGTCGGGCTGGGCGAGGGGCTGGTGCCGGTGCCGTGGCTGACCGTGATGTTGGAGCTGCCGCTGCTGCCGTAGCCCTCGGTGGCCAGGATCTCGTAGTTCGGGGTGCCGAGGTTCAGGCCCGCCTTCGCCCACGCGGTGAAGAAGTTGGACACGGTGATCGTGCCGCCGGTGCGCTTCGCCTGGCGGATCGCCCAGAACTGGGTGAAGTTCGAGTGGTCCCCCTCGATGGAGGGGGCGTCGGTGCGCTGCGTCGAGTACAGGTCGTACGTGCTGCCGTCGCTGACCACCGAGCCCAGCTTGGTGGCGCCGGTGCTCGGGTTGTAGTTCCCGTAGTTGTCGACGATGTAGTACTCGATGAGCGGGTTGGTGGTCCAACCGTACAGCGACAGGTAGCAGTTGCCGTTGCAGTTGAACGTGCCCGAGTAGGTCACGGCGTCGGTCGTGCCCGGGTTCCAGCCCTTGCCGGCGACGAAGTTGGTGACGTTGTTCCACGTGGTGCTGTACTGGCCGCCGGAGCCCAGGGTCATGGAGGCCTGGCCGCTGTTCTGGCTCCAGAACGAGTAGAAGTACCCGTTGTTGGTGCCGGTGCCGTTCGACGAGATGGTCGTGTCGGCGCTCGCGACGTTGGGGATGACGAGCACGGCCGCGCAGGCCGCGGCGATGACGGGCGCCTTGCCGGCGAGCCGCGAGAAGCGGCTGCCTCGGGTGGGGCGGATGGGCTTCACGTGCGTGCTTCCTCTTCAGTTGGGGGCTGACAGGAGGGGTGCGGCGGAGGACCGACTCGCGACGGTCGACCCGCACCGGCGGTCATGGGGCCCGCCGATGGCGACGATGCTGGCCCGCAGCTGTCGGGGTGTCAACACTTTCGACACGCTTGCGAAATGATCCGGAAAGGGGGTGGGCCCTCCCCGTGGGAAGTATTCGCTGCTCATCGACTCCTTCCGGGGTCGGATGCTCCGACGTGACGACTTCGGGGTGGCGGAGGGTGGGGTAACTTCCAGAGAACGACAGTCCGTGGAGGGTCTCATTTCTCGAAACTTTCGAGCTTCGATTCGATCGTTGTGGGTGCGCCCGGTGGTGGGCGGCGGTAGGCTTCCGAGCCGCACGGCGAGTGGTCACCGAGTGGGCGGGGGCGTGGCGTGGAGGTCCTGACGGGCAGTCACCGACTGCACTTCGTCGCGGCGTGGGTGCTGTTCGCCGCCGAACTGCTCTGCCTCGCCGCGACCGCCCCGCCGCTGCGGCTGATCGCCCCGGTCTGGCTGTGGGCGGGCCTGGCGGGGCTGACGCTGCTGCTCGTGGCCTCCGCGCTGGTCCGGTGCTTCGCCGTCCCCTTCCCGCGCCGCGGCGGCTGGTTCGACCCGGTGCCGTACGCCTGGCACCTGCCGCGCGGGCTGAAGGTCTGGTACGGGCTCGCCCTCTGCCTGGTCGGCCTCGGCCTGGCCACGGCGGGCGGTGCCGAGGACGCCCGCCGGGACACCGCGGGCTACTACCTGCAGCACGGGGACGTCCGCATCGACCTCACCCGGGAGGCGTACGAGGCCGGGCGCGGGGCGTTCGTCCGGATCGCCACCGGCGTCCCGGCCGGGCTGTGCGTGATCGGCAGCTTCCTGGTGCTGCTCTCCGCCGACGTCGCGTACGGCGCCGCGGAAGCCGCCCCCCGGTCCGACCGGCAGCGGCCGCGGAAGCCCTCGCGGGAGCCGCTGCGGGAGCCGTGGCGGGAGCCGCCGCGGGGAACCCGCCGGAGAGGTCTCCCGGGCCGCCGGTGACCCTCGCGGGCGTCGCTCGTCCGTCCGCGTCCGTCCGCGCCCGTCCGTGTACCTGTGCCGGTACCCCGCCGCCCCGCCGCCGTTCGTCGGCACCGGCCGGGCGCGGAAACACCACCGGTCCCCACCCGGCCTCGGGAGGCCGGGTGGGGACCGGTGGTGGGGAACGGCCGCTGCCCGGGGCCGGGAGGAGGCTCCCCGCCCGTCCGGGCTCCGGGCAGCGACCGGGTCAGGAGGTGAACGCCTGGAGCTCGGAGAGCTGCCCGGCGGGCCAGCCGGTGTTGCCGGTGACGGTCAGTCGCAGGTAACGGGTCGAGTTGGCCGGGAGGTTGACGGTCACGGTGTTGCCGGTGGCCGGGTCGAAGGTGTAGCCGGTGGCGCCCACCAGGGTGGTGAAGGTGGTGCCGTCGGTGGAGCCCTGGACGGTGACGGTCTGGGTGCGGGTGGCCCAGTCTGGCTGGTGCCGGAGGCGGTGGCGGGGCGGCCCTGGGCGAGGTTGCCGGTGCCGCTCGGGCAGGTCGACGACGCCGAGGCGGACGGGGACGGCGACGAGGAGGCGGAGGAGGACGGGGACGGCGAGGAGGTGCCGTTGCCGCCGCCGAACGCCTGGAGCTCGGAGAGCTGCGCGGCGGGCCAGCCGGTGTTGCCGGTGACGGTCAGTCGCAGGTAACGGGCGGGCGTGGCCGGGAGGTTGACGGTCACGGTGTTGCCGCTCGCCGGGTCGAAGGTGTAGCCCGCCGAGCCCACCAGGGTGGAGAAGCTGCTGCCGTCGGTGGAGCCCTGGACGGTCAGGGTCTGGGTGCGGGCGGCCCAGGCGGTGGCCGTCTGGCTGGTGCCGGAGGCGGTGGCGGGGCGGCCCTGGGCGAGGTTGCCGGTGCCGCTCGGGCAGGTCGACGACGCCGAGGCGGACGGGGACGGCGACGGCGAGGCCGGGGTCGAGGTGGACGCCGACGGGGACGGGGTCGGCGAGGAGCCGCCGTTGTCGCCGCCGACCGGGACGCCGTTGTACGTCCAGACCGGGGCGGGCCACTGGCCGGTGCAGGTGGAGCCGCTCAGGCCGGAGTTGCCGCCGCCGTCGGTGATCTGGAAGCCGGTGCCCACGCAGTTGTGGATCGGGGTGGCGGCCTGCGCGATGTTCTTGGCCTTGACGTTGGTGAACTTCATCTGCGCGTTGGCCTGCGCCTGGATCGCGTAGGTGCCCGCGCCGTCGATGTTCACGTTGGTCAGGTTGACGCCGGTGACGCCGCCCTCGATGGTCTGGATCGCCTCGTACGAGCTGTCCAGGATGTCGGTGTCGCTGATGTTGATGGTCGCGCCGGTGATCGGCTCGTTCAGGCCGTCGAACCAGATCGCGCCGACGCCGAACTGCCAGTTGTAGTCGCTGTTGCCGGTGCGGATCAGGGTGTTGCGGGCCGCGGTGATCGTGCCGGAGACGGCGGTGCCGTTGCCGGAGGTGACGCCCGGGTAGCGGTTGGCGATGTGCAGGCCGCCGCCGTTGGTGATGGTGTCGGCCATCACGTTGTCCGAGATGGTGAAGTCCTTGCCGCCGTACGTGACGATGTTGTTGGCGAGGATCGGCAGCACCACCGTGTTGTGGGTGAAGCTGTCGTTGGTGTTCGCCAGCCGCTCCGGCCAGGAGGCCAGGCCGTCGTCGCCGGTGTTGCGCAGGAAGGTGTTGGTGACCGTCGAGTTGGTCACGCCGGTGTGGAAGTTGACGCCGTCCGCGGTCTGGTCGAGGATCCGGCTGTTCTTGATGGTGAAGTGGTCCATCGGGCCGTCCATCCAGGCGCCGACCTTGGTGTGCTGGATCCACAGGTTGTCGACGGTGGAGTTGGACATCGCGCCGCCCAGGCCGTTGACCTGGTCGTCGTCGACCCGCTCGCGCACGTCGCCGATGATGGCGAAGTCCTTCAGCGTGACGTTCTGGCTCGGGCCGCCGGCCTCCTGCGGCCGGACGCCGCCGCCGTAGCCGCCGCCGGCCACGTACTTGCCGTAGATGCCCGCCGCCCGGTTGCGGTTGATCGGGTCGCGCCCGCCCAGCACGCTGTACCAGGGGCCCGCCCCGGCCAGCGTCACCTTGTCGACCACCACGTGGTCGTACAGCGTGAAGTTGCCCTGCGGGATGTACACCGTCCGGCCCTGCGCCGCACCGGCGTTGACCGCGGCCTGGAACTTGGCGGTGGAGTCGGTGGCGCCGGTGGGGTCGGCGCCGTAGTCGGCGACCACGTCGATCGCGCCCGCGGGCTTGGCGATCGGGTCGGCGACCTTCTCGAAGTCGGCCAGGTCGACGGTGAAGCTCGGCGACTGGGCGGTGGAGGAGACCTGCAGCCGGATCTTCGTCCCCACCGGGTAGGTGGTGCCCAGCAGGGTGCGGGTCTCGTCGAAGAAGTGGTGCGGGTTGCTGTCGCCCGGGTTGTTGTTGAACGGGTAACCGCCGTAGTACCAGCTGTACTTGGAGGTCACGTCGACGCTCTTCAGCTTCTGCCCGTTGACCAGCAGGTCCATCGAGGCGTCGCGGCCCTTGCCGTCGGAGGAGTCCGGCAGGCTGTAGCGGAAGTCGATCGAGTTGGCGGGCGCGGTGAGGGTGAACTCCACGTACTGGCCGACCGCGTTCAGTGTCACGGCCTGTCGGCCGGAGGCCTCCGAGACCAGGTGCCCGTACTGCCGGTCGGGGCCGACCACGCTGCCGTTGGTGGCCGCGTACTCGGCCTCCTGCTCGATGAACGGGACGCTCGCCCCGCGGTTCGGAACGGCCAGCGGCGACAGCGTGGGGACCGCGGCGGCGTGCGCCGCACCGGCGTTTACGAACGCCACCGCCAACAGGCCGGTGGCGCCGAGCGCGAGGGTGGTCAACGACGCGACGGTCCGCCTGGTGCGGGTGGGGGGATTCTGCATGGGTGACCGTGCTTCCTGCATGGGGGAAGGGCCCGGGTGGTGGCCGGGCGTGCCGAGCGTAGGGCGCAGCACAGCAGGAAGTCCACGGGTGTGTGCAAAAAAGATACAGATTGACGCAAGATCAGTTGTGGAGACGTGATGAAACCCGACCGCCCCCGGCCCCTACGGGTGGGAACGCTCCGACAGACCGGCCAGTACGGCCTTCGCGTAGTCGCGCGCGGGCAGCTCGAAGCGGCCGTACTGCCAGAGGAAACCGGCCCTCAGCCCGGCCCGGCCGTACTCGGCGAACTCCTCGGTGAGCTCGGCCGGCGGGCTCACGGACTGTCCGGCCGACAGGAACGCGGCGGGGTCGGCGACGCCGGTGCGGTCCTTCGCCGCGGTGAGCGCGGAGATCCACTCGACGGGGTCGGCCCCGCCGTAGACCTGGAGGTTGAGCCCGCGCACCAGTTGGGTGCCGCGGGCGCGGCGGACCTCCGCCAGGCAGTCGACCCACCACTGCGTCCGGTTGTACGGGCAGTAGGTGACCACCCCGCCCGGTGCGACCTTGACGAGTTCGGTGGTCATGGTGGCGATGGTGCCGACCCGGACGTCCTCCTCGCAGTCGAAGTCGAAACCGTCCACGCCCGTCCACGCCGCCACGGCCTTGAAGTTCGCCACCAGCACCCCGGCCTTGCCGTGGTCCAGCAGGTCCTGGATGTGCTGCCAGTCCTCGGGGGCGGGCGGGCCGCCGAACCCGATCGAGAACAGCACGGTGCGGAAGCCGCCCGCCCGCAAGCCCCTGACCAGGGCGGGGAAGGACGGGTCCTGGGTGTCCTTCCAGCGGTAGACGACGACGCCGTCCCGGGCGATCACGTTGTCGCCCAGGTAGAGGTCGCCGCTCGGGTGCACGTGCAGGGTGAACAGGACCAGGCTGGTGAAACCGGAGCCGGACAGGTCCTGGAGCGCCCGCCGGTTCCTCGCGTCGTCGTCGGTGTCGAACAGTCCCTGGCCGTACAGGCCGAGGTCGTAGCCGGAGGGAGTCATGGGCCGCAGCTTCCTGCCGAGGGGGAACGGGTCCGCCCGACGCTAGCCGGGCCCGCTCGGCGGGCCGGGCCGACGCGACGCGGGGCCCGGGCCCCGCCACCGGAACGGCGGAAGGACGTTCAGACGGCGGCGGTCGCGGCGGTCGCGGCGGTCGCGGTGGGAGCGGCGGCGGGGGCGGGAGGAGTGGCGGGGGCGACGGGGAGCAGGCCGCGCTCGGCGAAGACCTGCTTGGCGGCGAAGGTCGCGTTCAGTGCGCGGGGGAAGCCGCAGTAGACGGCGGAGTGGAGCAGCGCCTCGACGATCTCCTGGGGGGTGAGGCCGACGTTGAGGGAGGCGTTGACGTGGACGCGGAGCTGGGGCTCGCAGCCGCCGAGGGCGGTGAGCATGCCGAGGGTGACCAACTGGCGCTCGCGGGGCGGGAGGGCGGGGCGGGCGTAGATCTCGCCGAAGCCCCAGGCGGCGACCTGGTGGGCGAGTTCGGGGGAGACGTCGGCGAGGGAGGCGAGCACGTCGGTGCCTGCGTCGCCGTCGATGCCGCGGAGGACCTCCAGGCCGTGGTCGAGGCGCTCCTGGCGGGTGGTGGCGGTGTCGGCGGGGACGGCGGTGGCGGTGGCGGTGTTCATGGGGGGCTCCTGAGGTCCTGGGGCTGCTGGTGGCCGTGGCCGCGGCCGCGGTGCGAACGGCTGTGAGCCTAGGAGTTGGAGTCCGCTCCAAGGCAAGTCCGGCAAGTCCCGCCGGCCGCCGCCGGGTTCAGCCCGCGGAGCCGATCAGGGCGTCGCCCATCGGGGTGCGCCGGTAGAGCACCGAGCGGCCCGCGCGGGCCCGGGAGAGCAGGCCCGCGGCGCGCAGCACGGCCAGGTGGTCGGCGACGGCGCCGGGGGCGTGGCCGAGGGCGCGGGCGAGCTGGGTGGTGCTGGCGGGGGTGTCCAGGGCGGCGAGGACGCGGGCCCGGGAGCGGCCGAGCAGCGCGGCGAGGGCGTCGGGCGGGACGGCGGCGCCGCGCTCCCACAGGGCGGAGATGCCGCGGGCCGGGTAGATCAGGGTGCAGGGCCAGGGCTCCTCGTGGTGCGCGGCGACGCCGGGCCAGACGAACACCGAGGGCACCAGCAGCAGCCCGGCGCCGCGCAGCGGGTAGGTGGTGGCGGCGTCGAACGGCGGGACGTCGATGCCGCCGTCCCGCCAGCGGACGTTCTCGTGCAGCCCGGCCAGCGCCGCCGCCCAGCCGCGCTGGCCCAACTCGCCCGCCCGGTGCACCACGTCGCGCTCGCACAGCGCCCGCAGTTGCGGCCAGTCCCGGGCCAGCAGCTCGTGCCAGGCCAGGTCCAGCGCCTCGGCGACCCGCCGGACGGCGTCCGGCGCGGCCAGCACCGCCCGGGCCGCGCCGTCCGTCTCGGGCCGGGCCGCCAGGCAGGCGCGGATCTCGGCCCGGGCGAGCTCCGGCGGGGCGGCCCGGATCGCGGCCAGGTCGTCGTCCCAGGTCTGGTCCATGCCGCGGGGCGGGATGGCGATGAAGTCCGCCCCGAACCGCGGGTTGTGCAGCGCGAGGACCGCCCGCACCGCCGGGTCCGCCCGCAGCCGCAGGAACGCGGGCCGCAGCCGCTCCCGCCACCCCGGCGGCAGCGCCCGCTCGCCGCCGCGGTCCAGCAGCCGCAGCAGGTTGGCGAGTTCGAACGCGGGGGAGAGCGCGAAACGGCTGCGCGCCAGGTCCTCCGCGCCGACCTCGTACCTCAGCACCCGCTGCCTCCTCCGGCCCACCCGCGACCCCGCGACCGTACGGCCTTGTGGCCTGGCAACCCCGCGACCGCACGACCTTACGTCCAGGGACGAATCTCTCGCCCGCGCGGGGGTCCGGGCGCCAGGCTCGCGCCCATGACGACCTATCGCGAGGTGCTGGCCGACCCGCGCTTCCGGCTGCTGTTCACCACCCGCACCCTCGGCATCGTCGGGGACTCGCTGCGGATCACCACCCTGGCCGTGCTGATCTACGCGGGCACCGGCTCCGCACTGCTGAGCGCCCTCGCCTTCGGGATCGGGTTCCTGCCGCAACTGCTCGGCTCGATGCTGCTGGGCTCGCTCACCGACAGCCTGCGCCCCCGGCTGCTGATCACCGCCGGCTACCTGCTGGACGCGGCCGCCGCCGCGCTGCTCGCCCTGGTCCGGCTGCCGGTCGCGGCGAGCCTGCTGCTGGTGGGCGCGGTCGCGGTGCTCACCCCGGTGTTCAACGGGGCCTCCAGCCGCCTGGTCGCGGAGACCCTGCGGGGGGACGCCTACGTGCTGGGCCGCTCGCTGACCCAGGTCGCGGCCTCCGGCGCCCAGTTGCTCGGCCTGGCGGGCGGCGGCGTCACGGTCGCCCTGCTCGGCCCGCGCGGCGCCCTGCTGGCCGCCGCCGGGCTGCACGTCGCCAACGCCCTCGCGATCCGGCTGCGCCTGCCCGACCTGCCGCCGCCGCGGCGGGCCGCCGGTCCGGTGCTCCGGCAGAGCTGGCGCGGCAACGGCGACCTGCTGCGCAGCACCGCCGTCCGCCGCCTGCTGCTCGCCCAGTGGCTGCCGTCCGCCGCGGTGACCGGCGCCGAGTCGCTGGTCGTCGCGTACGCCGGGGCGCGGGGCTTCCCGGCGGGCGGGTACGGCTTCCTGCTGGCCTGCCTGCCGGTCGGGATGCTGGTCGGCGACCTGCTGGTCGGCCGCTTCGCCGCCCCCGCCACCCGGGAGCGCCTGGTGGTGCCGCTGGCCGCCCTGATGGGCCTGCCGCTGCTGGTCTTCGCCCTCCCCGCCCCGCTGCCGCTGTGCGCGGCCGCGCTGCTGGCCGCCGGCTGCGGCTTCGCCTACGCGCTCGGGCTGCAGCGCCGCTTCCTGGACGCGCTGCCCGCGGACGGCCGGGGCCAGGCGTTCACCCTGCTCGGCTCCGGCAACATGACCCTCCAGGGCCTCGGCCCGGCGCTCTTCGGCACCGCCGCCGCCCTCACCGGCACCGGCCCCGCGATGGCCGCCGCGGGCGCGGCCGCCGCCCTCACCGCCCTGTGGATCGCCACCTGGCACCGCCCGGCCCCCGCCCCGGCCCTCGCGGAACCGGCCTGACGGCGGGCCGCCCTACGATGCGGGACGTGACCGGTGAAACCCCCGAACCACGCGGCACCCGAACGGGCCGGGGCGCCACCCCGCCGCGCCCGGGTCAGGACGGCCGCGTTCGCCCTGGCCTGCGGCCGCTGCAAGGAGGGCGTCTGCGGGCCGGGCGCCGACCGGGTCCTTGCGCCCGCGCTGCGGCACCTGGCCGACGACCCCGACCCGCAGGTCCGCTCCCGGGCCGTCGAGTTGGCGGGCAAGTCCGTCCACACCGAGCCCCGGGCGCTCGCCGCCCTGCGCGCCGCCCGCGCGGACGACCCGAGCCCGGCCGTTCGGCCGTTCGGAAGAAGGCGGGCTGGTACCTGCCGGGCGGGGTCGTCCACCGGCGGACGGCCCCGTGTCCGGCTCTCGCGGACGGGCGGTCGGCGAGTGGCCGGGGCCTGAGGGTCAGGGCTTGAGGGTCAGGGCCTGAGGGTCAGGGCTTGAGGATCAGGCGGATCGGGTTGCCCTGCTTGCTGTGCAGGCGCTCGACCGCCTCGGCGGCCCGCTCCAGCGGGAGGACCTCGCTGACGGAGCGGGAGAAGTCCAGGCGGCCGCCCGCGGCGAGGGCGATCAGCTGCGGGACGGCCTCCTCCTCGGAGCCGTAGTGGCCGAGGATCTGCTGCTGCAGGTACGAGAAGCGGATGCTGTCGGTGAGCGTCAGCGGCTGGTCGGTCAGCCCGACCAGCACCAGGCGGCCGTGCGCGCCGAGCACCTTCACGGCCTGCTCGCGGACGGCGGGCACCCCGGCGAAGTCGAACGCCGCGGCCAGGCCCGCCCCGCCGGTGGCCGCGCCGATCTTCGCGGCGAGCTCGGGGTCGGCGGAGTCCAGCGCGAGGTCCGCGCCGAAGGCGAGGGCGCGCTCGCGGGCGGCGGGCGCCGGGTCGACGGCGACGATCGGGTGGGCGCCGATCGCGCGCAGCAGCTGCACGCCGTGCGCGCCGAGGCCGCCGACGCCCCAGACGCCGACCGGCTCGGCCGGGCGGACGCCGCCGGTGGTGGTCACCGCGCCCCACGGGGTGGAGACCGCGTCCGGGATGATCGAGCCCTGTTCGAACGGGATCGAGTCGGGCAGCGCGAACAGCGTGTCGACCCGGGCCAGCGCGTACTCGGCCCAGCCGCCGTCGTAGTCGACGCCGCGCGTCCAGGTGATCCCGTCGCGCTTCTCACCGGCCTGCAGCACCACCCGGTCGCCGACCTGCCAGCGGCCCGACTCGGCGCCCAACTCGGCTACGGTGCCCGCGACTTCATGGCCGAGCGTGACGCTCTCGCCGGGCAGGTGCAGCGGGGTGAGCGAGCCCTCGATCAGGTGGACGTCGGACAGGCAGACGCCCGCCGCCTCGACCTTCACCAGCACCTGGCCGGGGCCGGGCACCGGACGCTCCACCTCCTCCACGCTCAGCGTGCGGGTGGGCAGGTGCAGGCGGACGGCGCGCATCGTCGCCATGGTCGCTCCTCTCCGGCCGGCGGCGAGCCGTCGGCGGTCTCGGCCTCGTTGCCGCTCGCGACACCTCCCGGAGGGATATCGCAAGGCGACTTGCATTGCCGAGGCTACGTCGCGGCCCGCTGCAACGCAAGGAGCCTTGCGTTAGGCTCCGGGGGTGCCCCAGGACGAGACGCCCCAGAACGAGACGCCCCAGCTCAAGCCCGCCGCCCCGCTGCGCCGCCGCGGTGCCGCGATGCGCCGGGCCGTGCTTGACGCCACCGTGCGCCTGCTCGCCGAAGGCGGCCTGGAGGCCGCCACCGTCGCCGCGATCGCCGCCGCCGCCGGGGTCCACGAGACCTCGGTCTACCGGAACTGGGGCACCCGCGAGGACCTGCTGCGCGAAGCCCTCGCCGACTACACCGACCAGGCCCTGCCGCTGCCCGACACCGGCAGCCTGCGCGAGGACCTGCACCAACTCCTCACCGCCCTCGGCGCGTTCCTCGACACCCCCGAGGGCCCCGCCCTGCTCCACCTGAGCATCGCCCCCGCCACCGCCGAGACCCGCAGCGGCCGCGACGCCTACTGGGCCGACCGCCTCGCCCGCGCCGAACGACTCCTGCACCGGGCCGCCGCCCGCGGCGAGATCCGCCCCGACGCCGACCCCCGCACCGCCGTCGAAGCCCTGATGAGCCCGCTGCTCGCCCGCCACCTGCTGCTCGGCGAACCC
Organism: Kitasatospora phosalacinea; assembly: GCF_000717185.1. GTDB lineage: Bacteria > Actinomycetota > Actinomycetes > Streptomycetales > Streptomycetaceae > Kitasatospora > Kitasatospora phosalacinea_A. The sequence goes on along the minus strand of NZ_JNYE01000025.1, from coordinate 78,746 downwards.
GTCACCCCGGCCTACGTCACCGCCCTGGTCGACCTCGCTATGGACGGACTCGCCCCGCGAACCGCCCCGCGAACCGACTCGCGCACCCTCCCCGCGGCGGATGCCCGCCGGTACCGAGGCGGCGTCAGCCGCTGAGCGGCGCCAGGGCGCGGCACCAGGCGTGCAGGCGGTCGGGGGAGAGGCCCGGGACGAGCGCGGCCAGGTCGGTGACGCGCCGCTCCAGGGTGCCCGGGCCTTCCAACACCCAGTCGACCGCGTCGAAGTCCGGATCGCCCCAGGACGGCCGCGGGTCGATCGCCACCAGGCGGCCGCCGGAGCCGACGAGCACGTTGGACGGGTGCAGATCGCCGTGCACCAGCCCGGTCGGGCCGGTGGCAGCCAACTCCAGTGCCGCCGCCCGGTGTTCGGCCAGGCCGGTCCGGCCCCGGCGCTCGGCCAGGTCGAACACGAAACCGACCCGGTGCGCGAGCGGCCGCAGCACTGATTCCTCGGCCGGTACCGCGCTGGAGCGCAACTCCCGCAGCAGGACGGCGACTTCGGGCAACTGCCAGCCGAGCTGCCGCACCCGGGTGCCAGGCGAGACGTCCGCCAGCAGCAGGGCCCCGGCCGGGAGGTCCGCGGCGAGCAGCGGAACGACCGACGGCACGGCCGCCCAGGCCCGCAGCGCCTCGGCCTCCTCGCGGGCGATCGCGGGCTCCGGCGTCAGCTTCAGCCACACCGCCCCACCCCCGCCGCCCCGCCCGCAGCGGAACACCCGCGACGTCCCACCGCCGCCCGCCGCCAGCACCTCCAGTCCCCACCGTCCGGCCAACTCACCCACCAGGCCGGGCAGTTCGTCACACCACCCACCCGCCCCGGCCCCGAACCGAACGGCGAACCGCTCCCGCACCTCCGGCGGCACCCGCACCAGTTCCTCCACCCCGCCATCGTACGGCCCCGCCGCGGACTGTCGGCGGGCACCGCTAGCCTGCGGGGCGCCGACACCCCGCCGAACCGCCGAGGCCCCGATGACCGTCCGTTTCGAAGCCGCCTGGTGCAACACCGACCTGGGCCCGTACCGGGAGTGCGCGTACACCTACGAGCGCTACCCGTACGACAGCGTGCCCCCGCTCGACGCCGCACTGTTCACCGGGTCGTTCGACTGGTTGGGCGGGCCGAGCGGCGAGCCGTCCGGGCAGGCGGCCGAACTCGCCGAGCTGGAAAGGGCGTTGGACGAGTTCGGGCTGGTGCTTCCGGCGGACTTCCTGGCCTACCACCGGGACGCCCGGCTGGCCTGGTCGCTCGACGAGGTGTCGCCGACCGGCTGCTGGCAGAGCTTCTCGCCCCCGCTGCCCAGCCCGGTCGAGCCCGGCGCGCACCTGGTCCGGTTCTTCCGCGACCAGCAGGACTGCGTGCTCTGGTACCTGTACCTGCGGCCCGGCGAGGAGGCCTTCGTGGTCCACTCGTGGCTCGACTACGAGTGCCAGTTCGAGCTGGTCGCGGAGGGCGAGGAACCGGACGAGGAGCTGGCGGACCCGGGGGCGATCCGCTGGTGCGCCGCCTCGTTCGAGGAGTTCGCCTACCGCTACTGGGCGGAGGGCCGGATCCGGCTGGACCTCGCGAACGGCGACGGCCCCACCGACCCCCGGCTGCTGGGGTACCTCGCGCACTACGCGCAGCAGCGGCCGGGGGCCTCAGGGCCCGGCGTCAGTGCGCGCCCACCGAGGTGATCTTGACGACGGCGCGCCCCTCCTCGTCCGAGCCGTACAGGTCGACCTCGGCGGAGATGCCCCAGTCGTGGTCGCCGTTCGGGTCGTCGAAGATCTGCCGGACGCGCCACAGGCCCTCGTCCTCGACCTCCTCGATCAGCAGCATCTTCGGGCCGCGCGCGTTCGGGCCGGTGAACAGGTCGTCGTACTCCTCCCAGTACCCGTCCATCGCGTCGGCCCAGCGGTCGGCGTTCCAGCCGTCCTCGCCGTCCAGCTCGGCCAGCTCGTCGTAGTGCTCCAGGGCGCACAGCTCGACCCGGCGGAACAGCTCGTTGCGGACCAGGACGCGGAAGGCCCGGGCGTTGGCCGTGACCGGGGCGGGCTTGTCGTCCAGGCGGACCTCGGCGGCCTCCGGCTCGGTCGGGTTGGCCAGCGCCTCCCACTCGTCCAGCAGCGAGGAGTCGACCTGGCGGACCAGCTCGCCCAGCCAGGCGATGACGTCCTTCAGGTCGTCGGTCTTGATGTCGTCCGGGACGGTCTGCTCCAGCGCCTTGTACGCGCCCGCCAGGTAGCGCAGCACGATGCCCTCGGTGCGGGCCAGCTCGTAGAAGCCCACGTAGTCGGTGAAGGTCATCGCGCGCTCGTAGAGGTCGCGCACCACGGACTTCGGCCGCAGCGGGTGGTCGCCGATCCACGGGTGCGCCCGGCGGTAGACCTCGTACGCGTGGCCGAGCTGCTCCTCCAGCGGCTTCGGGTAGCTGATCTCCTGGAGCCGGTTCATCCGCTCCTCGTACTCGACGCCGTCGCGCTTCATCTCCGCCACGGCCTCGCCGCGCGCCTTGTTCTCCTGCGAGGCGAGGATCTGCCGCGGGTCGTCGAGCGTCGCCTCGACGACCGAGACCACGTCGAGGGAGTACGAGGGCGACTCCGGGTCGAGCAGGTCGAAGGCGGCCAGCGCGAAGGTGGACAGCGGCTGGTTGAGCGCGAAGTTCTCCTGGAGGTCGAGGGTCAGGCGCGCGATGCGGCCCTCCGCGTCCGGCTCGTCGAACTGCTCGACCACGCCGCCCTCCACCAGCGAGCGGTAGATGGCGATCGCGGTGCGGATGTGGCGGCGCTGCGCCGGGCGGTCCTCGTGGTTGTCGGTCAGCAGCTTGCGCATCGCCTCGAAGGCGTTGCCCGGGCGGCCGATCACCGACAGCAGCATCGCGTGGCTGACCTTGAAGCGGGAGACCAGCGGCTCCGGGTCGGCCCCGATCAGGCGCTCGAAGGTCTCCTCGGTCCAGGACACGAACCCGTCCGGGGCCTTCTTGCGGACCACCTTCTTGCGCTTCTTCGGGTCGTCCCCGGCCTTGGCCAGCGCCCGGTCGTTCTCCACCACGTGCTCCGGCGCCTGCGCCACCACCTGGCCGACGGTGTCGAACCCGGCCCGGCCCGCCCGCCCGGCGATCTGGTGGAACTCGCGGGCCCGCAGGATCCGCACCCGCTGCCCGTCGTACTTGGACAGCGCCGTGAACAGCACCGTGCGGATCGGCACGTTGACGCCCACGCCGAGCGTGTCGGTGCCGCAGATCACCTTCAGCAGGCCCGCCTGCGCCAGCCGCTCCACCAGGCGGCGGTACTTGGGCAGCATGCCCGCGTGGTGCACGCCGATGCCGTGCCGCACGTACCGGGACAGGTTGCGGCCGAACTTGGTGGTGAAGCGGAAGTTGCCGATCAGCGAGGCGATCGCGTCCTTCTCCTGCTTCGAGCACATGTTGATGCTCATCAGCGACTGCGCCCGCTCCACCGCCTCCTTCTGGGTGAAGTGGACGACGTACACCGGCGCCTGGCCGGTGTTCAGCAGCTCCTCCAGCGTGTCGTGCAGGTTGGTGCGCCGGTACTCGTAGAACAGCGGCACCGGGCGCGTCACCGACCGCACCGCCGTGGTCGGGCGGCCGGTGCGGCGGGTCAGGTCCTCCTCGAAGCGGCGGACGTCGCCGAGGGTCGCCGACATCAGCAGGAACTGCACCTGCGGCAGCTCCAGGATCGGGATCTGCCAGGCCCAGCCGCGGTCCGGCTCGGCGTAGAAGTGGAACTCGTCCATCACGACCTGGCCGATGTCGGCGCGCGGGCCGTCGTGCAGGGCGATCTGCGCCAGCACCTCGGCGGTGCAGCAGATGATCGGCGCGGTCGGGTTCACCGAGGCGTCGCCGGTCATCATGCCGACCTGCTCGGTGCCGAAGATCTTGCACAGGTCGAAGAACTTCTCCGACACCAGTGCCTTGATCGGCGCGGTGTAGAACGTCCGCTTCCCCTCGGCCAGCGCGGCGAAGTGCGCGCCCGCCGCGACCAGGGACTTGCCGGAGCCGGTCGGCGTCGCCAGGATCACGTTGTTCCCGGAGACCAGCTCGATCAGCGCCTCCTCCTGGGCGGGGTAGAGGGTGATGCCGCGCTCCGACGCCCACTCGGCGAAGGTCTCGAACAGCGAGTCGGGCGTGGCGGGCTTCGGCATCAGGTCCAGGAGGGTCACCCCGCTATCTTGCCCGTCCGGGATCACCGCGGGCAAAGCTCGGGCGCGCACCGTCGTCCGCTCCCGCGCTCCGGCCGAACGAGTGGTTGCCCCGGGCGTCCGTGTCATCACGCTGCGTGACGGAGATGATGCGGGTCGACCGCCCACGAACGAACCGGGCGGCGCGAAGCAACGGAAGGACACCCATGCGCAAGCGCATCCTCGGCCTCGGCCTGGCCGTCGCCGCCCTGGCGGCCGTCGCCGCCGGGCCCGCCGCCGGGTCGGCCGCCGCCGCGGCCGACCCGAACGTCGAGACGGTCACCGCGGTCGGCTCCTCCGGCGGCGTGGTGGCCCGCTGCCCCGAGGGCTGGACCCCCAGCGACCCGCACATCACCAACGGCGACGGCACACCGCTCGCCCCGAACCAGCGCTGGCACTACGGACCGATCCAGGGCAACGACGGCTTCGCGGGCTGGATCGCCCCCTACCTGAACTCCCCGCCGCCGCCGGACACCATCGCGCTCACCATCACCTGCACCCGCTGCTGAGACCCCTCCGGCGGTCCCGGGCCGGCCTCACGGACAGGTGACCACCTGGCCGGCCCAGGACAGGCCGCCGCCGAACGCGAACAGCAGCACCCGGGCGCCGGAGCGCAGCTCGCCGCGCTCCACCAGCTTCGCCAGCGCCAGCGGGACGGACGCCGCCGAGGTGTTGCCGGAGTCCACCACGTCCCGGGCGATCACCGCGTCCTCGGACAGGCCCAGCTTCTGCATCAGCGACTCGATGATCCGCAGGTTCGCCTGGTGGGTCACCACCCCGTCCAGCTCCGCCGGGCTCAACCCGGCCGCCCGGCACGCCTGCTCGGCCAGCGCGGGCAGCTCGGTCGTCGCCCACCGGAACACCGCCTGGCCGTTCTGCTCGAACTGCGGGTGCCACGCGTCCAGCAGCCGCACCGCGCTCGCCCGCGACGGGTCCGAACCCCAGACCACCGGGCCGACCCCGCTGCCGTCCCCGTCCGTCGCGGACAGCACCGCCGCACCCGCGCCGTCGCCCAGCAGGATGCAGCTGCGCCGGTCCGTCCAGTCGACCAGGTCCGACATCTTCTCCGCGCCGATCACCAGCGCGTGCTTCGCCCCGCCCGCCAGCAGCGAGTGGCTCGCCACCGACAGCGAGGTGCAGAAGCCCGCGCACCCGTTGTTCAGGTCGAACGCCACCGCCGACGGGATGCCCAGCCGCCCCGCGACCTGCGCCGCGATCGACGGGCAGCGGTCCACCGCACTGCAGGTGGCCACGACGACCTGCCCGATCTCCGCCGGGTCCAGCCCCGAGGCCGCCAGCGCCTTCGCCGCCGCCCCCGCCGCCAGGTCGGTCACCGACTCGTCCGCCGCGGCGATCCGCCGGGTCACGATCCCGGTCCGCCGCCGGATCCACTCGTCGTTGGTGTCCACCATCGTCGCCAACTCGTCGTTGGTGAGCACCCGGGCGGGCTGGTGGTGACCGAGAGCGGCGATCCGGACTCCGGGCATGACGTTCCCCTTCCGCAGCGGCCCCGACCGGTGCCGGGACAACGGCCCGGAATATAGCAACCGACCGGTCGGAAGCTAAACGTCGGCCCGAAGGACGGACACCGGGCCGCGGCGCGGTGGGCAGCCGGCCCCGCCGGGCCTTGGCCGGTCCCGGGGAGTCCGGCGGGGCGGGTGTCGTCTCGGCGGGCTCTGCCCGGGGGCGGCTTCGGCGGCCCTTCGGCCCTTCGGTGCCGGTGGTGTGTCAGGTGGTGGCGAGGCGGCTCACGATCAGTTCCAGCCGCTGCTCGGTGTCGGCCGGTGGCAGCCGCCCCGTCCGGGTCAGGGAGGCCAGTCCGTGCAGGGCGGCCCAGAAGGTCTCGGTGAACAGCCCCGGGTGTGCGTCCCCGGCGACGTCGGTGAGGGTCTCCAGCAGGGCGGCGAAGGCGTCCTTGAGGGGTTCGGGGGTGTCTTCCTGCGCGTAGGCGAGGCCGCCGTCGAGTTCGAAGAGGGCGTCGTAGACCGCCGGGTTGCGTTCGGCGAAGTCGAGGTAGGCGCGGGCGAGGGCGGCGACCCGGGCGCGGGGGCCGTCCGCGGCGGAGGTCGCGGCCCGCACTGCCGCGGCCAGCTCGGTGGCGCCCTGGAGGGCGACGGCGCCGATGATCTCGCGCTTGCCGCGGAAGTGGCTGTAGAGGACGGGTTGGCTGTACTCGATGCGCTCGGCGAGCCGGCGGGTGGTGACCGCGTCCCAGCCCTGCTGCTCGGCGAGTTCGCGGGCCGTCGCCACGATGAGGCGCTCGCGGGCGGCCCGCTCGCGTTCTTTGCGTTCCTGTACCGACATGACCCGATCCTAGCAGTGCTAGACAAGATGGCGGCATTAGGTCTAGCGTTAACACGTCATCTAGCGGCGCTAGATCCTTGGAGGGGTCGTCATGTTCAAGGCACTTGAGGTGTTCACCGTCGTGGTCGTCGGTCTGATGGTGGGGGTGGAGTTCACGGTCGCCTTCGTCGTCAACCGGATCCTCGGCGCCCTGCCCGAAGACAGCCACCAGCTCGGCCGCGCCCACGGCGGCCGGATGCTCGGCGCCCTGATGCCGTTCTGGTACTTCACCTCCCTCGGCCTGAGCGCCCTGTGGGCCATAGCCGGATGGCACCGCTCCGGCGCCGGCCTGGTCGTCACCGCCGCAGGGCTGCTGGCCCTCAGCGTGGCCATGTCGGTCCTGCTGCTCGTCCCGATCAACAACCGTGGCAAGACGTGGACCCCCGAGAACCGGCCCGCGGACTGGAAGGAGCAGAGCGCCCGCTGGGACCGCTACCACTACGCCCGTGTCGCCGTCCTCGTCGCCGCCTTCGCCCTGCTGGCCACCGCCCTCGCCTGAGCCCGCGGAGCGGGACGGCAGCCGGTGGGCGGCGACCTCCCTTACCCGGCCGACCACTTCGGGCCTAGAGACGAAGCCTCCGTGCTCCGGTGACGCCCCCGGCCCGGCCCGGCCCGGCCGGGCCCGGGCGGGATGTCGGAGTGCGTCCCTACGATCACCGCATGCCTGATGCCTTCACCGTCCTGTGGACCCACGACACCTGCCGCGCGCTGCGCCGCGCGGGGCGGGTGGGGCAGCGTCCGACCGTCGCCTACAGCGGGGTCCACGGCTCCCTGCCGCCCTGGTCGGGCGTCTCGGTGGGGGACGAGGTGTACGCGCTGCACGTGAACCGGGGCGAGGTCTTCGTGGTCAGCCGGATGCGGGTGCTCGGGCTGGAGCGGGGCGACTGCTGCGACGGAGCGGCGGCGGGCGGGACCGGGCACGACGACTGGTGGATGCTCGGGGCGGGCGGCTGCGGCGCGACGGCCGTGCACGTGGACGGCACGCCCGTGGACTTCGGGACGAAGGTGCCCGGCGAGCTCCTGGAACGGCTCACCTGGCGCAACCAGCGCGGCCGCACCAGGGTCCTGAAGTACGTGGTGGACGGCCGCCTGGAACGCTCCGTCAGCCTCCAGGGGTTCTACCGGCTGACCCCCGGATCGGCCGACGAGCTGGCGGCCCTCCCGGCCGCAACGTGCGGGCCGGGGAAGGGCCTTGCGGAGAGGGCGCCCGCGGTGCCAGGCTCCGGGGCGTGAAGAGGATCGAGTCCGACACCCTCCGGTGACCGCCCCCGGAACGCGGAGCCGCGTCCCGCTGCACGAGCACGCGCTGCAACTGCACCGGGCGGGCCCCGACGCCCCGCTGCCGCGGACGGTGCGACTGCCGGACGAGGAGCGGTACCGCCGGGCCGAACAGCGGCGCAGGTGGCAGCCGGAGCTCGCCGGTGCCCGTACCGCCGCCCTCCTGGAGCAGCGCCTCGCCCGGCCGCTCACCCCGGCCGCGCTGCGGCTGCTGGCCGTCGGCCTGGCACAGCTGCCGGTGCCGCGACGGCCCGACCCGGCGGTCGGCGCGCTGGCGCGGCACCACCCGCCCGAACTGCTGCGGACGGTGGGCCGCCACCTGGTGCGCCACGGCACCGAACGGGACGCGGTGGCGGCCGGGCTGCTCCTGCTCGCCGAGACCGCCACCGAGCGCGAGGTCCCGCTGATCCAGACCGTCGGCCTGCTCGGCGCGCCCTTCGGCGGCCTGCCCGCGCACGCCCTGGAACGACTGCGGACACCGGCGGCGGTACCGGCCCTGATCTGGCTCGCCGAGCGGACCACCGGCATCGACCGCACCCACGGCGTCCACGCGCTGAACCGCCTCGCCGCGCCCCGCGCCCGCTACCCGTGGTGGCACGGCCCCCACCCGCTCGCCGCGCCCGACCGGCCCGCCGACCCGCGGGCCGTCCACTGGCTGCGCCGCCGGGCCGCCGACGAGGGCGACTTCACCGGCTACTTCGCGGGCGAGACCCTCGTCGCCGCCGCCGTCGGCCGGGCCATCGCCGACCCGCACGCCGACCCCGAGACCGTCGACCAGACCGGACGGCTGCTGCGCGCCGCGGCCGAGAGCCACGGCACGGGCGCCACCCTCGCCCACCTCGACGACGCCGACCACCTGCTCACCCACTACGCCCGCCACGTCGTCCGGCTCGGCCCCACCACCGACCGCTACCGCTCCGTCCTGACCCTGGCCGCCCACCTTGCTGGAGCGGCAGCCGGGGTCGGGGCCGGGGAGGAGGGGCGGGCCGTGGTGCGGGAGCGGCTGATCGCGTTGCTGCGCAGCCCCGGTTGGCCCGCGCAGTTGGCCGTGCTGCGGGGCGATCCGCGCGGCAACATCGCGGGCTGGGCGACCCTGGCGGCCCGCCGCGTCGGCCTGCTCCCGGACGGGCCTGCGCCGCGGTCACCCCGGCTGTCCCGGCGGCCCACGGCGTAGCGGCGAGGTCGGGGCCGGTGGCGGGACAGGGGCCGGGGCCCGTGGGGGTGGTGGTGACGGGAAGGGCGGTCGGGCCGTGGTTCGCGAGCAGTTGGCCGATCCGCGCGGCAACACCGCGGGCCGGGCGACCCTGGCGGCCCGCCGCGTCGGCCTGCTCCCGGACGGGACTCCGCCCCGGTCGCCCACGGCGTGGGGAGGCGTAGCGGTACGGCCGGGGTCAGTCGGACCAGAGCTTCCTCGGGCCGAGCACCTGGAAGCGCGTGTGCACGCGGTTGGCGCGGGCCCAGTCGTGCAGGAGGTCGCAGAGTTCGGCGCGCCCCTGCGGGGAGAGGCCGATGCTGACGCCCAGGTCGATCGACCGGCCGTCGGTGAGGTCGATGTCCAGGCCCGACTGGCCCCGGGAGTTCCAGCAGTAGCCGATCTCCCGGATCCGGTCGGGGCTGAGCGCGTACCGGGCGAAGGAGTTGGTCACCACCAGTTCGCGGGCCCGGAACTCGACCGAGGTCCGCAGCACCGACCGGAACGACTGCGCCAGCAGCAGCACCGCCGCGACCGTCAGCGCAACCCCGGCTGGCGCGGCATGGTTCGAGAGGACCGCGAAGAGACAGACCCCCGGGGTGATCACCGGCACCGGCCACCCCACCAGGGCGCGCAGCACCGCCCGCGGCAGCGGTCGGCGCACGGTCAGGGTCGGGGCGCCGCCGCCGCGCGGCCGCCAGCCGACGTCCGGGGGACGGCGGGGTCTGCGGGCGCTCAACGTCCGCCCCCCGTCAGGTCCGTACGGTCCGTTCGCATCTCCGGTTCGCCTTCTGTTCGAAAGTTCGGGCAGTGTACCGACCACCCCGCCGGGGGTAGGAGGGGAGGGAGGCGGGTCCGTGCCCGCCGCGGGGGAGGAGGGACAGTGAGTGACGGCTCCGCGCTGGACGGGGTGCTGACCCGGCTGGTGCCGACCGGCGAGGAGGACCTGGAGCTGCTGGCCGGGTGGTTCGCCGATCCCGGGTTCGTGGAGCACTGGGGCGGGGTGCCGCTGTCGCGGGCGGAGGTCGCCGCGAAGTACCTGGGGCGGCGCCGTCCGCGGGTGGAGTCCTTCCTGGTGCTCGCCGGGGGCGGGCCGGTGGGCTACGCCCAGTACTGGCGGGCCGGGCCGGACGGCGGCGGCATCGACCTGGTGCTGCGGCCGGAGGCCCGGGGCCGCGGGCTGGGGCCGGACGCCGCGCGGGCGCTGCTGGCCCACCTGGGCGGGGAGCTGGGGTGGCGGCGGGTGACCGTCGACCCGGCGGCGGCGAACGTCCGGGCCGTGCGGGCCTGGGAGAAGGCCGGGTTCCGGCGGGTGCCGGGCCGCCCGGCGGACGGGACCCTGCTGATGGAGCACCGTCCCGAGCCGCCCTGTCCCGAGCCGTCCCGTCCCGAGCCGTCGTGCACCGAGCCGTCGTGCACCGAGCCGTCCCGTCCCGAGCCGTCCCGTCCCGCGTCCGGGCGGGCGTCCGCGTAGGATTCCGGACCTGGGCGCGGAACGGGTGCGTCCGGACGGGACGGAGCACGGAGGAGGAGCGATGAGCCCGCGCAGCACCGTGGCCGAGGCCCGCCGGACCCGGGCCCGGATCGTCGACCGGAGCGTGGCCCTCGCCTCGGTCGACGGACTGGAGGGCCTGACCATCGGGCGCCTGGCCGGGGACCTCGGCCTGTCCAAGGCGGGCGTGCTCGGCCACTTCGGCACCAAGGAGGCCCTCCAACTGGCCACCCTGGAACGGGCCTCAGCCCTCTTCACCGCCCTGGTCTGGGACCCGGCGGCGGCCGTCGAACCGGGCCTGCGCCGCCTGCGGGCGGTCTGCCAGGGCTGGATCGACTACCTGGAGCACGCCCGCGAGGTCTTCCCCGGCGGCTGCCTGTTCACCACCGCCGCCGTCGAGTTCGACGCCCACGACGGCCCGGTCCGCCGCAACGTCGCCCGGCTGCTGATGGTGTGGCGCCGCCGCCTGGCGGGCGAGGTCCGGCTCGCCGTCGCGGCCGGGGAACTGCCCGCCGACACCGACCCCGAGCAGGTCGTCCACGAGCTCACCGGCATCTACCTGGCCCTCAACCAGGCCCTGCAACTGCTCCGCGACCCGCTCGCCGCCACCCGCACCCGCCGCGCCCTGGACCGCCTGCTGCCCGCCTGACCGGTTCCGTCCCTGCCTGACCGGTTACGTCCCCGTCGGGCCGTTCCGTCCCCACCGGACCGATTTATCCCCCGTTCCCGCGTGGCACCCACCCATTCGCCGCAGAACTCCTAGTCTCAACGGTCTACAGCGCTACCGCGCCCTTCCCGCCGCGCCTTTGCGCCTTCGAGCCGAGGAGTACGGCCATGAGCCGTGTCGTCAGGGCCGCCCTGTTCCAGACCGCGTGGACGGGCGACAAGGAAACCATGCTCGCCGCCGCCGAACGCGCCGCGCGGGACGCCGCCGCGCAGGGTGCGCAGGTCATCGGGTTCCAGGAGGTGTTCAACGCCCCGTACTTCTGCCAGGTGCAGGAACCCGAGCACTACGCCTGGGCCGAACCCGTCCCGGACGGGCCGACGGTGCGCCGGATGCAGGCGCTGGCCCGGGAGTTGGGGATCGTGGTGGTCGCGCCGGTGTACGAGATCGAGCGGCCGGGCTTCTACTACAACACCGCCGCCGTGATCGACGCCGACGGCAGCTACCTGGGCAAGTACCGCAAGCACCACATCCCGCAGGTGCACGGCTTCTGGGAGAAGTACTACTTCAAGCCCGGCAACCTCGGCTGGCCGGTGTTCGACACCGCGGTCGGCAAGGTCGGCGTGTACATCTGCTACGACCGGCACTTCCCGGAGGGCTGGCGGGCGCTGGGCCTGGCCGGGGCCGAGATCGTCTACAACCCGTCGGCGACCAGCCGGGGCCTGTCCGCGTACCTGTGGCAGCTGGAGCAGCCCGCCGCGGCCGTCGCCAACGAGTACTTCGTCGCCGCGATCAACCGGGTCGGCGTCGAGGAGTACGGCGACGACGACTTCTACGGCACCAGCTACTTCGTCGACCCGCGCGGCCAGTTCGTCGGCGAGGTCGCCTCCGACAAGAGCGAGGAGCTCGTCGTCCGCGACCTCGACCTCGGCCTGATCGACCAGGTCCGCCAGCAGTGGGCGTTCTACCGGGACCGGCGCCCGGACGCCTACGGCCCGCTGACCGAGGGCTGAGCGCGGTGGCCCGGACCCTGATCACCGGCGGGCTGGTGATCACCGCCGCCGAGGAGACGCCCGCCGACGTGCTGGTCGAGGACGGCAAGGTCGTCGCGCTCGCCCGGCACGGCAGCCAGAACTGGACCGCGGAGCAGGTGTTCGACGCGAGCGGGAGGTACGTCGTCCCCGGCGGCGTCGACGCGCACACCCACATGGAGATGCCGTTCGGCGGCACCCGCGCCTCCGACACCTTCGCCACCGGCACCCGCGCCGCCGCCTGGGGCGGCACCACCACGATCGTCGACTTCGCCGTCCAGACCCGCGGCTCCTCGCTGCGCGCCGGGCTCGACGACTGGCACGCCAAGGCCGACGGCAACTGCGCGGTCGACTACGCCTTCCACATGATCGTCTCGGACGTCAGCGAGCCGGTGCTGCGCGAGCTGCCCGGACTGGTCGGCGAGGGCGTCACCTCGTTCAAGCTGTTCATGGCCTACCCCGGCGTCTTCTACTCCGACGACGGCCAGATCCTGCGCGCCATGCAGCGGGCCGCCGACGTCGGCGCGCTCACCATGGTGCACGCCGAGAACGGCCCCGCCATCGACGTCCTGGTCGAACAGGCCCTGGCGAAGGGGGAGACCGACCCGCGGCACCACGGCGAGGTGCGCCGGGCCCTGCTGGAGGCCGAGGCCACCCACCGCGCCATCCAGCTCGCCCGGGTCGCCGGGGCGCCGCTGTACGTCGTGCACGTCTCCGCCCGCGAGGCGCTCGCCGAACTCGCCGCCGCCCGCGACCTCGGACTGCCGGTCTTCGGCGAGACCTGCCCGCAGTACCTGTTCCTGTCCACCGACAACCTCGCCGAACCCGGCTTCGAGGGCGCCAAGTACGTCTGCTCCACCCCGCTGCGCCCGAAGGAGCACCAGGCGGCGCTCTGGCGCGGCCTGCGCACCGACGACCTCCAGGTGGTCTCCACCGACCACTGCCCGTTCTGCTTCAAGGGCCAGAAGGAACTCGGGCTCGGCGACTTCTCGAAGATCCCCAACGGCCTGCCCGGCGTCGAGCACCGGATGGACCTGCTCCACCAGGCCGTGGTCGAGGGCCGGATCAGCCGCCGCCGCTGGATCGAGCTCGCCTGCACCGCCCCCGCCCGGATGTTCGGCCTCCACCCGCGCAAGGGCACCGTCGCCCCCGGCTCCGACGCCGACCTGGTCATCTACGACCCGCACGCCGTCCAGACCCTCTCCGCCGCCACCCACCACATGAACGTCGACTACTCGGCGTACGAGGGCCGCACCGTCACCGGACGGGTCGAGACCGTGCTCTCCCGCGGCGAGGTGCTGCTCGACCGCGGCGACTACCTCGGCCGCCCCGGGCACGGGGCCTTCCTGCCCCGCTCCGCCTGCCAGTACCTCTGACACCCCTCTTCCGCGAGGAGCCCCCGCAGTGGACTTCGGACTCGTCCTGCAGACCGACCCGCCGGCCGCCGAGGTCGTCGAACTGATGCGCCGCGCCGAACGGGCCGGGTTCAGCCACGGCTGGACCTTCGACTCCGCCGTGCTCTGGCAGGAGCCCTTCGTCATCCACAGCCGCATCCTGGAGCACACCGAACGCCTCCGGGTCGGCCCGATGGTCACCAACCCCGGCACCCGCACCTGGGAGGTCACCGCCTCCACCTTCGCCACCCTCAACGACATGTACGGCAACCGGACGGTCTGCGGCATCGGCCGCGGTGACTCCGCGATGCGGGTCGCCGGGCGCCGCCCCAACACCCTCGCCCGGCTCGGCGCCGCCATCGACGCCATCCGCGACCTCGCCGAGGGGCGGGAGGCCGAGGTCGACGGCAACCCGATCCGCATCCCCTGGGTGAAGGACGGGAAGCTGCCGGTCTGGATGGCCGCGTACGGCCCGAAGGCGCTCGCCCTCGCCGGGCGGAAGGCCGACGGGTTCATCCTCCAGCTCGCCGACCCGTACCTCACCGAGTGGATGGTCAAGGCCGTCCGCCGGGCCGCCGAGGAAGCCGGGCGCGACCCCGCCGCCGTCACCGTCTGCGTCGCCGCCCCCGCCTACGTCGGCGACGACCTCGACCACGCCCGCGAGCAGTGCCGCTGGTTCGGCGGCATGGTCGGCAACCACGTCGCCGACCTGGTGTCGCGCTACGGCGAGCACTCCGGCCTGGTCCCCGACGAGCTGACCGACTACGTCAAGGACCGCCACGGCTACGACTACAGCCACCACGGCCGCGCCGGGAACCCCTCCACCGACTTCGTCCCCGACGGCATCGTCGACCGCTTCTGCCTGCTCGGCCCCGCCGCCGCCCACGTCGAGAAGCTGCGCGTGCTGCGGGAGCTGGGCGTCGACCAGTTCGCGGTCTACGCGATGCACGACGCCCGGGAGGCCGTCATCGACGCGTACGGGGCGGAGGTCATCCCGGCGCTGGCCTGAGCGGCCGTCAGCGCGGGCGGGAGGCGGTGGCGGACAGCACCCGGCCGGAGGCGGAGACGGTCACCTCCAGCAGCCGGGTGCCGGACGCGTCCGGCGGCCGGAAGGTGAGCAGCCGGGCCCCGTCCGGGCCCGGGGCGGCGACGGTGGGGCGGGCGTCGCCGGGGGCCAGGTCGGGGAACCAGGTCCTCGCGAACTGCGTTCCGGTGTAGAGGACTTCGTCCTCCGGCCGTGGGGGAGAGGCGGCCGCCTCCGGGGCGGTGAACTCGACGGAGACCAGCAGGCCGGACCACGCCTCGAACCGGAACCGGCCCCGGTCGGTGACCGCCTCGGTCAGCGGGAAGGCCGAGCGCGCGGTGTCGGTCGTCAGCGAAGTCCGCTCCAGCCGGTCGCCCGGGCCGAACAGGCCCACCATCAGGCGCTGCGCCGGGACGCCGACGTCCGTGAGGTCCGGGCGCGGCGGCGGGTGGCCCGACGGGCCGTACAGCGGGACGTACAGCCACACCACCAGCGCGACGGCCGCCAGGCCGCCGCCCGCGGTGCCCAGCGCACCCAGCGCGTCCCGGCGGGAGGCGGGCGGTCGACGCCCCGCCCAGGCCAGTGCGGCCACGGCCGCGGCGGTGCCCAGCAGCGCCCCCGAGGAGTTGTCGAGCAGGTCCGCGACGTCGCAGGAACGGCCCGTCCGCAGCGCGGTCTGCACCAGCTCCGTCCCCGCGGAGAGCAGCACGCACCCGGCCGCCACCGACAGCGGCCGCCGGAACACCCACACCCCGAGCGCCGCGAGCGGCACGTACAGGGCCAGGTTCAGCGCCCCCTGCAAGCCGTGCGCGACCTCCCAGCCCCCCGGGTCGAAGACGCAGCTCGGACGCCCGAAGGACCCGCTGGTGGTCGGCGTCAGCGTCGCCGCCGACTCGCCCGCCAGCGCCACGGCCCACAGCACCGGTCCGAGCGGCGGCCGCCCCCGCCGCCGGGCCAGCAGGAACGCCGCCACCCCGAACAGCACCCCCAGCACGGCGAAGGCGGGGAACAGCAACGGCGCGGCGGACAACGAGACTTCGAGCATCGACCCTCCGGAAGGAGCGGCGGTGGCGGCGCCGGAGGCCCGGGCCCCCGCGGGCGGCCGTCAGCGTACGACCGGCCGCGGGGCGACGGCAAACCGCCATCCGTGCGGCGGGGGAACGAAAGTGACGATTCGTCAGTTACCGGCGAAGGCGGCCGCGTTCTCGACCGCCCACTGGTGGAAGGTGCGCTCCGGGGCGCCGAGCAGGCTGCGGGTGGTGTCGCCGACGGCGGCGGGCCCGGCGGTGGCGGCGGACCAGAAGGACAGCAGCGAGCCGACCAGCGGGGCGGGCATGAAGCGGGACATCTGGCGCTCCGCCTCGGCCCGGCTGATCGTCTCGACCGCGACCTCCCGGCCCAGCACCCCGGCCAGCACGCCGACCTGCGCGCGCAGGGTCAGCGACTGGCCGCCGGTGAGCGTGACGGCCCGGCCGCGCGGCTCGCCGCCGGTCAGCGCGGAGACCGCGACATCGGCGATGTCCGCCGGGTGGATCGGCGCCAAGTGCGCCTCCGGGTAAGGCAGTTCGACGGGCAGCCCGGCGCCGATCGGCCGGGCCCAGCCGAGCGCGTTGCTGGCGAAGGCGTCCGCCCGCAGCAGGGTGGCGCCCAGGCCGAAGGCGGCGAGGGCGCGCTCGACCGCCAGGTTGTGCGCACCCAGCGGGTCGCTCTCCGCGTCGGGCGCCAGCACCGAGGCGGAGGACAGCAGCACCACGTGCTCCACGCCCACCGCCTCCGCGGCCGCGACGAACGCCTCGGCGCCCGCGGGATCCGGGTACAGGAACACCTGGCGGACGCCCTCCAGCGCGGCCCGGAAGGTGTCGGGCCGGTTCAGCACCAGCTCGACGACCGGCACCCCCTCCGGGGCGGCGAACCGGTCGGGACGGGCGCTGGCGGCGCGCACCGGCAGGCCCTCGGCGTGCAGCCGGTCGAGGACGGCGCGGCCGACCCGGCCGCGTGCGCCGGTGACGAGAACGGTCATGGGAACCCCCGTGGGTCGATGGTTGTCGGATCGCACAGCAGGATGCGGCGTGGTGCGGCGCGGCGTGGCGCAGCGCGGTGCTGTGTTGTGCTGTGCGGCACGGGTCTGTTCGACCGTGCACATGCATGCTGTCATGCATGCAATTGTCGAGCAACATGTTTTTGTGCGCCGACATGCACCTACCATGGGCGCATGACGAAGAACGACGCCCACTGGCCGCACCCCACGGCCGACGAGCTGCTGGACGCCGTCGGCCCCGCCTTCGGCAAACTGCGCCGCACCTCGCTGCTGGACGTCGAGCACCCCATCTCCGCCAAGGACCTCAGCCGCACCCTGGTGCTCAACCTCGTCCTGGAGCACACCCGCGACGCCGAGGCCGAGGTCACCGTCGGAGCGATCGCCGAACTCCTCGCCGTCGACCCCTCCGTCGCCAGCCGGATGGTCACCGACAACATCAAGGCCGGCTACCTGCTCCGCGCCGCCTCCCAGCACGACGGCCGCCGCACCGTCCTGCACCTCAGCCCCCGGGGCGCCGAACTGATGGCCCGCTTCCGCCGCCACCAGCGTTCCGCGTTCGAGTACATCACCGCCGACTGGGCCGACACCGAACGCCTGGAGTTCGCCCGGCTGATGCTCAAGTACGTCGACTCCCTGGACCGCCTGAAGGACCGGCGCCGCGACGGCACGGGCTGAGGGGGCGGCGCGGCGTCCGTCGGGCTAGGAGGGCGGCGCGGGCCGAGGGGGCGGCGCGGGCCCGGGGCGGGGAAACCCGGGTGCGGGCGGGGGAGGGGGTCTGCGAGCATGCGACGCATGTCCCGTGATCTCCTCGCCCTGGTCGTCCGCCGTACCCACCGCCTGCCCGTTCCGGTCCAGGAGCCGGGGGCCGACGGTCAAGGCGCCGTGCGGGCACGGCAGTTCGACGCCGCGCTGATGTCGGCCGGGTTCAAGCTCTCCGGGGAACTGCTGGCGCGGCTGTCCGCGCTGCCGGAACCGCAGGTCGCGGAGGCGGCCGCGGCCGGGCTGGCGGCCGTCCGGGAGCTGGTCGGCGACCACGTGCGGCACAACGCGTACTTCGTGGACTTCCCGCACAACGTGCCGGACACCGCGGAGTTCTGGTTCGGCCTGCTGGTCGAGGCCCTGCAGACGGGCAGGAGCGCCGCCGACCTGGACAGCGGCTCCGGGATCGACCTGCTGGCGCTGCCCGGCTACGGCACCTACCGGCACGACCACGAGGACCTGCTGTCCGCGCACGACGAACTCGTCGCCGGGGCGGGCGACCGGGTCACGGTGCTGCACCTCGGCGGCACCCCCGAGCAGGAGGCCGAGGCGCTCTACCTGGCGCTCGCGGGCAGCACCACCCCGCTCGGCGAGGAGGGCCTGCGCGACCTCGCGGCCCTCGCCCGGCACTGCGCCGACGGCCCGCAGCCCGCCGCGATACCCGTCCGGGAGAACCGGGCCACCGTCAACGCCGCCCGCCTGCAAGCCGGTTCCGGCCTGCTCGCGGACACCGTCACCGACGTGCTGCGCACCGCCTGCGCGCTCTTCGACGGCGACGTCACGCTCGCCGCCCCGACCAGGTTCGGCCCGCTGCCGCGCCCGGCCCGCCGCGTCCTGCTGGCCGCACTGGACGAGGTGGTCGCCGCCGCGCCCGGCAAGCTCGCCGACGTGCTGCGCCACCGCGAGCGGTTCAAGCGCCTCGGCGAACGCCTGCACCCGCACGAACACCCCAGGTGGCCGCACGCCGCCCAGGTGTTCGCGGTCGCCCGCGGCGAGCAGCGCGTCCGCGGCCTGGACGGCCGGGTCGACGAACTCCTCGCCGCCGGAGAACCCGGCACCGCCGCCGACCTGCTGGCCGCCGCCGCCCCCGGCAAGCTGCTGCGCGCCTTCGACCGGCTGCTGCGCGCCGCCGCCACCGAACCGGACCGGGCCGCCGTCCTCACCGCCGCCGAACGCGCCCTGCCCGCCGCGTCCGGCCGCCTGCTGCTCTCGCTGCGCGAGCACCTGGAGAACCGGGAACGGACCGGCGGCGACCGGCGCGTCTTCGTCAACCGGGACGCCCGCAGCCACGTCACCGACGACCTGCGCCCGCCGCTGCCCGCCGCCGGACGCGAACGCCTGGCCGCCGCGCTGGACGCCGAGACCGCCCGCCGCCTGCCCGCCGACCCGCCGCCCCTGCTGGTCGACCCCGAGATCCTCGACGTCGCCCTCCCGCTCAGCGGCAACGCGAGCGCCGCCGGGATCGGCGTGCTGCCGCGCGGCTCGGTCCAGCCCGTCCGCGGCGAACTGCTGCGCTTCTTCGTGTACTGGAAGCAGCGGGAGCGCACCACCGACTTCGACCTGTCCGCACTGATGCTCGACGCCTCGTACGACAATCCGACCTGGCTGTCGTACACCCAGCTCAGCTCCGTCGCGGGCGAGCACTCCGGCGACGTCGTCGAAGCACCCGACGGCGCCTCGGAGTTCATCAACCTGCGGCTCTCGGAGGTGCCCGGCACGTACATCGTCCCGCAGGTCAACGTGTACGCGGGCGAGGGCTTCCAGGAGGTCGAGGAGTCCTTCTTCGGCTGGATGCTGCGCGAGGAGGAGCAGCACGGCCTGCCCTTCGAACCGCGCACCGTGCGGGCCAAGTCCGAGCTGCGCGGCTCCGGGCGGGTCGCCCTCCCGCTGGTCTTCGAACGCCGCGACGACGGCCGGTGGTACGCCCGCTGGCTGCACCTCCACCTGCGCGGCACCCCGCACGCCAACCGGGTCGAGACCAACCGGGCCACCGTCGCCGACCTGCTGCGGGCCGGCCTCCGGCGGCAGCACCTGACGGTCCGCCACCTGGTCGGCCTGATGGTCGCGAACGGCGCGCACCTGCTGCCCTGGGACGGCCCCGCCCCCGACGGCCCGGTCACCTACCTGGGCCTGGCCCGCCCCGACGGCCTGCCGGAGGGCTCCCGGGTGATCACCCCGGAGAACCTGCACGAACTGGTCCCGGCCTGAGGACCGGGGAGGTCCGGAGCCCGGGGCCCGGGAGAGCACGGTCCCGGGCGGGGCCCGCCGCGGCGCTCAGCCGCGGAGCGCCACCACCAGCGCGCAGGTGAAGACGGCCGTCACCCAGGTCCACAGCACCGACAGCGCGACGTGGGCGGCGGTCCGCAGCCGGTCGCCGCGCCACAGCTCCGGGGAGAACACCGCGAACTCGAAGATCCAGCGCAGGCCCCAGAAGAGCGTCTGCGCGGCCAGCAGGACGGTGCCGAGCCGCCCTCCGGCGAGCAGGTCCGGGGCGAGCAGCAGCGGCAGCAGGCCGAGCAGGACGCAGGTCAGGGCGATGAAGAAGAGGTGCACGTAGGAGACCTGGCGGGTCAGCAGGGTGGTGCCGGCCAGGTCGGACGGCCAGCCGATGAACCGCGGCAGGACGACGTGCAGCGCGCCCATCGCGATCAGGGCCGCGCCGACCAGGCGCAGTTGGCCTTCCAGGGTGAGCAGGTGGGTCACGGTGCGAGGCGCTTTCCGGTCGAGGCGGTGGTGGGCGGGGCGTCGGGCGGGGCGTCGGGTGGGGCGGCGGGCGGGGAGGCGAAGGTGAAGGCGGTGACCAGGCCGCCGATCCGACGCTCCGCGACGAGGTGCAGGCCCGCCGCGGCCCCGGCCCGCAGCCAGGCCCGCCGGGGGAAGAAGTGCTGGGCGCCGGGGCCGTAGAGCGCGGTGTTGGCGGCGTCCCGCAGGTGCTCGACCAGGACGAGGCGGCCGCCGGGGCGCAGGACGCGGGCGCACTCGGCGAAGAGCGCGTGCCGGTCGTCCGTCCGGCGCAGCTCGTGGGCGGCGAAGACGGCGAGGACGGTGTCGGTCGAGCCGGTCGCCGCGGGCAGGTGGTCGTGCCGTCCGGGGAGGGTGCGCGGGGCGGGCGGTACGTGGCGGCGGGCCCGGCGGATCGAGCCCTCGGTCATCAGGGCGGGGTCGTAGAGGTCCACCACGGTCTGGGCGTGCCGCGGCCAGCGGGCCGCCACCGGCCGACTGGCCTCGTCGAGGCCGGAGGAGAGCACCAGGTGCTCGCCCGGGCCGCCCGGCAGCAACTCCGCCAGCCAGTCGAAGGTGCGCAGTTCCGAGCGGTCGTAGACCCACCAGGTGGCGGCCGTGCTGCTCGCCAGCAGGGCGGCGGCCGCGACCGCGCCCGCCCGGGCGAGGGCGGCGGCGGGCCGGGGGAGCCGGTACGAGAGCGCGAGGCCCGCTCCGGCGGCGAGGCAGCCCGCCGCGTACAGGGGCCAGTTGTAGCGGACGACCTCCCGCACCCCGGAGAAGCGGACCGGCTCCTCCGGGGCCGCGTCGCTGTTTCCGGCCGCGCCGGTGCTCCGGGCCGCGCCGGTGCTCCTGGCCGCGTCGCTGTTCCCGGTCGCGCCGGTGGTCCGCGGAGCCGTCGGGGGCCGCCTCATCGTTCGGCCCCGTCCTCGGCGCGGCGCCGGCCGGCCTCCCAGCCGTAGTCGAGGTCGGCGACGTGGAAGGCGTTGGCGAGCACGGGCGCCGTCCCGGCGAAGGGGCCGTGGGCGAAGAAGGTGGGCGGGGTCGGCAGTTCGACGGCCACCGGGGTCGGCTCCCAGTGCGTGCGGGTGGCCTTGACCACGATCACCGACCGGGTCTGCGGCTCGTGCTCGAAGGTGTAGGGCAGCGGGCCGGCGAAGCGCCGGGCGTCCTTGGCGCAGGCGAACGGGCTGCCGTCGGGCAGGCCCGCGGGGGCGCCCGCGAGGTCGGCCCGCACGTGCAGGTCGGCCCGGCCGTCGCGGCTGAGGACCCGGAACTCCAGGGCGTCGCCGACGACCCGGCTGCCGATCCGGGCGAGCCGGTAGTGGTAGCGGGTGAGCAGGTTGCCGCCGAGGGCCATGACGCGGCTGTCGGTGTCACTGCGGAGGATCTTCAGGCCGCGGATGGACCGGCCCCCGGGCGTGGGGAAGCGGGTGAAGATCCGGTACCCGGTGAGGAGCAGGTCGGCGCCGAGACCGGCGGGCAGGAAGGCGGGCCGCAGGTCCCGGGTGTCCACCAGGGCCGCGGCGACGAACCCGTGCTCGGTGCCGGAGGGGTCGGTGTAGGTGTCGAGGGTGAGCCCCGGCGGCAGGAGCGGCTCCAGGACCTCCGGCGGCAGGGCGTAGGTGAGAACCAGCGAGTGGGCGAAGCGGGTCCGGATCGGGACGGGGTGGCGCTGCAACAGGTACTTCATCGGGTCCTCGTTCCGTCCGTCCCGGTGCGGACGACCCGCACCACGCCCCAGATCATCGACCGGTCCTCGGCGGCGCGTCCGGCCCCGCCCGGTCCCGGTTCGCGCAGGCTGCGCACCACCGCCGTCCCGCCCGGGCGCACCGCGTGCTCGACGGCGGCGCGCAGCCGCCGGGCGAAGCGCGGGCCGGGCCCGTCGACCACGTTGGAGAGCGTCACCGCGTCGTAGCTCCCGGCGGTGCACCGCTCCAGGTGCTCGACGACCTCGCCCCGCAGCAGCCGCACCCGCCCGGGGCCGGTGGCGGCGGGGGCCGCGCCGGGGCGTTCGCGGCCGAGCAGCAGCCGCCAGGCCCAGTCGTTGGCGGCGTTGGGATGCCGGGCGACGGTCCGGGCGATCCTCCGCAGCAGCACCTCGTCGAAGCCGCGCGGGAGCGCGGACCGGAAGCCCGGGTGCAGGACGGCGGCGAGCGCCCCGGCGGGCCGCAGGGCGGCGGCGGCCAGCAGCCGCAGCCCCGGGCCGTCGAACCCGTCCGTCCAGCGGCGCCGCTGCTCGCCCGGGTCGTCGAGGCGCAGGAAGTCGGCGACGGCGGCGGGCCGCCAGGCGGGCAGCAGGGCCGCTGCGGCGGCGCGGCCCAGGCCGGTCAGCCGTTCGGCCGAGCCGGTTGCGGCGGGCGCGCCGTCCTCCAGCCGGGCCCTGGCGTAGGCGAGCTGGGCCGGGTTCAGGTCGATGGCGGTGACCTCGTACCCGGCCGCGGCGAGCGCGGCCGCGGTGTCCCCGGCGGACGCGATGCACAGCACCCGGGCGCCGGGCGGCGGGAAGGCGGCGAGTTCCACGGCCGGGTCCTCGTACATGCGGCCGAAGAGCACCCGGGGGCGGCGGGCGGGTCCGGCGAGCAGTCGGCCCTGCTGCCACGGCGTACCGGCGACGGGGTCCGGCGTCCGCGGTGCGGCCGCGGTCCGGCGGGGCGGGGAGGTGGGGGAGGTGGGGGTCATCGGGCCCGGACCTCCCGGGCGGGGCCGCTGCCCCGCAGTGCGCTGCCGGTGGGGCGGCGGGCGGCGACGAGCCAGATCAGCGCGAGGAAGCCGAGGTCCTGGACCACCAGCCGGCCGGGCTCGGGGATGTGCTGCGCGCCGACGAGCAGGCCGCCGGAGTTGAAGCCGACGACCAGGACCGTCTGCACGACCGCGGCGGCGTACGGGCGGTGCCCCAGCAGGACCCACGCACCGAGCGCGACCTCGGCGAGGCCGATGGCGACCAGCAGCGCGCCCGCCGCGCCGGCCGACAGCAGGGGCAGCCCCTCCACGATGGCGCGCTGGTCCGCCCGTCCGGGGAAGACCTTGCACCAGAAGCCCTCGTACCACCACATCAACGCGACCGCGAGGGCCGGCAGGCGAGTTCTGCCGATGTCTACCACGGTCCCCCCTTTCCTAGTGGATGCCCTGGGCAGGGCACGGCGGTGCGGGCCCCGTTCTCCCCCCGGGTCCGACGGTGCCGATCATGCCGCAAATTTTGAACGCGTTCAATGTGGGGTGTCGGCCCCGGTCCGCCCCTTCGCGTGCGCCGCCCGGGATGCCGCCGGGCGGTCGGGCGGCCGGGCCGGGAAATCGGGTGCCCCGAGGCGGGGGCGGGTGCTAGCGTGCGGGGCGGGCGAGGCCATGGACGGGCTTCCTTCTCCTTCTTCGTACTCCTGACGAACTCACAGCCCGTCCGCCTTCCTCGCCCGCGGGGCACCCCTTCGCGGGGGCGCTCCGGCGAGGCCATGGACGGGCTTCCTTCTCCCTTTCCTCCCAAGAAACCAGCCCGTCCGCCTTCCTCGCCCACGACGTCGAGCCGGGGCGCCCCTTTCGCGGGGACGCTCCGGCTCTCGCCGTCCGCAAGGACCTGCGGGTGCCGATGCGCGACGGCGTCCACCGCGCCGCCGACGCCTTCCACCTCCCGGTCGGACGGCCCGTCACCCGCAGGATCCACCGCGACGCCGCGCACCCCTCCCGCCTGGGGCTCCCCTGCACCGCCGCGGGTACGGCGCAGCCCCACCCGGCGGCGCACTGACGCGCCGCCACCGTTGCCGCCCGGACGCCTCCCTCCTCGGGGCGGCCGGGCGGCACCGGCCTGTCGGTGGCGGCTGCCAGGATGCCGGGATGGCCGAAACGATCACCTATCTGCGCGGCGACGCCACCGCCCCCGGGGGCAAGGGCCCCCGGATCATCGCCCACGTCTGCAACGACCTCGGCGGCTGGGGCCGCGGTTTCGTCCTCGCCCTCTCCCGCCGCTGGCCCGAACCCGAGGCCGCCTTCCGCCGCTGGCACCGGGAGCGCGCCACCAACGACTTCGGCCTCGGCGCCCTCCAACTGGTCCAGGTCACCCCGCAGTTGTGGGTCGCCAACCTGGTCGGCCAGCGCGGCATCCGCACCGGCCGCTCCACCGGCGTCCCCGTCCGCTACGAGGCGATCGACGCCGCGCTCGCCAAGCTCGCCCCCGAGGCGCTGCGGCTGGGTGCCTCCGTCCACATGCCCCGGATCGGCTGCGGCCTGGCCGGCGGCAAGTGGGAGCGCGTCGAACCCCTGGTCACCGCCCGGCTCACCGACCAGGACGTGCCCGTCACGGTCTACGACCACGGACCGTAGGATCCCTCCCGGGAGGTGGGCGGATGCCGATCGCGCTGCCGCACCCGGAGGGCGTGCCGGTGGTGGGCCTGCTGGTGCTGACCGTGCTGGGACTGCTGATGTGTGCGGAGATCGTGCTGCGCGGGTCGGGCTCGCGCACGCCGGACGTGCGGCACCTGCTCGACCGCCGCCGCTGAGCGTCCGCCCGCAGCCCACCGTCTGCCGCCTGCCGCCTACCATGCCGGGTATGACGGAAGACGCCGCTGACCTGGACGGGCTGGTCCGCAAGCGGATCAGGGCGCTGCGGCTCGCGCAGGGCTGGTCGCTGGAGGAGCTGGCGGCGCGGGCCAACCTCAGCCAGTCCTCGCTGAGCCGGATCGAGAACGGGCAGCGCCGCCTCGCGCTCGACCAACTCGTCACGCTGGCACGGGCCTTGGACACCACCCTGGACCAGCTCGTGGAGACCGCGGCCGAGGACGTGGTGATCACCCCGACGGTCGACGCCCAGCACGGCACCATGCGCTGGCCGGTCAAGGGCGACCCCGGGATCAGCGTGGTGCGCCAGCGGATGACCGAGCCGCCGCCCGACAACCCGGCCCGGATGCGCGCCCACCCCGGGCGGGAGTGGCTGGTCGTGCTCTCCGGCACCGCCGTCCTGCTGCTCGGCCACCGCCGGATCCGCCTCACCACCCACCAGGCCGCCGAGTTCCCCACGATGATGCCGCACGCCATCGGCGCGGAGGGCGGCCCGTGCGAGGTGCTCGGCATCTTCGACCGCGCCGCCCGCCGCGGCCACCGGCCCGACCCGGGCCGGCGCGAGTGCTGACGGGAGGGTTTGCGCCTGCGGCATGCGGGAAGGGCAACCCCTTGCGCTTTCCGGGAGGGAGCGTGCTCCAGGCGCATGGCCGCCGTACGGTGACCCCATGAGCCACCCGCACACCCACGCCCACACCCACACCCACCAGCACCAGCACGCCCACACGCACGCGCACGCGCACTCGCACTCGCACTCGGCCGAGGACGACGCGGCCCAGGCCGAGGTCCTCGACCTGGACGCCGAGGTGCTCGCCGAACACCTCGCCGCGCTCACCGACTGGCTGCCCCTGGAGCGTGCACCGCAGCGGATCGTCGACCTCGGCGCGGGCACCGGCGCGGGCACCTTCGCCCTGCTGCGCCGCTTCCCCGACGCCCGGGTCACCGCCGTCGACGCCTCGCCCGGGCACCTGCTGCGCCTGCGCGAGAAGGCCCGGGCCCTGGGCCTCGACGGCCGGGTCACCACCGTGCAGGCCGACCTGGACGCCGCCGACTGGCCCGACCTCGGCACCCCCGACCTGGTGTGGGCCTCCGCCTCCGTGCACCACCTGGCCGACCCCGGGCAGGCCCTGCGCAAGGTCCGCGGGCTCCTCGGCCCGGACGGCCTGCTCGCCCTGGTCGAACTGGCCGGCTTCCCGCGCTTCCTGCCGTCCGACGCCCCCGCCGAGCGCCCCGGTCTGGAGGAGCGCTGCCACGCCGCGACCGACCACCTGCACGCCGAGCACGTGCCCCACCGCGGCGCCGACTGGGGGCCGGTGCTGACCGCCGCGGGCCTCACCGTCACCGGCGAGCGCACCGTCACCGTCGACATCGCCGCCACCGAGCACCCCTCCGTCGGCCGCTACGCCCTGGCCACCCTGCGCCGGATCCGCACCGCCGTCGCCGAACTCCTCGACCCCGCCGACCTCGCCGCCCTGGACCGCCTGCTCGACGCCGACGGCCCCGACAGCGTCGCCCGGCGGCCCGACCTCGCGGTGCGCACCGAACGCCAGGTCTGGGCCGCCCGCCGCTGAGCGGCCCGTCTGTCGCTGGGCCGTCCGCCGCTGAGGCCCGCCCGCCGCGGAGCCGCCCGCCGCGGAGCCGCCCGCCGCGGAGCGGCCCGTCGCGCCGGGATCAGGGCCGTTCGTACAGCGCCCGGCCGATCCGGCGGCCCAGCAGCAGGTGGGCGAGCAGGGCGCCGAGGGTGTTGAGCAGCACGTCGTCCACGTCGAACGCCCGGCCCTCCACCAGGAGGCCCTGCGCCGCCTCGACCGTGACCATCACCAGCGCGGTCAGCGCCGTCGCGGCCAGGACGCTGCGCAGCCGGGGGAACAGCACCGGCAGCAGCACGCCGAACGGCATGCCCAGCAGGACGTTCCCGCCGACCTGCTGCGCCGCGGCCCGGACGGCCGGCTGGTCCAGGTAGGCGCGGAGCGAGGAGCCGAGGTGGAAGTTGGGGTGCACCAGGTGCTGCGCGGCGGGTTCCGGCACCAGCGTCGCCCGGGCCAGCCCGACCGCGAACACCACGGTCAGCACCAGCCCGACCAGCAGCACCAGCCACCGGACGGCGGCGGACAGCGGCCCGGGGCGGTGCAGGAACGGCCGCCCCCGCCGCTCCGCCCGCGGGTCGGTGGCGCCGGTGGTGTCGGGGGTGCCGGTAGTGCCGGTGGTGTCGGCCCGGCGGGTCATCCGGTGTTTCCAGTGCCGCCAGTGCCACGGGGAGGCGCTCCCGTCCGCCCGCTCCGGCGTGCCCTGCCCGGCCGCCGTCGTCCGTCCGCTGCCCATCGTCCCGGCCCTCCTCTTCCCCGCGCGCGTCCGATCCCCGCTCCACCCGGTTCCGTGCCTGCGCCGGTTACCCGGTGACGGCGGCTCCATACCGGGCGGCTCCATACCGGGCGGCTCCGGCGTCCGCGTGGCCGGTCGGTTCCGCGGGGCGCCGGTGGGGGAGACTCGCGGGCATGGTTTCGATGGTGCAGAACGTGGCGGTCGACTGTGCGGACGCCTACCGGCTGGCCCGGTTCTGGGGCGAGGTGACGGGCGGGCAGGTCGACCCGGAGTGCGGGCCGGGCGACCGGGAGACGCAGGTGACCCTGCCGGGCGGCCCGGTGCTCTACTTCAACCAGGTGCCGGAGGCCAAGACGGTCAAGAACCGGGTCCACCTGTGCCTGCGCCCGGAGGACCGCGCCCGCGACGCGGAGGTGGCGCGCCTGCTGGCCCTGGGGGCGGTGCTGGTCGGCGACCACCGCGAACCGGACGGCACGGGGTGGGCGGTGCTGGCGGACCCGGAGGGCAACGAGTTCTGCGTGCTGCGCAGCGCGGCGGAGCGGGCCGCGGGGGCGGAGGGGACCGAGGGGGCGACCCAGAGCTGACGGGTACGTCGAACGGACGGCCGCCCCCTCCCGCACGGAGGGGGCGGCCGGTTCTCCGGTGGGGGCCGGGCTTACGGGTACGCGACCAGGTTGGCCACGTTGGTGGTGGAGTTGGACGGCCCGCCGGTGGAGTTGATGACGTGGGCGATGGTGCCGGTGCCGCCCAGCGAGACGGTCACCATGTCGTGGAAGCGGACGGTGGAGCGGTTGGGGACCTCGAAGGAGTGCTCCTCGACCACCGCCGGGTTGACGTTGAAGTAGGCGTAGGAGCCCAGGCCCCAGGCCTCGTGGGTGGTCACCGAGTCGGCGACCTTGTAGGCCGGGTAGCCGCGGGTCGAGCCGTTCATCCAGGCCGCCTGGTTCGGCGGGTCGTACGGCAGCTCGTTCTGGAAGAAGTACGTGCGGCCGTTGTTGCCGTTCCAGATCACCTGGGTCTGCTGGTAGTGCTCGACGAACAGGCCGTACATGGTGACGTTGTTGCCGTTGACGACCAGCCCGTTGGCGGCGGTGTTGCTGGTCCAGCCGACGCCGCTGCCGTGGTCCGCGCGCCAGAGCCACATGTGGTCGCCGATCACGTTGTTCGAGTTGACCACCAGCGACTGGGTGGCCTTGCCGACGCCCGCGCCGCCGATCCGGAAGAACACGTCGTGCAGCGAGGTCGGGTCGGCGCCGTGGTCGGCGGACGAGCCCGCCGCGCCGACCTGCATCAGCACCGGGGAGTTGACCGTCCCGGCGTCGATCAGCAGCCCGGCCAGCTTCACGCCGTCCACGTCCGCGACGTTCACGGCGGTGACGCCGTTGTCCGGGACAAGGGTGGCCAGGCCCAGGCCGAGCACCACGGTGTCGGCGCGGTTGACGTTCAGGGGCTGGTTCAGGTGGTAGACGCCCGGGGTGACCAGCAGGTTCTTGCCCTGGGCCAGCGCCGCGTTCATGTCGGCGGCGGTCGCGCCCGGCTTCACGACGAAGAACTGGTCGATCGGCAGCGAGCTGCCCTGCTGCGCGCCGCCCGCCCAGCTGGTGCCGGAGGTGCCCGAGCGCAGCGCCGGGACGAACACCTTGTACGCGCCCGCGGAGTCGACGTACAGGAAGGGCTTCTCGCGCACCACCGGGGTCTGGCCGACGGTGGTGTAGGGCGGGTTGGGGAAGGAGTTGGCGGGCGCGTTGACGTCGCCGACGAACACCATGTTCCAGTTGGAGCCCGTCCAGCTGCCCCACTGCGCGTTGCGCGACAGCCACTGCTGCTGGGAGCCGGAGCGGACCTGGCCGTCGACCTTCGAGTCGGCGATGAAGCCGCCCGAGGACCAGCCGCCGTCGTCCAGCTGCAGGTTGCCGCGCACGTGCATCCGGCGGTACGGCGCGGCCTGGGACACCGCCCAGCGGTCGGTGCCGCCGGTCGGGTTGACCGACAGGTTCTCGGCGGAGCGCCAGAAGTTCTGCGTCGCGTTGCCCTGGAACCAGTCGGCCTCGGCGTGCACCGCGCCGTTGATGGTGACGTCGTCGGGGGACAGGCCGAGGCCCGCGACCTGGGTGTAGAAGCCGACGTTGGCGTCCACGCTGTAGCTGCCCGGCTTGAACAGCAGGGCCTGGCGCTGGGCGCCGAACTGGTTGGACTCCTGCTGCGCGAAGACCGCGTTCAGCTTGGCCTGGACGGTCGCGGCGGGCGTCGACGGGTCGAAGACGGTCACGTTCGGCCCGAAGTCGGGCGTGCCGGGCGGGTTCGTGACGGTGCTCCCGAAGGTGAAGGACTGCGCGGCGGTGCCGTTGCAGGCGTACTGCTGCAGCTGCACCGCGTCCGCGGTGGAGGCGCTCGGCACGTCCAGGCACTTGCCGCTGTTGCGGTTGACGAAGTGGTACGCGCCGCCCGCCTCGGCGACGGCCTGCCACTGCTGGTTCAGGCCGCCGCCGTACGTCCACAGCTGGACCTTCGCGGCGTCGGCGGTGGAGACGTCGACGACGTCCAGCACCTTCGAGGTGTCGTTCTGGTTGTTGATCCGGACGTAGCCGTTGCCGAGGTCCTGGAGCTGCCACTGCTGGGCGGTGGTGCCGTTGCAGGCGTACTGCTGGACGACGGTGCCGTCGGCGGTGGCGGCCGCGGCGGCGTCCACGCACTTGCCGGAGTTCTGCGCCACCAGCGTGGTCGCCCCGGTCGGGACGGCGGCCAGCGCGGACGGCGCGGGGGCCAGCAGGGCCGTGGCGGAGGCCAGCAGGCCGGCCGTGGCGGTCAGCGGGAGAAGTCGTTTGCTGCGCAAGGGAGTTGCTCCTTCCTTGGGACGGAGGCGGTCAGGCGGGCAGGTTCCACTGCTGGTTGGCGCCGGCGAAGCAGTCCCAGACCTGCAGCCGGGTGCCGTTCGCGGAGGACGGGCCGGTGGCGTCCAGGCAGCGGCCGGAGGCCGGGTTGACCAGGGTCTTGTTCGCCTGCGCCTGCCACTGCTGCGCGCCGGTGCCGTTGCAGTCGTACAGCTGCGCCTGGGTGCCGTTGGCGGTGCCGCCCGAGGTGAGGTCCAGGCACTTGCCGAGCGCCCGGATCGTGCCGTCGGTGCCGACCGTCCACTGCTGGGCGGCGGTGCCGTTGCAGTCGTACAGCTGGACCGCGGTGCCGTTGGCGGAGCTGGCGGCCGCCACGTCCACGCACTTGCCGCCGTAGCCGGTGATCTGCCCGGTGCGGCCGCCGCTCGGGGGCGGGGTGGTGGAGCCGCCGGTGATCGCGTTGAAGGTCTTCGAGAACTGGTACGCCGACTGCGGGGTGCCGCTGCAGGTGGAGGAGAGGGTGCCGTTGGCGGCGCAGGCCTTGTCGCGGCCGACCGCCCAGAAGGCGAGCAGCTGGATGCCCTTGGAGGCGGCGAAGGTCTCCAGGGCCTGTGCGTTGGCGGTGGTGAACACCTCGGCCTGGGTGTCGTTGACCCCGATCATCGGGGTGTTGCCCTCCATCGCCCACAGCTGCTCGGAGGTCTTGGACGTCCAGATCTGGCCCAGCTGGGTGTGCAGGCCGTTGGCGGCGCTGATCGCGGCCTGCCCCATGTCCATCGCCGGGCCGTAGTCCATCGTCATGATGTTGACGGCGTTGACGGTCAGTCCGCGGCTCTTCGCGTTGTTCAGCAGGCTGATCGAGTTGGATTCGAGTCCCGAAGGGCTCACCGGCAGCGTGTAGTTGACGTCCAGCCGCTTGCCCGCGGCGGCCTGGGCCTGCTGGAGCTGGGCGAGTGCCTGGTTGCGGCGGTCGTTGGCGGCGGCGTCGTTGAGCGCGCCGCCCTCGATGTCCAGGTCGATGCGGGTGAGGTTGAGGGCGTCGACGACCCGCTTGTACTGGGCCTGGAGGGTGGAGACGCTGGTGCAGGCCTGGCCCAGCTCGGTGCCGGCGGCGCCGCCGAAGCTGGCGATCACGTCGCCGCCGGCCGCGCGGTGGGCGTTGATCGCGTTGGTCCAGCCCGCGTCGGTGATCGGGGTGTCGCCGTTGAAGGTGGCGTTGCAACTGCCGTCGCTGATCACGAAGGCGAGGGTGACGTACTTCAGCCCGCCGCTGTTGCGGGCGTCCGCCAGGGTGTTCGGCGAGTTCCAGGTCTCCAGGTACGGCGCCGCGTAGTGCGCCGGGAAGCCGGGCCCGGCGTTGGCCGCGGCCGAGGCCTGGCCGGCGCCGGCCACCAGCAGGCCGGCCACGGTGGCGGGCAGCGCGACGGCGGCTGCCGCACTGCGCAGGAGGGTGCGGGAACGGGTGCGGATCAAGGCGGCTCCTCGTGGGGGAGAACGTTCACTCGTTCATGAAGTGAACGCGAAGCGATGCCTGAGGGAGCGTCCGGAGCGGTCCGGGCAGGGCGGAAGATCCCCCTGACGGAGGATCGACGTGGTGGTGGCCAGCGGCCCCGCCGGCTTTGGTCTGGACCTTTTTCAAGACGTGAAGTTAGGGGCGTCTGCGCGGCCACGTCAACCCCCGTGCGTACAGGAGTCGAAGGACGTGTGCGGAGCGGGGCGGTGGTTGACCACCGCGCCGGGCGTGCCTAGATTGCATTTGCTTGCAAACATGAATCGGTGGCGACACCGCCGACGGACCGCGCACCACGGGGAGGCACACCATGGCCGAGGACTTCAACCAGCAGGTCATCGAACGGTTCCGGGCCAACGGCGGCCGGGTCGACGGGTTCCCCGACCTGCTGCTGCTCACCACCGCCGGACGGCGCACCGGCAAACCCCGCACCACCCCGCTCGCCTACCGCGAGGACGTCGGACGCTACCTCGTCTTCGGCTCCAACGGCGGCGCCCCGCGCCACCCGCACTGGTACCGCAACCTGCTCGCCGCGGGCGGCGGCACCGCCGAACTCCCCGACGGACAGGGCGGAACCGTCCTCCACTCGGTCCGCCCCGTCGAACTCGACCCCGACGAACGCGCCCGCCAGTACGCCGAACAGGCCCGCCGCGTCCCCGCCTTCGCCGAGTACGCCGCCCGCGCCGACCGGGACATCCCGGTCATCGCCCTGCACCCCCTCGACCTCTCCGGCAACCCCGCCCTGCCCGCCGCGATCGTCGGCCAGCTCCGCCTCCACCACGAGGACCTCCGCCGCCAACTCGCGGACCTCCGCGCCCAGTTGAACGGAGCCGACCCGGCCCCCGCCCCCGACCCGGCCGCCCGGCTCCGCGAACGCTGCCTCAGCTTCTGCCACGGACTCGACATGCACCACATCCGCGAGGAGGGCGCCTTCACCGCCTTCCAGCGCCGCTACCCGCAACTCGCCCCCGCCCTCACCCGGCTGCGCGCCGACCACCGCACCGTCGCCGACGCCCTCGCCCGCTTCGAAGCCCACCTCGCCACCCCCGGCGCCGACGACCCCGCCGCGCTGCGCGCCGAACTCGACCGGCTCACCGACGGGCTCGAAGCCCACTTCGCCTACGAGGAGGAGCACCTGCTCGCCGCGTCCGCCCCGCACCCGGAACGCTGACCCGCCGTCCGGTACCGTGAGGTCCGGCCCCGCGACCGCGGCGCCGGACCCCACCGCGCACCCACCGCGCACCGCGCACCCACCGCGCACCGCGCACCCACCGCGCACCGCGCACCCACCGCGCACCGGCCCGGGAGGGCGCATGACCGGCCCGGGAGGGCGCATGACCGGCTCGGGAGGGCGCATGACCGGCCCGACGACCCCCTCCGGCCCCCGGGAGGGACTGACCGCGGACGACGCCGTCCGGGCGATGCTGCTGCTGATGCCTCGGGTCGCCGCCCGGGTCAAACGGACCGCAGTCCCCGAGGCACTGGCCGGGTTCCAGCTCGCCCCCCGGCACCTCTCGCTCCTCGCCTACCTGGTCTTCGACGGCCCGATGCCGGTCGGCGCCCTCGCCGAACGCCTCGAAGTCGCCCACACCACCGCCAGCCTGATGGTCGGCGACCTCACCCGCCAGGGCGTCCTGGAACGCCGCCCCGACCCCGCCGACCGCCGCCGCACCATCGTCTCGCTGACCGCCGACCCCGCCACCCGCACCGCCGTCGAACGCTGGCTCGCCAACGGCTCCGCCTCCTGGCAGGCCGCGTTCGCCCCGCTCACCCCCGCCGAACGCGCCCTGTTCGTCCGCACCATGGCCGCCTACGAACAGGGCACCGCGGACGGCGCCTGACCGGCCCCGGGAGCCTCAGGCCGGGCTCCCACGCGTGCACCACCCCACCCCCAGGCCCGGCGGAGCCGGACCGGGCCCCCGGGGGGTGGCGCCCCGTGCGGGATCAGTGGAGCGGGCCGCGGTTGAGCAGGAGGTTGCGGCGTTCCGCCAGGGTCATCGGCAGCGGGCGCAGGACGGCCGTGGCGGCGTCGAGTTCTCCGGCGGCGGTGAGGGCCGCGGCGGCCGCGGCGACGGACGGCGGAGCCTGGTGGCCGACCTCCCACAGCAGCACCCGCAGCCGTCCCTGCTGCCCGGAGCGGCGGAACCCGGCGACCAGGGCGGGCAGTTCGGCGGGGGTGCGCAGGGAGGCGGCCAGGCAGGTCAGCCGTTCCGCGACCGGGAACTGCCCGGCCCGGTGGAACGCGGCCACGGCGGCGCCGAGTTCGGCGGCGGGCCAGGCCCGGGCGACGGTGGAGACCAGGTCGTCCGGCGAGATCCCGGAGTGCCGGACCTGGTGCAGCGTCGGCAGCCACTCCGCGCGGAACCGCCCCTCGCCGCCCGGCGGTCGGGCCCGTATCCAGTCGAGGAACGAGGCCTCGTCCGCGCAGCCCGCCCCGGTCAGCGCGGCCACCGCCGCGACGACCGCCGCGAACGGCGGCACGCCCGGAGGGTCCTGGGGGAGCTCCCGGGGCGGTGCGGGGCGGCGGGTCGCGAGGGCGCGGAGCAGGCGGGCCAGCCGGGAGAGTGCCGCCGCGCGCTCCGCGGGGTCGGGCGCGGGGTCCGCGGGGTCGGGTGCGGGGTCGGGTGCGGAGGCCTCGAACGCGGCGGTCAGCATGGTGAGGCGCAGTTGCTGACCGGCCTCGCGGAGACCGGCGAGGACGCCGGGGAGTTCGGCGGGGTCGCGCAGGGCGGGGACGCTGCGGGCGATCTCGTTGGCGAGGCGGGGCAGCCGGGCGTCGTCGTAGGTGGCGAGCAGGGCGCCGAGGCCGGCGGCGGGCCAGGCCCGGGCCGCCGCGCGGGCCCAGGCGGTGGACTGGTAGCCGTGGCCGTGCCGGGCCAGCATCCGTTCGGGCGGCGGGAGTTGACCGGCGGCGTGCAGGGTGCGGATCCAGTCGACGTACACCGGCTCCGTGGCGTGCGGCCCGGGCCCGGGGAAGGCGGCGGGGGCGACCCGCTCGGTCGGGAGGAGGAGCGTGGGGGCGGGCGCGGGCAGTGGGGCGGTCGGGGCGGTCGCCGGGGAGGGCAGGGAGGGCGGGGAGAGGACGAGGGTGTCCCGGCCGGTCGGGAGGGCGGCCAGGCGGGCGGCGACCTCGGTGGCGGAGCGGGGGCGGGCGTCCGGGTCCTTGGCGAGGAGGTCGAGGACCAGCCGGTCGAGCTCCGGCGGGACGGGGCCGGGTGCTTCCGGGCCGGGCGGCCGGGGCGGTTCGGAGAGGTGGCGCAGCATCAGCGGGACGGGGTCGCCGCTGCCGAACGGCGGCCGCCCGGTGAGGAGTTCGAACAGCACGCAGCCGAGCGCGTACAGGTCGCCGCGGTGGTCGCCGGAGCGGCCGTGGAAGCGTTCCGGCGGCAGGTAGGCCACGGTGCCCATCACCCGGCTGTGCGAATCGGTGCCGCCCTCGCGGTGCTTGGCGATGCCGAAGTCGAGGATCTTCAGCCGCCCGTCCCGGGCCAGGAACAGGTTGGCGGGCTTCAGGTCCCGGTGGACCACCCGCGCGGCGTGCGCGAACGCGAGCGCGTCGCAGAGCTGGAGCGTCCAGCCGACCGCCTCGGCGAGCGGCGGCGGGCCCTGGGTGCGGAGCCGGACGGCCAGGTCGGTGCCGGTGAGGAGCTCCATCACCAGGTAGGCCGTCCCGTCCGGCTCGCGGCCCAGGTCGTGGACGGTGACGATGCCGGGGTGGCCGAGACCGGCGGCGAGCCGGGCCTCGTTCAGGAACAGTTCGGCGCCGCGCGGGTCGGGCAGGTCGGCGTGCAGCAGCTTGACGGCGACCGGGCGCCGCAGCGTCACGTCCCAGCCGTGCCAGACCTGGCCCATGCCGCCGCGTCCGATCGGCTCGTCCAGCCGGTAGCGCGCGGCGAGCATCCGCCCTGCGGCCAAGAGTGCCTCCCCGGTCTTCCCCGACCGGTCGCCGTGGTCAGGGGGCGGGCCGGTCCGTCCGGGAATCTACCAGTCCGGCCGGGTGTCGGCGGGAGGTGATCGGATGGCCGCATGCCCGTTGCCGACCTGATCAGCCGACTGCCCGGTATCCCGGCGGTCCTGGACCGCTGCCGCGCCCTGGCGATGCTGGACGCCGTCCTCGCCCCCGTCTGGGCCGACCGCTGCTACTCCTGCGACTCCCGGTGGGCGCCCGGCGAGGTGATGGCCTCCATGCGGGACGGCTCCGGCAACGCGTACCGGATCGTCTTCTCCGCCGCGGGCGCCTTCGCCACCGGCTTCGACCACGAGTCCGCACTGAGCCCGTACCGCCCCGGCCCCGGCCTCGGCAGGCCGTGGCCCGGGCTGCTGGACGGGGTGCCGGAGGCGTTCCGGGCGCAGCTGGCCGAGCCCGCGTTCTGCGACGGGGACGGGGACGGGGTGCCGGAGGCCACGGTGTGCTTCTGGCGCGAGGCCGCCGACCCGGCCTGGCACACCGGGAACCCCGCACCCGCACCGGACGACGGCGGCGCCGCCCGGCTGTTCGGCGTACTGCTGGACGGCAGCCCCGAGGCCTACCGGAGCTTCGCCGAGGAGTACTACGAGGTGGACGTCGCCCTCGACGCCGTCCGCCACGTGTACGCCCTGCGGCCGCTCACCCGCCAGGTCGTGCGGGCGCTGAACCCGCACCTGGAGCTCGCCGCCCCCGCCGGGGACGTCGCGGAGATCGGCTACCCGACCGGCAGTTGAGCCCCGACCGGGCCCGCACCGCACGCTCGACGGTCTCCACCTGCCGCTCCGGCTGCCTACGGTCCGCGCCGCCAACACCCGCAGGGCGGAGCCGAGTTGCATCGTACCGGGACGGCCCGGGCCGGAGCCCCGTAACGACTTGTCCACAGCCGGGCCGCTCCGCTGATTACGGGGGTCGGCGGACCTACCCTGGCGGCATGAGCGGAACCGGGGAGGAACCCGAAGTCCGGGCGGAGCGGTTGCGGCGGGAGCGGGAGTGGGTCGAGGCGCTGGAGAAGCGGATCCAGGAGCGGGATGCGGTGGAGCGCGCCCGGCGGGAGGCCGAAGCCCGGCAGGCGGAGCGTGATGCCTGGGCGGAGGGGGAGCGCGGCGCGGCGGGCAGCCACACGGAGGTCACCGGGCCGGACGGCGAACCGGTGCGGATCGCCGTGGTCTGGCTGGGCCGCCACCAGGCCGTCGCCGGGGCCTTCCGGCCGTCCCCGTCACCGGACTTCGGGAGCAGCGGGGAGGCGTTCTTCTTCGTCGTCCCGTACCTCCTCCTGCTCGGCCTCTACCGCGCCACCGGCTGGCTGCTCCTCGAACTCCGGCGCCGCCCCCGCTGGGCCGTCGCCGTCGCCGTCGGCCCCGCCGCCCGGCCCGTCGCGGTCATCCGCGGCCGGGACCGGGAGCAGGTCATCCGCGCCGCGTCCGACCTGGCCGCCCGGGTGGAGCAGGAGGGCGCGGCAGCCGTCCCGCGGCCCGTCCGGGCCTGAACCCGCCGGGACCCGGCCCGTTGTCGAGACGGATAGGGTCGTGCGCATGCCGTTCGACCACAACGACCACTACCACCGCCTCCTGCTGCGCCAGTTGCCCCCCGGCTGCCGGACCGCGCTGGACGTCGGCTGCGGGACGGGCCGGTTCGCCCGGCGGCTGGCCGCGCGGGGGATCGCGGTGGACGCCGTCGACCCCTCGGCGGAGGCGGTCGCGGCGGCCCGGGAGTTGACCGCCGCTGCGGGGGAAGGGGAAGGGGCGGGGGAGGGGCCGCGGTTCCGGCAGGCGGACGTCACGCAGGTCGAACTGCCGCGCGGGCACTACGACTTCGTCTCCTGCCTGGCGAGCCTCCACCACGTGCCGTTCGACACCGTCCGGACCTTGCGGGAATCGCTGGCGCCGGGCGGGGTGCTGGTCGTGCTCGGCTGCCACCCGGAGCACTCGCGGACGGACTGGGCGTGGAGCCTGGCCGCCGTCCCCGTCAACGCGGCCGCGCGGGCGGCCGTCGCGCTCGCGGAACGGGTGCGGGGCGTGCGGCCGACCGGCCCGGGGGCGGTGCGGGCGCCGGTGGCGCCGCCGCGGATGACCTACGCCGAGACGCGGCGGGAGGCGGCCGTGCTGCTGCCGGGCTTCCGGATGCGGCGGCTGCTGTTCTGGCGGTACCTGCTCGTCTACCGCGCTCCGGGGGCGGTAAGCGCGGCGGGGGCGGTAAGCGCTCCGGGTGCGGCGGGTGCCGCAGGCGCTGCGGTCCGGGCGGCCGGGGGGAGTTGATGCCGCGCAGGAACGGCACCAGCGAGCTGCTGATCGGCGCCTGCCCGGGCCCGCCGCTGTGCGGGGACGTGCACACCTACCTCTTCGTGGACGGCCTCGACCTCGTCGCGCGCAGCAACGCCGCCGCGGTCGGCGCCCCGCCGGGGCGGCTGCTCCGGCCCGGCGGGCCGCTCTGGCCGGCCGAGCGGGCCCGCACCGTGGAACTGACCGCGGGGGACGGGCCCGGGGTCGAGATCCGGGTGCGGTTGCGCGGGCTGCGCGTCGTGTGGAGCGACCTGATGTACCCCGGGGCCGACGAGCGCCCCGTCGAGAAGGTCCGCTTCGACCTGCGGCAGTACCTGACCGAGCTCGAACGGGCCCACGCCCGCTGGGGTGGCGGCGGCGGGGCGCCGCCCGGAAGCCCGTGACGGATCCGGGTGCGGGCACGGGCACGGTCACGGGTTCAGGACAGCGGGCTCAGGGGAGCGGGCGCAGGAGAGCAGGCTCAGGACAGTGGGCTCAGGAGTTCGGGCCCAGCGCCTCGAACAGCGTGTCGATCCGCAGCCCCAGTTCGGCGTCCGTCGCCCCCGTCACGACGACCCTGACGAGGTCGTCGTCCCGGGTGACGTTCGCGAGGCGGACGCGGAGCGTCCTGGCCGAGCCCGCCACCGGGTGGGTGTCCCACGTGCCGGGGTCGTCCTCGTCGGTGCTCCGCACGTGCGCGGCGAGGGCGTCCCAGTCCGTCCCCGTGAAGTCGCGGGCGAACTCGGCCAGCAGGTGCAGGAACAGGCCGAGGCTCCGGCGCCGGACCAGGCCGTCCAACTCGTGCTCCGGCGGCTCGGCACCGGCGGGCGGGGCGGGGCGGAGCGCGCCGCTCACCGGGTGCTCGTCGCGGAAGAACGTGCGAAGGCGCACGGAGAGGTCGAGTTGGCGGCACGCCGTCTCGGGATCGTAGGCCGCGGTGGGCAGTTGGGGCACGCGCTTGCGGCCCGTCCCGTCCAGGCGGTAGGGCTCCTCGAACGCCCGCTCCCACCGGTCGACGGCGGGCGTGAACCGCTCGCGCGCGTCGGCCGCGTCGGTGCCGAGGTAGTGCGCGATCTGCTCCCACGAACTGCCGCGCTCGCGCTCGAAGACCACCGCCCTGCTGAGCAGCCGGTCGGCGATCCCCCGCAGGGCGGCGGCCTCACTGACCCGTCCGCCCGGGCCCGTCTGGTCGTCGAACCGGGTGATCGCCAGGTTCCCCGCCGCCCCGGCGAGGTCGACGCTGGTGTCGCTCAGGGCCAGGCGCGCCAGGGCCGCCCGGCTGAAGGCGCTGCGTTCGGCGTCGTAGGGCGTGGACTCCGTCAAACCAAGTGCTCCCGTTGAACCGTCCGGTGGCCCGGCCGTCCGGTGCGCCGGGTCCGCCGGACAGTGTGCTGCCCCGGGGCCGCGGACTCCAACGGTTTTCCGGCCCGGAGCGCCCGGAGCGCCCGGGGGCTTGGAGCACCCGGGGCCCGGAGCGCCCGGGCCACCGGACGGCCGGGTTTCTGGACTTGCCGGTCCATTTTTCGCTGCCTAGCGTGCTGGACGTAGACGTAGACGTAGACGTGGACGTGGACGTGCCCGGACGCGACCGGGCCCGAGCAGGAAGGCGAGCACCCATGCACGCGATCCGGATCGAAGCGCACGGCGGCCCCGAGACCATGCGCTGGACCGAACTCCCCGACCCCGTCCCCGGCCCCGGGGAGGTGCTGGTGCGGCTGGCCGCGGCAGGGGTCAACTACATGGACGTCGGCGCCCGCGCCCAGGGCGGGCCGGGCTGGGCGGCGCCGGCGGTGCTCGGCGTCGAGGGGATGGGGTACGTCGCCGCGCTCGGCGCGGGCGTCACCGGCCCGGCCGTCGGGGCGCGGGTCGCCTGGTTCTACCACCCCGGCAGCTACGCCGAACTGCTGGCCGTCCCGGCCGACGTGCTGGTCGAGGTGCCCGACGAGGTGCCGGACGAGGTCGCGGGCGGACTGCTGATGCAGGGCCTGACCGCCAACCACCTCACCACCGAGACGTACCCCGTCGCCCCCGGCAGCACCGCCGTCGTGCACGCCGCGGCGGGCGGCGTGGGCCGACTGCTCACCCAGCTGGTGAAGGCCCGCGGCGGCCGGGTGATCGGCCTGGTCTCCCGGCCGGAGAAGGCGGCGGTGGCGGCGGAGGCCGGGGCCGACCACGTCCTGGTGCACTCCGGCGCCGGGTTCGAGCAGCAGGTCCGCGAACTCACCGGCGGACGCGGGGCCGACGTGGTCTACGACGGCGGCGGCGCCGACACCTTCCGCTCCTCCCAGCTCGCACTGCGTCCGCACGGCGTGCACGCCTACTACGGCCCGTTCATGGGCGTCCCGACGCTGCGGCCCACCGACCTGCCCGCCAGCATCCTGCTCAGCTACCCGGTCGTGCACCACCACGTCGCCACCCGCGAGGCCCTGGTGCGGCGCTCCGGCGAGGTGTTCGACCTGGTCCGGGACGGGCGGCTGGTCCAGCAGGTCACCGGCCGGTACCCGCTCGCCGAGGCCGCCCGCGCGCACGCCGACCTGGAATCCCGCCGCACCACCGGCAAGCTGGTCCTGCTGCCCTGACCGACCCGCCACCCCCGGAGGAGAACAGTGCCGCTCACCCGCAAGGGCGCCGCCACCAGGCAGCGCATCGTCGACGGCGCCGCCGAACAGATCCGCGAGCACGGCGTGCTCGGGGCCCGGCTGGAGGACGTGATGGCCCGCACCGCGACCAGCAAGAGCCAGCTCTTCCACTACTTCCCCGGCGGGAAGGACGAGCTGCTGCTCGCCGTCGCCCGGCACGAGGCGGCCCGGGTGCTCGAGGACCAGCAGCCCGAACTCGGCGCCCTCACCTCCTGGGACGCCTGGCGGCAGTGGCGCGACAAGGTGATCGCCCGCTACCGCGCCCAGGGCGTCAACTGCCCGCTGCACACCGCGCTCGCCCGACTCGGCGACGCCACCGACGCCACCCGGGCGGTCACCTGCGAACTGCTCGCCCAGTGGCAGCGCCAACTCGCCGCGGGCATCCGCCACCTCCAGGCCGACGGCGAGACCGCTCCGGGCCTGGACGCCGACCGGGAGGCCGCCGCGCTGCTCGCCGGGATCCAGGGCGGCGTGCTGATCCTGATGGCCACCGGCGCCACCACCCACCTGGAGGCCGCCCTGGACACCGGCCTCGACCGCCTGCGCGGCGCGCGGCCCTGACCTGCTGCGCGGCCCCGCCGCGGGTCGCGCCGCGGGCCGTGCCGCGGGTCGCGCCGGGTTGGCGGGATCTTGACGGCCGTAGGCGCTCACGCCACTCGTGGGGCGGGGGTGCGGGCCGCGAGACTGGAGCCGTCGCCGACCGGGCCCACCGGAAGCCCCGGAACCCCCGCACCACCAGGAAGAGGCACCCCCGTGTCCGTCACCGCCACCGCCGCGTCCGCCACTCCCACCAGCGCCGTCCTGAGCGTCCCCGCCGCCGCCCCGGCCGAGGCCGCCGCCCACTACGCGGCCCGGCTCGCCTTCGAGGCCGACGTCTCCGACGTCCACGCCGACCTGGCCTCCGGCGCGCCCGGCATCGTGGTGGTCGACACCCGCAGCAAGGCCGCCTGGGACCAGGGCCGCATCCCCGGCGCCGTCCACCTCCCCACCGCGCGGATCGCCGAACTCGCACCCGGGACGATCGACCCGTCCCTGACCGTGGTCACCTACTGCTGGGGCCCCGGCTGCAACGGCGCCACCCGCGCGGCGCTGGCCTTCGCCCGCCTCGGCTACCGGGTCAAGGAGATGCTCGGCGGCTTCGAGTACTGGGCCCGCGAGGGCTTCGCGTACGACACCGCCGCGGGCAGCGAGCAGCGCCCGGTCGACGACCTGACCGCCCCGCGCTCGGGCATCTCCTGCGCCTGCTGAAGCCCGCCGCCCGGCCGTTCCCGGCACTCGGGCACTCGGGCGCTCGGGCGCTCAGGCGCGGTACGCGGCCGTCGCCGTCCCGACGAAGGCCCGCACCAGCGGGTCGGACGCGCCCGCGTTCCACGCCACCACCACCCGGCTCGGCTCCATGTCGAGCAGCGGCACCACCGCCAGCCCGGCGGGCAGCTCGTGCCCGAGCGGCGCCAGGCCGACCGTCCCGTTCCACAGCACCGCCTGCAGGCACTCCTGGACGCCGCGCACCACCGGCCCCTCGCGCTCCGCGCCGCCGTGCCAGTACGCCTGCCAGCGCGGGTCGGTGCCCGGCGGGAACCTGAACCAGCGCCGGTCGGCCAACTCGTCCAGCCGCAGCCGCTCGCGGCGGGCCAGCGGGTCGTCCGCGCGCACCACCGCCCCCACCGGATCGGCCCGCAGCGTGCGCACCTCCAGGCCGGACTCGTCGAACGGCGCCCGGGTCAGCGCCACGTCCACCAGCCCGGCGCGCAGCCCGCAGGTCGGGTCGGTCAGGTCGGTCTCCCGCACCCGGACGTCGACCTCCGGACGGCTGCGGCGGAAGGCCGCCGCCGACCGGAACACGCCCTGGTCGGTGCCGTCGCCCAGGATGCCGACGGTGAGGCCCGCCCGCCCCGCCGCCGCACCCACCCGCAGCCGGGCCCGCTCGGCGCCCGCCAGCAGCCCGCGGGCCTCCTCCAACAGCACCGCCCCCGCCGGGGTGAGCGCGACCCCCGCGGGCGAGCGCACCAGCAGCAGGGCACCCAGGTCGGCCTCCAGCTGCCGGACCGCCCGGCTCAGCGGCGGCTGGCTCATGTGCAGGCGGCGGGCGGCCCGGCCGAAGTGCAGTTCCTCGGCGACCGCCACGAAGTAGCGCAGGGTCCGTAGCTCCACGCTGCGACGATACCCATCCGGCATCGGCCGCGCGGAACCGGTCTTGGACAGCCGCCCGGCCCCGGCGGTGGACTCGTCGGGACGCGGCCGATCCGGGCCCGCGCCACCGACCCCACGGACGGGAACCACGGGAGCCATGACCACCGCCTACTGGATCGTCGCCGGACCGCTCGCCCTCCTCTACCTCT
Source organism: Kitasatospora phosalacinea (assembly GCF_000717185.1). GTDB lineage: Bacteria > Actinomycetota > Actinomycetes > Streptomycetales > Streptomycetaceae > Kitasatospora > Kitasatospora phosalacinea_A. The sequence goes on along the minus strand of NZ_JNYE01000025.1, from coordinate 36,181 downwards.
ACTCCGGCGCCCTCAAAGCGCTCCGCAGCCCCGACCGGCTCCGCCCGATGATGGCCTGGGTCGACCGCGTCCCCCTCCCCGCCCTGCGCACCCTGGCCGCCCTGGAACTCCTCGGCGCCGCCGGCCTCCTCCTCCCCACCACCCTCCTCGCCTGGCCCGCCCCCGCCGCGGCCGCCGGCCTCGCCCTCCTCCAACTCGGCGCGATCCCGGTCCACCTGACCGGCGGCGACCGCCGCATCGCCCTCAACCTCGTCCTGCTCGCCGTCGCGGCCGCGGCCCTCGGGCTGTCCGTCGCCTGACCGGCGGGGCGGGGAGACCGGCCCGGGAGACAAATGAGTTGGACGGACGGGCGGGGGTTGGTACTCTTCGGATCGCCGTGTACGGAAGCGAGGAGGTGAGTTCCCGATGAGAGCTGGATCGAGGCGGGTGCTCCCCCCTTCCCCCACGGTGTAACGACTGACACAGGTGTCGTCGGGAGCGCCCGCGTGAGAACGCAAGCACTCCTGAGAGGCGAGAGCCGATGAACACCGTGCAGATCATCCGGGTCGACGAGACCCAGTGGCAGGCCCTGTCCGACGACGTGGTCGTCGGCGAGGCAGACCTGTCCCAACGACCCGACGGGCACCGCTTCGTGAGCATCGACGTGTGGGACGACGCGGCCTTCGCGCCGCTGGCCGCCGCGATGCTCGCCGCCCTGCCCGCGCCGCTGCGCACGCTGGTCCCGGGGGAGGACACCGAGACGGCCGCCCGCTGGGGCCGGGCCGGGTTCGTCGCCGAACGGCGGGAGTGGGAGTACGTCCTGCCCACCGCCGGGGTCGACGCCCGGCCCGCCCCCGGGGTCACCGTGCTGCCCGCCGGAACGGCCGACGAGGCCGAACTGCGGCTGCTGGACCGCGAGATCCGGGCCGAGGTCGAGGCCGCCTCCGGCTGGCACACCATGCCCGCGGAGGTTCGACCCGGCCCACGGGGGGACACTCTGATCGACCCGTCCCTGTACGCCGTCGCCGTCCACGAGGGCCGGTACGCGGGCCTGGTCCGGACGGTGTGCCGCGGCCGCGGCCCCGCCCGGATCGGCCTGCTCGCCGTCCGCACCGCCCACCAGCGGCAGGGCCTCGGCCGCTCCCTGCTCGCGCACGCCCTGCACGCCCTGCACGAAGCCGGCACCACCACGGCCCGGGCCGAGGTCGACCAGTCCCGCACCGCCGCCACCGCCCTCCTGGAGGGCTTCGGCGCCGAACGGACCGGCCACCTCCTGCACCTGGTCCACCCCTGACGGACACCCAGTCCCCCCACCAGAGAATCGAGATCCCTTGCCACGCGTATCAAAAGGCCTGGAACTGGAGGGCACCGTCCTCGAGTGCCTGCGCAACGCCACCTTCAAGGTGGAACTGCAGAACGGCCACCACGTACTGGCCCACATCAGCGGAAAGATCCGCAAGAACTACATCAAGATCCTCCCGTTCGACCGCGTCCTGGTCGAGCTCAGCCCGTACGACCTGACCAGGGGCCGCATCATGTACCGCTACCGCAACTGACCCCGCGTCAGGCCCCGTCGGCCCCGCCCCGCCGCCCCCACCGGCGGCGGGGCGTACGTCCGCACCCGGTACAGGACGTCCCGGACCTCCCAGCCGCCCCCGTCGACGAGGCCGCACCGGATCCCGTCGAGGGCCGCGCGGCCGCGCGGGTCGCCGTACAGCGCCAGCGTGCCGGCCGCCCTCGCCCGCACCGAGGTGTCGGGGTCGGCGAGCAGGCCGGTGAGCACGGCCCGGACCTCGGGGGTGCCGGGGCCCGGGTGGTCCGTCCCGTCCGCGACGGCCTGCCAGGGCACCCGGACGGCGGCCAGGCGGACGGCCGGGTCCGGGTGCCCGGCGTGCCGCAGGGCGGTCGGGGCGTCGTCCCAGCCGTGCGCGGCCAGTGCGTTCAGCAGGCTGCGCAGGGCGTACGGGTCGTCCTCGGTCTCCAGCAGCGGGCGCAGGAAGGCACGGGCGTCCGCCGCCGTGAACGGGGTGCGGTCCTCGAACGGATCGTCGGGAGGGCAGCGGCCCAGCAGGTGCAGCACGTCGAGGGCGAAGCGGCGCTGGGCCACCGACGGGGCGTCGGACACCCGGTCGCACGCCCAGCGGAACAGGGCGAGGTCGGCCCGGCCGGCCAGGGCGGACACCGATTCGTCCCAGTCCCCGCTGCCCGGTGCGGCCCGCACCAGGGCGCGGGCCATCAGCACCTCGGGGGCGCGGTGCACGCCGAGTTCGCGCTCCATCGCCGTGACCACGCCCCGCCAGGACACCGGCGCACCGGGGTCGGCGGCGATCGCCTCCTCGGCGATCCGCAGCGCGCGGCGGTGCGGGGAGTCCGGGGGCGTCGGGTCCTCGATCCCGTGCAGCAGCTCCCGGAGGAAGTCCACCCGGCCCCGCCGCACCGCCCACTCGACCGGGTCGACACCGCCCGCCCACGGGAGGAGGGCGTCCACGCCCCGCATCGCGACCAGCTCGCTCATCGACGCCACCCAGCCGGTCCGGGCCACGGTCTCCAACAGCGCCGTCCCGGTCGGGCCGGACAGCTCCGCGTCGGGCACCTCGGCGAGCAGGGTCAGGAACAGGTACTCGTCGCCGCGCGCGATCGCGGCCGTCAACGGGCAGGTGTCCACCGGACGAGTGTGTCGCCCGCCCCCGCCGGGGGCGAGCGGTTTTCGGGCGGGCCCCCGGGGCGGCCCGCGTGTGGGACGTCGCACATCGGGGCGGTGTGCGTTGCCGCGGGTTCGCGGGGGGTGGCAGAGTGCCGGGCATGGTGGCAGATGCGCAGGTCGGGGAAGCGGGCGCAGGTCCGGAGCGGGTGTTCGACTGGCTGGACGGGGTCGCGGCCGCGCGGGACGCCGCCGGGTTGACCAGGCGGTTGCGCAGCCGGCCGGTGGACGAGCCGGTGCTGGACCTGGCCTCCAACGACTACCTGGGGCTGACCCGCCACCCGGCGGTCACCGCGGCCGCCGCCGAGGCGGCGCTGGCGTGGGGCGGCGGCGCGACCGGCTCCCGGCTGGTCACCGGGACCACCGAGGCGCACACCGCGCTGGAGCGCGAACTCGCCGAGTTCTGCGGCTACCAGGCCGCGCTGGTGTTCTCCTCCGGCTACACCGCGAACCTCGCGGTCCTCACCGCGCTCGCCGGGCCGGACACCCTGATCGTCTCCGACGCCCACAACCACGCCTCGCTGATCGACGGCTGCCGCCTGGCCCGGGGCCGGGTCGCCCGGGCCGCGCACTGCGACCCCGCCGCAGTGCGGGCGGCCCTCGCCGCCCGCACCGAACCCCGCGCCCTGGTGGTCACCGACTCGGTGTTCTCGGTCGACGGCAACGCCGCCCCGCTGGCCGCGCACCTCGCCGCCGCCCGCGCGCACGGCGCCGCCCTGGTCGTCGACGACGCGCACGGCCTGGGCGTGCTCGGCCCCGGCGGCGCGGGCGCCGGAGCCGCCGCGGGCGTCGCCGGACAGCCCGACGTGGTCGCCACCGCGACGCTCTCCAAGTCGCTCGGCTCGCAGGGCGGCGTCGTCCTCGGCCCCGAACGGGTGATCCGCCACCTGGTCTCCGCCGCCCGCACCTTCATCTTCGACACCGGCCTCGCCCCCGCCGCCGTCGGCGCCGCCCTGGGCGCGCTGCGCCTGCTGCGGGCCGAACCCGGCCGGGCCGCCGACGCCCTGCGGGTGGCCCGCGAGCTCGCCGACCGGCTCGCCGAAGCGGGCCTGGACGCCTCCGCCCCCGACGGCGCCGTGGTCTCCGTCCGCGCCGACGACCCCGAGCACGCCGTCCGCTGGGCCGCCGCCTGCCGGGACGAGGGCCTGGCCGTCGGCTGCTTCCGGCCCCCGTCCGTCCCCGACGGCGTCCCGCGGCTGCGCCTGACCGCCCGCGCCGACCTGACGGCCGAGCAGGTCGCGTTCGCCGCCGGGGTGGTGCTCAAGACCCGCTGAACCGCCGCCCGCCCGGACCGGGGGGGCCGGGGCCGGTTCAGCCGAAGACGACCTGGTCGACCGTCCAGAACGCCGAGTTGGTGCCCGTGTAGCGGAACTGGAACCGGGCCGTCGACGCCCCCGCCGGAACGGTCACCTCCAGGTGCTCGACCGCGTTCAGGTCGGAGCGGTAGGACTTCACCAGCTGCGCGGCCCCGCCGTCGAAGGACACGTACACGTCGCCGGTCTGCGGGCCGTCGACCCTGTAGTCGGTCGCGAAGGACAGCGTCCCGCGGGCGCGGCCCGCCACCGGGTACGCCGGGCTGACCAGCGTCGAGTCGAACTGGCCGGTGCCGTGCGACCTGTCGTCCCACTCGTCGGAGTCCGCGACCGCGAACACGTTGCGCGCCCGGACGTTGGTCTCCCGGCCCTGGCCCAGCTGCGCCGCCGTCCAGAACTCGTCGGTGGCGAACGCCCAGCCGCGCCACTCGGTGACGCCGCCGGTGGGCATCCGCGAGTTGTCGATCGACCAGCCGGCCGGCGGGGTGCGGGTGAAGCCCTTGACGGTCGGGCCGATGCCGGTCTCGTCCACCCGGGTCTGCAGGCTCGGGCGCAGCGCGTCGAACCCGTCCGGCACGATCTCGTCGACCGGCTCGCCGTCCAGCCCCCAGGCCGGGTCGATCGGCGCGCCCTCGTGCTTGAGCACGGTCGGCGCGATGTCCACCGGCTTCACGTCGTAGCGGTGCGCCCCGGCGGCCTGGCCCCGGCCGTTCAGGACCATCCAGGTCTGCCGCTCGTCGGCGCTGTTGCCGCCGTGGCCGCCCGCGTCGGTGTGGCCGTGGTCGGTGGTGACCACGACCAGCCAGTCCTCCGAGGCGTACGAGGCGCGGGACTTGAGCGCGGTCAGCACCTGCCCGACCAGGCCGTCCGCGCCGTGGATCGCCGCCAGGTACTGGCTGGACGCGCCGCCGTAGGAGTGCCCGGCCTCGTCCACCTCGTCGAAGTGCAGGAACACCGAGTCCGGGTTGCCGTGCGCCAGGTAGTCGGCGGCGTCCGAGGCGGTCTTCGCGTCGTTCTCGCTCTCCGCGATCCGCAGGTCGGCGGCGCCGTTGAAGACGTTCGCGGTGATCGGGTTCCAGGAGCCGACCACCAGCGTCGAGCTGGCCGGGTCCGCGGCCTCCAGGCGGCTCGCGTAGTCCGGGTACAGGTCGAAGCGCGCACCGGTGAAGCTGTTGTCCAGCACCCTGTGCCTGTCCGGCCACACGCCGGTGGCGATGGTCGACCAGCCCGGGCCGGAGAGCGTCGGCGCCAGCGGGTTCGCGTACAGGTCGGACGTCGCGGTGGTGCCCGAGGCCATCAGCGCCTTCAGGTTCGGCGCGTCCGCCGCCAGCAGCCTGTCGTACCGGGTGCCGTCGATGCCGATCACCAGCGTCTTGGCCTGCTTGCTGCCGTTCGGCAGGCCGTTGTACGCACCGGTCGCCGCCACGGCGGACGAACCGCCGAGCGGGACGAGCGCGGCCGCGACGACGGCTGCCGCGGAGAGGGAAAGGGCCATGGTGGTACGGGAGTTGCGCACGGGGGCTCCCAACGGGAAAGCGGTGCGGTGCGGTTGCACCGGCAACCGAGGATGGGCCGGGCGGGCGAGCGCGAACCCGCACCCAGTCCACGGTTGTATGAACAAGTGTCAAAATTCAGTCCAGACCGGTTACCGGTTCGTGACCCGAGGCGCGGGAGCGGCGGGGCTCGGTAGGCTGGAGCGGTGGACCACGGCACCTCCGGCGCGCACCCCGCCCCCGTCCGGGCCGGGGTGCCCGAGCACGGGCGGGTACCCAAGTACTACCTGGTCAAGGCCCAGTTGGAGGAACTCCTCGGCGAACTGGGGCCGGGCGGACGGCTGCCCACCGAGGCCGACCTGGCGGAGCGGTACGGGGTCGCCCGTGCCACCGTGCGCCAGGCCCTGCGGGACCTGCTGATCGCGGGCCGGCTGCGCCGCCGGGGGCGGGGGACGGTGGTGGCCGGGGCCAAGATCGAGCAGCCGCTGTCGCTGGCCAGCTACACCGAGGGCGTCACCCGCCAGGGCCTGCGCCCCGGACGGACGCTGGTCGCCCTCGACCGGCAGCCCGCCGACCCCGCGAGCGCCGAACGCCTCGCCGTCCCGGTCGGCGAACCGCTCTGGCACCTGGAGCGCGTGCTGCACGCCGACGAGGAGCGCGTCGGCCTGGAGTCCACCTACCTGCCGGTGGCCCGACTCCCGGGACTGGCCGCGGAGTTCGACCCGGCGGGCTCGCTCTACGGGCACCTGCGCGAACGCGGCGTCCGGCTCGCCGGGGCGGAGGAGCGGATCGAGACCGTCCTCGCCACCCCGCGCGAGGCGCTGCTGATCGGCACCCCGCCCGCCCTCCCGATGCTGCTGCTGCACCGCCGCAGCCGCGACGCCGACGGCCGCCCCCTCGAACTCGTCCGCACCCTCTACCGCGGCGACCGGTTCAGCTTCACCCTCGACCTGAGCGCACCCGCCACCGACTGACCGGCCATCCCGACCGGGCGGCCCGGCCTGCTCGGCCCGGACCGCCCGGTCGGGATGGCTCGGAACGCCCGGTCGGGAAGGCTCAGAACGCCGACACCAGCAGTAGGAACGCGAACATCGGCGTCCCCCAGGCCAGTCCGCGCAGCACCCCGCGCCGCACGGTGTCCTCGGCGGGCAGCCGGAAGCGCGGCGCCGCAGCGCCGGACGCGGCCGTGCCCGGGGCCGGGGTCGTGCCCGGGGTCGGCGTCGGGGTCGTGCCCGGGGTCGTGCCCGTGCCCGGGGCCGTCGCGGAGCCTCCGGAGGCGGCGGCGCGCTGCGGGGCCAGCGGCAGGCCCGTCCGCACGCCCGCCGTGGCCAGCGCGGGCGCCAGCAGCGTGGAGGCCAGCCACAGCACGTAGAGGAAGCCCGGATCCCGCTGGGAGACCGGGTCCCGGGACGAAGCGGGCGCGATCTCCGCGACCGGCCAGGCCAGCAGCGCCACCAGCGCGCCGAACAGCAGCGCCAGCCCCGCCCCCGCCCACACCGCGCCCACCGACCGCGAACGGTGCTCCGGCGTCACCGTCCGCAGCAGGCTCCCCGCCAGCACCGCCGCCCCGTAACCGGCGAACACCGCCAGCCCGCTCCCGCGCAGCACCCCGCGCAGCCCGTCCGCCCACGACGCCCCGTCCGCCGCCGCCCCGAACCCCCACGCGCCGGCCACCGCCGCCGCCAGGACCAGGGCCGCCGCCCCGGGAGCCGCCGTCCGCGTTGCCGTCCGCGCCGCCGTGTCGTCCGCTGCCGCACCGTTCGCCATGCCGGCACGCTACAGCGGCCCCCGGCCCGGCCGGGGAGGGGGCCCGGGGGTCAGGGGCGCAGGGCGACCGCCCCGTAGCAGGCGGCGTCGGCGTCCGTGATGTGCTCGGTGCCGTCCTCGGGCGAGGGGTTCCAGCGGGGGGTGGCGACGACCCCCGGGGCGAGCAGGCGCCAGCCGGTGAAGAAGCGGGCGAACTCCGCGCTGCTGCAGGCCGCGACGGGCGTGCCCGCGGCGGTGTAGACCTGGATCAGGCGGGCGGTCTCGTCGGGGGCGAAGTCCGCGGTCAGGTGGCTCATCACGAGGGCCGAGCCGCGGGGGAGCCGGGCCTTGAACCGCTCGGCGATCCGGTGCGCCTCGTCCGGGACGAAGTGCAGCAGGGCGTTCATGCTGAGCGCGACGGGCCGGTCGAGGTCGAGGGTGCGGGCGGCGGCCTCCAGCAGGGCGTCGGGATCGCGCACGTCGGCCTGGACGTAGGCGGTGACGCCCTGTTCGGTGCCGTGCAGCAGGGCCTGGGCGTGCAGCAGCACGATCGGGTCGTTGTCGGCGTAGACGACCGCGGCGTCCGGCGCGGTCCGCTGGGCGACCTCGTGCAGGTTGGGCGAGGTCGGGATGCCGGTGCCGACGTCCAGGAACTGCCGGATGCCGGACTCGGCGAGCAGCCGGGTGGTGCGCCGCATGAAGGCGCGGTTGGCGCGCGCGGCGGAGCGGGCGAACGGGAACACCGCCAGGGCCCGGCCCGCGGCCTCCCGGTCGGCGGGGAAGTTGGTGGTGCCGCCGAGGTAGAAGTCGTACATCCGGGCCGAGTGCGCCAGGTGGATGTCGAGGCTGACCTCCGCCTCCGCCTCCGTCCCCGCCTCGGCCTCGTTCGCCGGTCCGTGCGCGCCTGCCATGAGCTCCCCCCGGTGCCGGTGTCCCGCTCCGCCTTGATCGTTCCCCGCTGCGCCCACTATGCCCACACGTGCGAACGGGCAATCAGGGGTTCGGGTCGCAGTCGGCGCCATTCGTGCCGAACCGATCGGAAACGCTCGGAAACGGTCGGAAGCGGTTGCGGAGCGGCCCAGCTCGATCGGTGCGCCGAATGGTCGGGTTGTCAGTTGGGGCGACTTATGTCTGATCTTGAAAGCTCTTGCGCCGGATTACCATTTCGCCACCTGATGCGCCTTAATGTTCTCCCTGGGGACGCGAGTTCCCGCCGGCCACCGGGGAGGAACGGGCGTGAACGAGAGCGACTGGGCCGTGGGCGACCGGCACCGCCTGACCTTCGACGCGTTCTGCGACACCCACCACCGGACGTGGACCGGCTTCGCCGGGGCCCGGCTGCCCGACGCCCGCGCCGCCCGCGCAGCCGTGGAGACCGCCAAGGGCCGGGTGTGGCACGAGTGGCCGCGCATCCTGCGCGAGCAGTTCCCGGCCTTCCAGGCCTGGACGATCCTCAAGGAGGAGGTCGGCGCCGCCGTGCTGCAGCGGATGGCCGCCGACGAACCGCCCCCGCCCCCCGGCCACGTCCCGCTCTGGGTCTGCGCGGTGCGGCGCGCCGCCGAACGGGCCCGGCACCTGCCCGCGACCACCGCCGGCCACCAGCAGCTGTACGCCGCGCTGCGCGGCCTCTCCGAGCGGCGCCACGACGTCGTCGTGCTGCGCTACCTGCTCGACCTGACGGACGCCCAGATAGCCGACTGCCTGGCCACCACCGAGGCCAACGTGCGCTCCACCGCCACCCAGGCCCTCAACCGCCTCGCCGCCGCCCTGGTCCCCGCCCGCCCCGGCCCCGTCCCCCACTGCCCCCGCCCCCGCCGGGAGCACGGGTGAGCGGGCGGCGCGGCGGCCCGGCGGACGCCCCGGTCTCCTGGGACCGGCTGCTGACCGCCCCCCGCCCCTTCCCGTCCGAGCACCTGCAGGCCGCCCACGAACTCGACCTCGCGACCGCCCTGGTCCTCGCGATGCCGACCGCCGCCGCCTCGCTGGAGCTCCTGGCCAACGACCGCCGGATCCACCCCGGGGGCGCCCTCGTCCTCGGCGCCCTGCTGCACGTCGCCGGGCACCGCGAAGGCGCCCAGTTCTGGTGGCAGTTCGCGGCGGGCGGCGGCTCCTACACCGCCGCGTCCTGCCTGAGCCTGCTGCACCGCAGCCTCGGCGAGTTCCTGGACGCCGAGGTCTGGCGCCGCCAGGCCGAGGCGCTCGCCACCGGGCCCCGGCCCGCGCAGCGGGTGCTGGGCTCCCGCGACGCGCTGCTCCCGGCGGGCGTCCCCGCGGAGATCCTCGCGCTGTGCCACGAGGGCCTCGACGTGAAGCTCCCGCCCCGGCTGGCCGCCGTGGTCCACCAGTTGCCCGTCGACTGCGACGACCCCGAGTACGGCGAACTCCCGCAGGTCAGCAGCACCCTGGTCCGCGACCTGGCCCGCTGAGCACGAGCGCCCCGGCGCTGTCACCGCCCCTGCGTACCCTGGCCCGCTGAGCACGAGCGCCCCGACGCTGTCACCGCTCCTGCGTACCCTGGCGGGCATGGGTTTCACGGGGTGGTGGATCGTCATGCCGGTGCCCGGCGCGGTCGTCGCCGGGGCGGCCCCGCTGCTGGGCCCGCCGATCGCGGCGCAGGCCGCCGCGGGCCGGGCCGCGTTCGAGCGCTGGTGCAGCGGCGCCCTCGACCTGCGCCGGCGCGAGGAGCAGTACGACCTGGCCGCCCCCGACCTGCTGGACGACCACCTCGACCTGCTCTACGAGATCTGGGGCGCCCACGAGAAGTCCGGCCCGTTCCTCGCGGTCTCCTGTCGCAAGGGCCACCCGGCCGCCGGGCTCGCCCACGCCCTCGGCCCGCAGCGGTTCGCCGAACTGCCGGGCTGGTTCGGCAACTTCGTGCTGACCCCGGAGCAGGTCCGGGCCACCTGCCCCGCCGTCACGGCCGCCCTCGCGCTCGACCCCGCGCAGCGGGCCGCCGCCGAGCACCGGCTGCACGAGGTGCTGGACGAGATCGCGGAGGAGGACGCCGCCGCCCTGCTCGACGCCCTGGCGCCCGCCTGGCAGCGCGCCCGCGACACCGGCCGGGGCCTGATCGGCGCCCAGGCCACCCCCTGCTGAGCGCCCCCCGCTGACGGGCCGCCCCCGCTCAGGGTGCGCAGCCCGTCAGCGGAGCGGTCTCACCCGCCGGGCGCCCGCACAGCCGGTCGACGACCGGCGCGCCCTGCGCGTCGCGCCGGACCCGGATCACGTGCAGGCCGTGCCCGGGCTGCGGCTCGGTGGCCAGCGGGGCGGCCCCGCGGAAGTCGACCGTCCCGGTGGGCCGGTTGTTCAACTGCACCGCGCGCAGCGCCGCCATCACCGAGCCCGTCCCGGTCAGCTGCGAGGCCCCGGCCTTGGCCGCACCGGCCTGCAGCGCCGCCACCGCGTCGTAGGCGAGGGCGAGCGAACCGTCCGAGAAGACGTCGTCCTCGTACGGGTTGGCGGCCCGCGGCACCAGGTGCAGGACGGCCGCGGCGGTGGCGGCCAGGTCGGAGCCGCGCGCCGTCGCGGCCGGGTCGCTCAGCGCGGTGTAGTACAGGGTGGCCTGCGGGGCCACCGCCGTGCCCCCGGTGCGGAACTGCGCCTTCGTCAGGTCGTCCCCGGTGAGGACGGTCAGCGGCCGGGCGCAGCCCTTGTCGTCGGCGAGGCGCCGCATCAGCTGGTTGACGTCGTCGGCGCGCCCGGCCAGGTACAGCACGGCCGGCGGGTGCCCGCCGTGGCAGGTGGTGGCGAGCGCCTGCTCGTAGTCCGGGTCGCCGTTGCTGTTCAGGCCGTACTCCAGCGGGCGCCCGCCGACCAGCCGGTAGCCCGCGTCGGTGAGCATCGCGCTGCCGTAGCGGGCGTGCTCGGGGCTGTAGCGGTCGTCGGGCGTGGGGGTGCGGGTCAGCACGGCCGCCCAGCGGTCCTGGGGCGGGGTGCCGAGGCCGTCGACGATCAGGCGCAGCGCCGCCGCCTCCTCCTGGTCGGTGGCGGCCAGGCCGAAGTAGTTGACGTGGCCGCGGGCCAGGTAGCTGGCCGAGTTGGTGGTGCTGACCACGGCCAGGCCCGCCTGCTGGAGCAGCGTCAGCGCGGCGTCGCTGTCCTCGGTGTCCCGGCCCAGGCCGACCACCCCGGCGACCGAGCGGTCCCGGGCGGCGAGGTCGACGATCCGGTGCACCATCTCGGTCTGGAAGTACATGTCCTGCCCGCCGTTGGCGACCAGCACCTTCACCTTCAGCGGGTCGCCCGCGTTGTTGCGCACCTGCGCCAGGTGGACGCCCGCCAGCTCCTTCAGGCCGTTCAGCGCCCGGCCCTCCTGCCCGGCCGCGGTGGTCAGCGCGCCCGCGTACACCACCGTCACGTAGCGGACGTCCGGCAGCGCGTCCACCCGCGCGTTCTCCCGCCGGATCGCCGCCTCCAGCTCGCCGAGCCCGACGTCCGCCCCGGTGCGCTCCGAGTCCCGCCCCGGCAGTTCGCCGCTCAGCCGCACGCCGCCGCCGTCCCCCGCGAAGGTCACCGACCCGGTCGCCACGCCGACGCACTCCGGCGTCCCGCCCGGGCCGGTGCGCCAGACCGCGTCCGGGTTCGAACCCACCAGCCGGGCCTCGCAGTACCGCTCCGCCAGCTGCTGCACCCGCAGCCCCGCCCCGGCCGCCACCAGCACCAGCGCCAGCAGCACCGACCAGCGCGACCACAGGAACCACCAGGACCGCCGCACCGGCACCGGTGCCAACCGGGTGCTCCCGCCCGCCTGCAACTGCTGCCTGGTCAACCGCACCGGCAGCGTCCACGCCAACGCCCGCCCCCGGCTCGGTGCCTGACGCACCCTCAGGTCGCTCACCCAGTTCTCGTACGGGCCGCCGCGCGGCCCGAAGGGGTGGCCGCCGGGCGGGGCGGTGTGCTCGTCCTCCATCCAGGCCGTCACGTCCGCGTGCGCGACCGCGGCCAGCACCAGCAGCGGGTCCTGCTCGCTGCGGCGGCTGCGCACGTCGGAGATCGCGCCCAGCACCCGCAGCGCCCCGCCCGGCGCGTCCGCCCGCGGCACGAACACCACCGGCGGGACGCGCCGCTTGCGGCCCCGGGCGTCCGGCGCCCAGGAGCGGTGCGCCCGGCGCAGGTCCTCCAGCAGGGCCAGGGTGCGCAGTTGGAGGTGGAACTGCTGGGCGCGGTCGCGCTCCTCGGCCGGGGTGCCGGGCAGTTGGGCCTTCAGGATCTCCCCGGCCACCTCGCGGGCCCGGGCCTGCGTCACGTCCCAGGACATCCGCGGCCGCCACAGCGACCAGGCCGCCGCCTGCCGCCCCGACGCGGCCAGGAACGTCGTCGTCGCGAACCAGCGGCTGGCCGGGCCCAGCCAGGACAGCGGCGCCGTGTTGCGCCGCACCCAGCCGGTCGCCCCGAGCACCGCCACCGCCCCCAGCAGCACCGCCGCGACCAGCTGCCAACTCGCCTGCGTCAGCAGGCTGGTGAGCGCCGCCAGGACGAACGCCCCGATCAGCGTGGTGGAGTTCAGGACGGGCGACAGCAGGCGCTGCAACTCGCCACCGGCGACCCGCGGTTCGGGCCGCCAGTGCAAGTCCCGCAGCCGGGCCAGCACCGACTCCACCTGCTCCTCGAACGGCCGCGCGCCGGGGCCCGGGGCGGCCCCGGCGGCGGGGGAGTCGTCCAGCACGTGCCGGGTCGCGGCCTCGATCGCGGCCACCAGCCGCGAGCGGGGCGCCGGGTAGCCGCGGTACCAGGACGGCCCGCGGCGGGCCCACGGGCCCTTCGCCAGCCCGTCCAGGATCGCGATCGCGTTGCCGTGCGGATCGCCGTCGGGCACGTGCGGCACCGTCCGGTGCGGCAGGTCGCCGCCCTCCTGCGCCTCCTGCACCGCCCGGACCACGGAGCGGACCTCCGCGTCCAGCTCCGGATCGTCCTCCTGCGCGTACAGCACCACCACCGGCATCGGCAGCCGGGCCGCGCTGAACTGCGCCACCAGATCCTGGACCAGCGCGTCCACCTCGTACTTGGCGGTGGTGCGCACCCCGCCCACCCCCGCGCCGCCGCGACCCGAACCGGACGCCATCGCCACCCCCGCAGCCACCGCCCCCGCGGCCCGCGCCGCGCCGCGCCCGAACCGGACGCCGGGAGACAAATGTAGACCCCGCCCCCGACACCGCACACGGGTTCGGCGCCGCCGGGTGGGCGGCGATGGCCGTGGGAGCGCTCCCATATCGGCCCGCGGCCGTGTACGATCACGCCGCAGCCCACCGCGACGCAGAAGCACCGCACCGCAGCCCGCCGCGAGGCAGCCCGCCGCGACGCAGAAGCACCGCATCGCACCGCCGCACCGCAGAAGCACCGAAGCCCGGGGAGCAACCCTTGTCCGACGCCGCACTCACCGTCATCGACCTCGGCGGCACCACGCTGCGCACCGCCCGCTACGGCGTGCACGACGACACCGTCACCGACGTCCGCCGCGTCCCCACCGACGGCATAGCCGCGCACCCCGACCTGCCGGTCGCGGACCTCCAGGCCCGGGTGCTCGACCAGGTCGCCGCCCTCGCCGCCGAAGCCGTCGAACGCCACGGCAGCAGCGCCGTCGCCATCGCCTTCGCCGGCCCCGTCACCGCCGACGGCCGCGCCCTGGCCGCCCCCACCGTCTGGGGCGGTCCCGGCGAACAGCTCCCGGTGCAGCGGCAGTTGGAGGAACGCCTCGGCCTGCCCGTCGTCGTGGTCAACGACCTGACGGCCGCGGTCTGGCGCTACGTCGACCCCGCCGACGAGCGGCCGTTCTGCCTGATCACGGTCAGCTCCGGCATCGGCAACAAGGTCTTCCGCAACGGCGAGGTCCTGCTCGACACCGAGGGCCACGGCGGCGAACTCGGCCACTGGACCGTCGACCCGTCCCCCGACGCCGCCCCCTGCGACTGCGGCGGCCGCGGCCACCTCGGCGCCCTCGCCTCCGGGCGCGGCGCCCTCGCCGCCGCCCGCCGCGCGGCCCACGCCGACCCCGACGGCTACGCCCGCTCCGCCCTCGCCGCCACCGCCCCCGACCCCGAACTGCTCGACAACCACGCCCTGGTGGCCGCCCTCCACGCCGGGGACGCCTTCGCGACCGACGCCCTGCGCCCCGGCCTCACCGCCCTCGCCTCCGCGATCACCGCCGTCTTCACCGCGATCGGCATCCGCCGCTACGTCCTGATCGGCGGCTTCGCCCTCGCCGTCGGCCCGCGCTACGCCGAACTCCTCACCGCCGAACTCGAACGCCTCGGCTGCTTCGGCCTCACCCCCGAGGAGATCCGCGACACGGTCGTGCTCGGGGCCGCCGACGACGACTCCGGCCTCATCGGCGCCGGCCGCCTCCTCGCCGCCCGCCTCCCCGAGGTCGCCGCGGTCACCGCCCCGGTCTCCTGATCCGGCCACCCGCCCCGGTCTCCTGATCCGGCCACCCGGCCCGGCGCCGTCCACAGGGCTCCGGGCCGGGGCAGTCAGCTACGCCGAACCCGTTCCAGCCGCTCCAGGTGCTCGTCCGTCCAGTTCTCCGGCGGCTGGATCCACAGCACCACGCTGAGCCGGTCGGGATCGTGGACCGTCACGGCCAGGGAGCGGTCCTCCTGCAGGTGGACGGCCAGGCCTGCCCCGCGCTCCCCGCCGAGGCTCGTGCCGGTGCCGGGCCGGAGGCCGTTCAGTCCGGCCTGCCACGCGTCGAGGTCGCGCGGGGAGAGGTGCAGCTCCAGCCTGGCGTCGACGAAGTCGGCGTGCACCAGGATCGCGGCCCGGAGCATGTCGTGGTCGTCCCGCAGGCCGGGCTCCCGACCCGCGACGCGCACGACGCAGCGGTCGCCGCCGGGGTCCTCCAGGTGGATCAGGTCCGTCGGGTCCGCATCGGTCATGCCGGTCTCGCTCTCCTCGCACTGGTCCGGCCCGCATTCTGCCGCATCGGCTCCCGGGCCGGTCGCCCCGGTGGCCCAGTGCTGGGCGACGACGAGCTCGCCGTCGCCCCCGGGCTCCCGGAAGGCGACGGCGGCCCGGCCGGCGGAACGGTGCCGGGCCCACCGGCGGCCCGGTCAGAGGCCGAGGATCACGGTGTCGCCGGTGAAGTCCAGCGCGGAGACGCCGGTGGTGGAGCAGGCGTCGAGCTGGGTGTTCAGGGCGACGGCGGTCGAGCTGACGGTGGCGCCCTGGAAGGTCCCGGCGGTGATGCTGCCGACCAGCTCGACCACGGTGGTGCCGTTGACGGCCCGGGTGTTGACCCGGGTGAAGCTGAAGGTGCTGGTGCTGGAGTTGTTCCAGGTGTAGGTCTTGCTGCCGGCCGGGAAGTTGAGCAGGTCGGTGCAGGTGAGCGTGGTCGTGTAGTGGTCCGAGCTGGTGGCGGAGGTGTAGCCGGTGGGGAGGCCGGTGCACGTCCAGGAGGTGGTGGCGTCGACGGTGACGCTCTGCGCGGTGTCGGTGATCGCGGGGCTGTAGGTGGCGGCGGTGCTCGCGACGCAGTCGAGCACGACGGTGTCGGCGCGGGCGGCGCCGACCGGCACCAGGACCGCGGCCAGGGTGACGGCGGACAGCGCGGCGGCGACGCGGAACGGGGAACGCATGATGCCTCCGGAGTTCGGCGGGCAGTGAGGGTGCCCCCATGATGGGCCGTCGGGCGACGGGGGGCCAGCCGCGCACCGGGCCTCCGTCCGCGCGCCCGCGCCCCCGGGCCCGCTCCGGCGCGCCCCGCGCGGACAGCGCCCCCGCGCACCTGCGCCGTCGTCCGCGACGTTCCACCGAGGGGCACCCGGCCGCGCCGCCCGCCCGGCGCCCCCGTGCGGGCGCACGCCGGGCCCGGCGCCGTCGGCGGCACCCCCGGCGCACTTCGACGTCGCCCCGGTCGACTCCGTGGGGCCCCCGGGACGGCTTCAGTGCTGGACGATGACGCGCTCGCCCTCGCCCACGGGCTCCTGGAAGGCGTCGAAGTAGCGCTGCAGGGTCTCCTCCGAGACCGTGACGCTGTTCGCGTCGTTGCGCCGGTTGCGGGCGGCGAGGCGGCGGCGCAGGGTCGGCAGGTCGGCCCGCAGACGAATCAACTCCCAGCGGCAGCCGTGCTGTTCGACCAGGGCCTTGTAGCGGTCGCGGGTGGCACGCTGCCAGAAGCTGTAGTCGACGACGACGGGGCGGCGGGCCGCCAGCAGCCGGACCAGTCCCTGCCACAGCTCGGCCTCGACGGCGCTCTTCATCCGGTCGTACTCGGCCGGGTCGAGCTCGGCCGCGTCGTGGCCGAGCCGGTCCCAGACCACCTCGTCGATCGACAGCCGGGTGAAGCCGCGCCGCTCCAGGGCCCGCGCGTAGGTGCTCTTGCCCGAGCCGGGCAGCCCGCACATCAGCACGGCCAGGCCGCGCTCCGTTCCGTCCAGCTCGGGCAACAACCGTTCGGGCAGCAGTAGTTCGGGTTGCGGTTCCGCCTCGTCCATGCCAGTCACCCTAGGGGGCGCCGACCGTCGAGCGGGAGTCGATTTCGGTCGGGAGACCGGGCACGTCACCGACGCCGAACGCTTCGGCTCCAGCTTCGTCTTCGAGGGCTTCCTCACCGACCGGCTGCGCGCCGCCTCCCCGCGGGTCGCCGCCACCCCGTGGTGGCGGGCCGTCGCGGGCGCGACCTGGCGGGCCCCCGAGGGCCCCGGCAGCGACTACGCCGCCCGCCAGCAGCACCCGGTGGTGCACGTCTCCTGGAACGACGCCCGGGCGTACTGCGCCTGGTCCGGCACCCGGCTGCCCACCGAGGCCCAGTGGGAGTACGCGGCCCGCGGCGGCACGGACGGCACCCGCTACCCGTGGGGGGACGAACTCGCCCCCGGCGGACGGGAGATGCTCAACATCTGGCAGGGCGACTTCCCGACCCGGGGCACCGGCCGCCACCGCTCCACCGCCCCCGTCCGCTCGTACCGCCCCAACGGCCACGGCCTCTACAACGTGCTCGGCAACGTCTGGGAGTGGTGCGCCGACCGCTTCAGCCCCGACCACCACCTCCCCGACACCCCCGCCACCCGCCAGGACCCGCTCGGCCCGCCCACCGGCACCTCCCGGGTCATGCGCGGCGGTTCCCACATGTGCCACGCCTCCTACTGCAACCGCTACCGCCTCGCCGCCCGCTCCGCCAACACCCCCGACAGCTCCAGCGGCAACATCGGCTTCCGCACCGCCCGTTGAGACTGCCGGGCGCACCGCCCGACCTGCCGCCGGGCGCACCGCCGGACGCACCGCCCGTCGAGGCCGCCGGGCGCGCCGACGGCAGGTCGGGGGCAGGCCGGGGGCAGGTCGGGGGCCGCCCTGGGGGAGGGGGCGGCGCACCCTTGACCGGCCCTTGCCGAGGTCGCGAGGGCATGTTGCGGGGGTGCTCCGCGGTCCTAGCGTCCTGCCGCCGAGCTGAAACCGGCCGCGACGCCACACCCCATCGGCGTCGTCGGCCGTCCCCCATCAACCCCGGCTCGGTGGGAGGAAACCCGATGAACCGCAAGACCGCTCTGGCGGCAGCTGTTGCGGCCGCCCTCACCATGGGCACCGTGATGGTGGCGAGTTCCCAGTCCCCCGCACTGGCCAGCGGCACCACCGCGAACGGTGCCGGCTTCCAGGCGATGACCTCGGTGGGCCGCACCGCGGTCCTGGAGCAGGCGGAGAAGGACGCCAAGGGGCTAGCCAAGAGCCTGGGCCTGGGCCCGGACGAGCGCCTGCTGCCCAAGGACGTGCTGGTCGACAACGACGGTGCCCGGCACGTGCGGTACGACCGCACCTACCGCGGCCTGCCGGTGGTCGGCGGCGACCTGGTCGTGCACTACGGCAAGAACGGCAAGGCCACCTCGACCACCTGGGCCCACGAGGGCGCGATCAAGGTGGCGGGCGTGACGCCCAAGCTGTCCGGCAAGGACGCCTCGGCGGCCGCCGTGCGCAGCGCCAAGCACGTCAAGCAGGCCCGCACCACCAACCTCGACACCAGCCAGCTGGTGGTCTGGGCGGTCGGAAAGGTCCCGGTGCTGGCGTACCGCAACACCGTGACCGGCGCGGGCGAAGCGGGGGCCGACTCCCGCGAGGCGGTCCTGCTGGACGCCGCCAGCGGCGCGGTCCTGGACCAGTACGAGGTCAACCAGACCGTCTCGGGCACCGGCAACGGCGTGAACGTCGGCCAGGTCACCATCGAGACCAGCCAGGGCGGCAGCGGCTACACGCTGACCGACGCGCTGCACGGCTCCACGGTCGTCTACGACTCGTACAACAGCCCGCAGTCGAACCCGGCGCAGAACGCCCGGACGTTCTCCAAGTCGACCAACTCCTGGGGCAACGGCTCCACTTCGAGCCGGGAGAGCGCCGCCGTGGACGCCTCCTACGGCCTCGCGAAGACCTGGGACTACTACAAGAACACCTTCAACCGCTCCGGCATCCGCAACGACGGCCGCGGCGCCCGCCGCCACCGCCAACCTCAACTACTCCGGCGAGTCCGGCGGCCTCAACGAGGCCACCTCCGACATCTTCGGCACCATGGTCGAGTTCTACGCCAACAACAGCACCGACCCCGGTGACTACTACATCGGCGAGAAGCTCCGGATGGGCAACGGCTACCTGCGCCGGATGGACAACCCGGCCGCGGACGGCTCCTCGCTGTCCTGCTACAGCAGCCGGGCCGGGCAGGTCGACGTGCACTACTCCTCCGGCATCGCCAACCACTTCTTCTACCTGACCGCCGAGGGCACCGGCGCCAAGACCATCGGCGGCCTGTCGCACAACGGCACCCCGTGCAACGGCGACAGCTTCAGCGGCATCGGCAAGGAGAAGGCCGCGGCGATCTGGTACCGCGCCCTGTCCACCTACATGACCTCCACCACCAACTACTCCTCGGCGCGCACCGCGACCCTCCAGGCCGCCGCCGACCTGTACGGCTCCAACTCCCAGGAGCGGTACATCGTCTCCAAGGCGTGGGCCGCCGTCTCGCTCGGCACCGCGCTGCCCGACCCGGGCGGCAACCCGTCCCCGTCGCCGACCGCCTCGCCGACCTCCTCGCCCACCGGCAACCCCAACCCGGGCAACGCGCTGACCAACGGCGACTTCGAGCAGGGCGCCACCGGCTGGACGCAGAGCGCCGAAGACATCACCAACTCCACCCAGCAGTCCCCGCACGGCGGTTCCTGGTACGCCTGGATGATGGGCTACGGCTCCGCGGCCACCGAGACCCTCGCGCAGAACAACGTCGCCGTCCCGTCCAGCGGCACCCCGAAGCTCACCTTCTGGCTGAAGGTCACCACCCAGGAGTCCGGCTCCACCGCCTACGACACCCTGAAGGTCAGCGCCAACGGCCAGACCCTGGCGACGTACTCCAACGCCAACGCGAGCTCCGGCTACGTGCAGAAGACCGTCGACCTGAGCGCCTTCCGCGGGCAGACGGTCAACCTGCAGTTCGCCGGGCAGGAGGACGCCTACCTGTCGACCGTCTTCCTGGTCGACGACGTCAGCGTCGGCTGACCGGAGGCCCCCGCGACGTCCCCGACAGCAGGGCCTTAAAAGGGACTTAACAGCGGGTCGCGAGGGTGTCGTGTTCATGCGACACCCTCGCGCAGCCGGTTCCGAGGCGGCACACTGACCGCCATGACCGGCATCCTCCCCGGCCCGGCCGCAGCCGCCACCACCCCGGCGGAAGCGACCGAGCCCCCACTCGTCGACCGCGCCCACCTGCTCGCCGAGATCCGTGCCGCACTCACCGCCACTGGCGGCGTCCTGCTGCACGGACCGGCCGGCATAGGCAAGACCGCGCTGCTCGACGCACTCGCCCGGGACGCCGGACCGGCAGGCTGGGCCGTCCTGCGCAGCAGCCCCACCGCCGCCGAGGCGGACCTGCCGCACCTCGCCCTGATCGACCTCCTCGGCGAGGCCCTCCCCGGCCTCGCCGAGGACCTGCCCGACCACCTGCGCCAGGCCCTGGAGTGCGCCCTGCTCCACCGCGCACCCCAACCCGGCGCCCCCACCGACCCGTTGGCCGTCCGGGTCGCCGTCCTCGAAGCACTGCGCCGACTCGCCCAGCGCGGCCCCGTGCTCGTCCTGCTCGACGACACCCAGTGGCTCGACGAGGCCAGCCGCCAGGTCATCGCCTTCGCCGCCCGCCGCCTGACCGACCGCCACGTCCGCTTCGCCGTCACCGAACGCACCGAACACGCCGACGCCGCACCCGAGATGGGCGCACTCTGCCCGCCCGCCGCCCGCGAGATCCCGGTCGGCCCGCTCAGCGAACGCGGCACCGGCGCCCTGCTGCGCGAACGGCTCGACCTGCGCCTGAGCGGACTCACCCTCACCCGCGTGCACACCGTCAGCGGAGGAAACCCGTACTACGTAATGGAGTTGGGCCGCTCACTGGCCGCCGGGAACAGTGAGAGCGCACTCGCCGCCGACCCCGACCGCCCGCTCGACGTCCCGCACCGGCTGCGCGCCCTGGTCTCCGCCCGGCTCGGCGAACTCCCCGACGCCGCACGGCAGTCGCTCACCGTCCTGGCCGCCGCCCGGCCCGGCACCGCGCTGCCCGCCACCGTCACCGAACCCCTCGCCGCCGCCCGCCGCCACGGCATCCTCCAGCAGACCCCCACCGGCGCGCCGCAGTTCAGCCACCCCCTGGTCGCCGAAGTCGTCCTCGCCGACGCCGCCCCCGCCGCCCTGCGCGCCGCCCACCGGCTGCTCGCCGAACTCGCCGCCGACCCCGTCGAACAGGCCCGCCACCAGGCCCTCGCCACCGACGCCCCCGACCCCCACCTCGCCTCCCGGCTCGGCCGCGCCGCCGACACCGCACTCACCCGCGGCGCCCCCGGCACCGCCGCCGAACTGCTCCGCCTCGCCGCCGACCACACCCCCGACCCCGACACCGCCGGACGCCGCCTGCTCGCCGCCGCCCGCAACGCCGCCGCCGCCGGCCTGCCCGACCTCGCCCGCGCCTGCGGCGAACGCCTCGCCGCCGCCCCCACCGCCGACGTCCGGGTCCACGCCCGCCTGCTGCTCGCCCGCCTGCTCGGCCCCGACCACCCCGGCGCCGAACCCCTGCTCACCGCCGCCGCCGAGGACACCGGCGGCCACCCCGGCCTCACCGCCGCCGTCCACCAGGAACGCGCCGTCCGCGCCCTGCACCGCGGCGACCGGGCCGAAGGGCTCGCCGAACTCGCCATCGCCGAGAAGCACGCCGACCACGCCGATGACCCCGACCTGCTCGTCGAACTCCTCGCCCAGCGCGCCCCGTTGACCCTGCTCACCGACCCCGCCCGCGGCCTCGCCCAACTCGAACGCGGCTGCCGCCTCGCCGCCGGGCGGCCCCCCACCGCCGCCGCGGTGTTCTGCCGCGAAGGGCTCGCCGTCGCCGCCCTGCGCAGCGGCGACCTGCCCCGCGCGATCGCCGAGGTCGAAACCCTGCGCGCCGAGGTCGAAGCCTCCGGCCGCACCGAGGACCTCGCCAACGTCCTCTACATCTCCGCCTCCGTCTACGAACGCGCCGGACGCTGCACCGAGGCGTACGCCGCCGGACGCGCCGCCCACGAACTGCGCGAACGCATCGAACCCAACCCAGGGCCGGCCCGCGTCCTCGGCGGCGCCGCCGAACTCAACGGCGGCACCGCCGACCGCGCCGCCCAGCTCCTCGACTCCGCGATCCGCGCCGCCGAGGACGACCACGACCGCGAATGGCTCGCCTACGCCCACGGCCTGCGCGGCCGCGCCGAACTCCTGCGCGGCAACCACCTAGCCGCCGCCGAACACCTCGGCCGCTGCCAACTCCTGCTCCGCCGCATGGAGTTCACCGACCCCTCACTCTTCCTGGTGGACGCCGACCTGGCCGAGGCACTCGCCCTCTCCGGCAGCTCCGACGAAGCCGCCGCCACCCTCGCCGACGCCCGCGAGCGCGCAACCCGCCTGGGCCGCGACGTCCTCACCCTCGGCCTGCACCGCGCCGAAGCCCACCTCACCGCCGCCACCGACCCCCGCCGGGCCGCCGACACCCTGCGCGCGCTGATCCCCGACACCCACCCCTACCCCCTCGAACTCGCCCGCGCCCACCTCGCCCTCGGCACCCTCGAACGCCGCGCCCGCCGCCGCGCCGCCGCCCGCACCGCTCTCCAGGAGGCCCACACCCGCTACGCCGCCGCGGGCTGCCTACCCTGGCAGCAGCACGCCGCCGCGGCCCTCGCCGCCCTCGACGCGCTGGAGGCCGACCCCACCCCCATGCAGCAGCAGATCCTCACCCTGATCCGCTCCGGCGCCACCAACCGCGAGATCGCCGCCCGCCTCCACCTCTCGGTCAAGGCCGTCGAAGCCAACCTCACCCGCCTCTACCGCCAGTACGGCGTCCGCGGCCGGGCCGAACTCGCCCGCCACCGGGACTGACCGGCCCGCCACCGGGACTGACCGGCCCGCCACCAGGACCGACCGGCGCGCTACGACAGGTTGCCGCCGCTGGTCGTCAGGGTGCCCGTGCCCTGGTCCAGCAGCGCCGCCGCGCCCCAGCCGCGCAGGTCGTTGCCGGTGACCCAGGTGCCGTTGCTGCCGGCCATCACCGCGACGGCCGCGGTGGCGTCCTGGGCGGCGCCGCTCCTGCGCACCACGTTGCCCTGCACCGAGGCGTTCTTCGCGTTGGCGCCGACCCGGATGCCGTACTTGTCCGCCGCGCCGTCCGTGTTCAGCCCGGAGAACACGTTGTTCCGGACGGCCAGGTCGTCCGAACTGGCGGCAAGCCCGTGCGTCGCGCAGTTGGTGACCCGGTTCCCGCTGACCAGGCTGCCGGTGCTGGCGTTCACGAACAGGCCGTCGCCGGCGATGTCGGTGGCGGTGTTGTCGGTCAGCACGCTGCCCGGCGAGTAGTCCAGTTGGACGGCCTGGCAGTTGCTGGCCTTGTCGTTGCGGAGGGTGCGGACGACCGTGTTGCCGGTCACCACGGCCTGCGGCGCGTAGCCGACGTACACGCCGTGCTCGCCCTGGGTGTTCGCGACCGCGTTGCCGCTGACCACCAGGCCGGTGATCGGCGCCTCGGCCTTGCCGGACACGGTGATGCCGCCGCTGAGGGAGCCGCCGTTGCCGGTACCGGTGACGGTGTTGCCCTGGATCAGCAGGCCCGTCAGCGGGTTCGACGCCAGCGAGCGGACGTCGATGCCCGCGTTGGACGCCGACTCGATGGTGTTCCCGCTGACCACCGAGTGCTGCCAGTCCACGACCCGGACGGCCGCCAGGGTGGCGCCCTCGATCCGGTTGCCGACCACCCGGACGTTGCTGTGCACCATGCCCGCCGCGCCGCCGTGGTCCCCGCACAGCGCACCGAAGTTTACGTAGCCCGCGGCCGTCGGGGGCCGCAGCGTGCAGCCGGAGACGAGTACGTCCACGCACGGGGTCAGGTCGTACGGGGGCGCGGGCAGGTTCGCGGACGAGGTCGCGCCGGTGATCTGCACGGCCTCCTTGTCCGCGCCGAAGGCGCTGTTCGTCCCCTCGAAGACGCAGTCCAGCACCCGCACCCCGCGCACCGCGTTCAGCTCGATCGCGTGTGCCGAGGGCACGTTGACGATCACGCAGTCCCGGAACAGCAGGTCCGCGGCGTGCGCGAAGGCGAACGCGTCGGTCTGCCGGGTCAGCGTCGCCCCCGCCATGTCCCACGTCCCGCCCAGGACGCTGATCCGGCCCGGCCCGGTGTACCCCGGCGCCTCGACGCCCCCGTTGACGTTGTGCAGCAGCGCCGAGCAAGCGTCGGTGCCCCGGACGATCCGGGCCCCGTACGCGATCACCGTGGTGCCCGCGGTCAGCCGCACCCCCATGGTCAGGGTGTACGTGCCCGGCGGGATCAGCACGGTGGCGCCCGGGTTGCCGTCGAAGGCGTCGTGGAACGCGGTGGTGTCGTCGGTGCCGGCCGGCTTGTAGTCCAGCACGTTCACCACCGGTCCGCCGCCCGTCACCGCCTGCGCGGACTGGGCCCCGACGAGTTGGGCGCCGCCGAACACGCCGAGAGCGGTGCCGCTCGCCTTGAGCAGGCCGCGTCGGTCCATGGGGTTCCCCCTGTGAAGATCGGATGAGTGGAACCCGGAGCATAGTGAAACTCCGTAGGCGGACCGCGCCCCGGGGGGGGCTCAGACCCGTTCGAGCGGGCGGTGCGGCTCGGGCGGCAGGGTGACGGTGACGGCGTCCCCGGGGCGGATCCCGCCGCCGGAGCGGACCACGCCCATGATCCCGGCCTTGCGGACCACCGCCCCGGCCTCGTCCCGTCCCACCACCTGCTTGAGCAGCCCGGGCTGGAAGGCGTCGATCTGCGCGCACGGGTTGCGCAGCCCGGTCACCTCGACCACGGCCTCCGCCCCGAGGTGCAGCAGCGTCCCGACCGGCAGGGCGAGCAGGTCCACGCCCCGGGTGGTGACGTTCTCGCCCAACTGCCCGGGCTCCACCGCGAACCCGGCCGCGGCGAGCTCGTCGAACAGCTCGGCGTGCATCAGGTGCACCTGCCGCAGGTTCGGTTGCGCGGGGTCCTGCCGGACGCGGGAGCGGTGCTTGACCGTCACCCCGGCGTGCACGTCGCCCTCGACCCCGAGGCCCGCCAGCAGCCGGATCCCCGGCCGGTTCGGCTTCGTGAAGGAGTACGCCCCGTTGCTGCTGACCGCCACCACGCTCCCGGTCACCCGGACCACCTCTCGTCGTACCGATGTTCCGTGCACCCACCTTACGCCCGGCCCGCCGGGCTTCAGGGGGAGGGGAGCAGCCGGGTGCCCGGGGGGAGCGTGTCGGTGCGCTCGGCTTCGCGCAGGTAGGCGAGGAGGGTGCCGCGGAAGGCGTCCGCGGCGCGGGTGAGCGGCAGGTCGCGGCCGTGGGCGAGGGCGATGGTGCGGCCGAGGCCGGGGGGTGCGAAGGGGGTGCTGGGCAGGGCGGCGCTGGCGGCGACCATGCCGGGGACGACCGCGGGGCCCAGCCCGGCCCGGACGGCGGCCAGCACGGCGTCCATCTCGCCGCCCTCGACGGCGTACGAGGGCTCGAACCCGGCCGCCCGGCAGGCCGCCAGGGTGGTCTCGCGGACGTCGTAGCCCTCGCGGAACATCACCAGGTCGCGGCCGCGCAGCTCGGCGATCCGGGGCCGGCGGCGGGGGAGCGGTTCGGCGGAGACCAGCACCAGGTCCTCGTGCAGCAGCGGGGTGACGGCCAGCGGGGCGGGCGCGGCGGAGCCGGGGGTGATCACCAGGGCGAGGTCCAGCTGTCCGGCCTCCAGGTCGCGGACGAGGTCGCGCGAGCCGCCCTCGGTCAGCTGCAGGTCGACGCCGGGGTGCCGGGCCCGGTACGCGCGCAGCACCTGCGGGACGAGGCTGGCGCACAGCGAGGGCGGCGCCCCGAAGCGGACCCGGCCGCGGCGCAGCTGCACCGTCTCGGCGACGGCCCGCCGGGCGCTGTCCGCGTCGGCGAGGATCCGGCGGGCCAGCGGCAGCAGGGCCTGGCCGGCGTCGGTCAGGGTCGTCCCGGAGCGCGAGCGGTGGAACAGTTCGGCACCCAACTCCCGCTCCAGGGAGCGGATCTGCTGGGACAGCGAGGGCTGCGAGACGTGGCTCAGCTCGGCGGCCCGGGTGAAGTGCCGGGCGTCGGCGACCGCGACGAAGTAGGCGAGCTGCTGCAACTGCACACCAGCCATCATAGGCAGCGCCTATCGTGAGCGGCACTTCCATGTCTTGGACACCCGCGACACGCCCGGCCTACGGTCATGGTCATGGCTTCTGCTACCCGGACCAACCGGACCAACCAGGCGACCCGGACGCCCCGGACCCCCGCCCCCGGCCGGCGCCCGTCCTCCGCGGCGTCGCTGTGGCGCAGCTCCGTCGGCAAGAAGGCCGTGATGGCGGTCAGCGGCCTGGTGATGCTGGCCTACCTGGTCGCCCACATGCTGGGCAACCTCAAGGTGTTCTTCGGCCCGGACGACATCAACGGCTACGCGCACTGGCTGCGCACCATCGGCGAGCCCTTCCTGCACCACGGCTGGTTCCTCTGGCTGGCCCGGCTGGTCCTGCTCGCGGCCGTGCTCGCCCACGGCACCGCCGCCTACCAGCTCTCCCGCCGCGACCTGCGGGCCCGCCCGGTGAAGTACGCGCACCGGCGGCAGCGGGCCACGTACGCGACCCGGACGATGCGCTGGGGCGGGGTGATCCTCGGGCTGTTCGTCGTCTGGCACATCCTCGACCTGACCACCCTCACGGTGAACCCGGCCGCCGAGGAGGGCCACCCGTACCAGAACATCGTGGCCTCGTTCTCCACCTGGTACTCGGGCGCGGTCTACTGCCTGGCGATGCTGGCGCTCGGCCTGCACGTGCGGCACGGCTTCTGGAGCGCCGCGCAGACCCTGGGCGTCAACAACCCGCGCCGCGACCGGGCGTTGAAGCTCGGCGCGAACGCGCTGGCGCTGCTGCTGACCGCCGGGTTCCTGTCGGTGCCGGTGGCCGTGATGGCCGGACTGGTCCGATGAACCCCCAACACCCCACCGGGAGCCCGGGAATGAGCTACTCCGACTACACCCTCGGCGCGCCCGTCGCCGACACCGCCGCCCCGGCCGGGCCGATCGAACAGCGGTGGGAGCAGCGGCGGTTCGAGGCCAAGCTGGTCAACCCCGCCAACCGCCGCAAGCACACCGTGATCGTGGTCGGCACCGGCCTGGCCGGCGGCGCGGCGGGCGCGACGCTGGCCGAACAGGGCTACCACGTCGTCCAGTTCTGCTTTCAGGACTCCCCGCGGCGGGCCCACTCGATCGCCGCGCAGGGCGGCATCAATGCCGCCAAGAACTACCGCAACGACGGCGACTCGGTGCGCCGGCTGTTCTACGACACCGTCAAGGGCGGCGACTTCCGGGCCCGCGAGTCCAACGTGCACCGCCTGGCCGAGGTCTCGGTGGAGATCATCGACCAGTGCGTGGCCCAGGGCGTCCCGTTCGCCCGTGAGTACGGCGGCCTGCTCGACACCCGCTCCTTCGGCGGCGTCCAGGTCTCCCGCACCTTCTACGCCCGCGGCCAGACCGGCCAGCAACTGCTGCTCGGCGCCTACCAGGCGCTGTCCCGGCAGATCGCCGCCGGGAACGTCGAGATGCACCCGCGCACCGAGATGCTCGACCTGCTGGTCGTCGACGGCCGGGCCCGCGGCATCGTCGCCCGCGACCTGGTCACCGGCGAGATCCGCTCCTACACCGCGGACGCCGTGGTGCTCGCCACCGGCGGCTACGGCAACGTCTTCTACCTCTCCACCAACGCCAAGAACTCCAACGCCACCGCGATCTGGCGGGCCCACCGGCGCGGCGCCCTGTTCGCCAACCCGTGCTTCACCCAGATCCACCCGACCTGCATCCCGCGCTCCGGCGACCACCAGTCCAAGCTGACCCTGAT
Source organism: Kitasatospora phosalacinea (assembly GCF_000717185.1). Lineage (GTDB taxonomy): Bacteria > Actinomycetota > Actinomycetes > Streptomycetales > Streptomycetaceae > Kitasatospora > Kitasatospora phosalacinea_A. The sequence goes on along the minus strand of NZ_JNYE01000025.1, from coordinate 8,601 downwards.
GAGCGAGTCGCTGCGCAACGACGGCCGGATCTGGGTCCCGAAGGCGAAGGGCGACACCCGCCCCGCCGCGCAGATCCCCGAGGACGAGCGCGACTACTACCTGGAGCGGATCTACCCGGCGTTCGGCAACCTGGTGCCCCGAGACATCGCCTCCCGGGCCGCCAAGGTGGTCTGCGACGAGGGCCGCGGCGTCGGCCCCGGCGGGCAGGGCGTCTACCTCGACTTCGCCGACGCGATCGCCCGGCTCGGCCGGGACGCCGTCGAGGCCAAGTACGGCAACCTGTTCGAGATGTACGAGCGGATCACCGCCGAGGACCCGTACACCGTCCCGATGCGGATCTACCCGGCGATCCACTACACGATGGGCGGGCTCTGGGTCGACTACGACCTGCAGACCACGATCCCCGGCCTGTTCGCGATCGGCGAGGCCAACTTCTCCGACCACGGCGCCAACCGGCTCGGCGCCAGCGCCCTGATGCAGGGCCTCGCCGACGGCTACTTCGTGCTGCCGCCCACCCTCAACGACTACCTGGGCCGCACCAAGCTCGCCGCCGTCCCCGCCGACCACCCCGAACTCGCCGCCGTGGAGGCCGAGTCCGCCGACCGGCTCAACCTGATCCTGGCCGTCGACGGCGACCGCACCCCCGACTCCTTCCACCGCGAACTCGGCGAACTCTTGTGGGAGGAGTGCGGAATGGCCCGCGACGAGGCCGGACTGCGCCGCGCCCTGGCCCGGATCCCGCAGATCCGCGAGGAGTTCTGGCGCCGGATCAAGGTGCCCGGCACCGGCGAGGAGCTCAACCAGGCACTGGAGAAGGCCAACCGGCTCGTCGACTACTTCGAACTCGCCGAACTCATGTGCCTGGACGCCCTGCACCGCGCCGAGTCCTGCGGCGGCCACTTCCGCACCGAGTCCGCCACCCCCGACGGCGAAGCCGCCCGCCGCGACGAGGAGTTCGGCTACGCCGCGGCCTGGGAGTTCACCGGCACCGGCGAGGCCCCCGTCCTGCACCAGGAACAGCTCGTCTTCGAGCACGTCCACCCCACCCAGCGGAGCTACGCGTGAACCTCACCCTGCGCATCTGGCGCCAGCAAGGCCCGGACACCCCGGGCGAGATGACCGAGTACCGGGTCTCCGGGATCAGCGAGGACATGTCCTTCCTGGAGATGCTCGACACCCTCAACGAGGAACTCATCCTGCGCGGCGAGCGGCCCGTCGCCTTCGACCACGACTGCCGAGAAGGCATCTGCGGCGCCTGCGGCATGGTCATCAACGGCCAGGCCCACGGCCCCGAACGCACCACCACCTGCCAGCTCCACATGCGGCACTTCACCGACGGCGACACCGTCGACGTCGAACCCTGGCGGGCCGGCGCCTTCCCCGTCGTCCGCGACCTGGTGGTCGACCGCTCCGCCCTCGACCGGATCATCGGCTCCGGCGGCTACGTCACCGCCCCCACCGGCTCCGCCCCCGAGGCGCACGCCACCCCCGTCCCCAAGGAGGCCGCCGACCTCGCCTTCGAGCACGCCGAGTGCATCGGCTGCGGGGCCTGCGTCGCCGCCTGCCCCAACGGCTCCGCGATGCTCTTCACCGCCGCCAAGGTCGTCCACCTCAACGTCCTCCCGCAGGGCGCCCCCGAACGCGCCTCCCGGGTGCGGAACATGGTGGAGACCATGGACGCGGAGGGCTTCGGCGGCTGCACCAACACCGGCGAGTGCGCCACCGCCTGCCCCAAGGGCATCCCGCTCAGCGGCATCGCCCGCCTCAACCGCGAGTTCCTGCGGAGCTGACCGGCCCGGACTCGCCCACCAACCACCCCTCGTAGGCTTCCGGGGCGCCCGCCAGGTGCTCCGGGAGCCGCGCCAGCACGTCCTGCAGCACGGCCGTCCCGTGGTGCGCCGCCAGCTCCGCCCGGCTCGCCCACAGCTCGTACAGGAAGAACCGGCCGTCCTCCTGCTCGTGCAGCCGGTACACCAGGCTGCCCGGGTGCTCGCGCGAGGGCTCCACCAACTCGGCCAGCAGTGCGCGCAGTTGCTCCCGGTGTCCGTCCTTCGGGGTGAGGAAGCCGTAGAGCGCCACCGGCTCGTTCCGGTCCGTACCGTCCGTGTTCTGGTTCGTCGTCATGTCGGCAACCGTAGGATGTGACACCGGTGTGAGGTTCAAGCCAGAGCGGTGTGGGGTGGGTCACATGATGCGGATCGGCGAGCTGTCCCGGGCCACCGGCGTCCCGGTGCGGCTGCTGCGCTACTACGAGCAGCAGGAACTGCTCACCGCGCACCGCACTCCCGGCGGCCACCGCGAGTACGGCGCCGACGCGCCCGTCGAGGTCGGCCGGATCCGCGCGCTGCTCGCCGCCGGGCTCACCAGCCGCACCATCCGCGAACTGATGCCCTGCTACGAGGACGGCGAACTGCACCCCTGCGTCCGTGACCGGCTCACCGCTCAACTCGCCGACCTGAACGCCCGGATCGGCGAACTCGCCACCGCCCGCGACGCCCTCGCCGACCTCACCGCCCGCATCCCGCAATCCGCCTGACGGAACGTCAGATGTCCCGCGGGGCGGCCAGCGGCAGCGGGCCGGGGCCCTTGACGATCCGGATGGTCGGCGCCGTCTCCAGGTGCTGCACCCCGCGCAGCGCCGCCACCCGGGTGGTCAGGTAGCCGTACAGCTCCCGGGCGGTCCGGGTGATCACCACCGCGTGCAGGTTGCTCGGACCGGTCGTCGCGCAGGCGTACGCCACCTCCGGGTGGTCGGCCAACGCCGCACCCGCGGACGCGAGTTCGGACGGGACCACGTTCAGCCACAGCCAGGTGTGGGTGCGCAGGCCGAAGATCCGCCAGTCCACGTCCAGGTCGAAGTACAGCACCCCCGAGGCCGACAGCTCCTCCAGGCGCCGCCGCACCGTGCTCTCCGACTTCCCGCAGGCGGCGGCCAGTTCGGCCAGCGGGGCCCGCCCGTCCACCGCCAGCACCGCCAGCAGCCGACGGTCCGCCACGTCCAACTCCGGTACGGGAGCGCCGGGTTCGGCGACCTGCGGGCCGGCCGCGGTGAGCGCCGCGACCTGCTCGGCGCTCAGCGCACCCGACTTGACCGCCAGGCTCTGCGCCCCGCCGAAGAAGGTGTGCAGCACGCAGTGCGCCGTCATCCCCAGCACGTTCGGGGTGCGCGGCAGGTGCTGGAGCAGCAGCGAGTGGTCCGCGCGGTCCGGCGGCGTCCGGGTCGAGCAGGCGATCTCGGTGCCGCCCGAGTTCAGCGACACCCACACGGTGTCCTCCCGCCGGGCCAGCGCCGCCGCCACCGCCCCCGCCGCGTCCGGCGAACAGCGCACCCGCAACTGCCAGCGCACCTCGCCCAGCCGCTCCGGGTCCGACAGCCCCAGCACCCGGATCAGCCCCGCCCCGCGCAGCCGCCCGTACCGGCGCGCCACCGTCTGGTCGGACACCCCCAGCACCGCCGCCAGCCTGCTGAACGCGGCCCGCGGCGCCAACTGCAACGCGTGCACCACCTGCCGGTCGACGGCATCGTACGTGTCGGATCCCACCGCCCCAGCCTAGACCGTGTCGAGAACCACCGGGAACGCCGCACCGGCTAGGGGAAAGCGGCGGCAACGGGCCAGAGTACGGCGGTAAGCGAAGCCCGCTCCGGAAGGACGCCCCGCCCGTGCGCAAGTGGACACCCCTGACGGCGATCTGCGTCGGCGCGTTCATGCTGCTGGTCGACACCAGCATCGTGAACACCGCGCTGCCCGAGATGTCCGAGGACCTGCACTCCACCTTCACCGCCCTGCAGTGGGTGGTCGACGTGTACGCCCTCACCCTCGCCGCCCTGCTGATGGCCTTCGGCTCGCTCGGCGACCGCCTCGGCCACCGCCGCCTCTACCTGGCCGGCCTCGCCGTCTTCGGCCTCGCCTCGCTGGCCTGCACGCTCGCCCCCGGCGCCGGCACCCTGATCGCCGCCCGCGCCGTCCAGGGCATCGGCGCCGCCGCCATGATGACCTCCACCACCGCGCTGCTGAACGCCGCCTACCAGGGCCGCGACCGGGGCACCGCGTTCGGCGTCTGGGGCGCCGTCAACGGCGCCGCGGCCGCCGCCGGACCGGTGCTCGGCGGGCTGCTCACCCAGCAGTTCGGCTGGCGCTCGGTCTTCCTGGTCAACCTGCCGATCGCCGCCCTGGCCGGCTGGCTCACCGCCCGCCGCCTCGCCCCCGACCGCACCGCCCCCGCCGCGGGACGCTTCGACCTGCCCGGCGCCACCGCGTTCACCCTGTTCGCCGCCGCCCTCACCTACGGCCTGATCGAGAGCGGCGAACGCGGCTGGAGCGACCCCCTGGTGCTCGGCACCCTCGCCGGGGCCGCCCTCGCCCTCGCCGCCTTCACCGCCGTCGAACTCCGCACCGCCCACCCCCTGCTGGACCTGCGCCTGCTGCGCAACCCGGCCTTCACCGGCCTCGCCGCCGCCGGACTGCTGCTCACCGCCGCCGCCTTCGCCCAGCTCACCTACACCGGCCTGTGGCTCCAACAGGTCCTGCACCTCGGCCCGCTGAGCGCCGGACTGGCCGTCTGCCCGCTCGCCGCCGCCGCGTTCGTCACCGCCCCGATCGGCACCCGCCTGCTGCGCGGCGCACCCCCGCGGCTGCCGATCGGACTCGGCCTGGTCCTGATCGGCACCGGCACCCTGCTGCTCGTCCTGGTCTCGCCCGGCTCCGGCTGGACGGCCCTGCTGCCCGGCCTGCTGGTCACCGGGACCGGCGTCGGCCTGGCCACCCCGCAGATGATGTCCGCCGCCCTCGCCACCGTCCCGCGCGAACGCGCCGGCACGGCCTCCGGCGCCTTCAACACCGCCCGCCAGCTCGGCTTCGCCCTGGGCATCGCCGTCCTCGGCACCGTCTTCCAGAACACCCTGCGCGACCGGGGCCCCGCCGACCCCCGCCACGCCTACGCCACCGCCCTCGACCACGTCTACCTCACCGCCGGAGCCGCCGGACTGCTCGCCGCCGCCCTGGTCGTCCTCCTGGTCCGCCGCCCGACGGCCCCGGCCCCGGCGTCCGCACCCGCACCCGCACCCGTCGAGGACCGCTCCCCGCAGCCGTCCTGAGCCGCCCGCCCGTCCGGGGCCACGCCCGCCCGTCCGTCCCGGGCCGCGCCCGCCCGTCAGCGGACGTCGTGGCCCGGGTGCTCCCGGTCGTACGCCGCCCTGGCCCCGGCGATGGCCCCGCATCGCGGCCGGACCCTCGACCTGGTCGGCCCGCCCGTCACGGCCGCCCGGGTCGCCGACCGGCTCGGGGTCCCGCACCGCGGCATCGGCCTGGGCGAGTACCGGCGCCGCCTCCTCGACGAGACCCCCGGCCTCCTCCCGTTCCAGCCCCCGATGCTCGCCTCGATCGCCACCGGCATCCGCCACGGCTTCCTCGCCCGCACCACCCCCGACCTCACCGACCTCCTCGGCCGCCCCGCCCGCGACCCACTGGCCGTCGCCACCGCGACCGCCGCCGCCTGCCCGGCTGCCGCGTCGGCGTGGCGGGGCGGGGTGCGGGTCGGCTGTCCGTGGCGTTCCGCTCCGCGGTCCGTTGGTGGCTTGAGCGGGAGGGGCCGTGGCCCGTCTGCCCGTGGCGCTTTGCGGGCTGTTCTCCCCGCCGCCTGCCCGGCTGCCGTGTCGGCGTGGCGGGGCGGGGTGCGGGGCGGGGTGCGGGTCGGCTGCTCGTGGCGTTCCGCTTCGCGGTCCGTTGGTGGCTCGACCGGGAGGAGCCGTGGCCCGTCCGTCCGTAGCGTCTCACGGGCCGTTCCCCCCGTCCGCCCGGCCGCCGCGGCGGTCCGACGGGCAGTCGCCCCGCTCGTCCGCTCGTCCGCTCGTCCGACCGTCCGCCCGCTCGCCCGCGCTACGCGACGTCCGGCCGGGTCAGTAGCGGTGAGCGCAGGTGCAGCTCCAGCCGGGGGCCGGTCAGCGGCGGGGTGCTCCACTGCGCCGTCGCCGTGCCCGTGGCCGGGTCGACGGTCAGCCGGACGCGGTGCGGGGTGGTGATCACGTACAGGTCGGCGAGGAAGCAGCCGTCCTGCCAGGCCCCGGCGGCGACGACCGGGCGGCCGAGCGGGGCGCTCTCCCGCCAACTGCCGTGGCCGACCTCCAGGTCGAGGACGGCGCCGGTGTCCGGGAGCGGCCCGAGCCGGACCCGCCAGCCGCCGTCGGCCGGTTCGACGGCGGCTGCCGTCCCGTGCGGGAGGGCCGACCCCTCGGCGGTGGCGTCCACCCGCGCGCGGGCCGTCCGCCCCGGCTCGGCCGGGCCCGGCACCGGCGGCAGCGACAGCCGTCGCAGCCGTTCGGCGAGGGCCGCGTCCTCCTCAGGGCCGTCCGAGCCGCCGTCCGAGCCGCCGTCCGAACCGCCGACCGGGTCGAGGCCGGGCAGCAGGCACTCCCACAGGGCGTCGAACACGGCCTGGGACGCGCCCTCGGCGGTCACCGCGACCACGAGCTCGTGCGCGGGCACCACCACGAGCTGCTGCCCGTAGGCGCCGTTCGCGTGGTAGCCGTGCCGGGAGCGCCAGAACTGGTAGCCGTAGCCGCAGGAGAAGTCCGGGTCCGTCGCCCCCGAGATGAACGACTCGGAGGCGACGTGGCGGCGCGTCGCGAGCTCGACCCACGCGCGCGGCACGAGCTGCCGGTCGCCCCAGCGGCCGCCGCGCCGCAGCAGCTCGCCGAACGCGGCCAGCGCCTCGGTGGTCAGGTGCAGCCCGTGGAAGCCGAACGCGGCGCCGCCGCGGACCCGGTCCCACTCGGCGTGGTCGATGCCCATCGGGGCGAACAGGCGCTCGTCGAGGAACTCCGGCAGGCCCCGGCCGGTGACCCGCTCCACGATCCGGGCCAGCAGGAAGGTGGTCGAGTTGTCGTAGACGTGCCGCGTCCCCTCGGGCGCGTCGAACGGCAGGCCGAGGAAACCCCGCACCAGGTCGTCGGGCTCCCGCCGCCAGGCCTCCTCCAGGCTGTCCCCGGCGTGCCCGGCGGTCATCGTCAGCAGGTGGTGGACGGTGATCCGGCGGGCCTGCTCCGGGGCGTCGGCCGGGACGTGCTCGGGCAGCAGGTCGACCACCAGGTCGTCCGTGGCCAGCAGCCCGTCGGCGACCGCGAGCCCCACCGCGACGGCCGTGAACGACTTCGTCAACGAGTAGAGCAGGTGCGGGCGTTCGGCCGAGTACGGCGCCCACCAGCCCTCCGCGACGACCTGCCCGCGGCGCACCACCAGCAGCGAGTGGCACTCGACCGGCAGCTCCTCCAGCCGGTCCAGCAGCGCGCCCACCGCCCGGGACGACACCCCGACGGCGGACGGCGCCGAACGCGGCAACCGGAGGCGCTGAGCAGACATCCCGAACTCCCCGACAGGTACGGGCCCCTGGACGCGGGGCGGGCCGACCCGCGCATGCTACGGACGGCCCGGGCCGGAGGCCACGCCTTTTCCGCCCAGCCCAGCTCAGCCCCGCCCAGCCCGCTCCGTCCCGCTCCGCCCAGCCCGCTCCGCCCAGCCCGCTCCGTCCCGCTCCGTCAGCCCCGCTTCCGGGCCCGGCTCGGTTGCACCCGGGACGGCTCTCCCGGCATCTTCGGGAAGTCCGGCGGGTAGGGCAGGTCGCCCGCGCCCTGGTGCGCGTACAGCTCCAACGCCCCGTCCAGCGAGGCCCGTTGCTCGTCCATCCCGGCGTGCACGTCGCCGAGTTCGGCGAACCGTCCGGGCAGCGTGCGCAGCGTGAAGTCGGCGGGGGAGACCCGCTCCAGCTCCTCCCAGCGCAGCGGGGCGGAGGCGGTGGCCCGCGGGCGGGCCCGCAGCGAGTAGGGGGAGGCGATGGTGCGGTCGCGGGCCATCTGGTTGTAGTCGACGAGGATCCGCGCGCCGCGCTCCTCCTTCCACCAGGCGGTGGTGACCTCGCCGCCGGAGCGGTGCTCCAGCTCGCGGCCGAGCGCGATCACGGCGTGCCGGCACTCGGTGAACGTCCAGCGCGGCTCGATCGGCACGTACACGTGCAGGCCGCGGCCGCCGGAGGTCTTCGGCCAGCCGGTCAGCCCGAACTCCTCTAGCAGCGGCCGCAGTTGGAGTGCGGCGCGGACGGCGTCGGAGAAGTCGGTGCCGGGCTGCGGGTCGAGGTCGATGCGCAGTTCGTCCGGGTGCTCGGTGTCCGTGCGGCGCACCGGCCAGGGGTGGAAGGTCAGGCAGCCGAGGTTCGCCGCCCACAGCACGGCCGCCTCCTCGGTCGGGCAGACCTCGTCCGCGGTGCGCCCGGACGGGAAGGCGATCCGCGCGGTCGGCAGCCACTCCGGGACGTTCTTCGGCGCCCGCTTCTGGTAGAACGACTCGCCGTCCACGCCGTCCGGGAAGCGCTGCAGCGTGGTCGGCCGCCCGCGCAGCCCGCGCAGGACCCCCGGCGCGACCGCCAGGTAGTACTCGGCGACGTCCCGCTTCGTGTACCCGGGCTCCGGGTAGTAGATCTTGTCCGGGTTCGACAGCCGCACCGTCCGGCCGCCGACCTCCAGTTCCACCGCTGCTCCAGCCATGCCCCCACGCTAGGCACCGCCCCGCCCCGCCCGCGCCCCGCGACACACCGCCCCGCCCCGCCCGCGC
>NZ_JNYE01000024.1 GCF_000717185.1 Kitasatospora phosalacinea | reverse complement strand
ACCTACAATCACCACCGCGGACACACCGCACTCGCCGGCCAACCACCCGCCAGCCGCGTCCCCAACCTCACAGGACAGAACACCTAGGGCTCCTCCCCGCCCAGGTACGCGAGGACGGCCAGGACGCGGCGGTGGGTGTCCTCGGCCGGGGGGAGGTCGAGCTTGAGCAGGATGTTGCCGATGTGCTTGGCGGTCGCCGCTTCGGAGACCGTCAGGCGGCGGCAGATCTCCGCGTTCGAGCAGCCGCGGGCCATCAGTTCGAGCACCTCGCGCTCGCGGGGGGTGAGGCGCTCCAGCGGGTCCCGGCGGCGGGCCAGCAGGAGGCGGACCACCTCGGGGTCGACCACCGTGCCGCCCGCGGCGACGGTGTCCACCGCGGCCAGGAACTCCTCGACGTGGCCGATCCGGTCCTTGAGCAGGTAGCCGACGCCCGCACCGCCGCCGCCGGCCAGCAGGTCGGCGGCGTACGAGCGCTGGACGTACTGGCTGAGGACCAGCACCGGCAGGCCCGGCCGCTCGGCGCGCAGCCGCAGGGCGGCGCGCAGGCCCTCGTCGGCGAGGCCGGGCGGCATCCGGACGTCGGTCAGGACCAGGTCGGGGCGGTGCTCGGCGACGGCGGCGAGCAGGGCCTCGGCGTCGCCGACGGCGGCCGCGACGGTGTGGCCGAAGCGCTCCAGCAGGCCGATCAGGCCCTCGCGGAGGAGGACGGAGTCCTCGGCGAGGACGAGGCGGAGCGGGGGTCGGTCGTCGGGGTGCACGGGATCTCCACACGCAGCAGGGTCGGGCCGCCCGGCGGGCTGCTGACGGACAGTCTGCCGTCGACCACCGCGATCCGGTCGGCCAGCCCCGTCAGCCCGGTGCCGCCCGCGGGGTCGGCGCCGCCGGTGCCGTCGTCCGAGACGTCGAGCCGCAGGCGGCCCGCCGACCAGCGGCCGTGCACCCGGGCCGCGGACGCCCCGGCGTGCTTGGCCGCGTTCGCCAGCGCCTCGGCGACCGCGAAGTAGCCCGCGGACTCGACGGCCGCGGGCAGCCGGCCCGGCAGCGAGACGTCCACCACGACCGGCAGCACCGAGCGGTCCGCCAAGTCCGCGCAGGCGTCCGGCAGGCCGCGGTCGGCGAGGACCCGCGGATGGATGCCGTGCACCAGCTCGCGCAGCTCGGCCAGCGCAGCGTCGGCCTCGGCCTGCGCCGCGGCCAGGCGGCGGGCGAGCGGGCCGCCCGGCGGCGCGTCCAACCGGGCCAGGCCCAGCGACATAGACAGGGCCACCAGCCGCTGCTGCGCGCCGTCGTGCACGTCCCGCTCGATCCGGCGGCGCTCGGCCTCGAACGCGTCCACCAGCCGGGCCCGGGAGCGGACCAGCTCGCCGACCCGCTCCTGACCGCCCGCCAGCGCCCGGGCCAGCGCCGCCCGGGCACCCGCCGCGACCGTCAGCGGGTAGCCCGCGAGGGCCAGCAGCGCGGCGCCCGCCGCCGCCACCGCCCAGGCCGGGCCCGGCCCGTGCAGCTGCCAGGCCTTCAGCACGTTCACCTGCTCGCCGTCCAGGGCCAGCTGGAGCGGCGTCGTCACCAGCCAGGCCGGGACCAGCAGCGCGCCCGCCACCACCGCCAGCTCCAACGGCCAGAGCAGGAACGCCGACAGCACCGCGCCGCCCGCCTCCCGCCACGTCGCCCCCTCGGCGTACCGGGTGCGCAGCCAGGCCCGCGGGCCCGGACCGCCCGGCACCCGGTGCGGATCGGGCACCGGCGCCCCGCCCATCCAGCGGGCCAGCCGCCGCTCCCACGCCCCGGACACCAGCCCCACCAGCGGCAGCGCCGCCAGCAGCGGCACCCCCACCAGCAGCACCGACAGCGCCCCGCCGACCGCCGCCCACAGCAGCAGCACCACGCACAGCACCGCCCCCGCCAGCGCGCACACCAGCAGGTACGCCGCCGAACGCCACGGCCAGGCCGTCCGCAGGAACCCCGGTCGGCGCATCGCCCGCCAGCAGTCGGACACCCGACACCTCCTCTCACCGGATCACCGGATCACCGGAACGACCCTAGGCCGCCGCCCCGGCCAGTGTCGGTAGAGCTGGCTCCACTCTTCGCGGTGGAGCGGGCGTCACTGTGCGAACGGCTCCCCGCCGCTTGGCTTGAGCCCCATGACGACCCCACTGACCAGGATCGCCGTGCGCTCCCTGCACGCCGGACGGACCGCCCTGCTCGGGACGTTCGCCGCGCTCGCCCTCGGCGTCGCGCTGATCGCCGCCACCCTGCTCGGCCTCGCCGCGAGCACCGCCCTGCCGCCCGGCGAGGACCGCACCGCACTGATCGCCCAGCTCGGCACCACCGGCGGCGTCAGCCTGTTCACCGCCGGGTTCGTGGTCGCCTCGACCTCCTCCTACGCGGTCGCCCGCCGCCGCCGCGAGTTCGGCCTGCTCCGGCTGGCCGGCGCCACCCGCGGCCAACTCACCCGCACCGTCCTGCTGGAGGCCCTGCTGCTCGGCCTGCTCGCCGCCGCCACCGGCAGCGCCCTCGGCCGCGCCGCCGCCCCGCTGCTGGCCCGCGCCCTCACCGCCGCCGCCCTCGCCCCCGCGGGCTTCCGGACCGGCACCCCCGGCTGGCCGCTGGTCACCGCGTTCTGCACCGGCCCGCTGGTCGCCCTCGCGGGCACCGCCGTCGCCGCCCGGCGGGCCGGCCGGGTCCGCCCGATCGAAGCGCTCCGCGAGGCCGACGTCGACCTGCGGGTGATGACCGCGGGCCGCTGGCTCGGCGGCCTCGCCCTGCTCGGCACGTACGCCGCCGTGGTGGCCGCCGCGCTCACCGGGGACCCGGCCGAGCTGCTGCACCGCAAGACCTACACCCTCCAGCCGATGCTGCTGATCGCCGCCACCGCCCTGCTCGCCCCCGTCCTGGCCCGCCCGCTGCTGCGCCTGCTCACCCGCCCCGCCGCCCGGCCGCCCCGGCTGGTCCGGGCCGCCGCGCTCGGCGGCCTGCGCCGCACCGGCGCCACCGCCGCCCCCGTCCTGCTCGCCACCGCCCTCGCGGGCACCCTGGTCGGCGCCCCCGCCACCGTCGCCGCCGCCCGCGCCGCCGAAGCCCGCGCCCGCACCGCCGCCGACCTCCTGCTCACCCCCGGCGCCGGGGACGCCGACGGCGCCGCCGCGCTGACCGCCGCACTGCGGGCACTGCCCGGGGCCGTCGTCTCGCCGAGCGCCGCGACGCCGCTCGCCGTCGTCGAGGCCGACGGCACGGCCGTCCGCGCCGAGGGCCGGGCCGTCGCCGACCCCGCCGCGCTGACCGCCACCACCCGGCTGCCCGTCCTCGCGGGCGACCCCGCGGCGCTCGACGACGACAGTGCGGTGCTCAGCGAAGAATGGGGGCACCCGCAGGTCGGCGACCGCGTCCGGGTGGTGCTCGCCGACGGCACCCGGCGGGAACTGCGGGTCGCCGCCGTGCTGCGCGAGGGCACGGGCGGCAACCCGGTGTACGTCACCCCGCGCAACGCCCCCGGCGCCCGCACCGACCGGATCGACGTCCGCGGCGCCGCCGCAGGAGCGGTCACCGCCCTCGCCCGCGACCACGGCGCCCGCGCCGAGACCCGCGCCGCCTGGCTCGACGCCCACCACCCCGCGGACGACCACCGGCGGATCCGCCGGATCGCCGCCGTCCTCGCCCTCGCCCTGCTCTACACCGCGATCGCCCTCGCCCACACCGCCCTCACCACCACCACCGACCGCCGCCGCGAACTCGCCCAGCTCCGCCTGGCCGGCACCACCCGCACCCGCGTCCTGCGGCTGGTCGCCGCCGAGACGCTCCTCGTCACGGCCGTCGGCGCCCTCCTCGGCACCGCCGCCACCCTCACCACCCTCGCCACCATGGCCGCCGCCCTCCACCGCGCGGGCGCCCCCGCCCCCCTCGCCCTCCCCTGGACGGCCCTCGCCGCCACCGCCCTGCTCTGCGCGCTGGTCACCGTCCCCTGCGCGACCCTGGCGGCCCTGCGCGCCACCAAGGGCCGCGCCGCGGAAGCCCTCTGACGTACCGTCAATCGGACTTCCCCGTCGCGGCCGTTTACGCGGCGCTCCCGGATGGCTACCGTGGATGACGGGGAGGGGGGTGCCATGAGCTGCCTGCTCATGCTGCTCGGCTGGGCCGGGCTCGTGTGGATGTTCGTCATGGGCGTCTTCGGCCACGACTGGTCGCTCGCCGGCCTGGTCATGCCGCTGTCGACCTTCGTGCTGTTCGTCGCCAACGAGGTGCGCCGCGGCGAGATCCGCCGGGCGGAGGCGGAGCGGGAGGCCCCCGCCGCGCCCCCGGCCCGCCCCGACGGGGACGGCCCGGACGCCGCCGCCCCCTGACCGACCGGCCCCGCCGCCCCCGGTCACGCCTTGCGGTCGGCGCCGGCCTCCTCCGCGCCGTTCCCCGCGACGCCCTCCTCGGCGTCCGGGGCGCGCATCGGACGGGGCGGGACGGCGGGGGAGCCGGTGCGGCGGGTGCGCAGGCGGCGGCGGAGCAGCCAGGCGAGCGGCGCGAGCAGGACGAGGAAGGGCGCCAGGGCGGCCAGGGCCACCAGCAGGACGCGGACCAGGGCGACCAGGGCCTCCCAGCCGTTCGAGAGGCCGTCGCCGACGGAGGCCCAGAAGCCGGTCTCCTTCTTCTTCGGCTCGACGTGGGTCTGGTACGGGGTCATCAGCTCCAGCGTCACGGTGGACAGCGAGGCGCGGGAGGACAGCTCCTGCTGCCGGCGCTGCAGCGACTCCAGGTCGGACTCGCGGCGGGTCAGCTCGCCCTCCAGCGACACCACCTCGGACAGGGTCTTCGCGTCGGCCATCAGCGCCCGCACCCGGTCCACGCTGGCCTGCATGGACTTCAGGCGGCTGTCGACGTCGGCGATCTGTTCGGTGAGGTCGTCGGCCTGGCTGCTGAGCGAGAGCCGGGTGCCGAGCTTGCCGAGCCCGTCCAGGGTGGCCTGGTAGGACGCGGACGGAACCTTCAGGGTCAGCGTGGACTGCGTGCTGTCGCCCTTCCCGCCGCGCTGGTCCTCCTCGGCGACGTACCCGCCCGCCCGGGTGACCAGGTCGACGGCCTCGGTGCGGGCGTCGTCCACGGCGTCGACCCGCAGCGTCAGCTTGGCCTGGTAGGCGATCTGCCGGTTCGCCGCCTGAGCGGTGCCCGCGGTGCCCGCGGTGCCCGCGGTGCTGTTCCCGGCCCCGCTGCCGACGGTGCCGTCCGCCTTGCCCGGGGCCGCCGCGGCAGCCTCGTCCCGGGCCTGGGCGCCGCCCTCCGGCCGGGCCGCCGCCGGGGCCGCCGCCGACCCCGAGCCGTCGGAACTCGCGCTGCACCCGGCCAGCAGCAGGACCGCCGCCACCGCCCCCGCCGCGCCCGCTCTGCGTACCCGCAGGTCCATGTCGCATCCTCCCCGTGCTTCCGGGGCGGGCCGGTCGCCCACCCCCGTGCAGTTGTGACGCGGCGGCCCCCGGACCGGACCCGCCCCCGCGGTACCGGATCGATCACGCCGCGGACTCGCCCGGGTCTCGGCGGGGCGCGGGGCCGATCCCGGCGATCCGGATAAGGGCTGGGAGACTGATCGACATGGCGAAACCTCACGTCGTGGTGATCGGTGGCGGCATCGCGGGCCTGGCCGCGGCCGCCTTCCTCGGGGACGCAGCGGTGCGGGTGACCGTGCTGGAGGCGTCCGGACGCTTCGGCGGGAAGCTGCACGGCGGCGAGGTCGGCGGCGTCCGGGTCGACCTCGGCGCCGAGTCGATGCTCGCCCGCCGCCCCGAAGCCGTCGACCTGGCCCGCCGGGTCGGCCTCGGCGAACTGCTCGAACCGCCCAGCACGGCCAAGGCCGCGATCTGGACCAGGGAGGGCCTGCGCCCGCTGCCCGGCGGCCAACTCATGGGCGTACCGGGCGACCTGGACGCACTGAAGGCCTCCGGCGTGCTCACCCCCGAGGGCCTGGAACGGGCCTCCCGCGAGCAGCCCGCCGAGATCGGCGAGGACGCCCCGATCGGCCGGTACGTCGCCGACCGGCTCGGCCGTGAGGTCGTCGACCGGCTCGTCGAACCGCTGCTCGGCGGCGTGTACGCCGGGCACGCCGACGAGATCTCGATCCGCGCCGCCGTCCCGCAACTGCTCCGACTCGCCCAGCAGGGCGGCTCGTTGACCACCGCGATCCGCGAACTCGCCGGCCGCGCCACCGCCACCGGGCCGGTCTTCCAGGGCCTGCGCGGCGGCCTCGGCACCCTCCCCGACGCCGTCGCCGCCCACGACCGCGCGCACGGCGCCGAACTGCTCACCGACCACCCCGTCGACGCCCTGCGCCGCACCCCCGACGGCTGGCGGATCACCACCGGCGGACGCCAACTCGCCGCCGACGCCGTCGTGCTGGCCGTCCCCGCCCCGCAGGCCGCCGCCCTGCTCGCCGCCGACGCCCCCGGCGCCGCCGCCGAACTGCGCGCCGTCGAGTACGCGTCCATGGCCCTGGTCACCCTCGCCTTCCGCCGCGCCGACCTCGCGGACAGCCCGCTCACCGGCAGCGGCTTCCTCGTCCCGCCGGTCGACCGGCGCAGCATCAAGGCGTCCACCTTCTCCAGCAACAAGTGGGGCTGGCTGGAACGCTCCGCCCCCGACGCCTTCCTGCTGCGCACCTCGCTCGGCCGCCACCGCGAGGACGCCGCCCTCGACCTGGACGACGCCGAACTCGTCGCCCGCTCCCTCGCCGACCTGCGCACCGCCGTCGGCCTGCACGCCACCCCGTACGACCACGCCGTCACCCGCTGGCGGGCCGGACTCCCGCAGTACCCCGTCGGCCACCTCGACCGGGTCGCCCGGATCCGCACCCACCTCGACGCGCTCGGCGCGATCGCGGTCTGCGGCGCCGCGTACGACGGCGTCGGCATCCCCGCCGTCGTCGCCGGGGCCCGGCGGGCCGCGGAGCTCCTCACCCCCGGCACCGGCACCACCCGCACAGAAGGGACAATGGGCTCATGACCGAAAGCACTGAGCAGCCCGTGAAGAAGAAGGCCCGCGACCTCAACCAGGTCATCCGCTACACCATGTGGTCGGTGTTCAAGCTCAAGGACGCCCTCCCCGAGGACCGCACCGCGCTCGCCGCCGAGGTCGACGCCCTCTTCGAGCAGCTCGCCGCCAAGGACGTGGTCGTCCGCGGCACCTACGACGTCTCCGGCCTGCGCGCCGACGCCGACATCCTGGTCTGGTGGCACGCCGAGGACTCCGACGACCTGCAGGAGGCGTACAACCGCTTCCGCCGCACCGCGCTCGGCCGCCACCTGGAGCCGGTCTGGTCGAACATGGCGCTGCACCGCCCCGCCGAGTTCAACAAGTCGCACATCCCCGCGTTCCTCGCCGACGAGCACCCCCGCGAGTACGTCTGCGTCTACCCCTTCGTCCGCTCCTACGAGTGGTACCTGCTCCCCGACGAGGAGCGCCGGGCGATGCTCGCCGAGCACGGCATGATGGCCCGCGGCTACCCGGACGTGCGCGCCAACACCGTCGCCTCCTTCGCCCTCGGCGACTACGAGTGGCTGCTGGCCTTCGAGGCCGACGAGCTCCACCGCATCGTCGACCTGATGCGCGACCTGCGCCCCTCCCGCGCCCGGCTGCACGTCCGCGAGGAGGTCCCCTTCTTCACCGGCCGCCGCAAGCCGGTCGCCGACCTGCTCTCCGGCCTGTACTGACGGGGACGCCACGGGCGGGGACGGTACGGACGGACGAGGGCCCCCGAGGGGGCCCTCACCCGTTTCCCGGGCCCCGGCTCTACGAGTCGAGCGCGGCGCGCAGCCGGGGGTCCTGGACGGCGGCGGGGCCGGAGATGGCGACGGCGGTGAGCAGGTCGTCGTCGGTGGCGGGCGCGTGGCGGCAGGGGAGGGTCCGCAGCAGGGTCTGGCCCGCGGGGGCGGCCCAGGCGGTGTAGGCGTGGACGTCGACCCGGGCCATCAGCAGGGTGCCGCCGGTCAGGACCAGGGGGAGGGCGTACCAGGCGGCGGCGGTGCGGGCGGCGGCCCCGTCGGGGGCGGTCAGCAGGACGGTGAGCAGCAGCATCGAGGCCGCGCCGACCAGCGCGTAGCGGACCTGCCGCACCGCCCGCAGGGCGTGGTCGCGGACGACGGCCGGGGTGGCCAGCCCCGCGCTGGTGAGCCGGTCGCCGATGTCGCGGACGGTGGGGTGCGCGGCCAGCACGGCCTTCAACTGGGCGGTGCGGCACTGGCCCTCGGGGCCGATCGCGCCGATCAGGGCCCGTTCGAGGCGGCCGCGGCCCCGCGGGTCGACGACGGTGGTCCAGCCGGTGTGGGCGAGGTGCAGACGGCCCACCCCGGCCATCCGGACCAGCGCCAGGTCGACCACCCGGGCGGGCCCGCCGGCCAGGTACGCGGTCTCGTACAGGCCCACGCCGGAGGGGTGGTGGGCGGCGTGCGGGGACCGCCCGGCGAGGGCGTCGGCGATCGCGGCGACCCGCACCAACCGGAGGCAGGAGTACACCGCGGCGGCACAGGACGGGATCAGTAGCAGCACCCACATGGGTTTCGTTCTAGTCCTGTGCGTGCCGGGAGCGGAACGCATACCCGGGCCGCGATACCGAACTGTGACTCGGCGGGGCTCAGGAACCGCCGCCGCAGCCACCGCCGCCGCAGCTCGACCCGCAGGAACTCGACGAACCGCCGCAGGAGCTCGACGAACCGCCGCAGGAGTGCGAGGACGAGCCGCCGCAGGAGTGGTGCGAGGAGCCGTGGCCGCCCGAGGACCCGCCCGAGGACCCGCAGGAGGACGCCGGGGACGCCCCGCACCACGCCGCCGCGGCGCCGGTGGCGAGCCCCGTGGTGCCGTCCGCCCCCGAACCCCGGGAGGAGCGGGCCGGACGGGTGGCGGAGTACGGGCCGGTCAGCGCCTCGCGCAGCGCCCGGTGCTCGGACCCGCGCAGCGCCTGGGTGCCGTCCAGGGCGAACGCGCCGATCAGTTCGGCGTGCCCGGCCTGCCCGGCGGCGACCTCGCGCGGCCGCCACGGGGTGCTGCCGCGGACGAGCTGCAGCTGGCGCCGCCCGGCCGGGGTGATCCTGCTCTTCGCGGGCCGGGTCGCGACCAGGCTGACGACCGTGAACAGCACCAGCACGCCGTACGGGAAGACCGGCGGCGCGGACGAGTCCCGGTCCGGCCCGTCCAGCCACTGGACGGTGGAGACCACGCCGAGCACCAGCGTCACGAGCAGCGCCAGCACCACCAGCTTGCGGGCCCGCCAGGCGGCCCTCAGCGCGGCGGGGTGGCGCAGCAGACCGCGGGCGGCGAGCCCGTCGCCGATCCGCTGCACCTCGGGGCTGCCCACCACGGAGGAGCGCAGCACCGACAGGTCGCGCCCGGCCCGGCCGCCGACGGCGGTGACCAGGACGCGCTCGACCGGGTCGGACGTCCGGTCGGAGGTGACGGTGACCCGGCGGGCCCGGGAGACCACCACCCGGCCCTCGCGCTCCATCCGGACCAGAGCGGTGTCGACGACCCGGGCGGGGCCGCCGGCCAGGAAGGCGACGTCCAGCAGCGGCAGGCCCCGCCCGGGCAGGCCCTGCGGGTCGGTGACCCGGCGGCTGCGCCGGTTGAAGGCGGCGGCGACGGCGAGCGAGAGCGCGACGAGCGCGAAGGCCAGGACGAACCGGAAGTTCCACATCCCCCGTGGATCCCTTCTGTGTGGGGCGCTGCGCGGGACGGTGCGGTGCGCGGCGGAGTGTGCTGGTGCGGGACGGTGCGGTGCGCGGCGAAGCGTGGCGGTGCGGCGGGGCGGTTACGGGTGCGTCCTCGCCGACCGGCGCGGCAGCAGGCGGCTCCAGCGGGAGGCGGCGGGGTGCAGCAGGCGGCGCAGGGCGGGGTGCCAGGGGGCGTCGGGGGCGGTGTCGAGGGCCCAGGCGGCGAAGGCGCGGGCGTCGGCGCGGTGGCCGCCGGTGAGCGGGCGGCCGGTGGCGTAGCGGGTGAACAGCGGGGCGAAGTCGGGGCCGAGCAGTTCGGGGAGTTCGGGCAGCAGGTGGCCGACGGTCTCCCGGCGCTTGGCGAGCAGGCCCGCGGCCTGGCCGCGCAGCTGCTCCGGGTCGAAGCCCGCGGGGGCGGGGCCGCCGGCCACCAGGGCGGCCAGCAGCTGCTCCTGGCGGTGGGCCAACCGGACCCGGTCGAGCGCGAGTTCGGCGTCGGCACGGTCGCGGATCAGGTACTCGTGCTGCTCAGACACGGGCGGTCTCCCTGCGGTGGAGGAGCTGGACGCGGCGGATGGCGTCGAGCTCGGCGGACAGTTCGGCGGGCGGCGGGTACGCGCCGTCCCGCTCCAGCAGCACCCCGGGCGGGTCGGTGCGGGCGCAGAGCGCGGCCAGCACGTCCAGCACGGGCGCGGTGACGGGGTGGGTGTGGGTGTCGTGCCAGACGCCGTCCCGCTCGACGCCGCCCGCGACGTGCACGTAGGCGAGGGCCTCCAGCGGCAGCCGGTCGAGTTCGGCGGCCGGGTCGACGCCCAGGTTGACGTGGTTGGTGTGCAGGTTGGCGACGTCCACCAGCAGGCGGACGCCGGTGTGTTCGACCAGTTCGGCGAGGAACTGCGCCTCAGTCAACTCATCGCCCGGCCAGGCGAGTTGGGCCGCGATGTTCTCCAGTGCCAGCGGCACCGGCAGCTCCTGCTGGGCGATCCGGACGTTGGCGGCCACCACCCGCAGCGCCTCCCGGGTGCGCGGCACCGGCAGCAGGTGCCCGGCCTCCAGGCCGCCCGCCCGGACGAACGCCAGGTGCTCGCTGACCAGCGGCGCCCCGAGCGCCCCGGCGACGGCGGCGAGTCGGGCCAGCCGGGCCGGGTCGGGCGCGGCGGCGTCGCCGAGGCCGAGCGAGACGCCGTGCGGGACGACCGTGACGCCGCGGGCGCGCAGTTCGACCAGCGAGGGCGGCAGGTGGTCGGCGCAGACGTTCTCGGCGACCACCTCCACCCAGTCCAGGCCGGGCATCCGCTCCACCGCGGTGTCGATCTCCGGGCGCCACCCCAGGCCGGTGCCCAATCGCGGAATATCGGACGAAGACATATTCCACCCCCTTTCGCGGGGTTTTCCGGTCACCCCGATCCCCCGTTGCCGAGGGTGTATCCGCGGCGCGCCGATGCCAAGCAGGACAACGGAAACTCAGAGCTGAACTTGAGGTTTCACCCCCGCTGAACCAACTCCCGCCCGGGTGGGGGGAAATTCAGCAGCGCACGGACGAACGACTGGCTAACGTGACATGCCTATGACTTCGACGCCGTACCGCATCCGCCCGTTCGCACCCGCCGACGCCACCGACGCCGCCGCGGCCCACCGGGCCGGCCGCCCGCACCTGGTCACCACCCCCGAGGTGGTCTCCTGGCAGGCCGAGCTGCCGCACTACCACCTGCTGGTCGCCGAGCGGGCCGGCCGGGTCGTCGGCACCGCCCGGTTCGGCCCGGTGCCCGAGAGCGCCACCCCCCACCAGGGCTTCCTCAACGTCAGCGTGCTCCCCGAGCACCGCGGCACGGGCGCCGGCACCGCCCTGCTCGCCGCCGCCGAACGCCGCCTCGCCGCCCTCGGCGTCCGGGACGCCCACAGCTGGGTCGACGACACCCCCGAGGCCCTCGGCTTCGCCGCCGCCCGCGGCTACCGCAGGAGCGGCCGGGCCGGCCGCTTCTCCGGCCTCGACCTCACCGCCCCGCTGCCCCCGCTGCCACCCACCCCGCCCGGCGTCGAACTGCGCACCGCCGCCGACTTCCTGGACGACCCGTACCCGATCTACCTGGTCGACATCGACGGCACCCGCGCCGAACCCGGCGACCTCGTCCTCGACGACCAGCCGTACGAGGGCTGGCTCGCCGAGATCTGGCAGCGCCCCGACCAGGACCACACCCTCACCGCGGTCGTCCTCGTCGACGGCGAGGCGGTCGCCTTCTCCGCCGCCCAGACCGACGGCCACCGCACCTACTGGTCCGCCTTCACCGCGACCCGCTCCACCCACCGCGGCCGCGGCCTGGCCAAACTCGCCAAGGCCCACTCCCTGCACCGCGCCAAGGCCCGCGGCCTCACCGCCGCGTACACCCAGAACGACGCGGGCAACGCCCCGATGCTCGCCGTCAACAGCTGGCTCGGCTACCGCGAGTGCGCCGCCGAGTGGAAGCACACCCGGGCGCTCGGCGAGTAGCTGCGCGGGCGAGCGGGGCGGTGCGTACGGGGGCGCGGGCACTGGCGAGCGGGGCGGTGCAACCAGGGGCGCGGGGAACTGCGCGCGGCGGTGGGTGAACGCCCGCAAGGACGCGGGGAGGGCGGTGAGTTGATGTCCGCCCGCTATCTTGCGGTGGGTGCCCGGCCGGTCGCGCAGTTCCCCGCGCCCCTGGCTTCGCCCGCCGCCCCCGCGGCTACGCGACGTCCACGCCGTGGTCGCGGGCCAGGCCCGCGAGGCCGTCGGACCAGCCCTGGCCCACCGCGCGGAGCTTCCAGCCGTCCGCCGGGTGCCGGTAGACCTCGGCGACCAGCATCGCGGAGACCGCCGGGTCGGCGGGCGGGCGGAAGACCCAGCGGCCGCCGCCGCAGGCCAGTTCCACCGCCGGGTCGACCAGGTCCGCGCAGGTGCCGTCGCCGTCCGCGTCCAGGTTGACCGAGATCGCCACCCGCCGCACCGCGTCCGGGAGTCGGCCGGTGCGCACGGTCGCGCTGCGGTCGTCCGGGCGCAGTGCGACGGCGCCGTCCTCCGCGGTCGGCTGGTGGTAGAAGACGAAGTCCCCGTCGTGGCGGACCCGGCCGTCCGCGTCGAGCAGCAGCAGCGTCAGGTCGGCCTCCGCGCCGCCCGACCGGAACCGGACGCGCACCTCCTCGCCCGGCAGCAGCAGGTTCTGACCCGGCGTCAGTTCGACGGCGGGCCCGGCGGGCACGGCGGACGCGCTCCGCTGCGCGGGCACCGCCGGGGCCGGGACGGGGGCCGGGGCCGGGCCGAGCCGCCCCGGCAGGCCCTGCTCGCGGAGCAGGGCGAGCAGCATCGGGCCGTCGACCAGGGTGAGCGGCTGGCCCTCGGCGTGCTTGCGGGAGCCCGGCCCGAAGCCCGCGGTGGTGACCAGGATGCCCCGGTTGGCGCCCTGCCGCCGCATGGTGGACTCCAGGTCGCGGACGGCGCTCGGCGGGACGGTCTTCCGGTAGCGCTTGGCCTGGATGACGATCTTCCCGCCGGTGATCGGGTCCGGGTCCTCGGCCAGCACGTCCACGCCCTCGTCGCCGCTGCGCGCGGTGGTGCGGGTGCGCAGGCCGCGGCGGCGGAACAGTTCGGCGATCAGCTCCTCGAACTCCAGCGGGTCCATCTCGAACAGGTCGGGCCCCTCGCCGTCCGCCACCGGAGCGGGCGGAGCGGGCGGAGCGGGCGGCGGGGGAGCGGAGGCCGGCACCTCGGCAACCGTCCCGCCCCTGTCCGGCCGGGCCGCGATCCGCCCGCCGAGTGCGTCGACCAGGCAGTCCAGCGGGGCGACCCGGTCCAGGGCCAGGCCCGCGAAGACCTCCCGGCCGACCTCCACCGCGAGCAGGCAGCGCTCGCCCTCCCGCCCGGTCGCCGGGTCGGTGGCGACCAGCACGCCGTTCAGCCCGACCGAGGCGAGCAGCCCGTCGGCGTCCGCCCGGAAGACCTCCGCCAGCACCCGCAGCGCGCACTGCGCCAGCACCTCGCGGTACAGCTCCCGGCGCTGGCCGACCGGCCGGGCCACCTCGTCCTCGCGGTCCTCGGAGCGGACGTACCGGTACCGGCCCACCGGCGGCACCACCTCGTACGGCGGCAGCTCCCAGCGCACCACCAGCCGCCGGGCCGACGCGTCCCAGGAGGTCTCGCCGTCGGCGGGGAAGCCGTCCGGCCAGTCCTCGCGCCAGTCGACGACCGCCTCGAAGTACTCGGCGACCGCCGCCGCCTCGCCCGCCCGCAGCCGCGCCGCCAACCGCCCGGCCTGCGCCGCCTGCCCGGCCAGCAGCCGGTGCCGCTCGGCGGCCCACGCCTCGTACTGGGCCCGGTAGTCGGCCAGCCGGTGCTGCCGCTGCTGCTCGGCCGCCCAGGCCGCCTGCCAGTCCCGCTCGAAGGCGGCCCGGGCCTGCGCCGACTGCTCCTCCCACTGCCGCCGCGCCCCCGGGTGGTACGCCTGCGGGCCCACCGGGGGCGGCACCAGGTACCAGCCCTGGTCCGGCATCGGCACCGGCACGCCCAGCGGGCCGGGGTCGAACGGCGGCACCACCGGGCGGCCCCCCGCGGCCGGGGAGAACCCGGGCCCGGCCAGCCCCGCCGCCAGCACCCCGCGCAACTCCGCGACCCGCGCGTCCAGTTCGGCGCTCCGCCGGGCGGCGTCCGACTCCCGCCCCTGCTGGTACGCCTTCAGCGCCTCCCGCTCGCCCCGGGCCGCGGCCCGCTGCGCCTCCCGCTGCGCGCGCTCGTTCTCGCGCTGCGCGGCGGCCGCCGCCCGGCGCTGCGCCTCGGCGCGCAGGTGCTGCTCGCGCTGCGCCTGGGCCAGTACCGACCACACCCCGGAAGACCGCCGCCGCGCCACGCCCGCCCCACCCACGTCCAAGACCGTTCGGAAGGGATCAGTCTTCCACGCGGACGGCTGCCCGCATCACCCGCCGCCGTACCCTGGCCGGACACCCCGGCCGACCGCGGCAGCGGGGAGCGAGACGGGGGAGGCCCGCGATGAGCCACACGACGGTGAACGGCGCCACGCTGCACTACGACGATGCCGGGCCCGCCGACGGGACCGCGGTCGTCCTGCTCCACGGGCACCCGTTCGACCGCACGCTGTGGGCCCCGCAGGCCCGCGCGCTCGCCGCGGCCGGGTACCGGGTGATCACCCCCGACCTGCGCGGCTACGGCGAGAGCGACGTGACGCCCGGCAAGGTGCTGCCGGCCGACTTCGCCGACGACACCGCCGCGCTGCTCGACCACCTGGGCGTCGGGCGCGCGGTGGTCGGCGGCGTCTCGATGGGCGGCCAGATCGCCATGGAGTTCCACCTCCGCCACCGGCGGCGGGTGCTGGCGCTCGTCCTGTCCGACACCTCGGCCCCCGCCGAGACCGAGGAGGGCAGGGCCTTCCGCAACCGCCTCGCCGACCGGCTGCTCGCCGAGGGCATGGGCGGCTACGCGGACGAGGTGATCGACAAGATGCTCGCCCCCTACAACGTCACCGCCCTCCCGGAGACCGCCGCCCGCGTCCTCGGCATGATGCGCGCCACCGACCCCCGCGGCGCCGCCGCCGCGCTCCGCGGCCGCGCCGAGCGCCCGGACTACCGCGACACCCTCCGCACCGTCACCGTCCCCACCCTGCTGCTGGTCGGCGCGGACGACCCCTACACCCCCGTCACCGACGCCGAGGCGATCCGGGCCCTCGTCCCGCACGCCGTCCTGACCGTCGTCCACGACGCCGGGCACCTCCCGGGCGCCGAGCAGCCCGAGCGCTTCAACGCCGCGCTGCTGGACTTCCTCCGCACCCGGCCGTCCTGACCCGGGAACCCGCGAGGGCCCTCCCCGGCAGCCGGGAAGGGCCCTCGCGCGGATCGCGGCCGCTACTCGGCGGCGGGCTCCAGCTTCAGCGAGATCGAGTTGATGCAGTACCGCTGGTCGGTCGGGGTGTCGTACCCCTCGCCCTCGAAGACGTGCCCGAGGTGGCTGCCGCACTTCTTGCAGCGCACCTCGACCCGGCGCATGCCGAGGCTGGTGTCCTCCAGGTACTCCACCGAGTCACCGGCCAGCGGCGCGTAGTACGACGGCCAGCCGCAGTGCGACTCGAACTTCGTCTCGCTGCTGAACAGCTCGGCGCCGCACGCCCGGCAGCTGTAGACGCCGACCGTCTTCGTGTCGGTGTACTCGCCGACGAACGGGCGCTCGGTGCCGGCCTCGCGGAGCACGTGGTACTCCTCCGGGGTCAGCTCGGCGCGCCACTCGGCGTCGGACTTCTGGACCTCGTAGCTCACGGCACTCTCCCAAGGCAGCCGGGACGTCAGACAGCAGGTGCAACGTCCGCCAGGGCGGTCAGAATTTCCGGGCCCAGGTTGGTCACGTCGCCCGCGCCCATGGTCAGCACCAGGTCGCCGGGGGCGGCCAGCGCGGCCAGCACCGCGGGGGCGGCCGCGAAGTCGTGCTCGGCCCGGACGTCCGCACCGGCCCGGCGGGCCGCGTCGATGATCAGCTCGGCGGTGACGCCCGGGATCGGGTCCTCGCGCGCCGGGTAGATGTCCAGCACCACCGAGGCGTCGGCCAGCGCCAGCGCCCGCCCCATCTCCTCGGCCAGCTGCTGGGTGCGTGAGAACAGGTGCGGCTGGAAGACCACCAGCACCCGGCCCGCGCCCGCCGCCTCCCGGATCGCCTCCAGGTCGGCGGCCATCTCGGTCGGGTGGTGCGCGTACGAGTCGATCACCTGCACGCCGCGCGCCTCGCCCTTGAGCTGCAGCCGCCGCCGCACCCCGGTGTACGCGCCCAGCGCCTTCGCCAGCCCCTCCGCCGGGACGCCCAGCGCGACGCCCGCGGCCAGCGCCGCGACCGCGTTGTGCGCGTAGTGCCGACCCGGCACCGAGACGGTGAACACCAGCCGCTCGCCGCCCAGCTCGACCGTCACCTCGCTGGTCATGCCGCGCGCCGCGACCTCCAGCACCCGCACGTCCGCGTCCTCGGCGGCGCCGACCGTCACCACGTTCAGCCCCTCCCGGCCCGCCACCCGGCGGGTCAGCTCGCGGGCGCCCGGGTGGTCGGCCGAGACCACCAGGGTGCCGCCGGGCTGGATGCGGCCGACGAAGGTCTCGAAGGACTCGTAGATCTCCTCGATCGACGCGTAGTTGGCGTGGTGGTCCAGCTCCACGTTCAGCACGATCGCCACCTCGGGCGCGTACTTGTGGAAGCTGCGGTCGCTCTCGTCCGCCTCCGCGACGAAGATCTCGCCCGCCCCGTGGTGCGCGTTCGACCCCGGCGCGTCCAGGTCGCCGCCGATCGCGTACGAGGGCTCCAGGCCAAGCTCGCCCAGGCTGACCGCCAGCATCGAGGTGGTCGTGGTCTTGCCGTGCGTCCCCGCCACCGCCAGCGCCCGGCGGCCGCCCATCAGCGCCGCCAGCGCGTCCGACCGGTGCACCACCGGCACGCCGCGCTCCTGCGCGGCCACCAGCTCCGGGTTGTCGGCCCGGATCGCGCTGGAGACCACCACGCTGCTCGTCCCGGCGGGCAGGTGCTCCGCGGCGTGCCCGACGAACACCGTCGCCCCCAGCTCGCGCAGCGCCCGCACGGTCTCCGACTCCTTCGCGTCGGACCCCGAGACGGTCGCGCCGCGCACCGCGAGGATCTTCGCCAGGCCGGACATGCCGGCGCCGCCGATGCCGATGAAGTGCGGGGCGTGCAGGTCGTGGGCGGCGTCGTTCAAGGCTGGCTCCGTACGGGCGTGGATGGAGGCGGAAGCGGGTCGTCCCGTAACGTATTGCTGTTGCAATACGTTACGGGACGATTCTGCCCTAACCGGGAGCCCGGTCAGGATTCGCTGGCGAACAGCTTGAGCACCGGCACCCCGACCTCGTGCCGGGCGCGGGAGGCCCAGTCCCGGTGGAAGAACTCCTCGACGAAGTGCGGGGAGGTGAGCACCAGCACCTCGTCGGCCCCGTTCTCCTCCACCACCTCGCGCAGCCGCGCCAGCGGGTGCGCCCCGACCACCTCGCCGACCGCCTCGGCCCCGGCCCGCTGGAGGTGGCGCAGGCTGTGCTCCAGGGATTCGCCCGCGAGGGTGGGCGCGGCGTCCGTGCCGTCGTCGTGCTCGTGCACCGCCTGGTCCAGATGGCCGAGGGCCACGTCGTCCAGGGCGCGCAGCAACTCGTCCTGCTTGCCGCGGGGCTGCATCAGGACGACGAAGGAGACCTTCTCCTCGCCGTGGAGCGTGGTGACCAGTTCCACGTCGGCGTCGGAGAGTGCCTTCTCGATCATCAGTACGGTCTTGAACACGTGAGTCCCTTCGCTGGTGCGGGCCCCCGGGTCCGGCTCCCTGCTCCCCTCCTTCATAGTGCCCGGAGGAAGGATTCCTCACGCTGCACACGCGCCACACGAATCACATGATCCACATCGGTCAGGATGCGGCTCAGGTGCGGGCGGGGACGCTCGGGGAGCGGTCCGGATCGGTCGGCCGTAGATAGCGGGTGAAGAGGAAACCTTTCTCCTCGATCAATGACACCAGCCGCATCGGCCGGACGTCCGGGATTCGCGGCGCGTTCACGATCCTCGGTGAATCACCGCCCGTCACCAAGGGCGCCACCGACAGGCACAACTCGTCCAGCAGACCGTCCGCCGCGAGCTGACCGAGCAGGCGGGGACCGCCCTCCGTGAGCTGGCGGCGCCAACCACGCTCCGTGAGCGCGGCCACCGCCAGGGGGAGGTCCACCGAGCCCGTTCCTGCGGTGATCACATCGGCCGCGGCGGCGGTCCGGGCCAGCTTGTCGGGCGGCGCGTCCACCGTGGTGAGCACCACGGTGGGCACCAGCGGCTCGGTGAACAGCGGCGCCGAGAGGTCCAGCTCCAGGCTCCGCGACACCACCGCGATCACCGGCGCGGGCAACTGGCCCGCGGCCGCCCGGGCCGCCGCGAACTCCGGCCGCGCCCGCCCCGGCCGGTACCCCTCGGCCCGCACCGTCTCGGCCCCCACCAGCACTACGTCGCACAGCGCCCGCAGCACCCCGAAGATCCGCTTGTCCGCCTCGCTGGACAGCCCCTCCGAGAGGCCGTCCAACCGGGCCGCCCCGTCCAGCGAGGCCACCATGTTCGCCCGCAGCCACGCCCCCTCCGCCGGGTACGCGTACGCCTGCGCCAGCCACTCCAGGTCGCCGGGGGTGCCGGGGGTGCCGGGAGTGCCACCGATCAGTTGCTCCATGCCCCGAGTCTCCCAGCCGGGGCACCGGGCCGGGGGCACGGAGCCGGGCGCGCAGCGGGTTTTCCCACCCGAGTACCCTGTTGTCTCGTGCCTGCTGCTTCGGAATCCGACGTTCACACCGCGATAGTCCTGACCGACCGGCGCCCGGTGGTGCCGGCCGAGCGGTTGGTGGCGGAGATGGTGCCGCCGCCGCGCTTCGCCGGGGTGAGCTTCGGCAGCTACCTGCCGGACTCCTCGCAGCCGAGCCAGTACGAGGCCGTCCAGGTCCTGGAGTCCTTCGCCGCCGGGCTGAACGGCGCCGCCGAGCCGCCGAAGCGCGGCTGGTTCCGGCGTTCGGCGCCCGCGCCCGCGGGGCCGGCCGGGATCTACCTGGACGGCGGGTACGGCGTCGGCAAGACGCACCTGCTGGCCTCGCTGTGGCACGCCGTCCCGGGCCCGAAGGCGTTCGGGACCTTCGTCGAGCTGACCAACCTGGTGGGCGCGCTGACCTTCCAGGGCGCGGTGCGGACGCTCAGCTCGCACCGGCTGCTGTGCATCGACGAGTTCGAGCTGGACGACCCGGGCGACACCGTGCTGGTGTCGACGCTGCTGGCCAGGCTGGTGGAGAACGGGGTCAAGCTGTGCGCGACCTCGAACACGCTGCCGGAGAAGCTGGGCGAGGGCCGGTTCGCCGCCGCGGACTTCATGCGGGAGATCCAGGGCCTGTCCGGGCACTTCCGCCCGGTGCGGATCGACGGCCAGGACTACCGCCACCGCGGCCTGCCCGCGGCCCCGCCGCCGTACGACGACGCCGAGGTGGCGGCCCGCGCGGCCCGCACCCCGGGCGCCTCGCTGGACGACTTCGACGCCCTGCTGGAGCACCTGAAGGAGGTGCACCCCAGCCGGTACGGCGCGCTGCTGGACGAGGTCGGCTCGGTGTTCCTGCGCGGGGTGCGGCAGGTGGACGACCAGGCGACCGCGCTGCGGCTGGTGGTGCTGGCCGACCGGATGTACGACCGGGAGCTGCCGATCACGGCCTCCGGCCTGCCGTTCGACCAGGTGTTCACCGAGGAGATGCTGCGCGGCGGCTACCGCAAGAAGTACCTGCGGGCGGTCTCCCGGCTGGTCGCGCTGGCCCGGGACTCCGCGAGGTAGCAGCACCGGACGGGCCCGCTCTGTCGGTGGTCGGTCGTACGGTGGGGGCGTGCGTCCCATCACGAGTATCGAGCGGTCCGTGGCGCCCTTCGAGGTCGTCAGCCCCTACCAGCCCAACGGCGACCAGCCGGCGGCCATCGCCGAGCTGGAGCGCCGCGTCCGCGCGGGCGAGAAGGACGTCGTCCTGCTCGGCGCGACCGGCACCGGCAAGTCGGCCACCACGGCCTGGATGATCGAGAAGCTGCAGCGCCCCACCCTGGTGATGGCGCCGAACAAGACGCTGGCCGCCCAGCTGGCCAACGAGTTCCGCGAGCTGCTGCCGAACAACGCGGTCGAGTACTTCGTCTCGTACTACGACTACTACCAGCCCGAGGCGTACGTCCCGCAGACGGACACCTACATCGAGAAGGACTCCTCGATCAACGAGGAGGTCGAGCGGCTGCGCCACTCCGCCACCAACAGCCTGCTCACCCGGCGGGACGTGGTGGTCGTGGCCTCGGTCTCCTGCATCTACGGCCTCGGCACCCCGCAGGAGTACGTCGACCGGATGGTGCGCCTGAAGGTCGGCGAGGAGGTCGACCGGGACGCCCTGCTGCGCCGCTTCGTCGACATCCAGTACACCCGCAACGACCTGGCGTTCACCCGCGGCACCTTCCGCGTCCGGGGCGACACGGTGGAGATCTTCCCGGTGTACGAGGAGCTCGCCGTCCGGATCGAGATGTTCGGCGACGAGATCGAGGCGCTGTACACGCTGCACCCGCTGACCGGCGAGGTGATCAGCCAGGACGACTCGGTCTACGTCTTCCCGGCCTCGCACTACGTGGCGGGCCCGGAGCGGATGGAGCGGGCGATCGGCGGCATCGAGGCCGAGCTGGAGCAGAGCCTCGCCCGGATGGAGAAGCAGGGCAAGCTGCTGGAGGCCCAGCGGCTGCGGATGCGCACCACGTACGACATCGAGATGCTCCGCCAGATCGGCACCTGCTCGGGCGTCGAGAACTACTCGATGCACTTCGACGGCCGCGAGCCCGGCTCCCCGCCGAACACCCTGCTCGACTACTTCCCGGAGGACTTCCTCCTGGTCATCGACGAGTCGCACGTCACCGTCCCGCAGATCGGCGCGATGTACGAGGGCGACGCCTCGCGCAAGCGCACGCTGGTCGAGCACGGCTTCCGGCTGCCCTCGGCGATGGACAACCGGCCGCTGAAGTGGGAGGAGTTCCAGGAGCGGATCGGCCAGACCGTCTACCT
Source organism: Kitasatospora phosalacinea (assembly GCF_000717185.1). GTDB lineage: Bacteria > Actinomycetota > Actinomycetes > Streptomycetales > Streptomycetaceae > Kitasatospora > Kitasatospora phosalacinea_A. The sequence continues at coordinate 56,288 of NZ_JNYE01000024.1, read as the reverse complement.
GTCGGCCACCCCGGGCAAGTACGAGCTGGCCCGCGGCGACGGCCAGGTCGAGCAGATCATCCGCCCGACCGGCCTGATCGACCCCGAGGTGATCGTCAAGCCCACCGAGGGCCAGATCGACGACCTGGTGCACGAGATCCGGCAGCGGGTGGAGAAGGACGAGCGGGTCCTGGTCACCACCCTCACCAAGAAGATGGCCGAGGACCTCACCGACTACTTCCTCGGCCTCGACATCCGGGTCCGCTACCTGCACAGCGACGTCGACACGCTGCGCCGGATCGAGCTGCTGCGCGAGCTGCGGGCGGGCGAGTACGACGTGCTGGTCGGCATCAACCTGCTCCGCGAGGGCCTCGACCTGCCCGAGGTCTCGCTGGTCGCGATCCTGGACGCGGACAAGGAGGGCTTCCTGCGCTCCGGCACCTCGCTGATCCAGACCATCGGCCGCGCCGCGCGCAACGTCTCCGGCCAGGTGCACATGTACGCCGACAAGATCACCCCGGCGATGGACCTGGCGATCAGCGAGACCAACCGCCGCCGCGTCGTCCAGCAGGCGTACAACGAGGAGCACGGGATCGACCCGCAGCCGCTGCGGAAGAAGATCGGCGACCTGCTCTCCACCATGGCCGGGGAGGACGTCGACACCGAGGAGCTGCTCTCCACCGGCTACCGGCAGCAGGGCAAGGGCAAGGCGCCGGTCCCGGCGCTGGGCATCGAGCGCAAGCCCGCCAAGAGCCTGCCCGCGGCCGAGCTCGCCGAGCTGATCCAGGGCATGACCGACCGGATGCACACCGCGGCGGCCGAGCTGCAGTTCGAGGTGGCGGCCCGGCTGCGCGACGAGGTCAAGGAGCTCAAGCGCGAGCTGCGCCAGATGCGGGAGGCGGGAATGGCCTGATCCGGCGTCTGACCCCCGCCGGGCGGTGGTAATTCACCGTTCGGCGGGTGTCGTTGTGTCGTAGTTTGGCCACAGTCCGCTCCTCCCGGGCCGCGGCGGAAGGGCGGCGGCGTAGGGTGGGGCGCGGTCTGCCCGGGGCTCGAACGTTCCGGGTACGGTCGGATGTGCGACGAGGACGCCGGGCGGGGCCCGGAGGAAGCAGAGGTCGGCAGCGTGTCCGTGAACCTGGCCAAGGGCCAGAGCGTGAGCCTGTTGAAGTCCACCGGCGAGACGCTGACCGTGGTGCGGATGGGCCTCGGTTGGAAGTCCGCCCCCGGCAAGCGCGGTTTCTTCAGCCGCCGCCCCAAGGAGATCGACCTCGACGCGTCCGCCCTGCTGTACGACGGCAAGGTGATGAGCGACGTGGTGTTCTTCTCGCACCTGGTCAGCAACGACGGCTCGGTGCAGCACAACGGCGACAACCTGGTCGGCGGGGCGGGCGTGGGCGCCGACGACGAGAGCATCACGGTCGACCTGACCAAGGTGCCGCGCCGGGTCACCCAGATCGTCTTCACCGTCAGTTCGTACACCGGCCAGAACTTCCTGGAGGTGCAGAACGCGCACTGCCGGCTGGTCGACGAGACCACCGGCAGGGAGCTGGCCCGCTACGAGCTGACCGGCGGCGGCCCGCACACCGGGCAGATCATGGCCAAGGTCGAGCGGGACGGCGAGGGCGGCTGGAAGATGACCGCGATCGGCGCCCCCGCCAGCGGCCGCACCTTCCGGGACATGCTGCCCTTCATCGAGCCGTTCCTCTGATTCCCCTGATTCCTCCGACGACCGGCTGAGCCGACTTCAAAGGGGCTTCTTTACCTTCTTTACCTTCCCTTGGTCTTCCTGTTAACCTTCTGGGAGCGGAGGGGAGTATTCCCCGTTCAGTGTCCCCGTCATCACGGGCGCCCATCGCGGCGCCCCGGGGCGCTGGCCGCGCGGTGCCCGCGGTGAGCGGGCCGCGCGGCGGAAGAGACCTCCGGCAGTGACGATTGTTCGCCTATCTGCCGGAGGAGCAGACATGGACGTATCCGCAGGCCTGTGGGGCGGCACCATCGCGGTGCTGATCGCCCTGGTGGTGGCCGACTTCTTCATCGGCGGCCGCAAGCCGCACGAGGTCTCCGTCAAGGAGGCCGGCATCTGGACGGCGGTCTGGGCGGCCCTGGCCGTGCTGTTCGGCGGCTTCCTATGGTGGTACGGCGGCGGGAAGCCCGCCGGCGAGTTCTTCGCGGGCTACATCACCGAGAAGTCGCTCAGCGTCGACAACCTGTTCGTGTTCATCCTGATCATGGGCAAGTTCGCGGTGCCGCGGATCTACCAGCAGCGGGTGCTGATGTTCGGCGTGATCATCGCCCTGGTGCTGCGGGCGGTCTTCATCGCGGGCGGCGCGGCGATGGTCTCGAACTTCTCCTGGGTCTTCTACATCTTCGGCGCGTTCCTGGTCTGGACGGCCTGGAAGCTGATCAAGGAGGCCCGCGCCGAGGAGGAAGAGGAGGAGTTCGAGGAGAACCGCCTGCTCAAGTCGATCGAGCGGCGCTTCCCGTCCACCGACCGGTACCACGGCACCAAGCTGTTCGTCCGGGAGAACGGCCGCCGGCTGATGACCCCGATGCTGATCGTGATGCTGGCGATCGGCACCACCGACGTGCTGTTCGCGCTGGACTCCATCCCGGCGATCTTCGGCCTCACCCAGGACCCGTACATCGTCTTCACCGCCAACGCCTTCGCGCTGATGGGCCTGCGGCAGCTGTACTTCCTGATCGGCGGGCTGCTGAAGAAGCTGGTCCACCTGTCCTACGGCCTGTCGGTGATCCTCGGCTTCATCGGCGTCAAGCTGGTCCTGCACGCGCTGCACGAGAGCGGCGTGCACGTGCCGGAGATCGGCATCCCGGTCTCGCTGGGCTTCATCGTGCTGACCCTGGCGGTCACCACCGTCACCAGCCTGGTCGCCGCGAAGAAGCAGGAGGCCGCGGAGGCCGCCGCGCCGGAGAAGATCGACGCCTGAGCCGACGCACGACGGGGCCCCGCCGAGCCGTTCGGCGGGGCCCCGTCGGCGCGTCACCAGCCGCGCTCGCGCCACTCCGGCAGGTGCGGGCGCTCGGCGCCCAGGGTGGTGTCGCCGCCGTGGCCGGGGTAGACCCAGGTCTCGTCCGGGAGGACGTCGAAGACCTTCTCGTTGACGTCCCGGAACAGCGAGTCGAACGCGGCCGGGTCGCCCCAGGTGTTGCCGACCCCGCCCGGGAAGAGGCAGTCGCCGGTGAACAGGTGCGGGTGGCCCTGCGGGTCGTCGTAGAGCAGCACGATCGCGCCGGGGGTGTGGCCCACCAGGTGGCGCACCGTCAGCTCGACCTGCCCGAAGCGCAGCACCGAGCCGTCCTCCAGGGCCAGGTCGGTGGGCACGTCGATGCCCTCCGCGTCGATCCGCCCGGCCACGGTGCGGGCGCCGGTGGCGGCCACCACCTCGGCCAGCGCGCCCCAGTGGTCGCGGTGCCGGTGGGTGGTGACCACCGCGGCCAGCCGGGGGCCGACGGTCTCCAGCAGCACCGGCGCGTCGGCCGCCGCGTCGATCAGCAGCTGCTCGTCGGTGGCCCGGCAGCGCAGCAGGTAGGCGTTGTTGTCGTGCGGGCCGACCGCCACCTTGGTGACGATCAGGTGGGCCAGCTCCCGGACGTCCGGGGCCCCGCCGACCTTCACCGCTCCGTGGTACGTCATCAGGCCGCTCCTCGCTCGCTGTCGGGCTCTCGCGTCAACCGCCCACCATCATCCCATCGGGGGGAGCGCGGGCAGTGCGGAACGGGGGTCGACGAGGCCCTCGTCGCCGCGGTGGACCTGCAGGCCGTCCCCGTTCGAGCGGCCGGACAGCCAGCCGGTGAGCGCCCGCACCGGGCCCTCCGCGGTCAGGTCGAGCGGCTCGCCGCCGATCCTGGCCTCCAGCCCGGCGTCCTCGGCGACCAGCCGCACGCCGGGCAGCCCCGCCGCGCCGCCGAAGTGCCCGCCCAGCCGTCGGAACTCGGCGATCGCGAACGGTTCCGGCCAGTGCGCGGGGGTGTACCCGGCGTTCAGGTCGACGTGGTGGTACTCCAGCTCGGCCAGCCGCTTCGCCGGGATCTGCCAGGCCGGGAAGACGTAGCCGGCGCGGTGGGTGATCCGGGCGGTCCAGTGCTCGGGGGCGAGCAGCGCGGCGGCGTCCAGGAAGCGCTGCTGGCTGGCCCGGACGTCGGCGACCTGCTCGGCCAGCGGGCGCCCGGCCCCGGCCGCGATGCCGGCGTCCCGGCTCTCGGGGGTGGGGTACTGCGGGACGTCCTCGCCGGTGCGGGCCCCGGTCAGCAGGTTGACCAGGGAGTCCGCGTTGCGCGAGACGTGCGCGAGCACGTGCCCGCGGGTCCAGCCGGGCAGGCCGGACGGGCCGGACAGCTCGGCGGGGTCCAGTTCGGCGAGGGTGTGCAGCAGCAGGTCGGTGCTCTCCACGGTGGCCCGCAGCTGTTCGGCCGCGGCGGCGGCAGCGGCGGCTGCGGTGGTGGGGTCGCTCATCGGGGCGGTGCCTTTCGACGGTCGGGGGTGCGGGTCGAGGCGGTGCGGCGAGCGGTCCGGGCGTTGCCCGGGCCGGTTGTCAGTCGTTGACGCTACCGTCGAGCGCGGGTGCCGTTCACCCGTCCGGGTGGTCCCCGCTGGACAGGCTCAGATTCGAACGAATGAGCTAGTACGCTGGCGGGCGCATCCTGGAAGAAGCACGAAGAAGCACACCCCCCTCCCCTTCGACCCGGAGAAAGGCGCCAGTAGCAGTGGCAGACCGCCTCGTCGTCCGTGGTGCACGCGAGCACAACCTCAAGAACGTCTCGCTCGACCTGCCCCGGGACTCCCTCATCGTCTTCACGGGCCTCTCCGGGTCCGGCAAGTCCTCCCTCGCCTTCGACACGATCTTCGCCGAGGGCCAGCGGCGCTACGTCGAGTCGCTGTCCTCGTACGCCCGGCAGTTCCTCGGGCAGATGGACAAGCCGGACGTCGACTTCATCGAGGGCCTCTCCCCGGCCGTCTCGATCGACCAGAAGTCCACCAGCCGCAACCCCCGCTCCACCGTCGGCACCATCACCGAGGTGTACGACTACCTGCGCCTGCTGTTCGCCCGGATCGGCAAGCCGCACTGCCCGCACTGCGGCCGCCCGATCGCCCGGCAGTCGCCGCAGGCCATCGTCGACAAGGTGCTGGAGCTGCCCGAGGGCACCCGCTTCCAGGTGCTCAGCCCGGTCGTCCGGGAGCGCAAGGGCGAGTTCGTCGACCTCTTCGCCGACCTGCAGTCCAAGGGCTACGCCCGGGCCCGGGTGGACGGGCAGACCGTCCAGCTGACCGAGCCGCCCGCGCTGAAGAAGCAGGAGAAGCACACCGTCGAGGTGGTCATCGACCGCCTCACCGTGAAGTCGAGCGCCAAGCGCCGGCTCACCGACTCGGTGGAGACCGCCCTCAAGCTGGCCGGCGGCATGGTGGTGCTCGACTTCGTCGACCTGCCGGAGGACGACCCCGAGCGCGAGAAGATGTTCTCGGAGCACCTCTACTGCCCGTACGACGACGTCTCCTTCGAGGAGCTGGAGCCGCGCTCCTTCTCCTTCAACTCCCCGTTCGGCGCCTGCCCGGACTGCTCGGGCCTGGGCAACCGGATGGAGGTCGACCCGGAGCTGCTCGTCCCCGACGAGGAGAAGTCGCTCGACGAGGGCGCCATCCACCCCTGGTCGCAGGGCGCCACCAAGGAGTACTTCCAGCGGCTGGTCAACGCGCTGGCCGGCGAGCTCGGCTTCCGCACCGACATCCCGTGGGCCGGGCTGCCGGTCCGGGCGAAGAAGGCGCTGCTGTACGGGCACAAGACCCAGGTCGAGGTCCGCTACCGCAACCGCTACGGCCGCGAGCGCTCGTACACCACCGCCTTCGAGGGCGTCGTCCCGTTCGTCACCCGCCGGCACTCCGAGTCGGAGAGCGACGCCGGGCGCGAGCGCTTCGAGGGCTACATGCGCGAGGTGCCCTGCCCGACCTGCAAGGGCACCCGGCTCAAGCCGGTGGTCCTCGCCGTCACGGTGATGGACCGCTCGATCGCCGAGGTCTCCGCGATGTCGATCAGCGACTGCGCGGACTTCCTCGGCGCGCTGCGGCTGGACCGCCGGGACAAGCAGATCGCCGAGCGGGTGCTCAAGGAGGTGCTGGAGCGGCTGCGCTTCCTGGTCGACGTCGGCCTGGACTACCTCTCGCTCAACCGCGCCGCGGGCACGCTCTCCGGCGGCGAGGCCCAGCGCATCCGGCTGGCCACCCAGATCGGCTCCGGCCTGGTCGGCGTGCTGTACGTGCTGGACGAGCCGTCCATCGGCCTGCACCAGCGCGACAACCACCGCCTGATCGAGACGCTCGTCCGGCTGCGCGACATCGGCAACACCCTGATCGTCGTCGAGCACGACGAGGACACCATCAAGACCGCCGACTGGATCGTCGACATCGGCCCCGGCGCGGGCGAGCACGGCGGCAAGGTGGTGCACTCCGGCTCGCTGGAGGAGCTGCTGGCCAACGAGGAGTCGCTGACCGGCCAGTACCTCTCCGGCAAGCGCGCCATCCCGATCCCGGCGACCCGCCGCCCGCGCGACAAGAAGCGCCAGCTCGTGGTGCACGGCGCCCGCGAGCACAACCTGAAGGACGTCACGGTCGCCTTCCCGCTCGGCACCTTCACCGCCGTCACGGGCGTCTCCGGCTCCGGCAAGTCCACGCTGGTCAACGACATCCTGTACGCGCACCTGGCCCGCGAGCTGAACGGCGCCCGCAGCGTCCCCGGGCGGCACACCCGGATCACCGGCACCGACCAGGTCGACAAGGTGGTGCACGTCGACCAGTCGCCGATCGGCCGCACCCCGCGCTCCAACCCGGCCACCTACACCGGCGTCTTCGACCACGTGCGCAAGCTGTTCGCGGAGACCCAGGAGGCCAAGGTCCGCGGCTACCTGCCCGGCCGGTTCTCGTTCAACGTCAAGGGCGGCCGCTGCGAGAACTGCTCCGGCGACGGCACCATCAAGATCGAGATGAACTTCCTGCCGGACGTCTACGTCCCCTGCGAGGTCTGCCACGGCGACCGCTACAACCGGGAGACGCTGGAGGTCCACTACAAGGGCAAGTCCATCGCCGAGGTGCTGAACATGCCGATCGAGGAGGCGCTCGACTTCTTCGAGGCCGTCCCCGCGATCGCCCGCCACCTCCGGACGCTCAAGGAGGTCGGCCTCGGCTACGTCCGGCTCGGCCAGCCCGCCACCACCCTCTCCGGCGGCGAGGCCCAGCGCGTCAAGCTCTCCGCCGAGCTCCAGAAGCGCTCCACCGGGCGGACGGTCTACGTCCTGGACGAGCCCACCACCGGCCTGCACTTCGAGGACATCAGCAAGCTGATCAAGGTCCTGGAGGGCCTGGTCGACAAGGGCAACACCGTCATCGTCATCGAGCACAACCTCGACGTCATCAAGACCGCCGACTGGCTGGTCGACATGGGCCCCGAGGGCGGCTCCGGCGGCGGCGGCGTGGTCGTCGAGGGCACCCCGGAGGAGGTCGCGGCCGCCACCGCCAGCCACACCGGCAAGTTCCTGCGGGACATCCTGCCGGGCGTCTCCGACGCGGCGCCCGCGAAGCGCGGCAGGAAGAAGTAGCCGCCGCCCGCGGACGGGCCCGCCCGGGAGCGCACGCCTCCCCGGGCGGGCCCGTCCGCGCGTGCTAGGTTGCTGGCGCCAAATCCCGCACCGAGGAGCCCCGATGACCGAGCCCACCGCCTCCCGCCGTACCGTGCTGTGCTGCGCGGCCGTCGCGCTCGCGGGGGCCGCGGCCGCCGGCTGCTCCTCGTCGTCCGGGGACGACGGCAAGGCCGCCTCCTCCGGCCCGGTCGACCTCGGCCCGGCCGCGGACGTGCCGGTCGGCGGCGGGAAGGTCTACCGGGAGCAGGCCGTCGTGGTGACGCAGCCCGCCGCGGGCGAGTACAAGGCGTTCAGCGCGAAGTGCACGCACGCCGGGTGCCTGGTCAACGGGGTGGTCAAGGAGCAGATCCAGTGCCTGTGCCACGGCAGCCGGTTCGGGATCTCCGACGGCGCCGTCCAGGACGGCCCGGCGCCGAAGCCGCTGCCCGCCTACCAGGTCGCGGTGCAGAACGGGAACCTGCAGGTCACCAAGGGCTGACGGGCCGTCGGCGGCAAGAGAAGAACAACCAGGGGGAACGGCAGGATGAATCGCCGACTGTTCATGGGGGCGTTCACGGCGGGCGCGGTCACGGTCGCGGTGGGGAACGCGGACGGCGCGAGCGCGGCCGACCAGGTCACCGTCTTCAACAGCCAGGTCAGCGCGCAGAGCTTCTACGCGGACGGCCTGAACAGCCAGGCCGCCTGCTTCGTCACCGAGTCGAAGGCGGTCGCCTACGCGCACGCCCTGGTGGCCGTCCAGAACGGCACCACCGGTTTCGACGCCGACGGCGTCACGCCCAGGCTCAACGGCGGTTCCGCGATCAACGCGGTGTCCAAGAACCCGGACACCTCCGCGATGTACCTGACCGGCGTCGAGAAGGCCCGCGGCACCCTCAAGATCACGCACACGGGCTACGACGACGCCAGCGACAAGAACGCGGCCGCCCTCTCCATCGACCTGAGGACCGCCGGCACCGCCGCCCAGGGCATCTACGTGACCGCGACCGACGGCGCCACCCAGGGCAACCTGATCGCGCTGCGCAACAACACCGGCCTGGACGACTTCGTCGTCAAGGGCAGCGGCCTGGTCGGCATCGGCACCGTCCGGGGCGACAATCCGCGCGCCAAGGTGCACGTCGTGCAGAAGGCCGGCACCGACGCCGCGGGCCTGCTGGTGGAGGGCACCGTGCGGATCGGCAACGCCGCCGCCGCCCCGACCGGGGTGGACGCCGCGGCCGGCGGCGGCACGCTGTTCGCCCGGGACGGCGCGCTGTACTGGCGCGGCTCCGCGGGCACCGTCACCAAGATCGCCTCGGCCTGAGCGGGAAGGACGGACCGTGCAGCTGACCCCGGAGGAACTGGTGCGGGAGTTCCAGGACGCCGTCCTGGAGCTCTACTTCGCGCGCAAGCGGATCGCCCGGCTGGAGGTGGAGAACGCCGAACTCCGGGCGCACCTGGCCGCCGCGGCGGCGCAGGAGGAGTCCGACTGACGGCGACCGCGCCGCGCTGTCACCGGCAGTCGGTACGGTAGGGGCATGGCAGACCCGTCCACCTACCGACCGGCGCCGGGGGCGATCCCGCCCTCGCCCGGGGTGTACAAGTTCCGCGACGCGCACGGCCGGGTCATCTACGTGGGCAAGGCGAAGAGCCTGCGCCAGCGCCTCTCCTCGTACTTCCAGGACGTGGCGAACCTGCACCCGCGCACCGCGACGATGGTGACCACCGCGGCCTCGGTGGAGTGGACGGTGGTCTCCACCGAGGTCGAGGCGCTGCAGCTGGAGTACTCCTGGATCAAGGAGTTCGACCCGCGGTTCAACGTCAAGTACCGGGACGACAAGAGCTACCCGGAGCTGGCGGTCACCCTGAACGAGGAGTTCCCCCGCGTCCAGGTGATGCGCGGCGCGCACAGGAAGGGCGTGCGCTACTTCGGCCCGTACGGGCACGCCTGGGCGATCCGCGAGACGGTCGACCTGCTGCTGCGGGTCTTCCCGGTGCGGACGTGCTCCAACGGCGTGTTCAAGCGCGCCCAGCAGGTCGGCCGCCCCTGCCTGCTCGGCTACATCGGCAAGTGCGCCGCGCCCTGCGTCGGCAAGGTCACGGCCGCCGAGCACCGCGAACTCGCCGAGGAGTTCTGCGACTTCATGGCCGGCCGGACGGGCGGCCACCTGCGCCGGGTGGAGCAGGAGATGCAGCAGGCCGCCGCCGAGATGGAGTACGAGAAGGCCGCCCGGCTGCGCGACGACCTCGGCGCCCTGCAGCGCGCGATGGAGAAGAACGCGGTCGTCCTCGGCGACGGCACCGACGCCGACCTGCTGGCCCTGGCCGAGGACGAGCTCGAGGCCGCCGTGCAGATCTTCCACGTCCGCGGCGGCCGGGTCCGCGGCCAGCGCGGCTGGGTCACCGACCGGGTCGAGGACGTGGACACCGCGGGCCTGGTCGAGCACGCCCTGCAGCAGCTGTACGGCGAGGGCAACGAGCAGGTCCCGCGCGAGGTGCTCGTCCCCGCGCTGCCCGACGAGGCCGTGCACGCGTGGCTGTCCGCCCTGCGCGGCGCCCAGGTCGACCTGCGCGTCCCGCAGCGCGGCGACAAGAAGGACCTGATGGAGACCGTCCAGCGCAACGCCCAGCAGGCGCTGGCGCTGCACAAGACCAAGCGCGCCTCCGACCTGACCACCCGCAGCCGCGCCCTCCAGGAGATCGCCGACGCCCTGGAACTGGACTCGGTGCCGCTGCGCATCGAGTGCTTCGACGTCTCGCACCTCCAGGGCGAGGACGTGGTCGCCTCCATGGTGGTCTTCGAGGACGGCCTGGCCCGCAAGGGCGAGTACCGCCGCTTCGAGGTCAAGTCGTTCGAGGGCCAGGACGACGTCCGCTCGATGCACGAGGTGATCACCCGCCGCTTCCGCCGCTACCTCCAGGAGCGCGAGCGGACCGGCGAGTGGGCGGTGCCCGAGGAGGCCCCGGGGGAGGACGGGGCGCTCACCGACGAGAACGGCCGCCCCAAGCGCTTCGCCTACCCGCCGCAACTGCTGGTGGTCGACGGCGGGCAGCCGCAGGTCGCCGCCGCCGTGCGGGCGCTGGAGGGGCTGGGCATCGACGACGTCGCGGTGTGCGGGCTGGCCAAGCGCCTGGAGGAGGTGTGGCTGCCCGGCCAGGACGACCCGGTGGTGCTGCCGCGCTCCAGCGAGGGCCTCTACCTGCTGCAGCGGGTGCGCGACGAGGCGCACCGCTTCGCCATCACCTACCAGCGGGCCAAGCGCGCCAAACGGCTCACGGCGGGGGAACTGGACTCCGTCCCCGGGCTGGGCGAGACTCGCCGCCGGGCCCTGCTCAAGCACTTCGGTTCGCTGAAGAAGCTGCGCGCGGCGACCGTCGACGAACTGTGCGAGGTCCCCGGGATCGGGCGCCGCACCGCCGAGACTGTTGCCGCAGCCTTGGCCTCCCGTACACCTGCCGCATTCGCGGTCAACACCGCGACCGGCGAGATCATCGAAGACAGCACGGCCACAGCAGTACCGAGAAGCGGGGAAGAGACGTGACAGTGTCCAACGGGGGAGAGACCACCCCCGAGCTGGTGATCATCTCCGGCATGTCCGGGGCGGGCCGTTCCACCGCCGCCAAGTGCCTGGAGGACCTCGGCTGGTTCGTGGTCGACAACCTGCCGCCCGCGCTGATCCCCACCATGGTCGACCTGGGCGCCCGCTCGCAGGGCGCGGTGCCGCGGATCGGCGCCGTGGTCGACGTCCGCGGCCGCACCTTCTTCGACGACCTGCTGACCTCGCTGGAGGAGCTGGAGAAGCGCGGCGTCCGGCTCCGGGTGCTCTTCCTCGACTCCTCCGACGACGCGCTGGTGCGCCGCTTCGAGTCGGTCCGCCGCCCGCACCCGCTGCAGGCCGACGGCCGGATCGTCGACGGCATCGCCCGCGAGCGCGAGCTGTTGCGCGAGCTGCGCGGCGAGGCCGACCTGGTGCTCGACACCTCCAACCTCAACGTGCACCAGCTGCGCGCCAAGATGGACGCCCAGTTCGCCGGGCAGGACGAGCCGGAGCTGCGCGCCACCGTGATGTCCTTCGGCTTCAAGTACGGCCTGCCGGTCGACGCCGACCTGGTGGTGGACTGCCGCTTCCTGCCCAACCCGCACTGGGTCCCCGAGCTGCGGGCCCGCACCGGCACCGACCCGGAGGTCGCCGAGTACGTGTTCCAGCAGCCCGGCGCGCAGCAGTTCGTGGACGGCTACACCGACCTGCTCCGGATCATCACCGAGGGGTACCGCCGGGAGGGGAAGCGCTACATGACGCTTGCCGTAGGCTGCACCGGAGGCAAGCACCGCAGCGTGGCGATGTCCGAGCAGCTGACCAAGCGTCTGATCGCGGACGGGGTCGAGACGGTGCTGGTCCACCGGGACATGGGCCGGGAGTAAGCGGCCGGGAACCCCCGCACCGCCGCCCCGGTCGAGCACGAGACAGGAACATGGGGTCGGCGTGACGGGATACGTGCCAGCGCGGCAGCAGCTCCGGACCAGACCCGCCGAGCGGGCCCCGCGCCCCGGCGCGCCCAGGCCCAACCGGCTGAGGGTGGCGGCCCTGGGCGGCGGCCAGGGCCTGTCCGCCTCGCTGTCCGCGCTGCGCCGGCTCACCACCGAGCTGACCGCGGTGGTCACCGTCGCCGACGACGGCGGCTCCAGCGGGCGGCTGCGCGCCGAGCTCGGCGTGCTGCCGCCCGGCGACCTGCGCAAGGCGCTGGCCGCGCTGTGCGGCGACGACGACTGGGGCCGGACGTGGTCCGAGGTGATCCAGCAGCGCTTCGCGGGCACCGGCGAGCTCGGCGGCCACGCGGTCGGCAACCTGCTGATCGTGGCGCTCTGGGAGAAGCTCGGCGACCCGGTGGAAGCGCTGGACTGGGTCGGCCGGCTGCTGAACGTGCAGGGCCGGGTGCTGCCGATGTCCGCCGTCCCGCTGGACATCGAGGCGCAGGTCCGCGGCCACGACCCGCTGCGCCCCGCCGAGGTGTCGGCGGTGCGCGGCCAGGCCGCGGTGGCGATCACGCCCGGCACCGTGCAGTCGATCCGGCTGCTGCCGGACGGGCCCCCGGCCGTCCCGGAGGCCGTGCAGGCCGTCCTGGAGGCGGACTGGGTGGTGCTCGGCCCCGGCTCCTGGTTCACCAGCGTGCTGCCGCACCTGCTCGTCCCGGACCTCGCCAAGGCCCTCACCGGGACCAGGGCCCGCCGCCTGCTCACCCTCAACCTGGCCCCGCAGCCCGGCGAGACCGAGGGCTTCACCCCGCAGCGCCACCTGGAGGTGATCGCCGACCACGCCCCGGACCTGGCCGTGGATGCGATCCTGGTGGACGAGCGGGCGGTCAGCGGCGGCGCCTTCGGGGTCGCCGACCTGGCCGGCCTGGAACAGGCCGCCGAGCGGATGGGCGCCGTCCTGGTGCTCGACTCGGTGGCCCGCGCGGACGGGACGCCGCGACACGACGCGGAGCTCTTGGCCGCCGCGTACGACCGGATTTTCCGGACTCATGGAAGGATCGGCCCATGGCGATGACGGCAGCGGTGAAAGACGAGATCTCCCGGCTTCCCGTCACCCGTGCCTGCTGCCGCAAGGCGGAGGTCTCGGCGATCCTGCGTTTTGCGGGCGGACTGCACATTGTGAGCGGCCGCATCGTGATCGAGGCGGAGCTGGACACCGGCATTGCGGCACGGCGGCTGCGCAAGGACCTCCTGGAGATCTTCGGACACTCCTCGGATCTGGTGGTGATGGCCCCCGGCGGGCTGCGACGCGGCAGCCGGTACGTGGTGCGGGTGGTGAAGGACGGCGAGCTGCTGGCCCGGCAGACCGGGCTGGTGGACGGACGCGGACGGCCGATCCGGGGCCTGCCCCCGGCGGTGGTCTCCGGCGCGACCTGCGACGCGGAGGCGGCCTGGCGCGGCGCCTTCCTCGCGCACGGCTCGCTGACCGAGCCCGGGCGCTCCTCCTCCCTGGAGATCACCTGCCCGGGGTCGGAGGCGGCACTCGCCCTGGTCGGCGCGGCCCGCCGGCTCGGCATCCCGGCCAAGGCCCGCGAGGTGCGCGGCGTCGACCGGGTGGTGATCCGCGACGGCGACGCGATCGGCGCGCTGCTCACCCGCCTCGGCGCGCACGAGTCCGTGCTGGCCTGGGAGGAGCGCCGGATGCGCCGCGAGGTGCGGGCCACCGCCAACCGGCTGGCCAACTTCGACGACGCCAACCTGCGCCGCTCGGCCCGCGCCGCGGTCGCCGCGGGCGCCCGGGTGCAGCGCGCCCTGGAGATCCTCGGCGAGGAGGTGCCCGAGCACCTGGCCGCGGCCGGCGCGCTGCGCATGCAGCACAAGCAGGCCTCGCTGGAGGAGCTGGGCGCGCTCGCCGACCCGCCGCTGACCAAGGACGCGGTGGCCGGCCGGATCCGCCGCCTGCTGGCGATGGCCGACAAGCGGGCCGCCGAACTCGGCCTGCCGAACACCGAGGCCAACCTGACCGAGGAGATGGCCCTGAACTGACGGTCGGTCAACCGTCCGACAGCACACCGGAGGGGCGTGCGGAGCAGGTCGCGGCAGCCGCCGCGCCCGCTGCGCGCGCCCCTTCCGCGCACCCGGGCCGCCGCGTCCCAACCGGTGAGGCGATGTGCCTTGCGACACTTGGGGGAGGTAGGGTCAGCAGTGGTCGGGGACAACCCAAATTTCACCCCCGTCGGGCTCCGGCCCGGCGTACCTAAGAGGAGATCGGTTCGTGACGATCCGGGTAGGCATCAACGGGTTCGGCCGCATCGGCCGCAACTTCTTCCGTGCGGTCAAGTCCCAGGGCGCTGACATCGAGATCGTCGGTGTCAACGACCTGACCGACACCAAGACGCTGGCTCACCTGCTCAAGTACGACACCACTCTCGGTACCTTCCCCGGCGAGGTCTCGCACACCGAGGACAGCATCACCGTCGACGGTCACACCTTCAAGGTCACCGCCGAGCGCGACCCCGCCAACCTTCCCTGGGCCGCCCTGGGCGCCGACATCGTCGTCGAGTCCACCGGCATCTTCACCAAGGCCGATGCTGCGAAGAAGCACATCACCGCCGGTGCCAAGAAGGTCATCATCTCGGCGCCCGCCAGCGACGAGGACATCACCATCGTCCTGGGCGTCAACGAGGACAAGTACGACGCCGCTGCGCACGACATCATCTCGAACGCCTCCTGCACCACCAACTGCGTGGCGCCGATGGCGAAGGTCCTGCACGAGAACTTCGGCATCGTCAAGGGCCTGATGACCACCGTGCACGCGTTCACCAACGACCAGGTCACCCTGGACTTCCCGCACAAGGACCTGCGTCGCGCCCGCGCCGCCTCGCAGAACATCATCCCGACCTCGACCGGTGCCGCCAAGGCCACCTCCCTGGTCCTGCCGGAGCTGAAGGGCAAGCTGGACGGCACCTCGCTGCGCGTCCCCGTCCCGACCGGCTCCATCACCGACCTGGTGGTCACCCTCGAGCGCGAGGTCACCAAGGACGAGGTCAACGCGGCCTTCCAGAAGGCCGCGCAGGAGGGCCCGCTCAAGGGCTACCTGGCGTACACCGAGGACCCGATCGTCTCCTCGGACATCGTGAACGACCCGCACTCCTGCATCTTCGACTCGCAGCTGACGATGGTCCAGGGCAACCAGGTCAAGGTGCTCGGCTGGTACGACAACGAGTTCGGCTACTCCAACCGCCTCGTCAACCTGGTCTCCCTCGTCGGCGACCAGCTCTGACCCCAGCGGTAGCTGACGTGACGTAAGGGGCAGGGCCCGGACGGCTGTCTTCGCCGACCGGGCCCTGCCCGCTGCGCCCGCCCCCTCGTCCCGTCCCGCCCCTTCCGGTGACCCGCCGCCGTGTCGCCGCCTGCCGTTTTCATCCCTTGAGGAGCAAGACCGTGAAGACGATCGAAGACCTGGAGGTCTCCGGCAAGCGGGTGTTCGTCCGCGCCGACCTCAACGTGCCGCTGTCCGGTGACACCATCACCGACGACGGCCGGATCCGCGCCGTCGCGCCGACCATCGCCAAGCTCGTCGAGCGCGGCGCGCGCGTCGTCGTCGCCTCCCACCTGGGCCGCCCCAAGGGCGAGCCGGACCCGAAGTTCTCCCTCGCGCCGGTGGCCGTCCGCCTCGGCGAGATCCTCGGCCGCCCGGTGGCGTTCGCCACCGACACCGTCGGGGACAGCGCGAAGGCCACCGTCGCCGCCCTCGGCGACGGCGAGGTCACGCTGCTGGAGAACCTGCGCTTCAACGCGGGCGAGACCTCCAAGGACGACGCCGAGCGCGGCGCGTTCGCCGACGCCCTGGCCACCCTCGCGGACCTGTACGTCGGCGACGGCTTCGGCGCGGTGCACCGCAAGCACGCCTCCGTCTACGACCTCCCGGCCCGGCTGCCGCACGCGGTCGGCGACCTGATCGCCACCGAGGTGGGCGTCCTCAAGCGCCTCACCGAGGACGTGGCCCGCCCGTACGTGGTGGTGCTCGGCGGCTCGAAGGTCTCCGACAAGGTCGGCGTGATCGAGAACCTGCTCGGCAAGGCCGACCGGATCCTGATCGGCGGCGGCATGATGTACACCTTCATCGCGGCCCAGGGCCACGGCGTGGGCGCCTCGCTGCTCCAGGAGGACCAGATCCCGGTCGTCCAGGACTACCTGAAGCGCGGCGCCGAGCAGGGCGTCGAGTTCGTGGTCCCGCTGGACACCGCGGTCTCGGGCAGCTTCCCGGACGTCAAGACCGGCGCCCCGGTCGCGGACTACGCGGTCGTCGACGTGGACGCGATCCCGGACGGCGCGCTCGGCCTGGACATCGGCCCGAAGACCGCGCAGCTGTTCGCGGAGAAGATCGCCGACGCGAAGACCGTGTTCTGGAACGGCCCGATGGGCGTCTTCGAGCACCCCGCCTTCGCGGACGGCACCCGGGCGGTCGCCCAGGCGCTGCTCGACTCCGACGCGTTCACCGTGGTCGGCGGCGGCGACTCGGCGGCGGCGGTCCGCACCCTGGGCTTCGACGAGACGAAGTTCGGACACATCTCGACCGGCGGTGGCGCGAGCCTCGAGTACCTGGAGGGCAAGACCCTTCCCGGTCTCGCCGCCCTGGAGGACTGAGAGAGACATGACTGAGCGTCTCCCGCTGATGGCGGGCAACTGGAAGATGAACCTCGACCACCTCGAGGCCATCCAGCACACCCAGAAGCTGGCGTTCTCGCTGGCCGACAAGGACTACGAGGCCGTCGAGGTCGCCGTCCTGGTCCCGTTCACCGACCTGCGCTCCGTGCAGACCCTGGTCGACGGCGACAAGCTGAAGCTCAAGTACGGCTCGCAGGACATCTCCCAGCACGACGGCGGCGCCTACACCGGCGAGGTGTCCGGCCCGATGCTGGCGAAGCTGAAGGTCGCCTACGCGGTGATCGGCCACTCCGAGCGCCGCCAGTACCACGGCGAGAACGAGGAGATCGTCAACGCCAAGGTGAAGGCCGCCTACCGCAACGGGATCACCCCGATCCTGTGCATCGGCGAGCCGCTGGAGATCCGCAAGGCCGGCACCCACGTCGCGCACACCCTCGCCCAGCTCGACGGCGCCCTCGACGGCGTCCCGGCCTCGGACGCGGAGAGCATCGTCGTCGCGTACGAGCCGGTCTGGGCGATCGGCACCGGCGAGGTCGCCACCCCCGAGGACGCGCAGGAGGTCTGCGGCGCGATCCGGGCCCGCCTGGCCGAGCTGTACGGGGCCGAGCTGGCCGACAAGGTCCGTGTCCTGTACGGCGGTTCGGTGAAGTCCTCGTCGGCGGCCGGTCTGATGGCCAAGCCCGACGTCGACGGCGGCCTGATCGGCGGTGCCTCGCTGGACGCCGACGAGTTCGTCAAGATCGTGCGCTACCGTGAGCAGGCAGTAGGCTAACGCCCCTGCGGCAACGTAGGCTTTGGGGCCGGACCGCGTGGAGCGGGCCCGGCCCCTTCGCCGAAGATTCGAGAGAGTTGGTCCGTCGTGGTTCTCGGGTTCGAGATTGCTCTGATCCTCCTGAGCTTGATCATGATCCTGCTGGTGCTGCTCCACAAGGGCAAGGGCGGCGGCCTGTCCGACATGTTCGGCGGCGGCGCGTCCTCGACCGGCGGCGGTTCCGCGGTGGCCGAGCGCAACCTCGACCGCATCACCGTGATCGTCGGCACCGCCTGGTTCGCGTGCATCGTGGTGCTCGGGCTGCTGCTCAAGAACAACTGAGACCAAGTCGGCGGGCGATGGTGGCGATGGCTTAACTCCCGCTTACACTAGGACGACTTCGCCACCGTCCGCCCAGCCGCGGCCGGACGGCACCAGCACGCAGGGAGTCAGACCGTGGCAAGTGGCAACGCGATCCGAGGCAGCAGAGTCGGCGCCGGCCCGATGGGCGAAGCGGAGCGCGGCGAGTCCGCTCCCCGCAACCGCATCTCGTTCTGGTGCGCCAACAAGCACGAAACGCGCCCCAGCTTCGCCGCCGAGGCGGCCATCCCCGACACCTGGGACTGCCCGCGCTGCGGGTTCCCGGCCGGCCAGGACGAGCACAACCCGCCCGCCCCGGCCCGCAACGAGCCCTACAAGACCCACCTCGCCTACGTCCGCGAGCGCCGCACCGACGCGGACGGCGAGGCGATCCTCGCCGAGGCGCTGGCCAAGCTGCGAGGCGAGATCTGAGCACGGCCGCTGAGACGGAGGGCGCCACCGGTCACCGGTGGCGCCCTCCGTCCGTGCGGGAGCAAGTAACCGAAGGCCCGGCCCCCGAGCGGGGGCCGGGCCTCCTGGCGTCCTGCGGGCTCAGGCGAGCTTCGCCGCGGCGGCCTCGTCGAGGAGCCACAGGGTCTGCTCGGTGCCGTGGACCGCGCCGGCCGGGGCCGTGGCGGCTCCGGGGGCGGTGCGGGCCAGGGCGACGGCCTCGGACTTGTCCTCGCCCGCGGCCAGCAGCCAGACCTGGCGGGCCCGTTGGAGGGCGGGGAGGGAGAGGGAGAGGCGGGTCGGCGGGGGCTTGGGCGAGTCGTGGACCGCGATGACGGTGCCGTCGGTGCGCTCGGTGCCGGGGTGGCCGGGGAAGAGCGAGGCGACGTGCGCGTCGGGGCCGACGCCGAGCAGCAGGACGTCGAAGACCGGCAGCTGCGCGCCGGGGGCGGCCGCGGCCGCCAGGTCGGCGGCGTAGCGGTCGGCGGCGTCCTCGGCCGGGGTGCCGCCGTCGTCCGGGGGCATCTCGTGCACCCGGGCGCCGAGCGGCCGGACGGCGTCCAGGAACGCGGCCGCCTGGACGGCGTTGCGCTCCGGGTCGCCGGCCGGCAGGTAGCGCTCGTCGCCCCACCACAGGTCGACGTGCGCCCAGTCGACCGCGTCGCGCGCCGGGTGGGCGGCGAGCGCGGCCAGCAGGGCGTTGCCGTTGCGGCCGCCGGTGAGCACCAGGTGTGCGGTGCCGCGGGCGGACTGGGCGTCGACCAGGGTGGTGAGCAGCCGGGCGGCGGCCGCCTGGGCGAGCAGCGCGGCGTCCCGGTGGACCAGGACCCGGTCGGTGCTCACTGCCCGCTCCGCTTGCGCGGGGCGGGCTTCTCCGCGGCGGGCGCCTTCTTCGTGGCGGTCTTCTTCGCCGGGAGCTTGGCGGTGACCCGGGCCGGGGCGGTGACCGCGGCCTCGACGACCTTGGACTCCTCCGGCTCCGCCGACTCCGCCGCCGCGGGGGCCTCGGCCTCCACGGTGCCGCCGGGGCCCGCGTGCCCGACTCCGGCGATCCGCTCGCGCAGCCGGTCGACCGGGGTGCGGACGGCGGTGGCGTAGATGTCGTCGGGGTCGAGGCGGCGCAGTTCCTCGGCGATCAGTTCGGCGGTGTCGCGGCGCTTGAGCGCGACCATCCGGTCGGGCGCGCCGGGCATGCAGAGCGTGCCGAGCAGGCCGTCGGGGCGGTCGAGGGTGATGTCGCCGTCCGCGGTGCGCAGCCGGACGGCGGTGATGCCGGGGCCGCCGGTGACGACCCGTTCGACCGGGACGCGCAGGCGGTTGTGCAGCCACAGGCCGAGCAGTTCGACGCTGGGGTTGTACGACTCGCCCTCGACCACGGCGCCGGTGATGGCGACGTCGCGCTGGTCCAGGGCGGCGGCCAGCATGGAGCGCCAGCCGGTGATCCTGGTCCAGGCGAGGTCGGTGTCGCCGGGGGTGTAGCCGGACGCCCGCTGGGCGAGCTGGCCGACCGGGGACTCGGCGGTCACCGCGTCGGTGATCCGGCGCTGGGCGAGCGCGCCCAGCGGGTCCTGCGCGGGGTTGAGCGGGGCGTTGTCCGGCCACCAGACCACCACGGGGGCGTCGGGCAGCAGCAGCGGCAGGACCACCGACTGGGCGTGCGCGGCGAGTTCGCCGTGCATGCGCAGGACGACCGTCTCGCCGCTGCCCGCGTCGGTGCCGACCAGGATCTCCGCGTCGAGCCGGGTCTCGGCCCGGGCGCGGGGGGAGCGGCCGGCCCGCTTGATGACGGCGAGCGTCCGCGAGGGGTGCTCGCGGGAGGCGTCGTTGGCGGCCTTGAGGGCGTCGTAGGCGCTGCCCTCGTCGGTCACGATGACCAGGGTCAGCACCATGCCGGCGGCGGTCGAGCCGCTGGCCCGGCGGGCGCCCATCAGGGCAGCGTTGATCTTGCTGGACGTGGTGTCCGTCAGGTCGATCTTCATGGCCGGCGCCAGCTCCTGCCGTCTCGTGCGAGCATCTCGTCCGCCTCGACCGGCCCCCAGGTGCCGGCCGGGTACTGCGCGGGCTTCCCGTTGGCGTCCCAGTACTGCTCGATCGGGTCGAGGATCTGCCAGGACAGCTCGACCTCCTGGTGCCGCGGGAAGAGGTTCGCGTCGCCCAGCAGGACGTCCAGGATGAGGCGCTCGTACGCCTCGGGGCTGGACTCGGTGAAGGACTCGCCGTAGGCGAAGTCCATCGTGACGTCGCGGACCTCCAGCGCGGTGCCGGGAACCTTCGAGCCGAACCGCACGGTGACGCCCTCGTCCGGCTGGACGCGGATCACCAGGGCGTTCTGGCCGAGCTCCTCGGTGGCGTAGGAGTCGAACGGCAGGTACGGGGCGCGCTGGAAGACCACCGCGATCTCGGTGACCCGGCGGCCCAGCCGCTTGCCGGTGCGCAGGTAGAACGGGACGCCCGCCCAGCGCCGGTTGTTGATCTCCAGCTTGATGGCGGCGTAGGTGTCGGTCCGGGACTCGGGGTTGATGCCGTCCTCGTCCAGGTACCCGACGACCTCCTCGCCGCCCTGCCAGCCCGCCGCGTACTGGCCGCGCACGGTGTGCGCGCCCAGGTCGGCGGGCAGCTTGACGGCGCTGAGCACCTTCAGCTTCTCGGCGACCAGCGCCTTCGGGTGGAAGGACGCCGGCTCCTCGATGGCGGTCAGCGCCATCAGCTGCAGCAGGTGGTTCTGGATGACGTCACGGGCGGAGCCGATGCCGTCGTAGTAGCCGGCCCGGCCGCCGATGCCGATGTCCTCGGCCATGGTGATCTGCACGTGGTCGACGTACGACCGGTTCCAGATCGGCTCGAACATCTGGTTGGCGAAGCGCAGCGCCAGGATGTTCTGGACGGTCTCCTTGCCCAGGTAGTGGTCGATCCGGAAGACCTCGTCCCGGGGGAAGACCTCGTGGACGATCCGGTTCAGCTCCTGGGCGCTGGCCAGGTCGTGGCCGAACGGCTTCTCGATCACGGCCCGGCGCCAGGAGCCCGGCGCCGGGTCGGTCAGGCCGTGCTTCTTGAGCTGCTGGACCACGGTCGGGAAGAACTTCGGCGGCACCGACAGGTAGAAGGCGAAGTTGCCGCTGGTGCCCTGCGCCCGGTCGAGGTCCTCGATGGTGCGGCGCAGGGTGTCGAAGGCCTCGTCGTCGCCGAAGTCGCCCTGGACGAAGCGCATGCCCTTCGCCAGTTGCTGCCAGACCTCCTCGCGGAAGGGCGTGCGGGCGTGCTCCTTGACGGCGTCGTGGACCTCGTTGGCGAAGTCCTCGTCCTCCCACTCGCGGCGGGCGAACCCGACGAGCGAGAAGCCCGGGGGGAGCAGGCCGCGGTTGGCGAGGTCGTAGACGGCGGGCATCAGCTTCTTGCGCGACAGGTCGCCGGTGACGCCGAAGATCACCAGCCCGGACGGGCCGGCGATCCTCGGGAGGCGCCGGTCGGCGGGGTCGCGCAGCGGGTTGACGGGCCGGTCCGGGGTGTCGCCCGCGGCCGGTTCCGTGCCCTCCACATCCGGGTACGGCTGGGTGTTGCTCACTGTGGTGTGCTCCGCTTTCGTTGCGTCAGTTCGTGAGCAGGTGTCAGTTCTTGCCGTGCGCTTCGAGCGCCGCGGTGACGGTGTCGAGCAGCTCGGTCCAGGAGGCCTCGAACTTGGAGACGCCCTCGTCCTCCAGGACCTGGACCACGTCGTCGTAGTCCACGCCCGCGGCGGCGACCGCGTCGAGCACGGCCTTCGCGTCGGCGTAGTTCGACGTGATGGTGTCGCCGGTGACCTCGCCGTGGTCGTCGGTGGCGTCCAGGGTGGCCTCGGGCATGGTGTTGACGGTGCCCGGGGCGACCAGCTCGGTCACGTAGAGGGTGTCGGGCAGGTTCGGGTCCTTGACGCCGGTGGACGCCCACAGCGGGCGCTGCGGCTTGGCGCCCGCGGCCTCCAGGGCGGCCCAGCGGGCGGAGGCCGGCTTGGCGCCGTCCACCGAGCCGTAGACCTCCTCGTACGCCTGGTAGGCGAGGCGGGCGTTGGCCAGGGCGGCCTTGGAGCGCAGCTCCTTGGCCTCGGGGGTGCCGACCGCCTCCAGGCGCTTGTCGATCTCGGTGTCCACGCGGGAGACGAAGAACGAGGCGACGGACTCGATCTGGGAGAGGTCCAGGCCGGCGGCCTTGGCCTGCTCCAGGCCGGACAGGTGGGCGTCGATGACGGCCTTGTAGCGCTCGAGCGAGAAGATCAGCGTGACGTTGACGCTGATGCCCCGGGCCAGGACCTGGCTGATCGCGGGGAGGCCGCCCATGGTGGCGGGGATCTTGATCAGCACGTTGGGGCGGTCGACCAGCCACCACAGCTGCTTGGCCTCGGCGACGGTGGCGTCGGTGCGGTGGGCCAGGCGCGGGTCGACCTCGATGGAGACCCGGCCGTCGCGGCCGTTGGAGGCGTCGTAGACGGGGCGCAGCACGTCGGCGGCGTCGCGCACGTCGGAGGTGGTGATCATGCGGATCGCCTCCTCGGTGGTGACGCCGCGCACCGCGAGGTCGGTCAGCTGGCCGTCGTAGGCGGCGCTGCCGCTGCCGATGGCCTTCTGGAAGATGGTCGGGTTGGTGGTGACGCCGACGACGTGCTTCTCCTGCACCAGCTCGGCCAGGTTGCCGGAGTTCAGGCGCTCGCGGCTCAGGTCGTCGAGCCAGATCGCCACGCCTGCTTCGCTGAGGCGGTTCAAAGCGTCGGTCATGGTGCTCAGTCCCTCTTCTTCTTTTCGTACGTCTGGTGGAGTCCGGGGAGACCGGTCCGGGGTAGTGCGGATACCCCGGACCGGGTGGGTCAGCGCGTCAGCGGGAGACGGCCTCGACCGTGCGCAGCGAGGCGCGGGCGGCGTTGGCGACCGCGTCGGCGGTGATGCCGAACTCCTGGTACAGCACCTGGTAGTCGGCGGAGGCGCCGAAGTGGTCCAGGCTGATGATCCGACCGGCGTCGCCGACCAGCTCGCGCCAGCCCTGGGCGATGCCCGCCTCGACCGAGACCCGGGCCCGGACGTTCGGCGGCAGCACGCTGTCGCGGTACGCCTGGTCCTGCTCGT
Source organism: Kitasatospora phosalacinea (assembly GCF_000717185.1). GTDB lineage: Bacteria > Actinomycetota > Actinomycetes > Streptomycetales > Streptomycetaceae > Kitasatospora > Kitasatospora phosalacinea_A. Next base: position 32,890 of record NZ_JNYE01000024.1, on the reverse strand, counting down.
TGAACCACTCCACCGACGGCAGCGAGACCACCCGGGTCGGGACGCCCTCGGACTGCAGCGCCTCGCGGGCCTGCACGGCCAGCTGCACCTCGGAGCCGGTGCCGATCAGGATCACCTTGGGCTCGCCGCCCTCGGCCTCGGCCAGCACGTAGCCGCCCCTGGCCGCGCCCTCGGCGGAGCCGAACACCTCGCGGTCGAAGGTCGGCACGCCCTGCCGGGTCAGCGCCAGGCCGACCGGGCCGGGGTGGCTGGTCTGCCGCTCCAGCACGGTGCGCCACACCACGGCGGTCTCGTTGGCGTCCGCCGGGCGGACCACCGCGAGGCCGGGGATGGCGCGCAGCGCGGCCAGGTGCTCGACCGGCTGGTGGGTCGGGCCGTCCTCGCCGAGGCCGATCGAGTCGTGCGTCCAGACGTAGACCACCGGCAGCTTCATCAGCGCGGCGAGCCGGACCGCGGGGCGCATGTAGTCGGAGAACACCAGGAAGGTGCCGCCGTAGATGCGGGTGCGGCCGTGCAGCGCGATGCCGTTCATCACCGAGCCCATGGCGTGCTCGCGGATGCCGTAGTGGATGGTGCGGCCGTACGGCGAGGCGCTCTTGAGCGGGTTGCCCTCCGGAAGGAAGGAGGACTCCTCGTCGATGGTGGTCAGGTTGGACTCGGCGAGGTCCGCGGAGCCGCCCCACAGTTCGGGGACGAGCTTGCCGACGGCCTTGAGGGTGTCGCCGGAGGCCTTGCGGGTGGCGACGTCCTTGCCGGCCGGGAAGACCGGGATCGCCTTCTCCCAGCCGTCGGGCAGCTCGCCGATCTGGATCCGGTCGAACTCGGCGGCGCGCTGCGGGTTGGCGGCGCGCCAGTCGGCGAGCTCGCCGTCCCAGGCGGCGCGGGCGGCCTGGCCGCGCTGCACCACGAGGCGGGCGTGCGCGACGACCTCGTCGGAGACCTCGAAGGTCTTGGCCGGGTCGAAGCCGAGCACCTTCTTGGTGGCGGCGATCTCGGCGTCGCCGAGGGCCGAGCCGTGCGCCTTGGCGGTGTCCTGGGCGTTCGGCGCGGGCCAGGCGATGATGGTGCGCATCGCGATGATCGACGGCTTGCCGGTCTCGGCCCGGGCGGCCTCCAGCGCGGCGGCCAGCGCGGCCACGTCGATGTCGCCGTCGGCCTTCGGGCTGACCCGCTGGACGTGCCAGCCGTACGCCTCGTAGCGGGCCAGCACGTCCTCGGAGAAGGCGGTGGCGGTGTCGCCCTCGATCGAGATGTGGTTGTCGTCGTACAGCGCGACCAGGTTGCCCAGCTTCTGGTGGCCGGCCAGCGAGGACGCCTCCGCGGAGATGCCCTCCTCCAGGTCGCCGTCGGAGACGATCGCCCAGACGGTGTGGTCGAACGGCGAGGTGCCGGGCGCCGCGTCCGGGTCGAACAGGCCGCGCTCGTAGCGGGCGGCCATCGCCATGCCGACCGCGTTGCCCATGCCCTGGCCGAGCGGGCCGGTGGTGGTCTCCACGCCCGCGGTGTGGCCGTGCTCGGGGTGGCCGGGGGTGCGGCTGCCCGCGACCCGGAAGGCCTTCAGGTCGTCCAGCGACAGTCCGTAGCCGGACAGGAACAGCTGGGTGTACAGCGTGAGGGAGGTGTGCCCGGGGGAGAGCACGAAGCGGTCGCGGCCCACCCAGGTCGGGTCGGTCGGGTCGTGGCGCAGGAAGCGCTGGAAGATGAGGTACGCGGCGGGAGCCAGCGACATGGCCGTGCCGGGGTGTCCGTTCCCCACCTTCTGCACGGCGTCCATGGCCAGGACCCGGGCCGTGTCGACGGCCCGCTGGTCCGACTCGCTCCACTCAAAGACGTTCGGCGTGGTGCTCACCCTGACTCAGGGCTCCTTCCGGATGTGTGAAGTGTGACCCCGTGAAGGGGACCGGTCGGCCACGCCGCTGTGGCTGGTGCCGATCACGGAGGGTTGATCCCGCTTCTCCGTGCGAGCCTACCGTTTGCGGCGCACCTCACCCTCTGTGCCGGGGCAACGTGAGACGGCGGCGCCGCATTCCACCGGCGGACGTCAATCGCTCTGTCCCACCTTCACCCGTACGGGGAGGGTTTGCCCGTTCCGATGGGCGAGACGGGAGCGGACGCGGCTCGCCGGGGACCCCGGGGCGGATCGGGAGATATGGAACGTCTATGGTTGCGTGGTACGCGCAGAGCGGACGGCGGGCACCCTGCGGGTCTCCGGGACGCCTGTGGAAGTTCATCGACTGTTGAGGTGTCCGTGACCGCCGTCGAATCCCGCCCCGCAGGGGTGGTGGTAGGGACGAGGACCGCGCCCCGGCCGTTCGGGGCCCGCGTCGGGGCCTTCGTGGCCCTCACCAAACCCCGGATCATCGAACTCCTGCTGATCTCCACGGTGCCGGTGATGTTCCTGGCCCAGGGCGGCGTGCCCAACCTGTGGCGGGTGCTCGCGGTCGTGGTCGGCGGCTACCTCTCGGCGGGCGGCGCCAACGCGCTCAACATGTACATCGACCGGGACATCGACGCGGTGATGTCCCGCACCGAACGGCGTCCGATCGTCACCGGCATGGTCTCCCCGCGCGAGGCGCTGGTCTTCGGCGTCGTGCTGGCCGTGGTCTCCACCCTGTGGCTCGGCGTCCTGGTCAACTGGCTCTCCTCGGCGCTCGCGCTGGGCGCCCTGCTGTTCTACGTCTTCGTCTACACCCTCGGCCTCAAGCGCCGCACCTCGCAGAACGTCGTCTGGGGCGGCATCGCCGGGTGCATGCCGGTGCTGGTCGGCTGGTCCTCGGTCACGAACTCGCTGTCCTGGGCGGCCCTGGTGCTGTTCCTGGTGGTGTTCTTCTGGACGCCGCCGCACACCTGGGTGCTGATGATGAAGGTCCGCGACGACTACGCCAAGGCCGGGGTGCCGATGCTGCCGGTGATCCGCGGCAACATCGGCGTCGCCCGGCAGGTCGTCGCCTACTCCTGGGTGATGGTCGCGACCTCGCTGCTGCTGTGGCCCGCCGCGCACACCAGCTGGCTGTACCCGGCGGTCGCCGCGGTCCTCGGCGCGCTGTGGATGAAGGAGGCGTACGCCCTCCAGTCGCGCGCCAAGGCCGGCATCGTGGGCGCCAAGCTCAAGGAGATGCGGCTGTTCCACTGGTCGATCACCTACCTGACCCTGCTGTTCCTGGTCGTCGCGGTGGACCCCTTCGTGGGCTGACCCCCGTCTCCTCCTGCTCGACGTCTCCTCCTGCTCGACCCCTCGGCCTCAGCGCGGCGGAAGCTCGCTGGGGCCGACGTGGTTCTCCAGCCACTCGTGCAGCGGCGCCGCCGCGTGCAGGAAGCCGGTGATCCGGCCGTACGCCTGCGCGGTGCCCAGCCAGGCCGCGGGCTCCCACTCCTGCCAGGCGATCAGGCCCTTGTGGCGCAGCAGTTCGATCCGCGGGTGGTCCTTGGCCACGCCGCGCGGCGCGGTCTTCAGGCTGTCCCGCCCCACCACCTGCGGCCCGGCCGCGCGGACGGCCGCCACCACCCGCTCCAGCTCGGCGCCCGGCACGTCCTCGGCCACCGCGGCGCGGTAGCGCGCCAGTTGGTCGCTCGCCAGGTGGTAGTAGCCCAGCCCGCAGGCCAGCCCGTCCGCCGACAGCTGCACGTAGCCGCCGGACTCCAGGTAGCCGCCGACGTGCGTCTTGTACGGGGACTTGTCGGCGGAGAACCGGACGTCGCGGTTCGGCCGGAAGACCTTGCCCGGCCCGAACTCCGGCTCCAGCCGGGCCAGCAGCGCCTCCATCGGCGCCCGCACCGCCTCGTCGTACACCGCGCGGTGCGCGGCCCAGAAGGTCTTCGAGTTGTCGGCCTCCAGGTGCTCGTAGAACTCCAGCGCCTCGGCCGGCCAGCCACGGAAATCGTTCACCCGGACAGTATTCACGCCACGGGCCTGACGGTCCGTCAGGTGCTAGGTTGCGGACGTCCGCCGAGAGCACCGGGAGAGCACCGATGACGCCCCGCACCACCACCGTCGCGATCGTCGGCGCCGGGCCCGCCGGGCTGGTGCTCGCGCACCTGCTGCGCCGGGCGGGCGTCGACGTCGCCGTCCACGAGCGGCGCTCCCGGGCCGAGCTGGAGGGCGCCGCCCGGGCCGGGGTGCTGGAGCACCGGGTGGTGGAGCACCTGCGCGGGCTGGGCCTGGCGGACCGGCTGGTCGCGGCGGGGGAGCGGCACGGGCGGTGCGAGATCACCTGCCTCGGCGAGAAGGTCACCGTCGACTACGGCGCGCTCTCCGGCGGCGCGCGGCACTGGGTGTACCCGCAGCAGCTGCTGGTCCGCGACCTGGTCGCCGCCTACGAGGCGGACGGCGGCACGATCGCCTTCTCCTCGCCGGTCGCGGCGGTGGCGGCGGACGGCGCGGGGCGGCCCGTGCTGGACACCGCCCGCGGGGAGCTGCGCGCCGCCTGGGCGGTCGGCTGCGAGGGCGCGCGCGGCCCGGTCGCCGCCGCCTTCCCCGACGGGGCCCGGGGCCCCGCCCGCCGCTACCCGTACGACTGGCTGACCGTGCTGGCCCGGATCGACCGGCCGGTGGGCACGATCCGCTACGCGGTGCACGCGGACGGGTTCGCCGGGATGATGCCGCGCACCGCCGAGGTCGGCCGGTTCTACCTGGAGGTGCCCGCCGGGGAGCGGCTGGACGGCTGGGACGCGGACCGGATCCGGGCCGGGCTGGCGCACCGGCTGGGGCTCGGCGGCGCGGACCCGGTGCCCGGCGAGCTGCTGGAGACCGGCGTGCTGCGGATGCGCGGCCGGGTCGCCGGCCGGCTGCGGCACGGGCGGCTGCTGCTGGCCGGGGACGCCGCGCACACCGTCACCCCGTCCGGCGGCAAGGGCCTCAACTCGGCCGTCGCCGACGTCGTCGACCTGGCCGGGGCGCTGCTGGAAGCCCTCGGCGACGACGGGGGCGGGGGCGACGACGGTGGCGACGGCGGTGCGCTGGAGGGCTACCAGCGGCGCCGGCTGGCGGCGGCCTGGCGCACCCAGGAGTTCTCCGACGGGCTGCTCGACCTGCTCCACCTGCCCGCCGGGCTGCCGCCCGAGCAGCGCGAGTTCGCGCTGCGGCTGCGGCTGGAGCGGATCCGCCGGATCGCCCGCCCCGGCCCGGAGGCCGCCGCCTTCGCCCGCGCCTACGTCGGGGCCGGCGAGCTGCGGGCCGAGGAGGCGGGGGCCGAGGAGGTGTGGGCTCCGGCACAGCGCTCCACCGTCGCCACCGGCGCTACCCCTCGGTAGCATGCGGGCATGACCAACGCGGACACCGCCACCACCACCGCGCCGGACGCCCGCGCCGAGCGCCGCGCCAAGCGCATTGCCAAGCACCTGAGCAGCTTCGCCGCGCAGCACGGCGGCAGCGCCGACGGCGTCGTGGAGTACGTCGGCGCGGCCGCCACCCGGATCGTCCTGGTCGGCGCGGACGGCGCCTGGGGCGACCAGGTCGCGCCCAGCTACCCGGTCGGGCTCCGGGCCGCCGAGCTGGCCGGGATCACCCTGCACGACAGCTTCGAGGGCGAGCTGGGCCTGAAGGTCAGGACCGGCCCGTACGAGTGGAAGCGGATGGCGGGCATCCAGATCTGACCCCCCGCACACGACGACGGCCCGCCGGGGCTCGGGTTCCCGGCGGGCCGTCGGTGCGTTCCGGGGCCGGTCAGGCGACCAGTTCGGCGGCCGGGGCGGCGGCGGACCGGTCCGGGACGGCGGCGCGGCCGCGCAGGGCCAGCGGGACGCGCAGGGCGGCGCCCCAGATCACCGCGGCGCCCAGCATGTGCAGGCCGACCATGACCTCCGGGGCGTCCGTGAAGTACTGGACGAAACCGAGCACGCCCTGCAGCAGCAGCAGCACGAACAGCTCCCGCACCCGGGCCCGGGCGGCCGGCGGGGCCTTGACCGCGGCGAACACCAGCAGTGCGGCCAGCGTCAGGCCGACCGCGAGGAAGACCAGGTCGGCGTGGGCCTGGGCCAGGCGGTCGTAGTCGAGCGGGATGCGCCAGGTACCGGCCGAGCCCGGGTGGTGGCCCGCGCCGGTGACCAGCGTGCCGACCAGCACCAGCGCCCCGATCGCGGCCACCAGCACCTGCGCGAACCGCTGGATCCCGGGCGCCACCAGCGGGTGCGGCGCCCCGTCGCCCTCCTTGCTGCGCTCCCAGCTGAGCACGGCCGTCCAGACCAGGCCCAGCGCGGCGACCATGTGCAGCGCCACCACGTACGGGTTGAGGTCGGTCAGCACGGTGATGCCGCCGAGCACCGCGTTGGAGACCACCAGCCAGAACTGGGACCAGCCGAGCTTGGTCAGCGAACGGCGCCACGGCTTCGCGCAGCGGGCGGCCAGGATGAACCAGCCGATCGCGGCGGACAGCACGTAGGTGAGCATCCGGTTGGTGAACTCGATGACGCCGTGCACGCCCATCTCGGGCGTCGGCGTCACGCTGCCGTCGGTGCAGGCGGGCCAGGTGGTGCAGCCCAGGCCGGAGTCGGTCAGCCGGACGGCGCCGCCGGTCACCACGATCACCACGCTCATCACCAGCGCGGCCAGCGCCGCCCGGCGGACGTGCTGCGGGGTCGGGTGCCAGCGTTCGGCGAGGAGGGAGAGCGGGTTGGTCACCGGACCATCGTAGGCGGGCTTACACCGTGCTCCGGCCCCGGGCGGCGGGCGGGCGCGGCGGTGCGGGCGGGGTGCGGCGGCGGTGCGGCCGGGACGCGGCTGCGGTGCGGGCGCGGTTCGACCGCGGGCGAAAGGTTCCCGTGCGGCCGCTGGACAAAAAGTATCATTTCGAGCGTGTCGGTCAACGGCCTTGACCGGCCGAGCAGATGGCCGAAAGAGTGCGGTTTGGTCCATACCTTTTTCCGGGTTGGGCTCATCTCACACTCCTGCCCGCACCCACACGCGGAGTCCCGCACATGCGCAAGTCCATATCCGCTGCCGCCGTGGCGCTCGGTGGCTCGCTCGCCCTCGCGGCCCTGGTCGTCCCGACCGCCGCGACCGCCGCCCCGACCACGGGCGGCACCTGCTTCGACCTCGGGGTCGCCGGGAAGTACGGCGAGTTCATCGAGGGCAACGACACCCACAGCCCGGACGCCGAGGGCGCGGTCGCGGTCGGCGGCAACGCCGACTTCAGCAAGTCCGGCTTCACCGTGGGCAACGAGCTCACCCAGGCCGAGGTCGCCGCCCTGCCCGGCGGCTACTCGCTGGTGGTGGGCGGCGACCTGATCCAGAACGGCGCCCACGTCCAGGTCATGAAGGGCAAGGGCGTCTACGCCGGCAAGGTCGTCGGCGGCGGCCAGCTGGAGGGCGTCTCCAAGGGCACCTCGCCGATCGACTTCGGCAAGGAGTTCGCCCACCTGCGGCACGTCTCCACCGAACTGGCGAAGACCACGGGTGGCGCCCCGGTCTCCGACGGACGCACGATCACCTTCACCGGCACGGACGCGACCACCAACGTCTTCACCGTCGCGGCCGACGTGCTGCAGAAGGCCGGCGACGTCTACCTCAAGGTCCCGGCCGGCTCCACCACGATCATCAACGTGACCGGCGGCTCCTACGACCAGACCAAGGGCCCGGGCGGCCCGACCACCGGGTTCTGGATCTGGGACAACGCCAAGGGCAAGTACGTCCAGGACGACAAGTCGCAGTCCGCGGACGGCGGCGCCGAGCGCGCCGAGCTGCTGTGGAACCTCCCGACCGCGACCGCGGTCACCAAGCACAGCGGCAACGCCTGGCCGGGCAGCATCCTCGCCCCGAACGCGGCGTTCGACCTGGGCACCGGCGGCCCGGTCAACGGCTCGGTGTGGGCGAAGTCGCTGACCGGCAGCGGCGGTGCCGAGACCCACCACTACCCGTTCGGCGGCTGCCTGCCCGGCGGCACCACCCCGGGCGGCTCCGAGAGCCCGTCGCCCTCGGGCAGCACGGGTGCCTCCGAGAGCCCGAAGCCCTCGGAGAGCGCCGGCACCCCGGCCGGCAGCGAGTCGCCGACCCCCGGCGGCTCCGCGAGCCCGCAGCCGAGCGCCAGCGGCTCCGCCGACGCGACCCCGTCCCCGTCCCCGTCCGCGAGCCGCACCGGCTCGAACGGCGGCGGCGGTGGCGGCCTGGCGTTCACCGGTGCGGACGGCATCCTGCCGCTGACCATCGGCGGCGTCGTGGTGCTCGCCGCGGGCGGCGGCATCGTCTACGCGGCGCGCCGCAAGAAGGCCAACGGCGCCTCCTGAACCGGGAGCCGCTGAAGGCGACGGCCCCGGGAGCACCGCTCCCGGGGCCGTTCCCGTGCCGGGCGGCTCACTCCCAGCGGAAGAACCGGGACGCGGCGGCCAGGCCCAGCACCGACCAGGCGGCCAGCACGCCGAGGTCGGCCCAGGGGACGCCGCCGCCGAGCTGGAGGACCGAGCGCAGGCCGTCGGAGAGCGCCGAGACCGGCAGCAGCTCCAGCACCGGGCGCACCGCGTCCGGGAACTTCGACAGCGGGACGACCACGCCGCCCGCCAGCAGCAGCAGGACGAACACCAGGTTGGCCCCGGCCAGCGTGGCCTCGGCCCGCAGGGTGCCCGCCATCAGCAGGCCCAGGCCGGAGAACGCGGCGGTGCCCAGCACCAGCAGGAGCAGCACCGTCAGCGGGTTGCCGTGCGGGGACCAGCCCAGCGCCAGCGCGATGCCGGACAGCAGCAGGACCTGGAGCAGTTCGGTGACCAGCACGCAGCCGGTCTTCGCGGACAACAGCGCCCAGCGCGGCAGCGGCGTCGCGCCGAGGCGCTTGAGCACGCCGTAGCGGCGCTCGAAGCCGGTGGCGATGGCCTGCCCGGTGAACGCGGTGGACATCACCGCCAGCGCCAGCAGCCCGGGCGCCAGGAAGTCGACCCGCTCGCCCGGGCCCTCCACGGTGACCACGTCGACCGTGGAGAACAGCACCAGCAGCACGGTCGGGATGACCACGGTGAGCAGCAGCTGCTCGCCGTTGCGCAGCAGCATCCTGGTCTCCAGGGCGGTCTGCGCGAGCAGCATCCGGCCGACCGGGGCGGCGCCCGGGCGGGGGGTGAGGTCGGTGGCGGTCATCGCAGTTCCCGTCCGGTCAGGTCGAGGAAGACGTCTTCGAGGCTGCGGCGCTGCACCGCGAGCTTGTCGGGCATCACCCCGGCCCCGGCGCACCAGCCGGTGACGGCGGCCAGCAGGGCGGCGTCGAGTTCGGCCTCGACGCGGTAGGAGCCGGGGGAGGGCTCGGTGACGACGGCCCGGTCCGGGAGGACCTTGCGCAGGGCGGCCAGGTCGAGGGCGGGCGGGCCGTCGAAGCGCAGCCGGGCGTCGGTGCCGCGCAGCTCGTCCGGCGAGCCCTGGGCGATGACCCTGCCGCGGTCGACGACGGCGACCGCGTCGGCGAGCTGCTCGGCCTCGTCCATCTGGTGGGTGGTGAGGACGACGGTGACGCCCGCGGCGCGCAGTTCGGTGACCAGCTCCCAGGTGGCGCGGCGGGCCTGCGGGTCGAGGCCGGCGGTGGGCTCGTCCAGGAAGACCAGCTCGGGGCGGCCGACCACGGCCATCGCCAGGGCCAGGCGCTGCTGCTGGCCGCCGGAGAGCCGGCGGTACGGGGTACGGCCGCAGGAGTCCAGGCCGAGGCGCTCGGCGAGCGGGCCGACGGGCAGCGGGTGGGCGTACAGCCTGGCGGTGTGCTGGAGCATTTCGAGGGCGCGCGCACCGGCGTACACGCCCCCGGACTGGAGCATCACGCCGATCCGCGGCCGCAGCTGCCCGGCCTGGGCGACCGGGTCCAGGCCGAGGACCCGGACGGTGCCCGCGTCGGGGCGGCGGTAGCCCTCGCAGGTCTCGATCGTGGTGGTCTTGCCCGCGCCGTTGGGGCCCAGCACCGCGGTGACGGCGCCCCGGGCGATGGTCAGGCTCAGCCCGTCCACGGCGGTCTTGTCGCCGTACCGCTTGACCAGTGCGGTCACCTCGACGGCGGGGTCTGCATGCATACGGCGAGTCTAGGAGCAGCTCACGCCGTCCTACAGGTAAGGCTTGCCTTTCGTGATGGACGACACCGGTGAGGCGTGGATCACGGCTTGTTTCCGGCCGACGAATTACGCAACAATCGTGTTGTGAAAAACATCCGCGAGCACGAAGCCCGGCGCCGGGAGCCCGACGCTCCCGGCTGCGCCGTGCCCGCGACGGCGACGGAGGTGCTCTTCGAGGGCCACCTGGCGACCCGGGACCGGGTCGCCCGCTCGATCCTCGACCACGGCCCCTCCTCGGCCGCCGACCTGGCCAGCCGCCTCGGCCTGACCGCCGCCGCGGTCCGCCGCCACCTGGACGGCCTCGCCGCCGCCGGGCTGGTGGAGTCCCGCGAGCAGCGGGTCCACGGCAGCCGCGGCCGGGGCCGCCCGGCCAAGGTCTTCGCGCTCACCGACGGCGGGCGCGACGCCTTCTACCAGGCCTACGACCAGCTCGCCGCCGACGCGCTGCGCTGGATCTCCGAGACGGCCGGCGGCGGCAGCGCGGGCGAGGAGGCGGTCGCCGCCTTCGCCCGGGCCCGGCTCGCCAAGCAGGGCGAGCGCTACCGGGACGCCCTGACCGCGGCCGCCGCCGGGCGGCGCGCCGAGGCACTGGCCGAGGCCCTCAGTGCCGACGGGTACGCTGCCACGGTGCGGCGCGTCCCGTCCGCCGCCGCTGCGCCCGCCGCACCGGCCGGCGCCCAGCTCTGCCAGCACCACTGCCCGGTCGCGCACATCGCCGAGCAGTTCCCGCAGCTCTGCGAGGCGGAGACCGAGGTCTTCTCCCAGCTCCTGGGCACCCATGTGCAACGGCTGGCCACCATCGCCCACGGCGACGGGGTCTGCACCACGTATGTGCCGGCACCCGGTGCCGCACCGTCGTCCTCCCGGACGCCCGGTGCCGCGCCGACTGCCGGTACGTCCCCCATCGAAAACGGCTCGTCCGCGCGGAGGAACCTCGCATGACTGACATCGCACACCCCGAGCTCGAAGGCCTCGGCACGTACGAGTACGGCTGGGCCGACTCGGACACCGCCGGCGCCACCGCCAAGCGCGGTCTGAGCGAGGCGGTCGTCCGCGACATCTCGGCGAAGAAGAACGAGTCCGAGTGGATGCTGGACCTCCGCCTCAAGGGCCTCAAGCTGTTCGGCAAGAAGCCGATGCCGACCTGGGGCTCCGACCTGTCGGGCATCGACTTCGACAACATCAAGTACTTCGTCCGCTCGACCGAGAAGCAGGCCGAGTCCTGGGAGGACCTGCCCGCCGACATCAAGGCCACCTACGACAAGCTGGGCATCCCGGAGGCGGAGAAGCAGCGCCTGGTCGCCGGTGTCGCCGCCCAGTACGAGTCCGAGGTCGTCTACCACCAGATCCGCGAGGACCTGGAGGAGCAGGGCGTCATCTTCCTGGACACCGACACCGCGCTCAAGGAGCACCCGGAGCTCTTCAAGGAGTACTTCGGCACCGTCATCCCGGCCGGCGACAACAAGTTCGCCGCGCTGAACACCGCGGTGTGGTCCGGCGGGTCGTTCATCTACGTGCCGAAGGGCGTGCACGTGGACATCCCGCTCCAGGCCTACTTCCGGATCAACACCGAGAACATGGGCCAGTTCGAGCGGACGCTGATCATCGTCGACGAGGACGCCTACGTCCACTACGTCGAGGGCTGCACCGCGCCGATCTACTCCTCGGACTCGCTGCACTCCGCGGTCGTCGAGATCATCGTCAAGAAGGGCGGCCGCTGCCGCTACACGACCATCCAGAACTGGTCGAACAACGTCTACAACCTGGTCACCAAGCGCGCCGTGGCGTACGAGGGCGCGACCATGGAGTGGATCGACGGCAACATCGGCTCCAAGGTCACCATGAAGTACCCGGCCGTCTACCTGATGGGCGAGCACGCCAAGGGCGAGACCCTGTCGATCGCCTTCGCGGGCGAGGGCCAGCACCAGGACGCCGGCGCGAAGATGGTCCACATGGCGCCGAACACCTCCTCGCACATCGTCTCCAAGTCGGTGGCGCGCGGCGGCGGCCGCACCTCCTACCGCGGCCTGATCGAGATCGGCGAGGGCTCGCACGGCGCCAAGTCGAACGTGCTGTGCGACGCGCTGCTGGTGGACACCGTCTCCCGCTCGGACACCTACCCGTACGTGGACGTCCGCGAGGACGACGTGTCGATGGGCCACGAGGCGACCGTCTCCAAGGTCTCCGAGGACCAGCTCTTCTACCTGATGAGCCGCGGCCTGAGCGAGACCGAGGCGATGGCGATGATCGTGCGCGGCTTCGTCGAGCCGATCGCCCGCGAGCTGCCGATGGAGTACGCGCTGGAGCTGAACCGGCTGATCGAGCTGCAGATGGAGGGTGCGGTCGGCTGACGCCCGTCAGCCCCGCCGCCCGTCGACCATTCCCGAAAGAGAGCAACACGAACAGCCATGGCTGAGCAGAACACCCCCGGCTCCACCACCGCCGGCTCGATCGAGGTCGGCACCGCCGGCGCGCAGCTCGCCGGCCCGGGCACCGGGCGCGACACCGTCCGGCAGCCGATCGACGCCCGGGTCGCCGTCAAGCCGTCCTTCGACGTCGCCGACTTCCCGGTGCCGACCGGCCGCGAGGAGGACTGGCGGTTCACCCCGCTGCACCGCCTCGGCGGGCTGCACGACGGCAAGGCGCTGGAGGCGGCGCGCGGCGAGGACAAGATCGAGCTGGGCCTGCCGGAGGGCGTCACCTCCGAGCTGGTCGGCCGCGACGACGCCCGGGTCGGCAAGGCCGGCACCCCGGTGGACCGGGTCGCCGCGCAGGCGTTCAGCGCCTTCGAGCAGGCCCTGGTGGTGACCGTCCCCAAGGAGACGGTGCTCACCGAGCCGGTCCGGATCGACGTGCACGGCGAGGGCGGCACCGCCTTCGCCCACCTGGTGGTCGAGGTCAAGCCGTTCGCCGAGGCCGTCGTGGTGCTGAACCACACCGGCACCGGCACCCGGGCCGCCAACGTCGACCTGCTGGTCGGCGACGGCGCCAAGCTGACCTTCGTCTCCGTCCAGGACTGGGAGCGGGACGCGGTGCACGTCGCCCAGCAGAACGCGCTGGTCGGCCGGGACGCCTCGTTCAAGTCGGTGGTCGTCACCTTCGGCGGCGACGTGGTGCGCCTGCACCCCCGGGTCAACTACGCCGCCCCCGGCGGCGAGGCCGAGCTGTTCGGCCTGTACTTCGCGGACGCCGGGCAGCACCTGGAGCACCGCCTGGTGATCGACCACGACACCCCGCACTGCCGCTCCAACGTCGCCTACAAGGGCGCCCTCCAGGGCCAGGACGCGCACGCGGTGTGGATCGGCGACGTGCTGATCCGCGCGGCCGCGCTCGGCACCGACACCTACGAGCTCAACCGCAACCTGGTGCTCACCGACGGCGCCCGGGTCGACTCCGTCCCGAACCTGGAGATCGAGACCGGCGAGATCGTCGGCGCCGGCCACGCCTCGGCGACCGGCCGCTTCGACGACGAGCAGCTGTTCTACCTGCAGTCCCGCGGCATCCCGGCCGACGAGGCCCGCCGCCTGGTGGTGCGCGGCTTCTTCGCCGAGCTGGTCCAGCAGATCGGCGTCGCCGAGATCCAGGACCGGCTGCTGGAGAAGATCGAGGCCGAGCTGGAAGAGACCGTGGCATGAGCTACGTCCGGGCCTGCGCGCTGAGCGTCCTGCAGGAGGACGTGCCCAAGAAGGTGGAGCTGAACGGCGTCCCGGTGGCGATCGTCCGCACCGACGAGGGTGTGTTCGCGATCAACGACACCTGCTCGCACGCCAACGTCTCGCTGTCCGAGGGCGAGGTCGAGGACTGCATGATCGAGTGCTGGCTGCACGGCTCCAGCTTCGACCTGCGCACCGGCAAGCCGTCCGGGCTGCCCGCGACCAGGCCGGTCGCCGTCTACCCCGTAAAGATCGAAGGGGACGATGTGCTCGTCTCCGTCAACCAGGAGAACTGAGTACCCCATGGCAACGCTTGAAATCCGCGACCTGCACGTCTCCGTCAACGCTGAGGGCGGTCCGCGGGAGATCCTGCGCGGCGTCGACCTGACGGTCAAGCAGGGCGAGACCCACGCGATCATGGGTCCGAACGGCTCCGGCAAGTCGACCCTGGCCTACTCGCTGGCCGGTCACCCCAAGTACACCGTCACCGGCGGCCAGGTGCTGCTGGACGGCGAGGACGTGCTGGAGATGTCCGTCGACGAGCGCGCCCGGGCCGGCGTGTTCCTGGCCATGCAGTACCCGGTCGAGGTGCCCGGCGTCTCGGTCTCCAACTTCCTGCGCACCGCCGCCACCGCCGTCCGCGGCGAGGCCCCCAAGCTGCGGCTGTGGGTCAAGGAGGTCAAGGAGGCGATGGCCGCCCTGCACATGGACCCGGCGTTCGCCGAGCGCAACGTCAACGAGGGCTTCTCCGGCGGCGAGAAGAAGCGCCACGAGATCCTCCAGCTGGAGCTGCTCAAGCCGAAGATCGCGATCCTCGACGAGACCGACTCCGGCCTGGACGTCGACGCGCTGCGGATCGTCTCCGAGGGCATCAACCGGGTCCGCTCCACCGGCGAGGTCGGCACCCTGCTGGTCACCCACTACACCCGCATCCTGCGCTACATCAAGCCCGACTACGTCCACGTCTTCGCGGCCGGCAAGATCGTCGAGTCCGGCGGTGCCGAGCTCGCCGACAAGCTGGAGGAAGAGGGCTACGAGAGCTACGTGAAGGGCGGCGCTTCCGAGTGACCCATTCCCATCTGACCGGACTCCTCGACACCGACGCCATCCGCAAGGACTTCCCGGTCCTGTCGCGGCAGCTGCACGACGGCAAGCCCCTGGTGTACCTGGACAACGCGGCGACCTCGCAGAAGCCGCGCCAGGTGCTGGACGCCCTCAACGCCTACTACGAGCAGCACAACGCCAACGTCCACCGCGGCGTGCACGTGCTCGCCGAGGAGGCCACCGCGCTGTACGAGGGCGCCCGCGACAAGGTCGCCGCCTTCGTCAACGCGCCCAGCCGCAACGAGGTGATCTTCACCAAGAACGCCTCCGAGTCGCTCAACCTGGTCGCCAACATGCTGGGCTGGGCCGAGGAGCCGTACAAGGTCGACGCCGACTCGGAGATCGTGATCACCGAGATGGAGCACCACTCCAACATCGTGCCGTGGCAGCTGCTCGCGCAGCGCACCGGCGCGAAGCTGAAGTGGTTCTCGCTCACCGACGAGGGCCGGCTCGACCTGTCGAACATCGACGAGCTGATCACCGAGAAGACGAAGATCGTCTCGGTGACGCTGGTCTCCAACCTGCTGGGCACCGTCAACCCGGTGGAGGAGATCGTCCGCAAGGCGCAGTCCGTCGGCGCGCTGGTCTGCATCGACGCCTCGCAGGCCGCCCCGCACGCCGTGCTCGACGTGCAGGCGCTGGAGGCCGACTTCGTCGCCTTCACCGGCCACAAGATGCTCGCCCCCACCGGCATCGGCGTGCTGTGGGGACGGCAGGAGCTGCTGGAGGACCTCCCGCCGTTCCTCGGCGGCGGCGAGATGATCGAGACCGTCACCATGGGCTCGTCCACCTACGCCCCCGCGCCGCACAAGTTCGAGGCCGGCACCCCGCCGATCGCCCAGGCCGTCGGCCTCGGCGCCGCCATCGACTACCTGTCGGCGATCGGCATGGACAAGGTCGCCGCGCACGAGCACGCGATCACCGCGTACGCCATCGAGCGCCTCGCCGAGGTGCCCGACCTGCGGATCATCGGCCCGCGCACGGCCGTCGACCGCGGCGCGGCGATCTCCTTCACGCTCGGCGACATCCACCCGCACGACGTCGGCCAGGTCCTCGACGAGCAGGGCATCGCGGTCCGGGTCGGCCACCACTGCGCGCGGCCGGTCTGCCTGCGGTACGGAATTCCGGCGACCACCAGGGCGTCGTTCTACCTGTACTCCACGCCCGGCGAGGTGGACGCGCTGATCGACGGCCTCCACCACGTCCGCAACTTCTTCGGCTGAGGTGGCTGCGATGAAGCTCGACTCGATGTACCAGGAGATCATCCTGGACCACTACCGCAACCCCCACGGCAAGGGGCTGCGGGACGGGGACGCCGAGGTCCACCACGTCAACCCGACCTGCGGGGACGAGATCACCCTGCGGGTGCGGCTCGACGGTGCCGTCGTCGCCGACGTCTCCTACGACTCGCAGGGCTGCTCGATCAGCCAGGCCTCCGCCTCCGTGCTCAACGACCTGGTGGTCGGCAAGTCCGTCGGCGAGGCCCAGCAGATCCAGGAGGCCTTCCTGGAGCTGATGCAGAGCAAGGGCCAGTCCGAGGGCGACGAGGACCTGCTGGAGGACGCCGTCGCCTTCGCCGGGGTCTCCAAGTACCCGGCCCGGGTCAAGTGCGCCCTGCTCAGCTGGATGGCCTGGAAGGACGCCACCGCCAAGGCGCTCGGCGGCCAGCCCGCGATCACCGAGACCACCGACTGACGCCCGATAGGACACTGCATTCATGAGCGAGAACGAGACGGCCGTGGAGGCCGTGGAGGGCGTGGAGGCTGCGGCTCCCGAGGCCGACGGGGCCGCTGGGGCTCCTGGGGCGTCCGACAGCCCCGGTGCGTTCACCAGCGCGGGGACGGTCTCCACCGAGGACCTCATGGAGGCCCTGATGGACGTCGTCGACCCCGAACTGGGCATCGACGTCGTCAACCTCGGCCTGATCTACGGCCTGCACATCGACGAGGACGACACCGCCACCGTCGACATGACGCTGACCTCCGCGGCCTGCCCCCTCACCGACGTCATCGAGGACCAGGCCCGCACCGCCACCGACGGCCTGGTCAAGGACCTGCGGATCAACTGGGTCTGGATGCCGCCGTGGGGCCCCGACAAGATCACCGACGAGGGCCGCGACCAGCTGCGCGCGCTCGGCTTCAACGTCTGAGCGACGGACCGGCATCGGACAGGGGCGGGAACCTCCGGGTTCCCGCCCCTTTCGCGTGGATCCCCGCGGTCCCGGGCCGAACTACACTGCGTGACCATGGATGTCGGGGCTGACGGCGGGCAGTGGGGCGGGCAGCCGGACTGGGCCGCGATGGCCGAGCGGCACGAGCGCGCGCAGCGGCGGCGCCGACGGCTGCGGATCGCAGGGGCGGCGGCCGGGGCGCTCGTCCTGATCGGCGGGGGCGGTGCGGCCGTGGCCGGCCTCGCGGGCGGTGGGGCGGACGGCGGGCCCGCGGTGGCGGTTCCCGGCTCCGCCGCGCCGGAGGTGCCGCCCGCCCAGGACGGCTCCGCTCCGGCTCCGGCGCCGGCTCCGCTCCCCGTGGCCGCGGCACCGTCCGCGCCGCCCGCGTCCGCCGTGCCGTCCGCACCGGCCGCGCCCCGGGCCACGAGCTCGGCCACGGCCTCGGCCCGGAAGCGCCCCGGCCCCCGCCCCACTGCGGCTACCGCCGTTGCCACCGCCGCGCCCGCGGACCCGCGCGGTGGCGTTCCGGACGCGGACGTCGGCAGGGCGCTGGAGATCGCCGGTTCCGCGGTGGACCTGCTCCTCGGCCCCCGCCCCGCCGTGGGCGGCGTGCCACCGCGGAGCGTCAACGCGGGGTCCGCCACCGGCGGGTGAAACGGGTGGCGGGGGCCTGCGGCGGGGCCGGTCACGGTTTCGGCTCGCTTGCGGTCGCCTGCACCGTCCCCGCCACCGGTGGGGGCCGGTCAGCGGGGGCGGTGCAGGACGGTGGCGGCGAGGGCGAGGGCGGCGGTGGCGGCGGTGAGGGCGAAGGCGGTGACGGCGGGGAGCAGGCCGTAGGAGCGGACGAGGGCGCCGACGGCGATGATCGGGGCGGAGGAGCCGAGGTAGACGACCACCCAGAGGGCGGAGAGTTCGCTGCCGCGGCGGGCCGGGTCGAGGGCGGCGACGGTGGCGGTGAACAGGGAGCGGAAGGCGATGCCCTGGCAGGCGCCGGCCAGGACGCTGCCGACGAAGAGCAGCGCGGGGGTGCCGGTGGCGGTGGCCGCGGTGAGCAGGCCGAGGCCCGCGGCGAGGCCGGTGAGTCCGGCGGCGACCACGACCCGGTCGGAGGTGGGCGGGACGAGCAGCTGGGCGGCGGCGGACGAGCCGAGCAGCAGGGCGGCGACGGCGGCGCCCGCGAGCGGGGAGCGGGTGTGCAGCAGGGTGGCGGAGAAGGCGGGGGCCAGGGCCAGGTAGACGCCGAAGACCGCGTACGAGAGGAAGCCCGCGGCGGCGGCGAGCAGGAACTCGCGGCGTCCGGTGCGGGGCAGCCGCAGGCGGCGGGGCCGCAGGTGGGCGGGGGTGGTGATGCGCGGCGGGGAGGCCGGGGGCCGGTGCGGGCCGGGCATCCGCGGGTGCAGCAGGGCGAGCGGGACGCACAGCGCGAGCAGCGCGACGGCGTGCGGCAGGAACGGGCCGAGCAGCGGGTCCGCGTCGTTGGTGAGCGCGGCGCCGACCAGCGGGCCGAGGGCGACGCCGCCCGCGGAGCAGGCCAGGGTGAGTTTGGCGGCCAGGGTGGGCCGGTCGGGCAGCAGGTCGCCGAGGGCGGCGCCGGCCGCGCCGGTGGACAGGCCGACCGCGACGCCCTGCACGGCCCGTCCGGCGGCCAGCTGCCAGAAGGACCCGGCGGTGGCGAAGACGGCGTCCCCGGCGGCGGCGAGCGCGACCGCGGGCAGGATCAGGGCGCGCCGCCCGAGGTGGTCCGACCAGTGGCCGACCGCGGCGAGCACCGGGACGAGCGCGAACACGTAGACCGTGAACAGGACCGTGGTGTCGAGCGGGTTCAGCCCGAGGCGCTGCTGGAGCACCGGGTAGAGCGGGGTGGCGAGGTTCGCGCCGATCAGCATCAGCAGCAGGGCGGCGGCGACCAGGCCGACGCGGATGCCGCGCAGCGCGTTCCAGCGGCTGATCGCGGAGAGCTGGAGCTGCTTGCGGGGCGCGAGTTCCAGCGGAAGCAGGGCCTCCGACAGTCGGCGGCCGGCGTACTGAGCGGTGCTCAGGCCGGGGCCGGCGGGGGAGAGGTCCGCCATGGCAGGGGTCTCCTGTGGCAAGGCGCCGCGGGGCATCGCCGGGCCGGGGTGTGGCGGCGCGGCCCGGACGGTGCGGGTGTGCACGTGGTACGCGGAGCGCGGAGCGCCGTCGCTCCGGGTTCCGGGGGCGCGCGCGGGGGTGGTGCGCGTCGCCCCCCGAAGGATACGTGCCCCGGGCACTCGTTCGGACGCACCTCCCCACTCGTTCGGGGGCACGCCCCCGCAGCTCAGGCGGGCGTCCGTGGCGGCCGATACGCTGGGTTGACGGGCCGACACGCACCGGCCCGCTCCGCCGCTCCCCGCGTCCGCCGCCCCCCGGGCGGGCCGCGCCCCCGGACGGCGGTGCCCTGCGACGCACCCGGGAGAACGCGCGCGATGGCCGGACGTAGCCGTAACACCCCTGACCAGCAGCCGTCCGAGGCCGAGGGCCTACTGCCCGCCGACTACGACCTCGCCGACCTGTACGGCGCGCAGAGCGCGGACGAGGACCCGGACGACACGGCCGTCCTGATCCCGCCGATCGCCCTGCCCGAGGACGCCGAGCTCGCCGCGGCGGCCCTCGCCGTCCCGCTGATCTCCCGGGTCGTCGCGCTGGCCCGCTGGGTTGCCCCGCACCGCGAGGTCGACGAGCACGGCGACCTCGGCGAGGCCGACCGGGTGCAGGCCGCCCGGATGCTCGGCGCCGAGGAGCCGGACGAGGAGGACGTGGTCGAGGCGATGCGGGCCTGGGCGCTGGCCTGCGACCTGGACCTGGTGGAGACCGGCACCACCGAGGAGGGCGCGCACGTCGCGATCCCCGGCCCCGACCTGGACGCGGTCGAGGCGGGCGAGCCCGCCGCCGTCCTGGGCCTGTGGTTCGAGGCCGCGGAGCTGGTGCGCGAGCTGGCCGCCGAGGCCGAGTCGGTCGACCCCGAGGTGGTCGAGGGCGGCGGGCGCGACGACTCCGACGGCCTGGCCGAGGTCGAGGACGCCCGCGACCAGGCCGCCGAGATCCTCGACGAGGCGCTGCACACCCTGTACGAGGCCACCGCGTTCGCCGAGCCCGGCGCCGAGACCGTCCCGCTGGGCGTGCTGGCCGCGCTGCTGGTCGTCCCGGACGGGCAGGAACCCGACGAGGAGATGCTCGGCGAGATCACCGACCTGATGGTCGTCCTCGACCCGATGCTCGGCGACCTCGCCGAACTCGGCCTGGTCGAGCACCGCCCGATCGACCCCGACCTGTTCGAGGAGGGCGGGGACGGCGGGGACGGCGAGGGCGCCGAGGTGCTGGACACCGACCGGCCGCTCACCGAGGAGGACGCCGCCCGCTTCGGCACCGTCCGGCTCACCCCGCTCGGCCAGTACGCCGTCCGCGAGTGGCTGCTCGCCGACGGCTACGACGCCCCGCTGATCGGCGACCTCGCCGACCAGGACGGCCCCGCGCTGCTGCGCGCCCTCGCCGAGGACGGGCAGCTGTTCGCCGAGGCCGAGCTGAAGGCCTGGCTCGCCGCCCGGGCCCCGCTGGACGCCGCCCGCGACCTGCTCGCCGGGGCCCGCGGCCGCGACGTGCAGTCGCCGGTGCGCCGCTACTACTGCGTGCTCGGCCTCGGCGAGATCGGCGAGGAGGCGGCCGCCCCCGTGCGGGAGGTCGTCGACGACCCCGAGCTGGGCGGGCTGGCCCGCGAGTGGCTGCGCGCCCGCGGCGCGGACGTCCCGGCGGCGGAGCGCGAGGTCGCGCTCTGGCGGATCGTCGACTCGATGGCCGCCGTCATGCTGCTCACCGCGGGCGAGGGCGGCCGCCTGCAGGCCCTGGTCGCGGACCTGCCGGTGACCGACAACCCGGCCAGCTACTTCGGCGAGGTCTGGCGGGTGCCGCACCCGATGACGGTCGAGGTGCTGGAGGCCGTCGGCGAACTGCACCTGGACCGCAAGGTCGCCAAGGAGGCCCGGCGCGCGGCGGTCAAGGCGCGCTCGCTGCGCGCGCAGGGCGCGTGACGCTGCCGTTCCCCGGCGGCGGCCTGCGGCGGCCTGCGGCGGGCCGCGGCGGGCTGCGGTGCGGCGGGCTCCGGGCGGGCCCGCCGCAGGGTCTTCGCAAGCCCTCCCCGTCCGTCTGATGGCTCGACAGCTCCCTTGGGCCGTAAGGTAAGGCGGCGTTGGAGTGGCGAGCGGCCGGGGGTGCGGCGAGGGATGATGTGGCAGGGCACGGGCGGGGCCTGGGACCTCGACGGGGTGTATGCGGACCAGGAGGCGTACGGCCGCCAGGTGCTGGCGGGCGCGGGGTTCCCGGTGTTCGGCTGGGTGCACGGGGCCGGCGGGGTGCCGGGCTGGGACGTGCTGGCCGAGTACGGGCTCGCCGACGGCGAACTGGAGTCGGTGGAGGTCCGCTCGGGCGACTGGAGCTCCGTGCACGGACCGTACGTGACGGTCCGCACCCACCGGGCCGGGGCCGGACCGGCCGCCCTGCTGCCCGACCTGGAGGACGTGGTCGAGGACGAGCGCGACCGGGTCTACGAGCACCTGGGCGTCGACGAGGGCGACACCGTCGGGGGCGTGCGGGCGCTGCGCGAGTGGATCACGGTGGACGGCGAGCCGCACCCCGTGCAGGTCCACGAGGACTCGCGGACCGCGGCCGGGCACGGCACCGTCTGGGCGGGCCGGCTGCGGGTCGGCGCCACCACGGTGACGGTGACCGGGCGCGGGCTGGCGCCCGGCTCGGTGGAGCTGCGCCGGATCACCGACTTCGAGCGGTACATCGTCGGCCGGACGGTGATGCTGCGTCAGGTCGCCGCGCTGCGGGCCGACCGCAGCCCCGCCGACCCGGCACCGGAACCGGCCGAACTGGGCCTCCAGGCGCACCGCGAACTCGTCCTGCAGGCCGTCGAGCGCACCGGTGCGATGCTCGCCCAGCAGCGGGCCGGGCGCCCGGCCCGGCTGCCCCGGCACCTGCGCGGCGAGGACCGGAAGGCCCGCTGGGAGACGGCGGTGCGGCAGCAGATGCGGCTGGCCTCGGAGACCCGGGAGGAGGCCGACGAGGCCGTCACCTCGATGGTCAACCACCTGAGCCGGCTCGCCTTCCACGCGGACTGGGTGGGCGGCACGATCGAGGGCGCGGCCGCCGTGGAGGAGGTCGTCCGGTACACGGCCTTCGCCAGCGAGGTGCCGAGCCTGCCCGCGCAGCGGGCCTGGGAGCGGCTGTGGGCGGGCGGCACGCCCGAACTGCCCGCGGGCACCGAGGACGCCTGGCTGAC
The DNA here is from genome assembly GCF_000717185.1 of Kitasatospora phosalacinea. Lineage (GTDB taxonomy): Bacteria > Actinomycetota > Actinomycetes > Streptomycetales > Streptomycetaceae > Kitasatospora > Kitasatospora phosalacinea_A. The sequence goes on along the minus strand of NZ_JNYE01000024.1, from coordinate 10,659 downwards.
CGCCTGGGAGCAGTGGCGGGTCGAGCGCACCCAGCACCGGGCGCGGCGGTAGAGCGGTCAGGGCGGTCAGGGCGGTAGAGCGGTCAAGGCGGTGAGGGGCGGGGCGGGGCGTGCAGGGGCCTATGGTCAGTAGATCGGCACGCTGAAGCTGCGTCCGATTCACGCGCGGTTCACGTGCGGCCCGGAATCTGTCGGTCACCGAAGCACATCCCCTCCTCCAGGAGTGACCGTCATGTCGCTGTCCCGCCGGGACTTCGTGAACCGTTCGACCATGCTCGGGGCAGGCGTCCTGATCGCCGGCAGCGCCGAGGTGCTCGCCACCGCCCCCGGCGCGATCGCCGCCCCCGCGGGCGGTGACGCCGCGCTCGCCAAGGGCGGGCACACCGCGGTCGGCTACGGCGAGCTGGTGTCCGACCCCGAGGGCGTCCTGGCGCTGCCGAAGGGCTTCTCGTACGAGATCATCACCCGCACCGGCCAGACCACCCTGGTCACCGGCGAGTCCACCCCCAGCAACCACGACGGCACCGCCGCGTTCGAGGGCCGCCACGGCGCGACCCTGCTGGTCAACAACCACGAGCTGGCCGGGCCGCGCTCCAAGTGGCCGCACCCCGTGCCGCTGCTGGAGGGCCACGTCTACGACCCGGCCGCGGCCGGCGGCTGCACCGTCGTCGAGGTCTCCGGCCACGGCCACGGCCGCGGCGACGAGCACGGCAAGGGGCACGGGCACGGCAAGCGGCAGGTCCGCGAGTGGGTCGGCATCGCCGGCACCGCCACCAACTGCGCCGGCGGCGCCACCCCGTGGGGCACCTGGCTGACCTGCGAGGAGACCGAGGACAAGGCCGGCACCAACGGCTTCACCAAGGACCACGGCTACGTCTTCGAGGTCGACCCGCACGACCAGGACGCCAACCGCGACCCGCAGCCGATCAAGGCGTTCGGCCGGTTCGCCCACGAGGCCGTCGTCATCGACGAGAAGCGCGGCCACGCCTACCTGACCGAGGACGCGTCCAAGCCCAACGGCCTGCTCTACCGCTGGACCCCGCCGGCCGGCTTCAGGCACGGCAAGGGCAAGCTGCGCACCCTGGCCGCCGACGCGGGCGGGTTCGAGGCGCTGAAGGCGTTCGACTCCCAGGGCAAGCTGGTCGACGACCTGTCCCGGGCCACCAAGCCCGGCACCACGTACGGCGCCGACTGGGTCAAGGTCCAGGACCGCGACGCCCGCACCACCTCGATCCGCAAGCAGTTCAAGGACGGCGAGATCACCCGGGCCCGCAAGCTCGAAGGCATGTGGTGGGGCGACAACGGCATCTACTTCGTCTCCTCCTTCGCCCGCGAGGAGTCGCCGCTGCAGCACGACGGGCAGGTCTGGTTCTACAACCCGGCCCGGCGCACCCTGACCCTGAAGGTCATCCTCGGCGTCAACAACGAGATCTGGGCCGACAAGGGCAACTTCGACGGCCCCGACAACATCACCGTCTCGCCCCACGGCGGCCTGATCATCGCCGAGGACGGCAACGGCCTGCAGCACCTGTTCGGCGCCACCACGGACGGGCGGACCTACGCGCTGGCGCGCAACGAGCTCAACCTCGGGACGGAGGAGGAGCCGGAGTACAGCGAGTTCACCGGCGTGACCTTCTCGCACGACGGGCGGACGCTGTTCGCGAACATCCAGGACCCGGGCATCATGCTGGCGATCACGGGGCCGTGGCACCGGATGTGACGCGGCGTTGAGCGGTGGGGTCCGTCCGGGGAGGGTGCTGCTCTCCGCGGGCGGACCTTGCCGTTGGCGGGGGCGCGGGGTTCCAGTCGGGGAGCCTCGGTCGGGGAGCCTCAGTCGGGGAGCCTCAGTTGGAGCATGGCGAGCAGGCGCTGCTGGGGCTGGGCGAGGTCGAGGCCGGTGAGCTGCTCGGCCCGCCGGACCCGGTAGCGGAGGGTGTTGGGGTGGATGTGCAGGGCGTCGGCCGCGGTGCGGACCTCGCCGAGGGCGTCGAGGTAGGCGAGGACGGACTCGGCGAGGCGGGTGCGGTGGCGGGTGTCGTAGGCGGTGAGGGCGGTCAGGCGGGGGTCGCGGAGTTCGGGGCGGTCCTGGAGCAGGGCGAGGACCTCGGAGACCAGCACCTCGGCCTGGACGTCCTGGAGGGCGGCGACGTCGGGGACGACGCCGCCGCGGCCCATCGCGTCGAGGATCCGGTCGGCCTGGGCGCGGGAGGCGGGGACGTCCGCGAGGCCGGGGACGGTGGGGCCGATCGCGGCCCGCAGCGGGATGGAGAGGTGGTCGCGGGCGGCGTCGACGGTCTCCTGCGTCCAGTCCCGCAGGGTCGCGGGCGGCAGGCCGGGCGGGAGTTCGGGCAGCAGCACGTAGACCCGGGAGTCGACCGGGGCGAGCAGGGCGCCGCGGTGGCGGGCGGCGGTGTGCACCGAGATCAGGCCGGTGACCTCGTCGCGGGAGAGTTCGGCGTCCCGGCCGTCGGTGGCGGCGGGGGCGTAGGCGAGGACGGTGACGGGGCGGCGCACGTCCAGGCCGAGGTGGGTGGCCAGTGACTGCGGGCCGGTGGAGCCCTCCAGCAGGCCGGTCAGCAGGGTCTGGGTGAGCCGGGTGTCGGCCGACAACTCGCGGCGGCGGCGCACCAGTTGGCCGGCCGCGACCCGGGCGGCGCCGACCAGGGCCTGCTCGGCGGTGTCGGTCAGCGGGCGGGAGCCCTCCTGCACCCAGATCGTGCCGAGCGGCTGCGCGCCGGAGCGGATCGCGATGGCCAGGCGGCGGCGGATGCCCAGTTCCGGGTGGGCGGCGATCTCGATCGCGCCCTCGGAGCCGCGCAGGTGCGAGAAGACGCCCCACTCGCGGAGCTTGGCCAGGTACGGTTCGGGGCCCTGGCGGCCGAGGATGGACAGCCGGCGCAGGTCGTCGACCTCGTCGGTCTCCGAGGTGCGGGAGTAGGCCAGCACCCGGCTGGAGGTGTCCTCGATCGAGACGATGCCGCCGGTGAGGACGGCCACCGTCTGGGCGAGCGAGAACAGGTCGCCGGTGGCGGGCCCGCCGGGGCCGGTGCCGCCGGTGCCGTCCGGGTCGTCGGCGCCGGAGAGCAGGGTGCGGGTGAGCGAGTCGAGGTGCTCCCAGCGGGTCTCCCGGCGCACCGACAGCAGCGCCACCCCGGCCTCGGTGGCGGCCTCGCGCAGCGCGTCGGCCTGCCCCGGCCCGTCCAGCTTGACCGCGACGGGGCGGGAGGCGGGAGGCGGGCGTTCGGGGCGCTCGGGCGTTCGGGCGTTCGGGCGTTCGGGCGGTCGGGCGCAGGTCAGGGCGGGTTCGTCGGGACGGACAAGATCCGGGGGCCGAGTTTAGCGAGGCGGACAGGAAACGGCGGCCGTGACCGGGGCGTGACGCTGTTCGTCCGGGCGGACAACGGCGAGCGGGGGAATTTGGCGGTCCGGCCAACAGAAGCGGGCAGGAGCGGGGAATAGCGTTTCTCCACGGCCGGTGTGCGACCCTCACCGGCTCCCCATGACGAGAAGGAGAGCGTGCGCGCCATGGATGCTGTGACCCAGGTCCCCGCGCCGGTGAACGAGCCGGTCCACAGCTACGCCCCCGGCAGCCCCGAACGGGCCCGGCTGGAGGCCAAGCTGAAGGAGCTGGGCGGCCAGGGGCCGATCCAGCTCACCATGACGATCAACGGTGAGCACCGCCTCGGCGGCGGCTCCGAGATCCACGTCGTGCAGCCGCACAACCACGCTGCCCGACTCGGCACGCTGCGCAACGCGACCCAGGACGACGCGCGCGAAGCCGTCGACACCGCGCTGGCCGCCGCGCCGGCCTGGCAGGCGCTCTCCTTCGACTCCCGCGCCGCGATCTTCCTGCGCGCCGCGGACCTGCTGGCCGGGCCGTGGCGGGAGACCCTCGCCGCGGCCACCATGCTCGGCCAGTCGAAGACCGCCCAGCAGGCGGAGATCGACACCCCCTGCGAGCTGGTCGACTTCCTGCGCTTCAACGTGCACTTCGCCCGGCAGATCCTGGCCGAGCAGCCGATCTCCTCGGACGGCGTGTGGAACCGCACCGACCACCGCCCGCTGGAGGGCTTCGTCTACGCGATCACCCCGTTCAACTTCACCGCGATCGCGGGCAACCTGCCGACCGCGCCCGCGCTGATGGGCAACGTGGTGATCTGGAAGCCGTCCCCCACCCAGCAGTTCGCCGCGCACTACCTGATGCAGCTGCTGGAGGCCGCGGGCCTGCCCAAGGGCGTCATCAACATGGTCACCGGCGACGGCCTGGCCGTCTCCGAGGTCGCGCTGAAGCACCCCACGCTGGCCGGCATCCACTTCACCGGCTCCACCGCCACCTTCCAGCACCTGTGGCGCACCGTCGGCGAGAACATCGCCGGCTACCGCACCTACCCGCGGATCGTCGGCGAGACCGGCGGCAAGGACTTCCTGGTCGCCCACCCGTCCGCCGACAAGGCCGTGCTGAAGACCGCGATGACCCGCGGCGCCTTCGAGTTCCAGGGCCAGAAGTGCTCGGCGCTGTCCCGCGCGTACGTCCCGGCCTCGATCTGGGCCGAGATCAAGGACGACTTCCGCGACGAGGTCGAGTGGCTCACCATGGGCGACGTCACCGACCTCGCCAACTTCATGGGCGCCGTCATCGACGAGCGCTCCTTCGCCAAGAACAAGGCCGCGATCGACCGCGCCAAGGCCGACCCGCAGGTCGAGGTGCTGGCCGGCGGCACGTACGACGACTCGGTCGGCTACTTCGTCCGCCCGACCGTGCTGGTCTGCCAGGACCCGGCCGCCGAGTACTTCCGCGACGAGTACTTCGGCCCGATCCTCGCCGTGCACGTCTACCGGGACGATGACTACGACGCGATGCTCGCGCAGATGGAGTCGGTCTCCCCGTACGGCCTGACCGGCTCGATCATCGCCCAGGACCGCGAGGCCGTCGAGCACGCGATGCGCGTCCTGCGCAACGCGGCCGGCAACTTCTACATCAACGACAAGCCGACCGGCGCCGTCGTCGGCCAGCAGCCCTTCGGCGGCGGCCGGGCCTCCGGCACCAACGACAAGGCCGGTGCCAAGCAGAACCTGACGCGCTGGACGTCCACCCGCTCCATCAAGGAGACGTTCGTCCCGCCGACGGACTACCGCTACCCCCACATGGGCTGACCAGGCCCCCGCGACGGCCGGCCACCACCTCCGGCCGGCCGTCCCCCCTTCTTCTCCACCAGCTGATCCGCTTCGCCGGGAGTCCACGATGCTCCGTTCCGCCCTCCTCGCCGCCTCGCGCTCCCCGCAGGTGCGCACCATGGTCGAGAAGTTCCCGCCCACCCACGCGATCGTCGAGCGCTTCGTCGCCGGCGACCGGCTCGACCAGGGTGTGGCCGCCACCGAGAAGCTGGTGGCCAGCGGCCGCAAGGTCACCCTCGACCACCTCGGCGAGGACACCAAGGACGCCGACCAGGCCGCCGGCACCGCCCTCGCCTACGAGCACCTGCTGGCCGCCCTCAAGGAGACCGGCCTGGCCGCGGACGCCGAGGTCTCCGTCAAGCTCTCCGCCGTCGGCCAGTTCCTCCCCGTGGACGGCGAGAAGATCGCCCTGGAGAACGCCCGCCGCATCTGCGAGGCCGCCGCCGACGCGGGCACCACCGTGACCCTCGACATGGAGGACCACACCACCACCGACTCCACCCTCGCCATCGCCCGCGAACTGCGCGCCGACTTCCCGTGGCTGGGCGTCGTCCTCCAGGCCTACCTGCGCCGCACCGAGGCCGACTGCCGCGACCTCGCCCACGAGGGCTCGCGGGTGCGCATCTGCAAGGGCGCCTACAAGGAGCCCGAGTCGGTCGCCTTCCAGGGCAAGCGCGACGTCGACCTCGCGTACGTCCGCGCGCTCAAGATCCTGATGGCGGGCGAGGGCTACCCGATGGTGGCCTCGCACGACCCCAACATGATCAAGATCGCCGGTCAGCTCGCCGAGTGGAACAAGCGCGACGTCTCCTCGTTCGAGTACCAGATGCTCTACGGCATCCGCCCCGAGGAGCAGCTGCGCCTCGCCGAGGCCGGCAACACCATGCGGGTCTACCTCCCCTACGGCCAGGAGTGGTACGGCTACTTCATGCGCCGCCTCGCGGAGCGCCCCGCCAACCTGACCTTCTTCCTGCGCGCGATGGCCACCCGCGGCTGAGCCGTCGTCAGGCGTCGCCGGAGGGCCCGTGGCTTCGTGCCGCGGGCCCTCCGGGCGTTCCGGGTGGCTCGGGTGTTCCGGGCGGCTCGTCGGCGCCGGAGCGGCGGGCGAAGTGGGGGAGGCCGTAGGAGGACAGGGCGTCGCAGGTCCGCCGGGCGGTGACGGTGTTGCTGCGGGTGGCGGCGAGGTCGGAGCAGCCGGTCATCGTGAGGACGGCGTGGTCGTACGGCCCCTCGTCGAACGGGTCGAGCGCCTCCGGCGGGGCCGGGGCGGCCGGAGGCGGACGTGGAAGCGGGTGCGGGCGGGGCCGTCCGGTGGCACGTCAGAGCATCGCGGCGGCGGGCTTGACCATGCTGCGGGCGGTCTTGGCGTCGACGTACTCGCCGAGGGCGGTCATCACCCACTCGCCGGAGAACTGGCGCACCAGCTTGCACATGGCGACGCCGGTGTGCGGCTCGGACTGGGCCAGGTCGAAGCGGACCAGCTCCTGGTCGTTGCCGGGGTCGACCAGGCGGCAGTAGGCGCTCTTGATGTCGGTGAACTTCTGCCCGGAGAAGGAGTTGACCACGAAGACCAGGCCGCAGACCTCGGCGGGCAGCCCGCCGAGGTGGACGGTGATGGCCTCGTCGTCGCCGCCGCCCTTGCCGGTCAGGTTGTCGCCGGAGTGCGCGATCGCGCCGTTGAAGATGACGAGCTTCATGAACCAGGCGGTGTCGATCTTGTTGCGCTGGGCGTCGAAGGCGATCACCGAGGCGTCCAGGTCGATGTTGCGGCCGTGCCCGGCGGGCTCCCAGCCCAGGCCCATCCGGACCGAGGAGAGCAGCGGCTTCCCGCCCTTCTCCAGCGAGACCGAGCCGCCCTTGACCAGGTTGACCCGGCCCTTGTCCAGGGTGATCTTGCCGACGGCGGGCGAACCGGACGGCATGGGGGGCGGGGAGGAGGGCGCCTGGGGCGCGGTGCCGGGCATCGGCGGGGCCGCGGGGGCCGCGGGGGGCGCTGCGGGCGGGGCGGGCTGAGCGGCGGCCGCGGTGGTCGCGGCGGCCGGGGGCGGCTCCTCGACCGAGACGCCGAAGTCGGTGGCGATCCCGGCCAGCCCGTCGGCGTACCCCTGGCCGACCGCGCGGACCTTCCACTCGGCGCCGCGCCGGTAGACCTCGACGACCACCAGGGCGGTCTCCCGGGACAGCCGCGGCGGGGTGAAGGTGAACAGCTCGCGGCCGGTGTCGGCGTCCCGGACGGTCGCGGTGGGCTCCGTCCCGGCGAAGGTGGCCTGCCGGTCGTCGAGCGAGGCGGTCACCACGATCCGGGTGATCTCGCCGGGCACCGCCGCGGTGTCCACGACGATCGCGTCGGGGCCGCCGCCGGTGGCCGGGCGGTGCGTCACGCCGGGGCCGTTCGGGGCGTTGAAGAAGACGAAGTCGGCGTCCGAACGGACCTTGCCCGCCGCGGTCAGCAGCAGCCCGGACACGTCCAGTTGCTTGGGTGCGCTGACCTCGACCACGACCCGGGCCGAACCCAGGGATGCGTTCCCGCCCTGGACCAGAACAGTCGTCACGTGCTCCTCCTCGAATCGCCGCCGCTGCCACAGCCTAGCCAAACCGCCCTGCCCACCGGGGTACGCCGCGGGCGAATCCGGGTCGAACACCTCGGCCGCCCCCGCCCGCGGGGGTACGCCGCGAGCGAATCCGCCCCGGGGCGCTTGCCCGCCGCGGGGGGCCTCGGCGAGCATGCGGACATGCCAGCACTGCAACGATCCGAAGCAACTGTCCGTGCCCGCCTGCTGGAGGTCGACGGCTACACCGTCGACCTCGACCTCACCCGCGGCCCGGACCGGTTCGTCAGCACCACCGAGATCCGGTTCCGGTGCGGCGAACCCGGCGCCGACAGCTTCGTCGACGTCGACCCGGCGCTGCTGCGGCGCGCCGTCCTGAACGGGCAGCCGCTGGACCCCGCCGCCCTCGACGGCAACCGGCTCGCCCTGCCCGGCCTGCGCGCGGAGAACACGCTGCTGGTGGAGGCCGAGATGCGCTACTCGCGCACCGGCGAGGGCCTGCACCGCTACACCGACCCGGCCGACGGCGCGGTGTACGCGTACGCCACCTGCGGGCCCGACCTGGCGGCCAAGGTGTTCGCCTGCTTCGACCAGCCCGACCTGAAGGCCCCGTTCACGCTGACCGCCACCGCCCCCGCGGACTGGACCCTGGTCGGCAACGGCGCCAAGGTCCGCGGCGAGGACGGGCGTTGGGAGTTCGCGCCGACCAAGCCGATCTCCACCTACCTGTTCACCGTGGTCGGCGGCCCGCTGCACTCGGTGCACGCCGAGCACGACGGCATCCCGCTCGGCCTGCACGCCCGCCGCTCGCTGGCCGCCGAACTCGACCGCGAGGCGCCCGAGTTGTTCGAGGTGACGGCCGCCTCGCTGGACCGGCTGCACCAGCTCTTCGACGAGCGCTACCCGTTCGGCGAGTACCACCAGGCCTTCGTCCCCGAGTTCAACTGGGGCGCGATGGAGAACCCCGGCTGCGTGGTCTTCCGCGACGAGATGCTGTTCCGCTCCCCGGCCACCGAGGCCGAGCACGAGCGCCGCGCCATGGTGGTCTGCCACGAGATGGCCCACATGTGGTTCGGCGACCTGGTCACCATGCGCTGGTGGGACGACCTGTGGCTGAACGAGTCCTTCGCCGAGATGCTCGGCTACCGGGTCGCCGCCGAGGCCACCCGCTTCACCGGCGCCTGGACCGGCTTCTCCGCCGAGCGCAAGGGCTGGGGCTACGACGCCGACCAGCGCGCCTCCACCCACCCCGTCGCCGGGAACGGCACCCGCTCGGTCGCCGAGGCCATGGTCAACTTCGACGGCATCTCGTACGCCAAGGGCGCCTCCGCGCTGCGCCAGCTCGTCGCCTGGCTCGGCGACGAGGCCTTCTTCGCCGGCCTCAACGCGTACTTCGCCGACCACCTCTACGGCAACGCCGAACTCCCGGACTTCCTGGCCGCGTTGAGCGCCAGCAGCGGCCGCGACGTGCACGCCTGGGCGGACGACTGGCTGCGCACCAGCGGCGTCGACACGCTGCGCGCCGAGACCGGACGGGCCGCCGACGGCACCCTGACCGCGCTGACCGTCGTCAACGAGGGCAGCCGCCCGCACCTGGTCGAGATCGGCGGCTACCGCAGCGAGCACGGCCGCCTCGTCCCCGTCGGCCGCGTCCCGGTCGAGATCGGCCCCGGCCGCCGGGTCGCCGTCCCCGCCCTGGTCGAGGCCGGTGCGACCCTGGTCGTCCCCAACGACGGCGACCTCACCTGGGCCAAGATCCGGCTCGACCCGGACTCCTGGCGGGCGGTCGAGGAGTCGCTCTCCACCGTCGCGGACGAGGTCACCCGCGCCGTCCTGTGGGAGCACGCCCGCGACCTCGTCCGGGACGCCGAACTCTCCCCCGCCGCCTACCTCGGCCTGGTCGAGCGCCACCTGCCCGCCGAGACCTCCGACAACATCGTCGAACGGGTCCTCGCCTTCGCCCGCACCCACGTCGTCGGCCACTACCTGCCCCCGGCCCGCCGCGCCGACGCCCTGGCCGTCGTCAGCCGCACCGCCCGCGCCCTGCTCGCCGGGGGCGGCGGCCACGGGCTGCGGCTCGCCGCGCTGCGCGCCGCGGTCGAGAGCAGCGGCGGCGAGCACCAACTCGCCGAACTGCGCAGCTGGTTGGCCGGGAAGGAACTGCCGGACGGGCTGACCGTCGGACCGGAACTGCGCTGGGCCGGACTGGCCCGGCTGGCCGCGCTCGGCGAACTCGACGAGGACGCGATCGCCGCCGAGGCGGCCCGCGAACCGGGCAGCGAAGCCGAGTTCGGCGCCGCCAGGGCCCTGGCGGCCCGGCCCGGGGAGGAGGCCAAGGCCCGGGCCTGGGAGATCCTGTTCGACTCCGCCGGCACGGCGTCCAACCGCGTCCTGGAGGCCACCGCCCGCGGCTTCTGGGCCTCCGGCGACCCCGAGCGGCAGCACGCGTACGCGCTGCGCTTCTTCGCGGAGGTCACCGGCGCCGCCGACCGCAGCGACATCGTCACCCGGCTGCTCGGCCGGACCCTCTTCCCGGACGCCCAGGCCACGCCCGAGGTGGTGGCGGCCGCGGAGGCGGCGCTCGCCGACCCGGGGCTGACGCCCGCGCTGCGGCGGAACCTGTCCGACTCCACGGACGACCTGCGGCGGGCGCGGGCGGTGCGAGGGGCTTTCTAGACGGGAGGCGGAGACGGAGGCGGGGTGCGGGTTGCTTCGGGTGCTGTCCCGGCCCGGAGCAGCACGGACCTTCGACGGGCCCCGGCCGCCAGCAGCCCGAGCCCGCCGTTCCCCGGGCCCCCGGCTCGTTCCCCTGCGCCTGCCTGACAGCCGGGGGTCAGAAGGTGCCGCGGGCGGCGAGGGCGCGGGTGGTGGGGAGGGCGAAGGCGGACGCGGTCCAGGTCTCGGCGGGGGCGGGGGCCGCCGCGGGGGCGGGGAG
>NZ_JNYE01000023.1 GCF_000717185.1 Kitasatospora phosalacinea | reverse complement strand
CGTCAAACTTCGCTCCACGCACGGAACACACTCATCGACCTGGCCTGCTGCTCAGCTACGGCACTGCAGTCCCGGTCGAACTCACGGGACTAGGGACATAGCCAACCGCCCGTCCGACAAAGCCATTTGTGGTCCGGCCACCCGCCGGAACGTCCTCCAGGAACCGTGAACACCCATGCCCTTCCTCGACCACGCCCACCTCACCGAAGCCGACTTCGCGGCCTTCGAGCAGCTGCTCGACACCCGCCGCGACGGCAACGACCGCACCCACCCCCACTGGGAACTCGTCCCTGGCGGCGCGCAGCAGGACTCCTTCGCGGTCTTCCGCCCGACCGGCGACCGCGGGAGCACCCTGCCCAACCACTGGGAGGCCAAGGTCTACCTCGACGAGGCCGGCCACATCCTGCCCGAGCAGCCCGGCCCGCCGGCTCCCCTTCCGCCGCTCGCCACCGTGCTGGCCGCGCACCTGCCCGGCTGGTCGGCCCAGCCCTGCCGGCTCAACCCGGGGCGGGACCTCGCCGACCTGACGGGCCAGCTGTGGGGTCGGCACCCCTCGCTGTGGAACAGCGCCACCGCGCCGCACAGCGCCTTCGCCCTCGCCGGTCCCGGCGGTGAGCGCCTGCTGGTCGTCCAGCCGCACCCCGACGGGCGGGTCTTCCTGCGCTCGATGCTTCCCGACGACGCGCCGGAGAACCGGTATCTCTGGTCGCCGAGGCCGCCGGACCCGGTGGAGTTCTCCGCCGACACCGAGCCCTCCGTGTTGGCGGCCGAGGTCACGGAGCGCTTCGTTCCCGCCTACCAGCGGGCCGCCTGGTACGCGCGAACCGCCGCCGTGGAAGACGCGCTCGTCTCCCTGGACGACCTGAGCGTCGCGTACGTCCTGCCGGCGAACACCCAGCGCTTCGGGGAACCCGAGGTCTTCGAGTCCGCGGCGGCCCGCGACCATGCCGCCTGGCAGCATCTCGACGTCCTGGCGGACCAAGGCCCCCACATCCTCGCCGGGATCCGGACGGTGACCACCGCCGAGGACCGCCTCGACCCTGTCATCGGCCCCCAGCTGCGCCGGCTCCACCACGCCGAGGACGCGCTCGCCGGCATCCGAGAGGTCCGCACCCGGTGGGCCCCCCTCACGACCCGCACGGCCAGCGACGACCCGGCCACCACTCGGATCCGCTCGTGGGCCCAGGACCAGCGCAACAGCGAGGCGTGGTCGCGCTCGGCGTGGGTCCCGGGCATGTCGCTGGCCGTGCTGGCCCAGGACGTCACCCGACGGATCGGCCGCCCCGTACCGAGCCGCGACAAGCAGGTCGAGGCAGCCGTGGCCCGCACCGAGCGCCGCGGGACCGGCTTCACTGCCGAGCCGGCACCAGCACCCTCGCCTCCCGCCACTGCCCCGCGCCGTACCCGCTGACCGCACGCCGCCAAGGAGATCCACTCATGACCGATCCGGGTCATCGGGCACCCGAGGAGTTCCTCCCTCGGTCCGGCACACCGGCCGCATCTCTCCCGCCGACCGACAGGGCTGGGCAGGAGTACGCCGTCCAGCGTCTGGCCGCCGCCGGGCCGGGCGAGTTCCCGGAAACGCTTCACCAACTCGTGAGCAGCGACTTCGGCGCGGTCAGCCGCCTGCACGAACTCGTGAGCACGGCGGCGCAGTGGTGCCAGGAGCACGGCGTCCGGCGGTACGGGGCCGAGCTGGATGCCCTGGCGGAGCGGATCACCGAGATCGGCGAGGAACTGCACCTCGTCCACGAGGGCCTCGCCGGTGAACTGGCCGGACGGAGCGAGCGGCTGGCCGCCGCGGTCAGCCGCTCCCCCGGCCGCCCTGCACGGACGCCGGCCGCTGCCGCTTCCCCGGCCCTCCGCGGAACGCAGGCGCTCGCCCCGCGCACCGCCGAGACGCCGCCGCCCGCCGTGACCGGGCCCGCTCACCGCCGCTCCGCCCGCTGAGGCGGCCTTCTACCACTGCTTCCCCGGCCGGGCCAAGCCGCGGATCCTCCGGACCATCGACACCCCAGCCCCCGCTCCCGCAGGGGCGAGCGTCGTAGGAGCACCGCCATGCAGCCCGTCACGTTCTCCAAGTCCGGCTTCGGGGTCACTGCTCACACCCGCCGAACTCCTCCGAACAACGAGTTCACACCGGTCACCACTCTCCTGGCGGCCCGGGGCGTCGAGTACACCATCGACTTCGAAACCGGCGACTACATCGACGCCCAGCTGCCGGACGGCAGTTTCCTGCTCGCCGGCCCCCAGTACGCCGACTACCAGGAGCCCGGATGGAGCGGCCCGCAGAACGGCTGGTTCGCGGAGTGGCTTGAGCTCGGCGGCGAGCCCGCACCCCTGTACGACAGCCAGCCGGGGCAGCTCGACCACCAGCACGGCACCAACCCAGAGCCGCTGCTGGCCTGCCTCAACGAGCACCTCGACCAGCGCGGCGTCCCCTCCGAGCAGGAGGTCCGGGCCCGGACCCTGCGGGCCGAGTCGCTGCTGCACCGCGCGGGCTTCGTCCCCACCTCCCAGAACGGTGTCGCCTGCCACCGGCTCCCGGCCGCGATGCTCGACCCGGACGAGCGGCGGACGGCCGTGACCCGGGCAGCCGACTACCTGCGGGCCGAGGGCTTCGGCGTCGACTGCCCCACGGACCTGACCGACCGGGCCGCGGCAGGGACCGCCCTTCCGTCCCGCCCGCTCGACCGCCTCGGCGAGGACATCGCGAAGGCCGGCCACACCGAGGACGTGGTGGCCGCGCTCAGCGTGCTCACCGCCCCCGGCGACGGCGTGCTGGACCAGGCCGTCGACGCCCTGCACCAGACCGTCACCTGGTGGGAGGGGCTGAACGCGACCGCCTCCGATCCGCACTACGCCGCCCGCCTGCGCGAGGTCGCCGACCTGACCGACCGCTACGTCCGGGAGATCCGGGCTCTGCGGGGGGATCTCGCGGACCGGCACGCCGCGCACCCCCAGGCCGCGGCCCGGTCGGCGGCGAGCGGGCACGACCTGCGGGTGGCCGCCGCCCTCGCCTCCTCCCCGGCGTCCGAACGCACCCTCACCGGGCACCCCGCCGAAGCCCTGCTCGCCGCCCAGCCCCCGGCCACCGGCCGCCCCTCCGGCCGCGTCCGCTGACCCCCGTACGGAAAGCCCGCCATGCCCACCCCTGCACCGCAGCCCGAGGTCGTCCTCGGCCACCACCCCGACCACGGCGTCGTCGCCGCCCTGCCCACCCGGTCCGCGGCAGCGGCAGCGGCCTGGATGCTGGAGCGGCTGGAGTTCCAGCGCATCGCCGACCACCCCCACCTGTACGCGTTCACCGAGCAGCACCGCGACGCCCCGGACCGCCTGCGCTGGGCGGTCAAGGTCCTGAACGGCGCGGGCTACGCCGTCCACAGCGACCTCTCCCTGGACGCCCACTCCGAGCCGCAGGTCGGACTCCCCCGGCAGGTCGCCGCCCACCGCACCCCTGCCGCCACCACCGCTCGCGGGTTCCGCACCGACGAAGCTGCCCTGCTCAGGAGCCCTGCGGCCCGGCGGGGCCCCGCTACCGCCGCGGCCCCGCCCAGCCCACCGCCCGGGGCGGCCGACCCCCGTGCCGCGTTCGCCCGCACCCGCTGACCACCCACCACCCGGTTTCGAGGAGATCCGCTGTGTCCACACCGGCCACCACCACCGACGAGCAAGCCCCCGCCCTCCTGATCTGGCGCAACCACCAGCGCCCCGACGTCTATGCCGCCTCCGGCCTGCTTCCGCAGCCGGTCGCCGACGCGATCCTGCCCGCGCTCGGCTTCGAGCCCGACCCGGCCCGCTCCGGCTTCTTCACCCTCACCGACCCCGAGCACAACGGCCAAGAGCGCGCCCGTGCGGCGGTGCGGGCGCTGCGCACGATGGGCCACCGCGTCGGCACCGAGCCCGCGTTCGACGTGCCCGGCACCACCTGGCGGCCCAGCCCCGACGAGCCGGACGTCGCGTTCGGCAAGCACCCCGACCTGGGAATCGTCGCCGCCGTCAGCGACGGCCTGCCGATCACCCCCGCGCCGTTCCTCACCCGGGCCGGCTGGCACCACGTGCCAGCCCTCGACATCTACCTCGCCCCCACCCGCCAGCACGAGGCCGGCATCGACGCCATCGCCGCGCTCACCGAGCCGCTGCGACAAGGCCGGTACACCGTCGCCGTCGACTACGCCCTCGCCGCGGCCATCCGCCCGCCCGGCACCGGCACCGGCACCCGCAAGCGGGTTGAGGTGTCCCCTGGTGCCCCGGCAACGACCGCCCCGTCGGCCGCCGAGGCGAAGACCGGTGTGTCCGCCCCGCTGCCGCCCGCGGTGCCCTCCGGCGTCCGCAGCCGCTGAACCCCATCCCCTGAAGCAAGGAGCAACCGTCATGGCCGTGAAGAAGGTCTGGACGATCACCCACTCGTGCGGGCACGAGAGCGAGCGCAACCTCGGCGACCGCCCGGCCGACCGGCGCGCCGGGTACGCCGACTGGCTGGCCCGGCAGGAGTGCACCGAGTGCTGGCGCGCGGCGAAGGAGGGCGACGAGGCCGACAAGGCCGCGTGGCTGGCGGCCAAGCGCGCCGAGGAGCAGGCGGAGTCCGACGCCTGGTCCGAGCGGTACCGGATGCCGCCGCTGGAGGGCACCGAGCGGGGCACCGCCTGGGGCGTGCGCTGTCGCCACCAGCTGCTCGCCGCCGCCTACACCGCCCTCGTCCTGGAGGGCGATATGGCCGAGGCCGACTGGGAGCGGGTCGAGGAGCAGGCCCGCACCGTGACCCGCGCCGGCTGGTGGATCGACCAGCGCTCCTCCGAGCCCGGCGACCTCCAAGAGCTGCTGGAGGCCGCCACCGTCGCCGACCGCCCCACCGAGAACCCCTTCGTCTGACCCGGCCGACACGGGCCCCACAGCCCAACTGTCCTTTCCCTGCAAGCGATTCGGAGAACACCACCATGCCCGCTCCCGTTCTGCACTGCACCGTCCGGCGTACCGAGAGCACCCTGGAGCTGTTGAACGCGCTGTTCACACTCAGCGACGACCCGGGCTTCGAGCCGCTCCTGCTCGACACGTGGTCGCCTGGTGCGCCCGCTGAGGAGGAGCACGACATGGCGTGCCTGGCGGCGCTGCTGGACGAGCCGCTGGCGCTGCGCCGGCCCCGAACCGGCCACACCCCCTCCAAGCGGCTGACCTGGCACTGCTCGATCCGCAGCTCCCCGTCGACCGCGCTCACCGAGGACGACTGGTACGACCTGGCCCTGGATGTCCTGGACGCCACCGGCATCGATCCGGCCGGCGACAGCACCGCGTGCCGGTGGGCGGCCCTGCAGACCGCGGAGGACCGTATCGACATCGTCGCCACCGTCGTCCGCCAGGACGGACGCTGGGCCCGGCTGCACAACGACGAGGTCTTCGCCCGCTTCGCCTGCGAGAAGTTCAGCCGGGCCCGCGCCGCCTCGGTCCGCTGAGGCACCCGGTCCGCCGCCACCGGCCACTACCACCGTCCGGCGGCCCGGCCAAACCGCCGGATCCGCGGATCCTTCCCTCCTCAGCCCGATCGCCGGGCACGCCGCCCGAGAGGGGACCGTCGTGATCGCCCACCTGCAGCGCGCCACCAACACGGCCGCACTGATCCCCGTCCTGTACGGGCACGACGCTCCGCGGTTTCGGCTGCGGCCCCGGCTGATCGGGGCAGACTACCGCAACTCCCACCAGCAGCTACCGCTGTTCGGCGACCCGCGGGAGGTCCTGGGCAGCGGCGTGCTGGACGCCCCGGCCGCCAGGATCGGCGCCCGGGCCCCCGCGCGGCCGGTGTGGCTGTGCTCGGTCAGGTCCGACCCACGCCACCCCGATCTGACCGACACCCAGTGGGCGGACGTCGCCCGGCGCCTGGTCGCCGTCACCGGGATCGCCCCCGCGGGCGACCCGGACGGCTGCCGGTGGGCGGCGATCCGCAACCTCGACCGCTCGGTGCACATCGTCGCCACCGTCGTCCGCGAGGACGGCTCCACCCACAGCACCTACCGGGACGCCTTCCACGCCCAGGCCGAGTGCCACCGCATCGCCGCCGACCTCGGCCACCTGGCGCGCACCGCCCCCTCCGTCACCACCGCCAAGGACTACCGCATGCCTACCCCACCGATCGCCATCGGCCTCGAACCCAGCGGCGCCGTCGTCGCCAAGGGCGCCAGCGACGACCTCGCAGCCGCCCTGCTCAAGCACGCCGGCTTCGCCGAGAAGGGCGACTGGTACGGCCGCCGCTACCGGCTGCCCACCACCACCGCCCCGGCCGACCGCGCCGCCGTCGCCACCCACGCCGCCGAGATGCTGCGCGCCGCCCGCTACGACGTCGACCTCGACCCCCGGCTCGACACCGCGCTTCCCGGCAGGCCCGCCGACCGGCACCAGCTCTCCGCCGACGAGCAGCTCCTCCAGGTCACCGACCAGATCCGCGGCGCCGCCAGCTTCGGCGAACTCGCCGAGGCGCTCGACCAGGTCCTCGACCCCGACAGCGGGATCCTGGACCGCGTCCACGACATGTTGGAGGCCGCCTCCGAGCAGGCCACCGACCTCGACCCCGAGCAGTACGCCCTCTCCGACCGTCTCGGGGTCGCAGCCGACTTCGTCTCCACCGCCCAGAGCGAGCTGGCCGGGCTGGTCGACGAAATCCAGTACGCCCAGTCCCGCGAAGCTTTCGATACCCGTTCTGCCACCGCCGACGCCGCCCGCGCCGCCTCCCCCGCCGTCACCGCCCGAGGGACGGCCGCCTCCGCGCCGCTTTCTGCCGTACCCCCGCAGGCGGTCGTGCCCCGGCAGACGGGACGCACCCGGTGACCGGCGCTTTCACCGTGGCCGGGGGTGGGTGCGGTGCCTGAGCACTACTCGTCGATCGGCGAGGCGGTCGGTGCCGCGATGCGCCACAACATCGCCCTCGCCCACGGCCCGCAGGCCGAACCGCCCCTGCAGGTCCGATACTTCCCACCCCCCGCGGCCGACCCGTACTCGCTGCCCGGCATGATCGCACGACTGGAGGTGACAGCGGACCCGGGCGAGGTCGCCGCGATCGTCGAGGAGACGACCGGTGCCCTGGTCGGCCCGCTGCCGCAGCTGACCGAGCTGGTAGCCGCCAGCGCCGACTGGGCCCGAGCCCGGCTCGACTTCGACTATCCGGACCCCTACGTGGCGGCCTTCGACCTGTGGACGCGCCTAGCCTCCGTGCACTCGATGCTGGTCTACGCCCAAGAGGAGCTGGAGGCCGTCGTCGGCGACATCGCCGAGATGCCGGCCGAAACCAGCGACCCCCGCCACCACGACATGGTCCAGGTCAAGCGGACCCGGGAACTGCTGCACGACGTCATGGGCCACGGCCCCTGTGACGCCGAGACAATGCGGCAGCAGGCCGCCGTCTCCCCCTCGCCCCGCGCCGCCGCCCGCCGTACCGCGAGCCCCGGAGCCGACCCCGGAGCGCCCCCGGCCGGACCGCCTGGCGCAACCCCGGCCGCCAGCCACCGCCGCTGACCCACCCATCACCAGCTCGCGATCCTCAAAGCAACTTGGCCGATACCTACGGCACTGACGTCGAGATCTACCGCAGCAGCAACGGGCTCGTCCGGGCCGACTGCCGCACCCCCACCCCTGGGCTCATCGACCGGATCCTGCGCCGGTTCGGCTTCACCGCCCCGACCGACCCTGCCTCCTACCACCTCCCGCCGGAACAGTCCGACCCTGACCAGCGGCTCGCCGCGTCCGGCGCGGCCGGTCTGCTCGACGCCGCCGGATACCGGGTCGCCATCGAGCCCGACCTGGTTGTCGGCTACGTCGGCAACAACACCGACGTAGCCGACCGGCAGCGCACCACCGCAGCCCGCCTCACCTCCCCCTCTGCCAGGACCGCTCCCAGTCCGGCACCCGCCCCCATCCCGCCGACCGCACCCCGCCCCAACGGCCGAACCCGCTGAACTCCCCTCCTCTGCAAGAGAGCAACGCCATGATCCGTTCGAGAGCCGAGCGCGCCCCGCCCCCGCCCGCTCGCACCCACCTGGAACCGCCTTGCCCTCCCCCCGCACCAGCGCGCCGTCGACCACCACCGGCACCGACGCGCTCCTCTACCTCCTCTTCGGCGTCCTCGGCGCCGCCCTCGCCTTCGGCTCCCTGGCCTGGCTGACCGGCAACGCCGCCAACGCCCTTGCCGACAGCGGCCCGTGGGCCCGCTTCAGCGCCACCGACGCCCTGCTGCACCCAGACGCCCTGTGGCCGCACCTCGGCTCCACCGCGCTGCTGGTCGGCGCCCGCATCGTGCCCGGCCTGCTCACCGCTACCCTCGCCACCACCGCCCTGGTGCTGTGGACGCGCCACCGCGGCGACTCGAAGACCGGCCTCGCCCGCAAGGCCGACCTGGCGCCGCTGCTGGACAAGGAAGTGACCGCCAAGGCACGCGACCTGCGCCCGAGCCTGAACGACCGGGAGTGCAAAAGAGGTTGAGCCCAACGACCGGGGTATCCTGGTCGGCACCCTGACCCCCGGCAAGGCCGAGGTCCGCGCCTCCTGGGAGGACGTCCTCGTCGCCATCATGGCGCCCCGTTCCGGGAAGACGTCCGGCATCGCGATCCCCGCGATCCTCGCCGCCCCCGGCCCCGTCCTGCTCACGTCGAACAAGGCGGCCAACGACGCGTTCACCGCGTGCTTCGACGCGCGGGCGAAGGTCGGCACCGTCTGGACGCTCGACCCGCAGCAGATCGCCCACCACCCACGCGAGATGTGGTGGGACATCCTGGCCGATGCCCGCGACCTCGCCGGGGCGAAGCGGCTCGCCGGGCACTTCGTCACCGCGTCCGTGGACGAGTCCAGCGGCTCCGACTTCTGGAGCACCGCCGCCGCCAACACCCTCGGCGCGCTGTTCCTGGCTGCCGCGAGCCACCGGCGCCCGATCACCGACGTGCTGGCCTGGCTCGCCTCCCCGGCCGACCGCACCCCCGTCGACCTGCTCGCCGACGCCGGCCACCATGCGGTGGCCGCCCAGCTTCAGGGCACGGTCACCGGCGCCACCGAGACCCGCGACGGCATCTACGAGACCGCGCGCCAGTACGCGAGCTGCCTGCTGGACCCGGAGATCGCCGCGTGGGTCACCCCCACCGAGGGCCTGCCGGAGTTCAAGCCGTTCGCCTTCGCGTCCTCCCGCGACACGCTGTTCCTGCTCAGCAAGGACGGCGGCGGCTCCGCCTCGGCGATCATCGCGGCGGCGGCCGACGCGGTCATGCGCTCCGCCGTCATCGTCGCCGAGCGCAGCGGCGGACGGCTCGACCCGCCCGCGCTGTGCGTCCTGGACGAGGCCGCGAACGTGTGCCGGATCTCCGATCTCCCCGACCTGTACTCGCATCTGGGCTCGCGCGGGGTCATCCCGATCACGATCCTGCAGTCCTACCGGCAGGGCCAGCGCTGCTGGGGCGAGGCCGGGATGGACGCCCTGTGGTCCGCCGCGACCGTGAAGATCGTCGGAAGCGGGATCGACGACGCGGACTTCGCGGACAAGCTGTCGCGGCAGATCGGCGAGCACGACGTGCAGACCGTCTCCGTCTCCAACTCCGACGGCGGGAAGTCGACTTCGGTATCGATGCGCACCGAGCGGATCCTGCCGCCGGACCAGATCCGGGCGCTGCCCAAAGGCAAGGTGCTGCTGTTCGCCACCGGGATGCGGGTGGCGATGCTGAACCTCAAGCCCTGGTACAAGGAGCACTCCGCCAAGGAGATCGGCCCGGCCTCCGCCCGCGCCACCAAGGCCATCACCGCGCGCGCCCTCGCCAAGAGCCACGACGGCTTCACCCTCTCGGCCTGACCGCCCCTGCCCGGCGGCGCCGATCGAGACCTCCCGACCGGCGCCGCCCCCTCTCCTCTTCTTCCCCGGGTGCCCCGCCACAGGCACCCGCCCCTCCAAGGACCTGCCCCATGACCACAACTACCCTCCCCACGCTGCGGGTTCTTTCGCTCGGCGCCGGGGCCCAGAGCAGTGTGCTGCTGCTCCTAGCCGCCGAGGGCCACCTGCCCGGCCTGGATTACGCGATCTTCGCGGACACCGGCTGGGAGCCCCGCTCAGTCTACGCCCACCTGGACCGCATCGAGCGTGAGGTCGCTGCCCCGGCCGGAATCCCGATCCTGCGGGTGTCCTCGGGCAACATCCGCGCCGACGCGCTCGATCCCGGCAAGCGCTTCGCGTCGATGCCGCTGCACATCCTCAACGCCGACGGCGGCGACGGCATGTCACGCAGGCAATGTACTGGTCAGTATAAAATCCGGCCGATCAAGGAGAAGGTCCGCGAACTCCTCGGTTTCCCCTACCCGCAGCGGGTGCCGCGCGGGGTGTTCGTCGAGCAGTGGATCGGCATCTCGGTGGACGAGGTGCACCGCGCCAAGGACGCCGACGTCGCCTACATGAAGAACCGCTTCCCGCTGCTGGAGCAGGGCCTCACCAGGGCGGACTGCCTGCGGCTGCTGCGCTCGCGCGGCTTCGAGTCGACCCCGAAGTCGAGCTGCCTGGGGTGTCCGTACCACGGCAACGCCCAGTGGCGGGCACTGCGCGACACCTCACCGGCGGAGTGGGAGGACGTCGTCGCCTTCGACCGTGCGATCCGCGGCGGCAACGCCCGGGCGACCGCGGGGGGCACCCCGCTGCTCGGCCAGGCGTACCTGCACCGCAGCCGCCGCCCGCTGGACCAGGCGCCGATCGACCGGGTCACCGCGCACGAGTGGGCCGGGCGCCAGACGGACGTCTTCGACGCCATCGCCGATGCCGAGTTGGAGGCCGGTGACGCGGACGGCTGCTCGCCCTGGGCCTGCCGCTCGGGCACCCCGGTCGCCGCCGACCGCTTCGCCCTCACCGCCTGATCAGCCTTCCTACACAACGGAGTTACCCGATGACCCCCTCTTCTTCCTCCCGGGACGAACCCCTGGTCGGCGCCCCGGTCGTCCGGCGCGGCGGCCACTGGTGGCTGGTCAGCGGCAGCGGGTCGCTGCTGGCCACCGACCCGACGTTCACGGGCGAGCTGGACCGCTTCGCCGCCGCCCGGGCCGCCGCCGAACGCGAGATCGCCGCACTCGCCCCCGAGCGCCGCCGGTGGTGGTCGTGATGGACCCGCTGCTCGCGGGCGAGCAGGCGCTGCTCGGCGCCGTCCTGCTCGACCCCCGCCAACTGGGCCGCCTGGACTGGCTGGAGCCGCGCGACTTCCACCGCCCCGCCCACCGGGTCCTGCTCTCCGCGCTGCGCGAGCTGCGCGATGCCGGCCACCCCGGTTTCGCCGCCGAGGGCGACGAGGGCGAGGTGCCGCTGGAGTGGCTGACCGACACCCTCGCCCTGGCCGGTGAGCGCACCCGCGGACTCGACCCCTCCTACCTGCACACCCTCATCGCCGCCTGCCCGCGCCCCAGCCACGCCCCGCTGTACGGGCGGATCGTCCTGGAGGGATCGATCCGCCGCACCGTCGCCGAGCACGCCGAACGCCTGCTCGCCGTCGCCGAGGAGGGCCTGGTCGTGGGCGAGGTGAAGGGCACCGGCCACCAGGCCGACGCCCTGGCCGGGGTCCTCGCCGACCTCGCCGGGCGCTGGGGCACCCCGCCCCGCGCCCACAAGCCCGCCACCGTCCCGGCCACCGCTCCCGCCGCCGAGCTGTCCGAGGACGTGCAGGCGGACGAGCAGTTCCTGCTCGCCTTGCTGGTGCACCAGGACGGGGCGGTCGCGGAGGTCTTCGACTGGCTGCGGCCCGGCGACTTCGCCGACCCCGGCCACGGCCGGCTCTACCGCTGCCTCGGCGCTCTCCACCACCGCGGCGAGCCGATCGACCCCGTCACCGCACAGTGGGAGGTCCAACGGCGCGGGCTGCTCACCGACGGCACCCTCACCGAGGAGCAGCTCACCCCGATCCTGGACGCGCACCTGGTCGCCGGGTCGGCCGAGTGGCTCGGCGAGCAGGTGCTGCGCACCTCGCTCACCCGCACCGCTGCCGAGAGCGCCCGGCAGATCACCGTGCTGGCCGCCGACGAGCGCCTGGCCCCCGGGCAGTTGGTCGGCCAGGCCCTGCACGCCCTCGGTCCGCTGGAGGAGGTCCGCGCCCGCTGGCGCACCGCCAACGGCCACCCCTCCCCCGTCGCCGCCACTGCCTCAGCGGCGGGCGTCCCGGCGGCCCGGGTCAGCGCGGCGCTGTCGCGCAGCACCCCGCCGCAGCACGCTTCCGCGACAGCACCAACAGCCGCCCCCTCCGCCCGAACCGGTGCCGCGACGCACCGACGCCCCTCCTCTGTTCCCCTTC
Organism: Kitasatospora phosalacinea; assembly: GCF_000717185.1. Classification (GTDB taxonomy): domain Bacteria; phylum Actinomycetota; class Actinomycetes; order Streptomycetales; family Streptomycetaceae; genus Kitasatospora; species Kitasatospora phosalacinea_A. The sequence continues at coordinate 58,706 of NZ_JNYE01000023.1, read as the reverse complement.
GGAGTGCCCAGTGAAGAGTCCCCGTTCCGAAGCTTCGGCGCTGCGCGCCGTGGCGGAACTGATCGACGACAAGCGTGCCAAGCTGCCCGCAGGCGGCAGCCCGTTCGTCCTGCCGAAGCCCGTCGAGGTGGGACGCCAGGTCGTCGGCCTCGGCAGGGTAGTGGCCGAGCTGGGCGACGAGTACCTGTTCCGGGCGGCGGAGTCGGCGCCGCAGCAGTACACAGTGCTGGCCGCCGAGGCGTTCGCCAGCGCCAGCGGCAGCGTCGCCCAGGCCGCCTCCGCGCTCGGCGCCGTCGCCCAGCAGCTCGCCTTCATCGCCCGCACGGCGAACATGCACGACGAACCCCGCCACAAGGAAGCCCGCACACTCGCCTACGGAACCGCCGAGTACGCCGTCGAGACGGCTCGCGACGACCTCGCCGACGCCGCCCGGGTGCTGCGGGCGTGCGCCGAGACGAGCGCCCCCGCCCTGGTGGGACTGCGCCAGGGCGCGTACACCCGCTCCGCGCACGCGACGGCTCCGAAACCGCCGCCGCCCGACCGCGCCGCCGACGAGAGGGCTGCCGACCTGCCGGACCGCTTCTCGCCGGCGGCCCGGGTGGGTGCCGCGCTGTCGCCCAGCTCCGTACAGCCGTCCACCTCCCCGGCTGCCTCTTCGGATGCTGTGGCAGTGCCTGTTCCCCCCGTCTCCTCTGCTCCCCGTCGGGGGATGCCGTGAACAGCCCGCTCTCCGACGCGCTCGACCTGACCGGCGCTGCCTTGGCGCTCAGCGATCTGCGTCTCGAACTTCCCTTGACCGCCTATACGTTCGCTCTGCCGGATCCTGCCGTTGTGGGCCGCAAGATCACCGAACTGGGTGGGCTGATCACCACGTTGGGCGACGCCTACCTGCTCCGGGCCACCGAGCCAGCGCAGCGGGGCTTCCCCGCGGAGGCGTTCGCCATCGCCCTCAACCGGGCTGCCCAGACCGTCTCCGCCTTGGGGACCGTCGGCCAGCAGCTCTCCGCCCTGGCCGCGTTGCCGCCCGGTCCGAGTGGCCTGCCCGGATCCGACTACGCGCGCACCCTCGCCGTCACGTGCATCGACGAGGCCCTCCAAGCGGCGCACCGGCACCTCCAGGACGGTGTCCGGGTGCTGCGGGACGCCGCCGCGGACGTCCTGCCCACCTCGGCCCGGTCCCAGCAGGCCGCCCTCACCCGCTCCCTGCCCACAGCACCCGCGAAGGTGCCAGCGTCTGCTCCTCCCCTCCCCGCTTCTCCGGTCCGGCCCGTGCACGGCCGGACCCGGTGAACCGCCCCTTCAGCTCCATGGAGTGACCATGCTCGACGAAGATGTACGCCACCACGCGGAAACGCTGCAGACGGCCGCGGACGGCCTGGCCGATGGGCAGGCCGTCCTGCCGCTGTCCTTCGACTCCGTCTACGGCAACGGCCGTCAGGTCTCCGTCTCCGCTCTCACCGAGGCGGTGAAACAGGTTGAGTGGCCCCTGCGGGAGGCTCTCCGCGAGGCCAGCTTCCACGCCCTGAGTTCCCGCCAGGACGCCCCTACCGTCTTCCTCGCCCGGGCCTGGACTGCCGCTGCCAACGACCTGGCGCAGGCCAGCCGAGCCTTCACCGAGGCAGCCGACCTCACGGCCGCGCTCGCCGACACGCGGGTGCGGGCACCCGACACCGCCCCCGCGGTCGAGGAGCAGGTCCGTACCGGCGTCGACCACTTCCTCTCCGAGGCCGATGCCGCCGTCGACCGCGCCATCGTCACGATGCAGTCGAGCTTCGACGCGCTGACCAGCGGACACCCCCTGCCCGGCCCTGCCACGGCCGAGGACCTCGCCTCGGCCAGCGGAGTTCAGCAGGACCCGAACACTGCGCGCCGAACGGCGGCGCTCACCCGCTCGACCACCACCCCTGCCGCAGCTACCGATTCTCAGCCACCCGCCCCGGCCGCGCCCGGCGCGATTCCTGCCCCCTCTCGGTGGCGGCGGTGACGGCCCTCCGGCCGCCGTCGCGGCCCGGGCCGCTGATCGGCTCGCTGTGCAGCGGGTACGGCGGGCTCGACCTGGGCGTGATGGCGGCGCTCGGCGGCGAGGTCGCCTGGCACGCCGAGGTCGAGCCCGCGCCGTCCGCGATCCTGGCCAGGCACTGGCCCGGCGTGCCGAACCTGGGCGACATCACGGCGGTCGACTGGTCGGGCATCCCGCGGGTGGGTGTCCTCACGGCCGGTTTCCCCTGTCAAAGACGTCTCGGTCGCGGGCCGACGCATCGGCCTCAACTCGCAGACCCGATCCGGGCTCTGGCTGCACGTGGCGCGCGCGGTCGAGGCCCTCAACCCCTGTCTCCTGGTGGTCGAGAATGTACGAGGACTCCTCACCTCCCCGGGTTCCGCTGGCGACCTGGAACCCTGCCCGTGGTGTCTGGGAGACGACCCAACCCTCCCTCCTGTGCGGGCACTTGGCGCCGTACTCGGCACCCTGGCCGACCTGCGGTACGACGCGCGGTGGCTCGTTCTTCGCGCCTCCGACGTCGGAGCGCCCCACCACCGCTCCCGGGTCTTCCTCGCCGCCTGGGCCGCCGGCCACGGTACTGAAGACGCCCACCAGCAACATCGGCAAGAACGGCGGCAGCCAGCACCCGGCGAAGCGCAAGAGCGGCGGGCACGGCCCGAACCTCGCGGACGAGGTGGAGTGGCTGCTGCCGACGCCGCGGGCGAGCGACACCAGCACTCCGGGTCGGCGGTCGGGCAAGGGCTGGCGCCCGCCGCTGTCGGCGGTGGTCCTGCCGCTCTGGTCGAACCCGTCCTCGGAGCCGACCGCGGACGGTGGGGGCAGTACTCCGCCGCCGTCGCCCGGTGGGAGACGCTCACCCGCCCGGCGCCGCCGCCGACCGACGAGGGCGGCCGACTCCGCCCGGAGTTCGTGGAGTGGATGCAGGGCCTGGACACGGGCTGGGTGACCGCCACCCCCGGCCTCGGCCGACCCGCCCAGCTCACCGCGCTCGGCAACGGCGTCGTTCCCCAACAGGCCGCCCGGGCGCTGGAGTTGCTGGCACCGCCGCTCGGCCGCTGCCCGCGGTGCCGGATCCGGTAGCGGCTTCTACCCCGCTTTCCCCGGCCGGACCAAACCCCGCGTTCTCCGGACCCTTCTGCCCGGCAGCCGCACGAACCGGCTGCCGGGCCCGCGCGCTGCCCCGGCGCGCACGACCGAAGGACCTCCGCTCTTGAGCGCCACCCCCGCCGTGCGGGCCCAGGACAGCACCTTCCGTGCCGCCCTGGGCTCGCCGCACGTCGCCCGCCTGCTCGGCGGCACCCTGATCGGCCGCCTGCCCACCGGCATGGCGCCCATCGCGATCCTGCTGCTGGTGCGGGCCGAGCACGGCCCGCTCCCGCTGGCCGGGCTGCTCGGCGCGCTGTACGGCCTGGCAGCCGCGATCGGCCAGCCGCTGCTGGGCCGCCTGGTCGACCACCGAGGCCAGCGCGCCGTCCTGTTCGTTTCCACCCTGGTGGCGAGCACGGCGTTCCTGCTGCTGCCCGCCACCGGCCCGGTACGCCACCCGGTGCTCGCCGCGCTGGCCGTGCTGGTCGCCGGGTTGGCGACCCCGCCGCTGACGGCGTGCCTGCGGGCGCTGTGGCCCCGCGTCCTTCCCGACGCCGCTCCGCGCCGCACCGCGCTGGTGCTGGACAGCAGCAGCCAGGGCCTGGTGTTCGTGGCCGGCCCGCTGCTGGCCGCCGGTATCGCGACCGGGGCCGGAGCGCTCGCCGCGCTGGTGGCGACCGCGGCGCTGGGCCTGCTCGGCTCCGCCCTGGTCGCCACCTCCCCGCCCTGTGCCCGGTGGACGCCGAGCGCCCCGGCCGGGGGCGGGCACTGGGCGGGCCCGCTCCGGGCGCCGGGCCTTCGGGTGCTGTTCGCGGCGCTCACGGGAACCGGTGTGGCGCTCGGCGCGGTGAACGTTTTCGCCCTGTCCCTGGGTGATCGGCACCACGCCGGATGGCTGGCCGGGGTGATGCCCGCGGCCCTGTCGCTGGGCAGCGTGCTCGGCGGCCTGGCCTACGGCCGCCGGGCCTGGCCCGGCCCTCCGGCCCGGCACCTGGTGGCCGCCGCGACCGGCTTCGCCGCCGGGTGGACGGCGCTGCTGTCCGACCCGGTGCCGGCCGTCGCGCTGCTCGGGGTGCTCCTGCCCGGCAGCTTCCTCGCCCCGCTGCTGGCCGCCGCGTTCTTGACCGTCGAGCGCCTCGCGCCCGAGGACACCTCGACGCAGGCGTCCGCCTGGCTCGTCGCCTGCATCGGTATCGGCCAGGCCGCCGGCACCGGCCTGGCCTCCCTCGCCGTCGCGGCCGGGCCGCTGCCCGCCGCCCTGGTGCCGCTCGCCGGAGCGGCTGGCGCCCTGTGGCTGCTGCGGCGCTTCCACCACCTCCTGCCCGCCTGACACCTCTCTGCGAAAGAACCACCGTGAACATCACCCCTGAAGATTCAACTCCCTTCACTCCCATGCACGTTGTCTGGGACTGGAACGGAACCCTCAAGGATGACCTCGACGACCACGTCGCCGCGCTGAACGCGACGCTGCCCGCCCTCGGCGGCACGCCCGTCGACCGGGAAACCTACCGGGCCGAGCGCGTCATGCCGCTCTCGGCCCTCTACGCCCGCCTGCTCGGCCGCGAGATCACCGAACAGGAGTGGAAGTCCAGCGACGCGGCCTTCCTGGCCCACCTGCGTGCGCAGCCCGTGTGGCTCCACGGCCGCGCCGTCGAACTGCTGACGCTGGTTCAGGAGGCCGGTCATACCCAGTCGCTGCTGTCGCTGTGCCCGCACGGGACCCTGCAGCGTGAGGTCGCCGAGGCCGGGATCGGGCACTTCTTCACCCGGATCGACGGTCGCACCGGGCCCTCCGGCGGCACCAAGGCAGGCCCGCTGGCCGCGCACCTGGACGCCCTCGGCCTGACCGGACGGGAGCACCGGGTGCTGCTGCTCGGCGACTCGGCCGACGACGCGGACGCCGCCTACGCCAACGGCGCGCTCGGCGTGCTCCACAGCGGCGGCCTGCACCACCCCGACCGGCTCGCCGCCACCGGCTACCCCCTCGCCGCCACCCTCGCCGACGCCCTCGTCCTCGGCTGCCAGCTCATCCGCTACCGGCCCCTCCTCTAGCACGGACCCGCGGCCCGACCAAGCCGCCGGATCCGCGGATCCTCTTCTCACCCGCACGTCAGGAGCCCGTCCGTGAACCGCCCGATAAGACCCGCGCCGTCCACCGCCCCCGTTCGTCCTACCTCCCTGGATGTGCCATGTCCGACCCGTCCGCGGGCTCCCCCGGGCCCGAACCGATCCGTATCGCCGACGAGGACCTCGACGACCTCGCCAGCACGCTGGCGCGCACCATCGCCGAGGTCCGCCAGCACGGCGTCCTGCTCGACCGCCTCGGCGGCGACCCCGACCCGGGCGGCGCCGAGGAACCGGAGGCCGAATCCACCGACGAGGCTGAGGCCGACGGCCCGACCTCGGTGTTCATCCTGGCCATGGGCGGCGCGGAGTACGCCGCCGAACTGGCCGCCCTGGGCAACTGGATCACCCACGTGCTGCTGCCCGTCTACGGGCGCGAGATCGGCTCCACCCGGCCCTGGTGCGCGCGCTGGTACGAGCACCCGGAGGCCGTCGCCCGCCTCCACGGGCTCTGGCTGGCCTGGCAGCAGCTCACCGACGCGGAGGCCGGCCTCATCGGGCCCTCGACGTGGCACCGCGACCACCTCGACCACGCCCTGGCCCAACTCCGCTCTCCCGACGGGCCGTTCGCCGCGTGCACCACCAGTCCGTCCCGGCCCAGCCACCGCGTGCTGGCCACGCCCGACCAGCTGGGAGCCGCGGCGTGAAGGACACCGACTTCCGGCTCGACGGCCTGGTCGCTGCCGACGAGCAGAGCGCCACCGGCTACGACCGCACCTGGATCTGCAGGTACCAGACGATCTCCCAGCACGACGTGGGCGAGCGCAGCTTCATCGTCGCCTTCGACCCCTCGGCCACCTGGGATGCCCCCGACACGCCCAACCTCTTCTCCTTCGACGTCGTGCGCGACAGCGGGCAGGGGACGTTCAGCCTGCACGGCTCCGGGCACGCCACCTTCGCGTTCGCCCAGAGGTGGCTGATCAACCGCGGCTGCCCGGCGGAGGCGCTCGCGCCGATCGCCGACGTCCCCAAGCCCGCCGACGAGCTGACCGTCCGGGTCGAGGACCGCATCCGGCACTCCGGCGAGCGGCTTGCCGTCGTCGAGCGCCGGGTCATCGACGGAGGCGACGTCGAGGGCTGGAGCATCGCCGTCGACCGCCAGGACAAGGAGCTGCCCGTCCGGCTGTTCCTCGAGTCGCTCCAGCCGGACCAGTACACCTACACGGTGCGCGAGGGGGCGTTCGCTGACTGGACCGCCGTCGACGCCTGGTTGGAGGACCGCTCCACCCCCCTGCCCGAGGCGCCCGAGTACCGCCTGGACGCGGAGGCTCTGCGGACCGGCGCCGCACTCTCCCGCACCACCACCTCGCTCCCCCAGGCCGGCGCTGCTCCGAGCACGCCCGCTGTTCCCGTCAACTCCCCGCAGTCCTCCGGGAGGTCGCTGTGAGCCGCGCCAAGTTCGCCTTCGCCGCACACCCCGACGCCATCGCCGACCTGCGCCGACTGCCCGAGCCCATCCGGGACCAGGCCCTGCTGCACCTGCAGGACCTGGTCCACGGCGAGCGGGTCGCCACCCGGCTCAGCGAGCGGCTGGAGGGCTGCCACAAGATCGTCCTCGGGGCGGGCGGCGACTGGGCCAGCCACCGCCTGGTGGTGCAGTTCCGCGACGCACCGCCCGCCTCCAAGCACTCCCGCGAGGTCTACCTCGTCGCCGCCGGGGCCCGGCACGAGTACGCGGTCTACAACGCCGCCCAGAAGCGGCTGGGCCGCACCGGGCTCAACACCCCTGCACCCGACGCGGACCCGGAGCTGGCAGCCCGCGTCCGGGAAGCCCAGGAAGCCCGCGTCCAAGCCGCCCGCGCCCGCTCCCCCCGCACCGCGCACGCCCGCCGCCAGGGCGGCATCGCCTACACCTCCGCCTCGCCCGGCTTCTCCGCCACTGACGCTCCCCGAAAGGCCCGATGATGACCACCGATGCCCTGCCCAGCCGCTGCGACCTCGCCGGCTGGCTCACCGACGCCGCCCAGGCGATCGCCGGAATCCTGGTCGCCGAGTACGACACCCCGGCCAGCCGCTCCTACCTCACCCCGCTCCTCGGGCCGCTGTCCGCCGGACCCCGCGTGGTCGGCGAGCTGAACGAACGCCTGGAGGACCTGCTCGACGAGCCGCTGCCGACCACCCCCGTGGGCCTGTTCGCCCTGGCCTCCTACGCCTCCGCGCTGGGCTGGCTGACCGAGTCGCTGACCGAGCTGACCACGTCGGTCGACGCGATCTGCACCCGCGCCGGGCTCCCCGCGCTGGAGCCCGGGGAGCACCCCGTGCCCGCCCCCGCCGAAGAGGAGGGCTTCGACCACTGCTTCAACGACGCGGAGACGGCCGCGATCCGCACCGCCGCCGACGCAGCCGGGATGGAGCCCGACGCCTACGTCGACGTCCTCGTCGGCGCGCTGCGGGCCGCCGCCGCGATCACCGACGCCTGCATGGAGATCAGCAGCGGCCTGATCGAGGACGCGCAGTACATCGTCGAGGAAGCCGCCAGCGAGGTCCGGATCGGCGAGGGCCCCGGCAGCCTCCCCACCCTGGTCCGCTCCCTCCTCTCCCGCCTGGAGACGACCCAGTAAACCCCCCACCGTCCGCTGGCCAGCCCCGGAGACCGCCTCATCCACGGACGGCTCGGCACCGACGACCTCGACTCCCTTGCCGCCGTGCCTACGGAGCCCGCCCCGGTCGCGGCTCACCTCTCCCGCCCCTTCGCTTCTCCTCTCCCAGCCGTTGAACCGGAGTACCGATCATGCCCATCACTCCCCCCGCCGACCCGCAGGCCGTCGAAGCCGCCCTGCGCCGGCTCGCGCCGAACTGGACCACCGACATCGTCCGCGCCATCGCCAGGTACGGCCCGACGCTGCAGGTGCGCGAGGTCGCCGACTACGTCCCGGCGCTCAGCGAGTCCTACGCCAGCAAGCGGCTGTCCGCCATGCGCCAGGACGGCCTGGTGGTCCGCGACGACGCCTTCGACAAGCGCGCCCCGTACCGCCTGAGCGAGCAGGCGCTCACCCTCGGCCCCGTCTACCGGTCCCTGGCCCAGTGGTCGTCGGAGCACATCTCCCCGACCATGCTGGGGCGGCCCGGCCGCATCGAGGACGCGCTGCAGCGCCTGCAGCCGCTGGAGACCACCCGGATCGTCCAACTGCTGGCCGAGGGCGGCAGCATGCACTTCAGCCGGATCGCCGCGGAGTCCGGCGTCTACCGGCAGCTGATCACGCCCCGCCTCGCCCGGCTCCAGGCCGACGGCCTGGTGGTCTCGACCGGCAGCCGACACCACGGCCCGTACGCCCTGACCGAAGCGGGCCAGGCCCTCGGACCGGTCTACGCCGCCCTCCAGCAGTGGCACGACCGGCACACCGCCAACGGCCCCGCCCACGCTCCGGCCGCCAAGGTCCGCTCCCTCACCGCCCCGGCCGAAGGAGTGCAGGGCGCGCGCACCGCGGCGGCGCTGCGCCGAAGCCCGGTGCCGCCCTCGCTGTTCAGCCACGCCCCGCAGCCCCAGCCCCAGGTGCCGTACGCCGTCACTGCCGCTTCCCACCCGGCCCGCGGGAGGTGAGCGCCGTGCCCCGCCGCAGACCCGCCCACCGCCGGGCCGCCGGGTCCGCGCGCTGCCCGGGCACCGCGGTGCCCGCTGCGCGGGCCCGGCCGCCGCCGAACTCGACGAGGAACTCCCGGTGCCCTCCACCGCCCCTGTTCTCGTCCAGCCGCTGCGCCTGGCCGGGCCCGGCGACCGCCGACTGGTCACCAGCCCGCTGACCGCGGTCCACGGCTGGACCCCCGCTCCTGCTCCCGCGGATGGAACCCGCTTCACCAGCCCGTGCCGAACAGCGGTACTCACCGTGGACGGCGGCGTCGGCTCCCCCGCCGCCTGGACCGTCCACGGCCGCCACCAGCTCGGCGTCGAACCCCTGTGGCGGGCCTCCTTCAGCTCCGGTACACCCGCCGAGGTCGTCGCCGCCTTCACCACCACGCTCGCCGAGGACCTGCACACCCAGTACTACCTCCACCGGGTCGGCACTCCAGCCTCGGTCCTGGCCGACCGCGGCTGGCGCCCCTGCGACCGCTCTCCCCGGGGCTTCCACGACCAGCTCGCCCCGGACGGCTGGGCCCTCTACCGGCACCGCCTGGGCCACCAGCCGTACGACGACGAGGTCGCCCGCCTGGTCCCGCCGACGTGGAGCATGCTCGCCGGGAGCCCGCAACAGCCCTCCTGGTGTGCAGAGTTCACGATCGGCGTGCCGTTCCACCCGCTCACCCAGGCGGCTGCGGCCTTCAGCGACCCGGGGCCCGCCCTCCGGCGCGCCGACGGGATCCCGGCCCGCCACCTGGCCCGGGTGACGGTGCTGCGACGACCGTCCGTCCGCTCGACCAGCCCGCCCGTTCCCACGGAGGCGGGTCGGCCCCGCCTTCTTCCGCCGTCCCGGCCCGCGCCCGCCCCGCGGCGCCGCTAACCCTGGACTCCCACCATGCCGAACCCCACCGACCACGGGCGCGACTACCTGGTCGCTCCCCGCTTCCTCGCCAACCCCACCTACACCGGCGACGCCGCGCTGGTCCCCCTGCTGGATGCGGGCTGGACCCTGAGCCACGACGAGCTGGGCAACACCTACGTCACCGCCCCCGACTTCACCGTCCGCGTCGGCTACCTGCCCGAGGGCAACCGCGGCGACCTGTGGATGATCGCTGCCCACGACGACGTCTTCGCCCCGGCCACCTGGCAGATGCTCGTCGACCTCGCCGCCCCTCCCGAGATCGTCGCCGAGCTGACCACCGCCCTCGCCGCCGCCCACTCCGCCTCGCCCGCATCCGTGGTCCACGGCCCCACCGGCGGCTTCGGCCTCACCGGCCGCCTCCTCGACGAGCACGGCTGGCAGCAGAAAGCCAAACCCCCGCTGGCTGCCTTCCAGTCACCTGACAGGCTCATCACGCTGCACCGGCGCCTCGGACACCTGGGGCACAACGACGAGATGACCGGCGACCGGGAGCGCTGGACGTTCGTGGTCGGCCCTCCGGGACACCAGTGGTACGCCACCGCCACCTCGGACTTCCCCGACCGGTTCCTGGACACCCTCACCACCTCGATCACCAACCCCGCCCCTGTCCAGCGCTACCTGCGGCGCTCCGAACTCGCCAGGCTCCCGGCCCAGGCCACCGCAACCCCGGTGGCACCAAGCCCGCTGGAGGTCGCCCGGATGAAGGCGGCAACCTCCCGCTCCCTCTCCGTCCCGCGCACCGCACCCGCGCCGCGAGCGGGCGGCTCCGTGCTCGCCTACACCACCGCGACCCGGCCGGTCGCGCTCCCGAAGCCCGCGCCCTCCGGCCGCGCCCGCTGATCCACAACGAGGACGTGCTGTGCCCAACTCCCGTGAAGAGCACCGTGAGTACCAGGTCGCGCCCCGCTACCTGGCGAATGCCGACGCGGACGCCTCCGCGGCCGTCCGGCCGTTGTCGGACGCCGGCTGGTACCTGAGCCGCGAGGAGTCGGGGAACTTCTTCGCCGTCTCCCCCGACTTCACCGCCCGTCTCGGCTACCTGCCCGAAGGGGACTACTGCGGCCTGTGGATGCTCACCGCCCATCGTGACGTCTTCGCGCCGCCCGCCTGGGAGGTGACCCTCGAACTCGCCGCCGCCCCCGAGATCGTCACCGAGCTGACCACCGCCCTCGCCGCAGCGCCCAGTTCGGTGATGCACGGCCCCGCCGATGGCTTCGACCCCGCCGAGCGCCTCCTCGCAAACGGCTGGCGTCTGGAGACCACGCGGTGGGAGAACGTCTACCGCTCGCCCGACGGGCTCGTCACGCTGCAGCAGCAGATCGGACGCCTGGGGCACGGCGAGGAGGCGGACCGGCAGCTGGAGCGGTTCACGTTCGTGGTCGGCCTGCCCGGGCGCTGCTGGTACGCCACCGCTTGCTCGGCGACCCCCGCCTGGTTCCTGGAGACGCTCACCGCCGCGGTCACCAGCCCAGCACCCGTGCAGCGTCGCCTGCGGCCCTCCGAACTCGCGCGGCTTCCGGCCCAGGCGGTCACGACCCTGGCGGCGCCGAGCACGCGGGAGGCCGCCCGGATGAAGGCGGTAACCGCCCGCACCGCCACCGCGCCGAGGACGGGCGGCTCCGCACCTCCTGGCACCACCGCTCCCCGGGCGACGGCCTCCCCGAAGCCCGCACCCTCCGACCGCACCCGCTGACCTGCTGCAAGGACCTGCCGTGCCCAACCCCCGTGAAGAACCCCGCGAGTACCGAATCGCGCCCCGCTACCTGGCCAACGGCGATGCGGACGAGTCCCAAGCCGTTCAGGCGCTGCTGGACGTCGGCTGGGCCCGGAGCCACGACGCCGACCAGAACTTCTTCGTCACCGCGCCGGACCTCACCGCCCGCCTTGCGTACCTGCCCTGGGCCGACGGCCCGATGTGGTGGAAGATCAGCGCCGGGCCGGACGCGTTCGCGCCGCCCGAGTGGCTGGTCACCTTCGACCACAGCACCCCGCCCGAGGTCGTCGCCGACTTCACCACCGCGCTCGCCGACGCCTACGACCAGGGCCCCGACGCCTACCTGGGCGGCAGCCGAAGCAACGGGGCCGAGACAGCCCTCGAACTCCTCTCCCAGGGCTGGACGTTGGACCCCTCGACGCCGTTCCTGAGCTACCGGTCGCCCGACCGCCTCGTCCGGTTCCACTTCCAGGACAGGCTGCTGCGGCACTCCGACGAGATGGCCGGCCACACCCAACGCCTGCTGGTCGAGGTCGGCACGAGGCGATCCTGCTGGTGCGCCACCGCTTCCTCCCACCTGCCCGACCACCTGCTGCAGTCGCTCACCGCCGCCGTCACCGACCCTGTCCCGGTCCGGCGGCCCATGCGGCGCATCGACCTGGAACGCCTGCCCGCCGCCGCCACCGCAACGCCGATCGTGCCCAGCCCGCGGGAGGTCGCGCGCATCAGCGCGGCCACCTCCCGCTCGCCCTCCACGCCTTCCTCCTGCCGGACACCACCGGCCCCGGCGCCCGCCCCCTTCGGGGCGAGCGCCGCCCCGACTCCCCGAAGGAGCCTGTCTTGAGCAACCCCGAGCCCTTGCGCGGCCAGCCCCTCAGCCCCGGCGAGACCACCCTCCTGCGCTACCTCACGCAGGGCTACACCGTCGCCGGCCTCGCCCTGCGGCTGGGCACCCGCGCCGCGACCGTACGCCGCCGCGCTGAGCGCGCCCGCCGGAAGCTGGGTGCCACCACCCTCGACCACGCCGTCCAGCTCTACGCCCAGCAGCAGGCCGCCGCCCGCCCCCGCTGACCACCCCTCCTTGGAGGACACCGTGTCCGACGCGACCGCCCTCGACCACGCCGACGCGATGATCGAGAAAGCCTGGGGCCAACCGATCACCGAACTGGAGCAAGCCGCAGCGCGCGAGCCCGTGGAAGACCCCCTGCTCCGTGCCGCGATGCGCACCCGGGAGCACCTTACGGTGCTCGACAACTCCGCCGTCGTGCTCCAGAGCCGCCTGCACGCACTCACCCGGCCCGGCCGTGTGCCCGCCTTCTACGAACTCGACCGCATCACGGACACCGCGGGCTCCCTGCGAACCGCCTACGCCGAGGCCAGCACCGCCCTGAAAGCGATCCGCACCCTCGCCACCGCCCGCAGGCACACACTCGCCGCCGACGACCTGGCCGCCGAGCGGGTCCGGGCCGCCACCGCCCGCACCGCGCCCTCCCGGCCGCTGGGCCTGGCGGCCGACCGGCCCGCCCCGCCGGTGCCCGCTGCCCCCGTGCTGGGGGCGACGAACCGCCGGTAGGGCGGGGCGGTCAGTCCTCGTCCTGGTCGCGGTGGGTGCCGGGGTCGGCGGCGCCCACCGCGCGGGCCAGCTCCTCCAGCGTCAGCTCCACCCGCCGACCGTCCTGCAGGCGCTCGCGCACCACGTCCTCCTGCGTGCGCTCGGCCCCGCTCGTCGTGGGCACGGCCCACTGCCCGTCGCTGATCATGACGACGTCGCCCATCGTCCACGGCCTGCCCGCGCTGCGGAGCTTGCGCTCCAGCGCTGCCATGTCGCGCCCTCTGCCGAACTCCACTGCTGCTCCCCCCGTCGGGCCCGTGTACGGCCCCGCGCCGTAACCCTTCTTCAGCACCGCCCGAAGCCGGTTGATTCCCACTGATCCGCCGACGGCGAACCGAACTGGTCCCGGAAACGACTACGTACATCGGCACACCGCATGTCAAAGTACTCATGTCGCCGAAACCGCAGGTCAACGAAGGGATCGAACCCCCTGAGCATCTCCACCCCGAACCTCCCCGCTCCCATCGCCCCCGGTCCCGAGGACCGCTCCTGGCTCTCCAGCGACCACTGCGCGGGCCCCGTACTCGCGCTCCTGGTCGGCCTCGGCTGGCCGGTCGTCGACACCCCGGAGGCCAACGTCCACTGCACCAGCCCGGACGGACGGCTCTACGTCGGCTGGCTGCCCGAAGACCCGGACGCCTGGGCACGCGGCATCCTCTGGCGCCTCCAGGTCCGCCCCGCCCACGCCGAGCCCTGGACCCAGGAGTTCGGCCTGCACACCCCCTCCGAGGCCGTCGCCGGGTTCCTCGCCGCCCTCATCACCGCCTCCACCCGCTGACCGACCGGGCGAACACCCGCCCGACTACCCCGAGGAGAAGCCCCTTTGCCCTTCACCCGCACCATCGAGTCCGCCCTCACCGACCCCCTGCCCGAGGGCGAGGCCCCGATCGCCGGGCGCGCCGCCTATCAGGCGCTGCGCGAGCGCGGCCTGCCCTTCGTCCCCGTCCACACCGGCGGCGGCTGCTTCGCCCTGTCCCTCGCGCTCCCCAACGGGGAGGTCCTGGTCGCCGACGACGGGCAGATCGCCCACGACGCCGCCGACCACGGCGCCTGGCTCGCCTGCTTCTACGCCGCACCGTCCTCGCCCTACGACGCCGACGAGGACGACGTGACCGAGGTCTACCTCGGCGACGGCACCCTCTCCTTCGCGGACGACTGCACCGCCCTCGCCGACGCCCTCGCCCGCTGGGCCGCCGCCCGCCACGCCGACACCGGCTTCGTCCTCGCTTCCTGAGCCCTACTCACCCGCCCCCGGGTGCCCGGCCGATCCCGGGCACCCGGCCCGGCCTGCCCTCCTCCCTCCTTCCCGTCATCGTCAGCCAGGGCCCGGACCGGCCCGCCGAGAGGACCCCGTGAAGATCTCCATCGACCCGAACCGCATCCCCAGCCCGGGCATCCTCGCCATCGGCCTGTTCAACGCCTTCACCACCCACAACCCCACCGTCCTCGGACTCAGCATCTGCGTCGCCTCCAGCGGCTTGCTGCTCGCTGCCGACGACGTCCACGCGCAGGGCCTGCGCCGTGACCGGAAGGTCGTCGCCCACCTCGCCAAGCAGCCCGACGGCGCCCGCCTGCGCCAGATCGGCAACGCGCTGGACCTGCCCGACTCCGTGGTCGCCAAGTCCCTGGCCCGCCTGACCGCCGACGGCATCGTCGTGCGCGAGTACGAGGGCGAGTCCCTGCCGATGCGCTCCTACCGGCTGGCCGACTGACCCGCCCTGCTGCTCCGCCCCGGGCCGTCCGGCCCGGGGCCCACCACCCGGCAAGGAGATGCCCACGAACGCCCACCACTTCCACGACGCCGCCTTCCACCCGGTCATCGTCACCGCTTCCACCGAGCACCGCGCCAGCCGCCGCGTGCTGGCCAACCCGCTGCTGCGGATCGTCCGGGCCGCCGAGGTCCGCCCCGGCGACCTGGTCGTCTCCGCCTTCGATCCGCAACGCCCGGGCCGGATGCCCCGCAGCGGCTTCCTCGCCTCCGGCCCCTACCCGGCCGAGCCCACCGCCTTCAACCGGGCCTGCGGCTGCGGGGTGTGCGAACTCCCCGAGGTCCGGGGCCCGAACGGGACCGTCGTCCTCACCACCGGCTGGCCGTGGGACGCCTGCGACCCCTGGCCGGTCGACGAGCCCGTCCTCGTCCTCCCCCGCCTGCGCCTCTTCCCTCGACCGAACGGCACCCGATGACCGCCTACCGCGCCCCGCTGACCAACCACCACGCCGACGGCACCCCCTGCCCGCCCGAGCACAAGCACGCCGTCACCGGCAAGCCCCTGCACCCCGACTGCCCCGGCCGCTCCTACTCCCAGGCCGTCTGCACCTGCGGCACCTGGGAGTTCAGGGGCACCGGCAAGGGCTACGTCAACGACTCCCGCAGACGGCACCTCGCCACCCACCGGGCATCCGCCACCGCGCCGGGCCCGCTGGTGCGCGACGCACTCCCCTTCAGCATGCGCTGAACCCGACGCCCGCCCCTTCTCCCCTCGCCCCTACCCGGAGGTTCCCGTGCCCCACTACCTGACCGTCGAACAGCTCATCGCCGCGCTCCAGGGCCTCGACCCGCACCTGCGCGTCCGCCTCGCCGTCAACCCCGACTGGCCCTACGCCCACTTCGTCAGCACCGACGTCGTCGTCCACGACGGCATCGCCTACATCGGCGAGGACGGCCAGGACCACTACCTCCCGCCCGCCGTCACCGAACACCTCGCCTGGGCCTGACCACCCCCGCCGACCCGAACAAGGAGAACCGCATCAACTCCCACCACCCCGCCGCCCAACCGCTCGACAGCCTCGCCCTGCGCCCGATGCCCGCCGCAGTCCGCGGCGCCCTCGTCCGCAGCGCCCCCTCCGACCCCGGCCGCCCGATCGGCGTCCTGTGGCTGCCCGCCGACGCCCCCCGCCTCCCCCTCGGCCGCATCAGCCTGCGCTGGGAGCCCGCCACCCGCTCGGGCTGGGACGTCACCGCCCACCTCGGCCTCGCCACCACCGAGGTCCACCTCGCCTCCTGGCACGCCGCCCCCGACACCTGGCCCCACCTCGTCCGCCCCACCCTCCACGAGGTCACCGGCCTGTGCTCCGCCCTGGCCCTCGCCACCACCGCCCTCAACCTCGCCCTCGGCCTCCCCGAACCCGGCCCTCACCTCGACCACGACCAGGACCTCGACGAGATGGGCACCGACGCCACGCACACCGCCCTCACCGACGCCGTGAACACCCTCGCCCCGACCCACCCCGTCCGCCAGCTCCGGGAGCACCTGGACACCACCTTGACCGCCGGTGGCGTCGACTGCCTCCCGGCCCCCTGGGACGACTGGGCCGACCTCCCCCACCAGTGCCAGGGCCACCCCATCGACGCCCAGCGGTGCGACTGCCTCGACCTGTAACCGGCGCCCGCACTCGCGCACGACACGAGGCCGCCCCTGCCCACCGGCAGGGGCGGCCTCGACGCACGCCCACCCCTTCCGCCCCGCGTACCCTCGTGAGCGGACCACCGAGGAGGAACACCATGGCCGACGACCAGCAGCTCTGGGGCTACGCCGAGGTCGCCGCGCACCTGGGCATCAGCGTCGGCGCCACCCGCAGCCGCAAGAGCCGAGGCGCCCTGCCCGCCCCCGACGACGAGAGCATCCCCGACCGCCCGCGCTGGAAGCCCTCCACCTTCACCAACTGGAAGCCCCGCGGCCAGGGCTACCGCAGCGACCTCGCCGCCCGCCCCGCCACCGAACCGCCCACCGCCTGACCCTCCACGCCCTACGCTCTGCCCTCATGAGCACCTCTCCGATGCCTTCCCCGCCGTTCCCGCCGCCGGACTCCGCCGTACTGCGCGTCATCGTCCACAACGCCGTCGAGTCCGTACACTCCGGCGAGGCGAGCATCGAGGAGGCGATCCTGCACGCAGCCGTCCACGGCTGGTACGAGGGGCACATCCAGGGCGAGGACGAGTGCCCCGGCTGCGACTTCCGGGGAAAACTGCCCAAGCCGGGCCCCAGCAGCTGAAGCCCGCCGCCCGGCCAGGAAGGACCGCTTCACCACCATGCCCGACCAGTCCACCGACCCCCGGCCCCTCACCACGGCCGGCTTCGGCCTCCTTGCCGCACTCGGTGCCGCCACCGCGATCGGCGCAGCCCTCTCCCACTCCTACGCGGGCTACGCCGTCGGCCTGGTCGTCCTCGGCGCAGCCGCCCTCGCCGCGTACCGCGCCGCCCGGACCGCTGAAACCCGCACCGACCAGCTCGTCCTCCACCGACTGCGGCAGGACCCAACCCTCGACGAGCACACCCTGGCCGCCAGCCTCGGCCTTCGCCCGGCCCCCGTCCGGCTCAGCCTCCACCGGCTCTCCCGAAGCGACAGCCTCCCCCAGGCGGGAGGACCGCCGAGCGACAGGAACTGATCATCCGACAGCGAAGAGGGGCACCACCGAATCGGTGGTGCCCCTCTTCGCTGTGCTCCTATACCGGCGGAGAGTACTTATTCCGGGAGTGCGGTATTCCTCTGCTCGACTCGAACCCTGCAGGAGCCGCGAAGCCCGAGGCACAACCGGCTCACCTCTCGACAGTGGTGCCGCCGTCCGCCCGCGCAAGCCGCTTCGAAGCCGTGCTTCACCCCGCGCCGCTGAATCCTGCGGGCCGTTCAGGAGCGGTCGGCAGGATTCAGCGAAGACGCGGTCCGTGCTGATCCTGCCGGATCTGCTGCGGGCACGGCTGGACCATCTGCTGCCCGGTCCGGCAATGAGCCGGGGCTTGGCGGTGGTCGCCGGGCTCGACCTGGCGGTTCGGCGTGGTCCGCGCGGTGCGGATGGGCTGTCCGCCGCGCTGCCGGAGCTGGTCGCGGTGGGCCTGGCGCTCGGCCAGGCGGCCGGCTCGGCGAGGGTCGGTTGGCGGCGCTCCTCCGTGTGCGGCTGCCCGGGCTGGACCGCCTTGGCCGTGAGCTGGCGGCGCTCGGCGAGCATCGTGCTGACGTGTTCGGCGACGTTCTGCTGGGCCGGCGCGGCGTCGTCCAGGCGCGGCCGACCGGCGAGCCAGGACGCACTGGTCCGAGCGACGACGATGCGCAGGATCGCGGCCTGATCGGGGTTCGATGCTGCTGCCGGCCCAGACCTTTGGCGGTCTGGGCGGGCGGCAGTGCAGGTGACGACTTCTGCGTGGTCTGGTGGCCGGTACCGGGCGCGAGTGCTTGGCACCGCCGATCAGCCGTCCGGATTCGAGCCCTGCCTCGATGGCCTTACAGGCCCGGCTGCGCCGGGGCGGTGTCGGTGGCGGTGATGGTCGTATCGATCCAGGTCCTGAACTTGGCGACGTCCGTGTAGACGCCGGGTTTGCCAGGCGATGCGCAGCCGAGGCCCCAGGAAATGACTCCGACCAGGGTGTTGTCTTGGAGGAGCGGGCCGCCGCTGTCCCCATTGCAGGCGTCCATGTGCCCCTTGGGGTCAGCCGCACAGAGCATCTGGTCGGTGATGTCGCCGGGGTATGCCTTCTTGCAGGTGCTGTGGTCCAGGACAGTGACCTGCGCGTACTGCAAGCGCGCGGGGGCAGAGCCGCCTTCCTGGAGGACTCCCCAGCCCGCGATGTCCGCGACGGTTCCTGCGGGAACTGTGGCGCCGGCGGCAGGCAGGTCCGCCGGACGAAGCCCGCTCACTGCACCGTTCAGCTTGATCAGGGCGATGTCGGAGTCCATGGTTCCGGGGTTATATGCCGGGGCCTGCACGATCTTCGATGCGCTAAATGACTTGCCGTCGTGGGTGGTGGAGGACGACCCGGCGTAGATACTCAGTCCACGGCCGCCGAGGCCGTCCCCTACACAGTGGGCTGCGGTCACTGCCCAGCCGGGTTTGATCAGGGTCGCGCCACAGAAGTACTGGTTGTGGAGCCGCAGGCTCAGCATGAAGGGGAAGTCCCTGATGCTGGCGTCCTTGCCTCCGACGATGGCATGCGCCCCGGGCGCCGTCGCGAAGGTCAGCAGCAGGGCCGAGGTGAGGGTGAGGCATGCGGAATGCATCCCCCGCCACCTGGCACTCTGGGTAGTCTTGTGATTCCTCAGTGTCATGGAGTGATCATGGCATTCGACCCTCCGCCATCGAGGGGGCTTGGTCGGATCTCACCCCGACGGGCTCCTGCGACTGATCAGATGTGCGAGTTTCGGGAGAGGCCCGAACTGTGTCTGATTCGCCCCGGTCCGCTCTCGCGAAACGCTCACCGGGACCCCCGTCGCGCAGGCCAGGGCTGATCTGTTGAGAGTGACGGCGTGCTGACGGTTCGTCATGGGAAGATCCCCTGCGAGTCGGCAATGAGCCGGCCAGAAGAGGAGATGACCATGTCTGACGATAGGTCCAGCGACATCATGGACGCGGGCATCGGCCTCGCCGACTTCGAGGATGTAGCAGAAGCTCCGGAAGCAGACGAGGAAGAGGACGAGGCGTAGTCCTGTCGACTGACCCGGAGCCGCTCCGGGCACGGCCCGCACCCGCCCACTGGCGGGTACGGGCCGATCAAGTTCCGCTGCTTACCGACGAGCCAAACCCGCGCCGCGAGCGGCTGGTTGTGCCGGGCCGGGCGGGACGACCCGTCGCCGGGCTCGCCGCAGTGCCCACGGCGGCCGGTAGGCCGGGCCGGGGCCGCCGCGTGGGGGAAGCAGGCCCACAGCCGGCCCCCGCTCCACGCCGCCGGCGGGACCCCTCGTCCCCGACATGTGTTCCGAGCGTCACTCGTCGGGATGGCACCGGTGCTGTTCGGCGGGTCCGCCGGCGGCGGGGCCTCTAGCGTCGCGATCACCGCCGCCCCGTGAGCAGGGCGGCCTTGATCCGAGGAAGACGTCCCATGACGAGTGCCGTGAAGAGCCGGAAGTTCTCCAGCATGTTCGACTGGTTCGACCAGGACCAGGACGGGCAGCTCACCCAGTTGGACTTCGCGGCCACCGCGGGCGTGTTCTCCCGCGCCGCCCGAAAGGACGACCACACCAACATCCGCGCCATCCACACCGCTTTCGACCAGTGGTGGCAGCTGCTGCTGGAGCACGCCGACACCGACGCTGACGGGCAGGTGTCCCGGGACGAGTTCATCACCGTCATGGAGGACAACGTCACCACCGAGGCGCACTTCGAGCCGGCGGTCATGACGATCGCGGACGCGGTCATGAACGCCGTCGACACCGACCAGGACGGTGTCCTGAGCCTGGAGGAGTACGTCCGCCTCTACGACACCCTCGGCGTCGAACGGGAGGTCTCCACCGCCGCGTTCCGCCTCGTGGACCGCGACGGCGACGGAGTGATCAGCTTCGCCGAGTACCGGGCCGCGATCGTCGAGTTCTACCTCAGCACGGACCCCGACGCCCCCGGCAACCACCTCCTCGGCCCCGCAACCTGAAGCGCGTAGCCGCGCACCGTGCTCTGCGCTGACATCGCGGCGAGCTCAGCTCAGCGCCAGCGTCCCTCATGATGTGAAGGTCACCGTCGGCGCTTCGCCTCGGCGGGCTTCGAGATAGCTGGTCCAGTCGCGGCCACCGCGCTTGCCCCAGTGGACTGCCGTGTTGATGTGCAGGTCCAGCAGTTCGCTGATCACCGGCGCCGGGAGGTCCTGGGCGAGGGCGAGGACAGCGGTGTTGCGGGCCGCCCGGACCCCGATGCCATGGGCGACGAGCCGCTCACCGAGCCGGTGGGCGCTGACTGGGCGGCCGGGCAGTGCACCTGGGAACAGCCACTGCCGGGACAAAGCCTCGGCGTGATGCCGGGTCAGGTGACGGGGACGGGTGGCCGCTTGGGTGGTCAGCAGTCGGGCGACGGCCGGCGGCAATGGAGCCGGCTGGCCGCCGAAGGTGACGAACGCCTGGTCCCCGTCCTGGGTGAAGTCCCGCATGGGCAGTCGGGCGATGCGGGTCAGCTTGGCACCGAAGAGCAGCAGCAGCGCGCCGGCGGCGCGCACGTCGTCGGGCAGGCCCTGGTCGTGGACGCACCTGTGGAGCAGCTCCACTTGGAGGTCCTCGTCGAGGAAGGCGACCGCCTGGCTGTTGGGCATCGCGGGAACGCGGAGGTCTCCGCTGAGCTTGTGGCGCGCGCTCCAGCGCAGGAAGTCGCGCAGCCGCCGACGGGTGGTCGCCCCGCCGGTGAGCCAGCGGTCGACGTCGTGCTGGGCGGCCCGGTCGAGGGTGAGGGATTGCTCGTCGAGCCAGCGCAGGAAGGCGAGTGCGCAGCGGGCCTGTTCGCGGGCATAGGTGACGCTGGAGTCGGTGAGGCCGTGGGTGTCGGCGCGGTGACGTAGGCGGCGCAGGATCAGCCAGGTGGTGTAGGGCTGCAGCAGGTGGCGGTGTTCGGGGGAGGCGTCGGCGAGGAGGCGGTGCATCCAGGTTTCGGTGCGGGCGAGGCGTTCGTCGCGCTCAGGCAGGATCTGGTGGGTGACGAGGAGTTGGCGCAGGTGGACGGCAGCGGTTCGTCGGGGGAAGGCATCGAGGAGTTCGTGAGTGGGTTGGTGTCCGCTGGCGAGCAGTTGGCGGAGGAGGGTGGCGGAGCTGTCGGGGCGCTGGAGCCAGTGGAGGACGTTGTCGGGGCGCTCGCTGGCTTCGAGGCCGGCGATCAGCGGGGCGAGGAGGGGGCCAGTGCCGAAGTGGCGGCGCAGTTCGTCGGCACTTCGGCACCGGGCGCACTCGCCGGGCCGGCCGGGGCTGTCGGGTCCGCCGCAGCGCGGGCAGGCGTAGCGGCGGTCAACTCCGCTGCAGGGGCCGCACCGTGGTGATCCGTCCGGGGTGGTGCCGATCATGGGCTGGCGGTCGCCGCAGGCTGGGCAGGGTGTGGGGTGGCGGCGGATGAAGCCGTAGCAGGAGCTGCAGACCGGGCCGATGGGCCAGCGGGTCTTCACGTCGCGGACCTTGCCGCATCGGGCGCAGGCGGCCTGGGGGCGCGGGGCGCACGACAGGCACAGGTAGGTGCCGGTGCGTACCCCTCGGCAGGTTCGGGTCTTGCCGCAGCGCGAGCACGGCCTTCGGGGGCCGTTGTAGCAGCCGGCGCACAGGTCCGGGTGGGAGGCGCTGGCCTTGATGGCGATCTGGCGCTCCTGGTGGCAGCCGCCGCAGGTGCGCGGACTGCGGCTGTAACAGCCTTTACATACTGGGCCGTTGGCCGTGTGGGCTTTGACGGGGCGGTCCTGTCCGCAGCCCGAGCAGGGTGTGGTGGGGCGTTGGTAGCAGGTGTCGCACAGGGCGGTCGCGTCCGCCTGGCGGGCGGCGACCCGGCGCAGGCGGCCGCAGCGCTGGCAGGTCTCGCTGGAGCGGGTGGATGCGCAGGAGCGGCAGATCCGGGAGCCGTCCTCACGGCGGCCGGTCAGTGCCCTGGGCCTGGAGCAGTCCGCGCATCCGGGCACCACGGCCTCGGCGGCGCCGGCGGCGCGGAGTTCGGCCAGCAGCCGCAGCACCGTCCTCGGCAGCCGCGGGTCGCCGGCGGTGAGCCAGTCGCGGTGCTCCTTGAGGTAGGCGAGGGTGGAGCGGCCGGTGCGCGGCGCCACCGCGCCGGCCACCGCCTGTGCCACCACCTGTTCGTCGAGCAAGTGGAGTGCGGCGCTGACGAGTTGCAGCACCTCCTGGCGGGCCTCGGTGCCGTTCACGTCTGGCCGGGGCGGCGGATCGTGGTCCGCCGTGCCATCGGCGCCGGGGCTGCCGGGTCCGCTCCGCCGCCGGTGCCGGTCTTGCGGACCTGCTCGTCGACGATGACCACCTCGATCAGGTCCTGGACCCCGCAGCCCAGGATGTCGCACAGCGCGGCCAGGGTGTCCATCGACAGCCGCTGCGGCGGCTGGGTGACCAGGCGGAACACCTGCTCACGGGAGAGGTGAACTCCGCGCTCGGCCAGCTTCGGCACCAGGTCCGCGGTCTGGAACATGTCCCGCTGGGCCATCAACTGCCGCAAGTGCCAACGGAAGCCCATTTTCCTGATCACGTACCCACCTCCCACAACCCGGCGTGCCGCGCCTTGAGGGCACGCTGCACCAAACGAGTGCGGTAGTCGTCGGACACGCCCGTGTAGATCGCGGTCGTGGAAGCGTACGCGTGGCCCACCTGCTCCTGCACGAAACGCTCCGGATAGTCGAACTCCACCAGGTGTGTGACGTAGGAGTGCCGCAGGCAGTGCAGGTCCAACTCCTCCGGCAGCCCGGCCAGGCGCTGGGCCGTCTCGAACGCCTCGTCAAGGCGCCGCAGGGAGAGCCGGCCCACCCGCTCGGTCATCCACAGCGCCGGATGCTTGCCCGGTGCGAACGCGGGCCGCACCTCCTGCAGGTAGTACTCCAGTACCTCCACGATCCAGTCGAACTCCGGGACGGTCAGCACCGTGCGGCGTTTCGGCGGCCCGCCACGGGACGCCTTCCCGTAACGCACGAACAGTGCGCCCAAGCGCCTGTACTGCGGGGCTTTCGGGTTGCGCCGAAGGTCCGGAAGATCCAGGCAGCACGTCTCCTGGCGCCGCAGCCCGAAGGCATACACCGTCTTCAACGCGACCGCGTCCCGCAGCGCCGCGAGCGCCCCCTTGCGCCGACGGGCCCGGATCTCCTCCACCCGGCCGTCCGCCGCATCGAACAGCGCCTGCACCTCGTCGTAGGTCAGCGGACGGCGCCGAGGACTGCCCTCGTAATCGCTGGTGTGCCTGACGGTGTTCCACTCGTGCAGGATCTGCGCCGGCACGGTCCCGAAGAGATCCAGGCACCGCGCCGGCCACCCGTACCGGCCATCGGTCGCGTAGCCGCAGAACAGCCGCAGCGCGTCCTGGTAGCTCCGCCCCGTCGACACCGCCAGACCCTGGCGGCGCGACCGAAGGCTGTCGATGAACGCCTCCGCCTCCAACGGCGTCCACTGCCACGGATATTCGTTGGTGAACTCCGCGAACCGCCGAACCAACCGCAGCCTCGGCGCGATCGTCTGCTCAACATCCAGAAACCGGGCCCGCTGCTGCAGCGCCCAGCCCTCCAACATCGCCTCGAAGGCGGCCGGCTCCGGATCGAGATAGGCAACCCCGGAGGCCAGCACCAGATGGGCCGCTCCCGGCAGGTCCAGCACCCTGTCCATGTTGCATCTAACGCAACATCGTTGCATCGGTTACGCCCGGCTAAGCAGGAACGCCGACCGGGGGACCAGCCTCAGCCGATCCCCCGGTAAAGTCGCAGCTCACGACCATGCGCAGCGCATGCCGGATGTTGCATCTGATGCAATTCCGCGCATTACTCCAGGTAGATCCCGGCAAAGGAGCCGTCGAACCCGAGTGCGATCTCGCCTTCGCGGACGGTCGGGTAGTGCGTCCAGTTCGGGTCGGTGATCATCGTGTCGAAGTCGGCACGGGTGATCTCGGGCTCCAGCCACTTGTGCCCGCAGCGGCAGTGGATCCATACGTGCTGGCGGTAGTTGGTCAGCAGCCAGTCGCGCTGGGCCCGGCACTTGGTGCAGTAGACCGGCATGCCGCGCAGGTCCAGTGCGCGGGGGCACTGCAGGCCGCGGGTGGTTTCCGGCCCGCTGGGCGGGGCTGTCTCGTGCTCCAGCCGCAGCAGCGGGTCGCTGGCCGTCGGCTGTGTGGCGTGCGCGGTCGGGGTGGTGGGGTCTTCGGTGTCTCTGGGCACGGGCTCTCCGTTCGTGCGGTGCGGGTTCTTGGGTGACACCTGCTGGGAGTGGGTGTCGAGGGGTTTCGGATGCCGGTCAGCGTCGGGGTGCTGGACGGCGGGGGTCGGCGACCGGACGGGCGGGTGCTGGAGTTGCGGTGCGGGTGGCCGGGCGGCCGGGTGCGTGCTTGGTCGGGGTGGTGCCGGCCTTCGGCTTGCCGGTGCCGTTGGGGAGGGCGGGCAGGTCGGCGAGGCGGCGGATGCGCCAGATCAGCACGGCGTCCGTGTTGCGGGCGCTCTCCAGTTCGCGGCGGTCGACGGCTTCTTCGAGGAGGGCCTTGGGGTCGTGGCCGGCCTTCTCGGCTTCGGCGAGGGTGGCGGCCAGGGCGTCGAACCGCTCGGCGGTGCCGGCCTGGTGGCCGGTGCGGGTGGCCGGTTCGCCGAGGGCGGCCCGGATGGTGGCTTCGTGGCGGCGGCGTTCGGGTTCGGGCAGCGCCTGGGCCCTCTCGCGCATCGCCCGCAGCGGGGTCGCGGCGGCTTGCCGGTAGGCGGCGCGCAGGTGCTCGGCCGCCTGGCGGGAGGCTGCTGCCTGCTGGGCGTGGCCGCGGGCGGAGTGCCAGCGGGCGGCGGCCAGGGTGAGCAGGACGAGGGTGGACAGGACCATGGCGGTGGCGCCGCCGTCCTCTCCTCGTCCCAGCGCCGTTCCGGCGTGGACTATTCCGCGGGCGGCCGAGCGCAGGGCCCGGATATCGGCGTTCTCCGCACGGACGTGGGAGCGGGTGGCGCGCTCGAACGCGCGGGCGGCATCACGCAGTTCGGCCCGGGTGGCGGCCGGGGAGGTCTGGGCGAGCGCGTCAAGGAGTTCACCGGCACCGACAAGCTGGGCGGCGGCTTCACCACCGTCTTCGTCCAGGACCGCGGTGACGCGTTCGGCAATGCCAGCGGCGTCCCGGCGGGTGCGGGCGGGCCCGGACCGGTCGGTGCGGGACGTGCCGGGGCGGGGAGGTGCAGTGTCGGTGGGGCTGTCGGTCAGGCGGCGGCGGATCCGCGGCAGGGAGAGGTCGGGGGCGAGGGTGGACCCGGCGAACCAGACAGGCTCGCGGTCGCGGTTGCGGTCGCCGGGCAGGGCGACGTTGTAGCCGAGGACGTCACCGGAGGGGGCGTGGCGCAGCTTCACCCGCAGGCCGGCCTCGCGCAGCCGGCCGAAGAACTCGGCCTCGTCCGCGGCTCCGGCGACGGCTTGGCGCACGGCTTCGCGCAGGCTGTCGCGCGGGGTCTCGGTGCGGCCGGTGCGCTCGGCCTTGAAGCGTTCGGCGCTGGTGGGGTTGGCGGCGGCGGTGCCGTCGCCTGGCTTGAGCTGGCGCAGTCCCATCTCCTTCTCGATGCGGCGGCATTCGGCCTGGGCCTTCTTGAAGTCGTAGTTCATCCGGGGCCTGCGGAGGTCGCCTCGGACCATGGTGGCCAGGATGTGGATGTGGTCTTCGGCGTGGCGGACGGCGACCCAGCGGCATCCGTCCGGGTCGTCTTCGGGGGCGAGGTTGACGGCGTGGACCAGGCGGCGGGCGACGGTGTTCCATTCCGCGTCGGTCAGGGTGCGGTCGCCGGGGTCGGTGCGCACCGAGCAGTGCCAGACGTGCTGGGCCGGGGCGGCGGTGCCGGCCTGCTTGACCCGCAGGTCGAGGGCCGCCACGAGGCGGGTCATGGTGATCTTCGGGTCGGCATCGGCGTCTCGGCCGGGGTCCGGGGCGAAGCCGTCCCAACTGCCGACGAGATGGGGGTCGGTGTGCTCGTCGCGTTTCCCGGGGCCGTAGAGGTAGGCGAGCAGGCCGTGGGTGCGCGAGCCGCGCCGGATCTTGGGGATCATCAGAGCCGCTTCTTCACCAAGGCGTCGGCCACATCGTCGATGCGGGCCAGGGTTCGGATCAAGGCGGCTGTCGCATAAGCGAGTTCGCCATCGCGGGGCTGGCCGCCCGCGTTGAAGTAGTGCGCGATCTGGTTGACGTTGTTGCCGATCCGGGCGAGGGCGGTGCGCAGGGCGGCCAGCTCGTCGATGGCGGCGTCGAGCTGGTCGTTGCTGTGCACGGTGGTCGAGCCGCGGGCGACGGCGAGGGCGGAGGCGGCGAGGAAGCGGGCGACGGTAACGGCGCGCTGTGCGGCGGCGGCGGTGATCTCAGCTTTCTCGCTGTCGGACAGGCGCGTAGTCGTCTTGTGCGTGCGTTCGCGGGGGTCGCGGCTGCGGCGGCGCGGCTTGCGCTCGGGAAACGGCGGGGCGCTCGGCTGCTGGCGGTCGCGGACGGCGGGCGGGTCGGGAGCTTCTCCTTCGAGCAGCGCCCCCTGGTGCTGCTCGCCCGGTTGGTCCCCGAGCGCCCTCGCTCGGGGACCAACCGGGCCTCCCCCGCCCTCCTGGGCGGGGGAAAGTGCGTGCGACGGGCCGTAGGACCGTCGTAGGCGACAACTTGCTCCGCCAGGAGCCTGATCGGGGTCACCGGCCGCTCGCGGGGTGGTCGGCTCCGGGTCGGTGTCGGTCATCGGCGCGTCTCCGTGTCGCGCTGCTCGATGTCGCGGACGAGGTCCTCGATCCAGTCGAGGGCGAGGACCGGGTGGTGGAGGGTCCAGGGCCGGGCGTGCCGGCCTCGTTGGACGGTCCAGGCGCTGTCGGTGCCGGCTTCGGCGCGGTGGAGGTGGCCGCGCTGGTGCAGGACGGTCAGCCAGGCGTCCGCCTCGGTCCAGGTGGCGGGGGTGGTGCGCATGACGGTGCTCCACTTCGGTGGTGCGGTGGCGGGTGGGTGACCGGCCGGGGTGACCTCCTCGGTCAGCCCCGGCCGGTCGGTTCCGGTCAGTTCCGGTCGGCGTCGGCGAGCTGGTTCTTGCGCTGCTGTTCGCGGAGCTGGGCCATCAGCTGGGTCAGGGTGTCGCTGGACAGCGGGATCTGCTGACCGCGGATCGCGGTGGCGACCACGGCGCGGGTCAGCTTGTTGTCCGCTTCCGCGACCGCCTGCCTGGCGATCTCCAGCAGTTCCTCGGTGTCCCGGTCAGCCACCCGGTCAGTGACCGGCAGCGCGGTGACCGGACTGACCGGTGAGCCGGTCACCGGGACGACCTCGGCCGGACGGCCAGTGACCGGCCCACCGCTGACCGGCTGACCCCCCAGGTCAACGGCCCCGGTCACCGCCATCGGCAGCGCGGTGACCGGGCTGACCGGCGAGCCGGTCACCGGAGCGACCTCGGCCGGTAGGCCGCTGACCGGAAGGACGGCCTGCCGAGCGGCTTCGCGGTCACCGGCGGCTACCGGCGCACTGTCCGCGGTATCGTCCGGCACGGCCGGACGGTCGGTCGGGCTGTCCCGGTCAGGCGGGTTGACCGGCCCGCGGGCGAGGAGGATGTAGAGGTGGACGGCACCGGCCGAGGCGAGCGGGGCGATGGTGGAGAGCACCGCCACCACCGTGTCGGTCAGCCGCAGGCCGGTCGCGCTGCTCTGCTCGTTCATCCTGACCGCATGCAGGGCGTTGGCCCACAGGCTCGTACCGGTGGCCGCACCGAAGAGCAGCCACACGTAGGCGCGGGCGCGCAGCGGGGCGTCGCGCATTACCAGCAGCGCGCGAATGCTGTAGGCGATGAAGCCGTCGACGATGAACGGGAAGAGGTAGGTGAGGAGGCCACGGACGTGGACGGCGGTGGCCATCTGCTGAAGGGAGTCGTAGGAGAGGGCGAAGCCGGTGGCTCCGAGGGCGATGACGGCGGTTCGGTCCCAGCCGGTGACGTGCGCGGCGGCGGTCGGGGTGGTGGTGCTCATGCAGCCGTCCCGAAGTCGTCTGGGGTCAGGCGGCTGGTGTCGACACCGACCGGCTGACCGCCGGTGCGGGCGGCTTGCTGGAGTTCGCGGTTGCGGATGGTGCGGCGGATCTCGCGATAGAGCTTCTGGACGTGGTCCTCGGTGACCTTGAGGAGGTGGGCGATCCGTTCGGCGCTGACGCCGTGCCGGTATCCGGCGAGGACGACGGCGTGGCGCTCGGCGGAGGTGAGGTGGATGTCGCGCCCGGCAAGGGCGGCGTTGACCCGGCCGTAGTCGAGGCGCTTGGCGATCTTCTTGTGCAGGGGCGCGCGCTCCTCCTCGGTGAGTCCGCCCCGGATGCCGTCGGTCTCGCCGCCTTCGAGGGCGGCGTCGAGGCAGGCCAGGCGGACGGGGCACTGGCTGCACAACGACAGCGCGGTGGCGATCTTGTCAACCTCGTCCGGCCCGGGGAAGAACACCTCGGGGTCGACGGGGTTGTACTCGCTGGGGTGGCAGACGGCCTGGTCCTGCCAGGTGTGGTCGCCGAGCGAGCGGTAGCGCTCGGCGGTGGTGGGCGTGGTGTTCATGCGGAGGTACTCCGATCGCTCTCCGCGCGCGGGGCGGCGTCGGCGGAGGGGTGCGCTGGGTCGGTGGGGGGCGGCGCGCTCGGGGGCGCGGCCGGGAGGGGCGGTTCAGGCGGCGCGCTGGGGGCGTCTGCGGTCGATCGGTTCGAACTCGACCCGGGTGGTCATCTCGGCGAGGCGGGAGGTGACGCGGTCGCCGAGGCAGGTGCGCAGGTCCTTGATCGCCAGGTTGGTGGTGATCAGGGTCGGCAGGCAGTGGTTGTAGCGGCGGTTGATGAGCCGGTAGGTCTGCTCCTCGACGAACTCGCTGGTTTTGGCGGCGCCGAGGTCGTCGAGGATCAGCAGCGGCATCCGGCTGTAGGCGGCGAGCACCCGCTCGGCGTCCGTGTCCGAGCTGGGGCGGAGTTCGGCGTAGAGGTCGGCGGCGGTGGTGGCGCGCCAGCGCACGCCGATGCCGGTGCGCACCAGGACGCGGACCGCGCCGTACGCCTGGTGGGTCTTGCCCGCGCCGGTGACTCCGGCCATCAGCAGGCTGGGGCCGCGGGTGACCTGGCGGCGCGCTCCGGTGCTGGGGGCGGTGGCCTGGGCGGCGACCTGCCTGGTCCAGGCCAGGACCAGCGGGTGGTCGGCGATGGCGTCGCGGTAGCGGGGCGGCATCCCGGCGGACAGCTCGGCCTCCGGCGAAAACGGCTCCGGCTCGTCGGGGAGGGCGTCGACCTGGGCGTGGTCGATGCCCCGGGCGGCGAGGATCCGGGCCATCCGGTCGAGGACGGAGGGGCCGTCGGCGAGGGTCCGCGGGTCGCGGTGGGTGCGCATCACAGCTCCTCGGCGTAGGCGGTGGCGGCGTCGACCGGGTTGGTCCACGCCTGGTGAGCGGGCAGGTTAGGGCGGGATCCCGGCCGGGCCAAACCGGCACCCGGGGCGTTCATGGCGTCGTTGACCAGGCTCGGCAGCCGGGAGGGGTGGCCCTGGATCTCGGCGAAGCGCCGCAGCCCGGCGCGGACGTGCTCGGCGTCGATGCCCTCGGCCAGCAGGCCCTTGACGGTCTTGCCGAGGTGGCCGAGCACGCTGCCCGGTGGGCGCCGCTCGCACGCGGCGACGTACTCGCCGACGAGCTGGCCCGCCGAGACGGCCTCCGGCTCGGGCGCTTGCCGCCCCGTAGGGAAAGAAGATCCAGGATCCAAGATCCTAGATCCAGGCGTCGAGGGCTCTGCGACGGTTCGGCGAGCCTTCGGGGAGGCTTCGGCGAATGGCTTCTGACCTGCGCTTTTTCCGGAGGTGGCGACGGCCTTGTGCTTCTCGTCGACCGTCGGGGCGGTGGTCGTGCCGCTGCCGGTGCTGCCCTGCGGGGACGGCTTCGCGACGGGTCCGGAGAGGGGGTCGAGGGGGGAGGGAGGGTTCGCCGAGGATTCGTCGAACACTCGGGGAGCAGTCGGGCTCGCCTCGGGGACGGGGGTCGGCGCTTCGGCGAGAGCTGCGCGCTGGATGCACGGGCCCTTGCAGACGCCGCACCGCTCCGGCTCGCAGTGCGGGCACGCGGGCAGCCGGGACAGCGACGGCTTGTCGATCTTCTGGTGGCTGCGCCACGTCGGGTAATGGAAGTACTTCCGGCCGTCGCAACCGGTGTAGCGGCACACGGCCCCGGCGGCGGCGAGCTGCTCGAGGTGGTCCTCGACGTCGGCACGGGTGATCTCCTCGCGCAGCGGCCACACCAGGCCGCAGACGATCGCGGCGTTGTCCCGGTGGCGGCCGTGGTCGTCGGCGTGGTTGGTCATGCCGAGGAAGGTGACCATCGCGGGGATGGAGACCTCGGCGAGCGTCTCGCTCACCCAGGTCTCGGGCTTGACCGAGCGGATGCGCGCCATATCAGCGGCCCCGAGCGGGGACGCCTGCACCTGCGGTGAGTTGTCCGGTGGCGAGGTCGAGAGTGTGGGGCTCCGCCCACTCCGCCTCGGGCCAGGTGCGGACCACCCAACGCGCGACGACCTGGGAGGTGGCTCGGGTGAGGGGCACCCATTGCCCGTCCGTGTCGATCGCCACCGCCCGGGGGTGGGGCCACTGGCGGCGCGGGTCGGCCAGCCCGACCTGGACCGCGGCGACGCCGGGCAGCATGACGGCCAGTCGCTCGGCCAGCCGAAGGCGCCGATCGGAGAGGCGAGGTGACGCATTCTCGGTTTCCGTCGTGGGTACGCGCATGCGATACTCCGTGCTTCGTAGGAGCGCGCGCGGTGGTCTCGTGCAGAGAAGTCCCGCCGAGCGCGTGGTAGTGAGTCGGCTCCCTTCGGGGTGCCGTCCGGCGTCCAGGAGTTGGTAGCTCCGGGGCGCCGGTCCCATGTCCGGCCGATGCGGGCAGCGGCCCCTCGGCTCGGCCGACCGCTGTACGCGGCAGGACCAGGACCATAGGGCGAGCGGGGGTCACACATCCACCCCCTTTTACTCCCCTGACCAGCTGCGACGGACTTTGGTGCGTCACAACCGCGATCAACGTACACTAAAGTCCGCACCATCGGGAGACTAGAGTCCGCGATGCGGTCGCCATGGCAGGCAGTCGGCGGACTATAGTGCGTCCATTGCCGCACACCGATGGAGCACTCCATGACCGCCACCGTCCAGTCGAGACTCAACGACCTCTTCGCGGCGCACCGCCACCCGAGCGAGGGCCGCGAGTTCACCAACAAGGAGATCGCGGACAGGACGGCCGCCTGGGCGGAGGCCAACGGCGGGACCGCGGTCAGCGCGAGCCTGATCCAGAAGCTCCGCGTCGGCGGCAAGACGAACCCGACGGCCAACACCCTGTGGGCCCTCGCCAAGGGCGGCTTCGGCGTGCGCCCCAGCTTCCTCCTGGGGGACGACGAACCCGAGGAGGCGCCCGCCGCAACCACGCCGGCCGCGCCCGAGGACGTAGAAAAGATGATCAAGGATGGCCCTGCGGCCAACCTTGCCTTCCGGGCATCCGGACTGTCGGTCGAGAGCCTGTCGACCATCGCCCGCATGGTCGAGATCGCCCGAGCCGCAGAAGGACTGGACAGCGGCTCGACCGGCTGAGCCCGACACCATCGGTGATCATCTAAATCCCACTCAGATAAATTTCCGATAACGCGCCGCACTACCGAGCGTAGTCCGAACGTGACGAAACCTCCGCAGTTCCCGCCCTGCGGCGAGTTCAGGATTACGCTCCGCAGCGAACGGGAACCCTCCGAGAATCTCGGCAGCAATGCAGTCCGTTCGTGCGCATATGCTTTGATCCCCCTGGGGCACGAGGAAATCACTGGAACGGACAAGGGTCATGCGAAGCTGGCGCAGGAGAAGCCAGGTGGGCGGGTTCAACGATCACTCCGCCGTCGCGGAAAGTCTGGAAATACCTTCCCCGTTCACCATTGAGAAGTTGTGCGACAGCATTGCGGAGAAGCGCGGCCGCAGGATACACATCCACGCCATCGAGCACGAGGGGGCAGCGAACTCCGCTCCCTGCGGAGCTTGGATCGCCATGGAGAATTCCGACCACATCTTCGTGGAGAGCGCGACCAGCCCCTTGCACCGCGACCACATCATCCTTCACGAGCTGTGCCACATGCTGCTGGGCCACTCCTGCCTTCCGACCGAGGTGCATGCCCAGCCCCCTGCGCAGGACGGCCCGCGCCGCAGTGTCGGCGAGGTACTGAGCGTCAAGGAGTGGGCCGGTTTCCCGATGAACCGGATCGTCAGCCTCCTCGGCCGGACCAGCTACACGCACGAGGACGAGCAGGCAGCCGAAGGGCTGGCCGGTCTGCTCGCACGGCGGATTCATCAAACGGCCGAAAAGGCCGACAGACCGGTCGACCCGCTCGCGGTGCACCTCCTGTCCGCCCTGATCGAGTAGCCGGTATGCGCGTCATCAATCTGAGCGTCTGTGCAATTCTGTGGGCGATAGCGGTGTGGAGGGCTCCCGGAGCATTCCGACACAAGGAGAAAAGGGTCCTCTGGGCGGCCTTCTTCGTCCTTGCCGTGGAAATGTGCTTCGCCAACGACCCGGCGGTCCTGTGGCTCGACGGAGCGATCGGCGTGCACGGCTTCGCGGCGCTGCTCAAGCATGCTTCCGCAGTCTCGGCCGCCGCCTGCGTCCTCGTCTTCCTCTCGCGTGCGGCAGCCAGTTCCGCTCCCGCGGCACGGCGAGGACGGCTGCGCCCCGGCACGGTGGTGCCCCTGGTCACCCTCGCCGCCATGGTGGTCCTGTTCTTCCGGACCGACCGCCCGCAGGAGGCGGTCGATCCGCTGACGGCCTACCCCGAAGACCCGTGGCTCCTGGCCTACACCCTGCTGTGGACCACGTACTTCGGCTGGGCGATGTTCACGGCGTCCCGGCTCTCCTGGCAGTGGTCGCGCCGACCGGGCCCGGACTCGCTGCGCCGCGGGCTGCGACTGATTTGCCTCGGCACCGGCATCGGCATCGCGTACACCGTCCACCGGGCCTCGATGCTCGTGGTCGGCCGCCTCGGGCTCCACCCGCTGTCGGCCGGGACGGAGCAGCTGCTGAACCGCCTCCTGGCGCTCGTCCCGCTGCTGCTGATCTCCGCGGGCAGCACCATGCCGATGGTCCCGGTGGCCGTCCGGGCCGGCCGGCAGCACTACCGCCTCGTCCGGCTGTACCCGCTCTGGGCGCACCTGAGCGACGCCGTCCCGCAGATCCGCTACGGCGCGGCACGGCACCCGCTCGCGGATGCGCTCGACCCGCGCGGTGTCCGCGACCGGCTCTACCGGCGGACGATCGAGATCCGTGACGCGATCCTCGTGCTGAACGGCGCCGCCACCGTCCCGATGCGGCTGCGCGCGGCCGACCACGTGGAGGAGGCCGGGCTCACCGGCATCTCGGCCACCGCCGCGGCCGAAGCCTGCTGGCTGCGCGCCGCCCGGGAAGCCCAGGTCTCCGGGCACGCCCGAACCGGGCACCTCGAAGCACCCGTACACTCCGGGGCCGACCTCGACACCGAGGCCGACCTCCTCCTCACCCTGTCAAACGTCTACTTCTCCGACCTCGCCACCGCCTTCGCCCGCGCGCACCTCGCGCGCCTGACCTCCCCCGCCGGAGCCACCCCGTGACGTTCCAACCGCCCACCCCGCCCGCCTTCGCCGACAGCACGCCCCGTCAGAAGGCCGCACGGATCATCACGGACGTCCTCGCTCCGGCCAACCTGGTCGTCGCGCTCCTGCTGCTGATCGGCTGGCACAGCACCAGTTCCTGGTCCGGCCTCGGCTGGGGGCTGCTGGCCGCGCTCTTCTGCGGCGTCATCCCGATCGGCATCGTCCTGCTCGGCGTGAAGCGCGGCGGCCTCACCGACAAGCACATCCGCGTCCGCCGCCAGCGCATCCTGCCCATGGCCCTCAGCCTGGTCTCGGTCGCCACCGGCATCACCCTGCTCTACACCCTCGGCGCCCCCGCCGACGTCTCCGCGCTGGTCGTCGCCATGCTCGTCGGGCTGGTCTCCACCCTCCTGGTCACCGTCGGCTGGCAGATCTCGATCCACAACAGCGTCGCGGGCGGCACCGTCATGATCCTCGTGCTCGCCCTCGGCCCGTGGATGCTGCTCACCGCGCTGGGTGCCGCGGCGATCGGCTGGTCCCGCACCGTCCTCAAGGCCCACACCCTCGCGCAGATCCTGGCCGGCACCGCCCTCGGCGGCGTCGCGGCCCTGGTCTTCGCACTGCTGCGCTGAGCCGCTGATCCGGCTCGGTACCGACGACGTGTGCGAACTCGACCGCAGAACCACGGCCTTGACCGACCGGGGCCGCCCTGCGGGTAGCCTACGAGCTGCCAGGGACGGTGGCCGGGAGGACCAGGACGGCATGATCGAGGACGGCGGGATACTGCCCGAAGCCGCGGCTCGGGCCACGGTTGCCCGCGATGAGCTGGTGGCGGCCGACGGTTTCCTCTGGTGGCTGGAGTCCGATCCGGATCGCGGCGGCACGAAGCGGCTCGTCCGGTCCCCACCGGCCGGTCCTGCAGCCCCGGTCACGCCGCCCAGCCTGGCAGTGGGCGGCTCGCTCCACGCCTACGGGGGCGGCAGCTTCGCCGTCGCCGACGGAGCGGTCTGGTTCCTCGGGCCGGGAGACGCGGTCCTCCTCCAACCACTCGGTAGCGATCCCGTCGTGCTGCTGGAGGGCGACGGTTGGGCGTACGGCGACCTGACGCCGGGGCCGGACGGGCGGCTGCTCGCCGTCCGCGGCAACGCCGAGCGGGACGAGATCGTCGCCGTCGCCGAGGACGGCCGGGTGGAGGTGCTCGTCGGTTCTTCCGGCTTCCTGGGGCATCCGCGTGCGGCGGGCGACCGGCTGGCCTTCCTGGAGTGGGACCGCGACCGGATGCCGTGGGACGGCACCCGGCTGATGCTCGCGCAGACAGGTGCCGGACATCCTCCGCTCCCGGTCGCGGGCGGGGCCACCGAGTCCGTGGTGCAGCCGACGTGGGGGCCGGACGGTCAGCTGCACTTCCTGTCGGACCGTACGGGGTGGTGGAACCTCTACCGCCTCGCCGACACCGGCGAGGTCGAAGCCGTGGCTCCCCTCGA
This sequence comes from Kitasatospora phosalacinea, assembly GCF_000717185.1. Classification (GTDB taxonomy): domain Bacteria; phylum Actinomycetota; class Actinomycetes; order Streptomycetales; family Streptomycetaceae; genus Kitasatospora; species Kitasatospora phosalacinea_A. The sequence continues at coordinate 23,234 of NZ_JNYE01000023.1, read as the reverse complement.
CGCCGACTGTGCGCCGGCTCCGTGGGAGGGCGGCTACCGGTCCTACGCGCTGCTGCCTTCCGGTGAGGCCGTCCTGACGGTCACGGACGGCATCAGCAGCGAGCTGCTCGTGGTGGGCGGTGACGGCCGACGACGGCGCATCGGGACCGACCTCAGCTCGGTGAAGCCGTACGTGGCCGTGCTGGACAGCAGCGTGGTCGTCATCGGGTCGACGCCGACGAGCGCTCCGGCGCTCCGGGCGTGCGACCTCGACGGCCGCTCCGATGCCGTCCCCTTCCCGGCCGCTCCCCCGGCGCCGACGCCGGAGCCCTGGCACCCGCTTCCGCCCTCGGTGGAGTCCGTCCTGGTGGCCGGGGCCGAGGTGCGCTATCTGCTCCACCTGCCCCGTGCCACAGGGCCGGTGCCGACCCTGGTCCGCGCGCACCCGGGCCCCACCGACGGGGTGCCCCTCCGGCTGGACTGGTCGGTGCAGTACTTCGTCAGCCACGGCTTCGCGGTCGCGGAACCCCTCTACCGCGGGAGCACCGGCCGCGGCAGGTCGTTCCGGAAGCAACTGGACCGCCGCTGGGGCGAGTTGGATGTGGACGACTGCACGGCCGTCGCCGAGCAGCTCGTCGTGCGGGGGACCGCCCGGGCCGATGCGGTCTTCATCAGCGGAGCGAGCGCCGGCGGGTACACGGCGCTCCGATCCGCCTGCCGCCCGGGCCCGTTCGTCGCCGCGACCGCCGTGTCGGCGATCATCGCCCCGGAGCGGTGGGAGCGGTCCGTACCGGCGTGGCAGCAGCCGCACGCCGCTGCCCTGCGGGGCCCTGCCGGTGCGGTTCGCCCGGAGCGGGTGCGGTGCCCGGTGCTCGTGGTCCACGGTTCGGACGACACCATCACCTCCGCCGAGGACGCCATGGAGTTCGGTGCCGCCCTCGCCGGGCGCGGCGCCGGCGAGACGCTGCTGCTGGACGGCGGCGACCACTACCTGTCCGATCCCCGGCACCGGGCCGCCGCGCTGGCCGCCGAACTCCGGTTCTACGGAACGGTGGTGCCCACCCTCACCCGGTGAGCGCGGCGGGCAGGACCGCTTCGGTGAACTCCAGGAGTTCGTGCACCGCGGGGTGGTCGGCGTGCGGCCGGAGCGCGTCCAGTACGTCGGTGACGCGGGCGACGCAGCGGCCCGACCCGGTGCGCGCGGCGTACTCGACGGCTTCGGTGCCCGCCGCGCACGCCTGGTCGAGGTCGCCCGAGGCGACCCAGGTGGTGGCGAGCAGGGCCGCGTCGATCGCGCGCCGCCGCACCCGGTCCGGGCCCACCCCGTGCAGGGCGTCCACCAGTTGGCCGCGCGCGGCCGGTGGCCTGCCGAGGTCGTGGAGGCAGTGGGCCGCCTCGTCCGCGAGGTACGGGTGGGTGAAGTAGCGGATCCAGGCGGGTTCGTCCGCGTCGCCGCGGTCGAGCAGCTTCTCGGCCTCCAGGATCAACTTGGTCGCCTCGTCCTCCCGTTGGAGGCGCGCGTTGGCCCGGGCGACCACCGCTGCGATCGCGGCCCTGGTGAGCGGGCTCGCGGCAGTGCCCGCCGCGGACCTGGCCGCCGAGGCCCAACGCAATGCCGTCTCGGGCTGCCCGCAGTGCAACGCCAGGTGGCCCAGGTTGACCGCCGTCAGGTAGGCCCCGTAGGGCCGGTCGCCGGCCACCGAGGTCAGGTGCAGGGCACGCCGGTAGTACGTCCGGGCCTTCTCCGGCTCACCGTTGTCGACGGCCTGGTAGCCCGCCAGCTCGCAGAACTCGGCCGTCAGCAGGGCCCTCTGGTGCGCGATCTCGGAACTCGCCGCCGGACGCTGCTGGAGCTCGTGGAGTTGCCGCTCGATGTAGTCGGCGACCTGCCCGGCGTTCTGCCGGGCGCCGTAGGTGTGGTCGAACTGCCGGAACGTGGCGAGCGCCTGACCGGCCATCGCCAGGTCCTGTTCCGTGATCCACAGGGCCCGTACGGGTTCGGTGGTCGGTGACAGCCCGGCCCAGTCGGCGACCGCGGTATCGAGGTCGTCCAGCGAAGGTGCCGCAGGCGTCGGAGCGGGACGCGGGTCGCTGCCGGACGCCCGGCTGAGGAGGACGTCGAGTTCCTCGACGCTGATCTTCAGGACGGCTGCGAGACGGGGCAGTTGGTAGGCGTAGGGGGTGGCCTCGCCCCGCTCCCAGCGTCCCCAGGTCCGGCGGTCGACCCCGGCTTCCCTGGCGGCGTCCTGCTGGGCGTAGCCGATCATCCTGCGTCGCGCCGCCAGCGGCGAGGGGTCATTCATCGGCGAACTCCCAGACTCACTCCCGAAGAACCGCAGCTCAACGCTGCGATGTCCCAGCGGTGTCCCACGGATGTCCCCAAGTCTGACCTGTTCAAGGCCAGTTCGCGGCTGATTCTCTGTACTCACACCCGGTTCCGGGCAAGTCCGCGGTAGGCGGGGCAGGCGGGTGCCCGCCAGTTTCAGCCGCGGGCGTCGACCTCCGGGAATCGAATCGAGCCCATCTATGTCATGAGCATGAAATTCTGGAGGCGATTACCGTGCTCGCTTCTCGACTGCTGTACCACCCGGCCGGGTTCGACGGACCGCTCCGCACGGCGGTGGACGACCTGCTGGCCGGGCGGTGGCTGTCGGCGGAGCGGCTGCTGGCGAGGACGGAGCGGCCGTCGGGCTCGTGGGTGTCCCGGACGCAGGTGCTGGCGCTGGCTGCCGCCCGGTCGACGGTGCTCACTGCGTGGGCCCGTGAGAATCCGGCGGCCTCGGGCCTCGGCGTCCTGCGGATGCGGGTGTTGGTCGAGCACGCCCTGCTCGCCGCCAAGGAGGCGAAGCGGGAGGCCGGGCAGCTGGAGCAGGAAGCCCGCGAGGCGTGCTGGGCCGCAGCCGCGGAAGACCCCTCCGATCCGGTTCCGTGGGTGTGCCTGCTCGCCCTGGCCGAGCTGGACCGCGGCCAGGCCCGGCCCGAGCACCGGGTGCGGTCGGGCGACCCGATGCTGCCGCCCGGCCCGTGGGAGCTGCTCGACGGGGCGCTGCGCCGCGACCCCGGGAGCCGGGAGGCGCACCACCGGGTGTACCGGTACTGGCGACGGCGCAGTCGTGCTGCCGCTCTCGACTTCGTGCACACCGTGGCGACGCGGGCACCGTCCGGTTCGCCGCTGGTGGCCCTTCACCTGTACGCGGCCGTCGACCAGTACCGGAGCACGTCGGTCCGGGACGCGGTGACGCGCGGGCAGTGGCGGCGGGAGCCGTACCTCTCCCACACCCAGCGCGCCTACGAGAGCTGGTCGGTGGCGGAGCCGGGGTCGTGGCCGGTGGCGGACCTCAGCCACCTCGCGCACGCCCTGTGGGCGGCGGCGCAGATGGGCGCGGCCGTCAGGGTGTTCGAAGCCCTCGGGCAGTTCGCGTCCCGGGTGCCCTGGTCCCACGTCGCGGACTCGCCCGCGCAGGGCGAGGAACTGCTGCTGACCGCCCGGCAGCAGGCGTTCGCGGGCCGCGCGACGGCATTCGCCTGAACCTCCCTCCTGCTCCCTCTTCCGTTTCCTTCTTCTCTCCGTACGGAGGTTGTCCCCGATGTCCCCTGCCCACGCCGCACCGCCGCCCACGAGCGACGAGGAGCACCTGCGGCAACTCGGCTACGAACCCAGACTGAACCGCCGGATGGGCGAGTTCGGCAACTTCGCCAGCTCCTTCTCCGTCATCAGCATCCTGTCCGGCTGCATGACGATGTTCGCGTTCGGGATGAACGCCGGCGGTCCCGCGGTGATGTTCTGGGGCTGGATCGGCGTCGGTGCGATGGTGTTGTTCGTCGGCGCCGCGCTGGCCGAAGTCACCTCTGCCTACCCGACGTCCGGCGCGCTGTTCTACATGGCGCACGCCCTCGGCGGCCCCCGCTGGGGTTTCCTGGTCGGCTGGCTCAACCTCCTCGGCCTGATCGGCGGGATCTGCGGCATCGACTACGGCGCCGCCAGCTTCGTCGGCGCGCTGTTGAACATGCAGTTCGGCTACGAGCCGACGGCGCTGGGCCTGCTCGGCATCTTCACGGTGGTCCTGCTGCTGCACGCGGGGTTGAACCTGCGCGGCGTGCGGCTGGTGTCGGTGCTCAACTCGGTCTCGGTCTGGTGGCACATTGGCGGCGTGGCGCTGATCGTCGGGGCGCTGGCCGTGGTGCCGGACCAGCACCGCAGCACCGGCTGGCTGATGACGCACTTCGTCAACAACACCGGCTGGAGCAACCCCGTCTACGTCAGCGCGCTCGGCCTGCTGCTGGCGCAGTACACCTTCTCCGGCTACGACGCGTCCGCGCACATGTCGGAGGAGACCACGCGGGCGTCGGTGGCAGCACCCCGGGGGATCGTGCGCTCGATCTGGGTGTCCTGGATCGCGGGCGCGGTGCTGCTCGCCGGCCTGCTGCTCGCCATCGGCGACTACGACGCCGTCCTCAACTCCCCGACGGGCGTGCCACCCGCGCAGATCCTCCTCGACGCGCTCGGCCCGACCGGGGCGAAGGCGCTGCTGCTGGTGGTGATCGTGGCGCAGTTGTTCTGCGGCAACGCGGAGACCGCGGCCAGTTCCCGGATGGTGTTCGCGTTCGCGCGGGACGGGGGACTGCCCGGATCCGGGCTGTGGAGCCGGGTCTCCGAGCGCACCGGTACGCCGGTGGCGGAGGTGTGGCTGTCGGTGGTGGCGGCGTTCGTCCTGGCGCTGCCATCGCTGTGGTCGCCGGTCGCCTACGGGGCGGTCACCGCGATCAACGTGGTGGGGATGACGCCAGCGTACGCGGTGCCGGTCTACCTGCGCCTTCGCAAGGGCAGCCCGTTCCGGCCCGGCCCGTGGAACCTGGGCCGCCGGGGGCGGCTGGTGGGCTGGGTCGCGGTGGGCTGGGTGGCGCTGGTGACGGTGCTGGTGTGCCTGCCGCAGTCCTACCCGGTGAACGTCTCCACCTTCAACTACGCCCCCGTGGCGCTGCTGGTCGCGTTGGCGCTGGCCGCGCTGTGGTGGCGACTGCGGGGCCGGTACGACTACGCGCCGCCCGTGCAGCAGTCGGCCGAGCTGGTCGAGTTGTCCGAGGAGGTCGTGTGAGCACGCCGGAGGGCTCGCTGGTGGACCTGATCGACGGTGGCGGCGTCGACTCGGTGGTGGTCGCGGTGGCGGACGTGCAGGGCCGGATGAAGGGCAAGCTGTTCGACGCCGGCACCCTTCGGACGCGCCTGGAGCGGGAGCCGGTCTCCAGCGAGGTGTGCGGCTACCTGTTGGGCACTGACTTGGGCATGACGCCCGCCGAGCGCGGGACGTGGTCGTGGGAGTCCGGGTTCGGCGACATCGAGCTGGACTGGCACGTGGAACGGGCGCGACGTCTGCCGTGGCTGCCGGACACCGCCCTGGTGTGGGCGACGCCGATGCAGAACGGCCAGCCGCACCCCCTATCCCCGGCGGGCATCCTCGCCAGGCAGGTGGCCGGGCTCGTCGGGATGGACCTGACTCCGATGGTCGGGCTGGAGTGCGAGTTCGTGCTGGTCGAGGGTAGTGAGCGGGACGCCGAGCGCTCGGGGTGGCGCCCGCGCCCGGCGACGCTCGGCAACCTGGACTACGCGCTCGACCTGCCGGGCAACGTCGCCGCCTTCCTGCGGGAGCTGCGGCGGATGCTCGCCGAGGCGGGTCTGCCCATCGAGGCGCTGAAGCTGGAGGGCGCGCCGGGACAGGTGGAGGTGACGTTTCCCTTCGGGCCGGTCGAGCGGGCGTGCGAGCAGCACCTGCTGCTCAAGATGGCAGCGAAGGCGGTGGCCGATCAGCACGGGATGTCCGCGCTGTTCATGGCGGCCCCGTTCACCGGCACCGGCTCGGGTCTGCACCTGCACCTGTCGCTGCACCAACTGGACGGTGGTGCCTCCGTGTTCACTCTCGGCAGCGGCGAGGAGCTGCTGTCCGAGACAGGTCGGCAGGCGGTCGCCGGGCTGCTGGACGTACTGCCGGTGACCGGCCCGCTGTGGGCGCCGACGGTCAACTCCTACCGGCGCCTCGCCCGCGACCATGGCTTCGCTCCGAGGAGGGCGACGTGGGGGTGGGACAACCGCTCCTGCGCGGTGCGGGTGGTCGGCCACGGCGGCAGTCGGCGCCTGGAGGTGCGGGTGCCGGGCGCGGACGCCAACCCGTACCTCGCGGTGGCCGCCGCCCTCGCCGGCATCCGGCACGGCATCGCGGGCGGCCTGGTACCGCCCGAGCCCGCCCGCGGCGACTCCTACCAGGACGCGAAGGCGTGGCCCCTGCCACGCGATCTCGCCTCGGCGGTCCGGGAGTTCGAGACGGACCCGGCGGTGGCCGAACAGTTCGGCGTGCAGGTGATCGCGCACCTGGCAGCCCTCGCCCGCCTCGAACTGGACCACCACGCACCCCTGGTGAGCGCCGCCGAGGTCGCCCGCGGTTTCGCCCAGTCCTGAGCCCCGGCCGGGCCGAACCACCCACTTCCTCCCTTCCCAGCACGGATCAGCACGTTGGAGAGCAGCATGGCCACCGCCGTCACCCCCACCCCCACCGTCCCTGTCGGTCTTCTCCCCGTCCTGTCGACGGTGCACCTGATCGACGTCACCGACCCGGGTATGGAGGGCCTGGCCCTGCACCTGGCCGCACGCGGCGCTCGGGTCAGCGGCAGCACCCGTCACGACGAGGTACACGGGCCGGTAGCGAACCGGCTCCGCGCGGCCGGGGTGAGTGTGACGGAGGGCCTGGCACCGCAGGAGATCAGCGAGTTGAGCGCGATGGTGTGGTCGCGGGCAGTCGTCGGCCCGCACCCCGAGCTGGACGCGGCTGTCGAGCACCGCGTCCCGGTGCTCGCCCGTACCCACGCCCTGGCACTGACCGGTGTCGGGTTCGGCGGCGGCAACGGGCTGGCGGCGGTGTGGGGCAGCCACAGCAACGCGACGGCCGCGGCCGTTCTCGCGCACCTCCTCGACGACGGCCGCACCGGCTGGATCCTCAACACCCCTGCGCTCGGCAAGTCGGCCGGGCACTACGGTGCCGCGCGCCTGGTCGTCGACCTCTCGCCCGACACCGCCACCCACGAGACGGTCCCCACCTCCCCGATCCGCCTGTCGCCCGGTGCCGTCGCCCGTCGAGCGCTGGCTCCCGCCGCGATGCTGGTCACTGCCGTCGACCCCAATCACCCGCACCACGAGGACCTGCCGACCGCGCTGGTCGCGGCCGAGCACCAGGCCCGCACCGCGGGTACCGTCGTCGTCCCGGACCTCTCCTGGTGGAACAAGCCTCTGGTGCTGCTGCGCGAGCGGCTGGCCGACCGGCCGGGCCCGGAGGTGGTCACCGTCGGCCCGTCCTCCCGCTGCGGTGTGCGGATCATCGAGCTGGAGGCGGTCGGCAGCGGGGGCTACTGGGCGGAACTGCGGCACGGCAACCGCCGGTTCCGGTCGGTGGTGCCCGCGATCGGGCTGCACCACGCGGTGATGACGGTCTGCACGATCGGCACCGCCCTCGTCCTGGGAGAGGACCCGGACGCCGTCGCCCAGCGTGCGTCCCGGTTCGACGGCGTCGAGGGGTCGATGCAGCACCTCGGCACCCGGGGCGGCGTCAGGGTCGTACGCTCCCGGGCCCGCCACGTCGCCGAGGTCGCCCGCGACCTCCAGGCCGCGGGTGAGCTCGTCGGCCGGGGAAAGGTGATCGCGGTGCTGGAACCGGACGGCTACGTCCGCACCCGCGCCCAGGCCCGCTCCCTGGGCGCGGCGCTCGCCCGCTGCCACCGCGCCGTGCTGATGCCGGTGGTCTGCGGGCTGCCGACGCTCGGCATCGCCGATCCGTTGGAGGCGCTCACCGAGGCAACCCGCGAGGGCCTGCCCGCCGAACGGGTGCACACCGTCCGTACCGGCCCGTGCACGCAGGCCCCCGAGGAGATCGCCTTCGGTCACGCGAAGGACGGCGACGTGGTCCTGATCATCGGAACCCACCGGGCGCCCGCCGTCGCCGAGCGCCTGCTCGCCCTCCTCGAAGCCACCCGCTGACCGCCCCTCACCCGACAAACGGTCCCGTGGCCACCGAGCTCCCCGTCCCGTCCCTGTCCACTCTCCACGTCAGGACCCGTTCATGCCCACCCGTACTACCGACACCCGGAACCTGATCGAGGACCACGCGCTCCTCGGCAACTGCCGCACCGCTGCCTTGAGCACTCCCGACGGCACGATCGACTGGCTCTGCCTGCCCGGCTTCGACTCGCCCGCCGTGTTCACCTCCCTGCTCAGCACCGACCCCGAGAGCCACGGTTTCTGGCGGGTCGGCCCCGCTTCGCCCGGCGCCACGCCGCCGCCCGCGGACCTGCGAAGCTACCTCGGCACCAGCACGGTGCTGGAGCAGACCTGGCACGCTCCCGGCGGAACGCTGACCGTCACCGACTTCCTCGTCGCGCCCGACGCCACCGGCTACGCGCCGGCCCAGTTGATACGCGTCGCCACCTGCACCGAGGGCGTCGTCACCGTCGCCTCCGAGACGGCCGTCCGGCCCGGCTACGGCGCGAACACCCCCACCGCCCGTCAGGTCACCCACGGCACCCCGCGCACCCAACTCGTCGACGGGGCCGACACCTACTGGCTCGACGGACCCGCCCACTCCACCCTCTTCGACGTCCAGTACGCCGAGGCCACCCTCAGGGCGGGCGAGCAGCGGGTGTTCGCCTTGACCTGGTCCGCCACCGGCGAGCCCGTGCCCGCCCCGCCGACCGGCCGCGAACTCGCCACCACGCTGGCCTGGTGGGAGGGTTGGGCGAGCGCCTGCACCTACAGCGGCCCGTACCGGGACGCCGTACTGCGCTCCCTGGTCACCCTCAAGGCCATGCAGGACGTCGCGACCGGGGCGTTCGTCGCCGCCCCCACCACCAGCTTGCCCGAGCGCCTCCTGCACGTCCCGTCCCAGCACCTGCCCGGCACCACCGACTGGAGAACCTGGGACTACCGCTTCTTCTGGCCGCGCGACACCGCCTGGTACGTCCGCGCCTTCCTGCACTGCGGGTTCGTCGAGGAGGCCCTCGCCTGGCGCGAATGGGTCCTCACCCACACCGACCCCCGGGCCCTGCGCCCGCTCTACCGGCTCGACGGTTCGACCGACACCGCCGAACGGATCCTCGGCCACCTCCCCGGCCACCTCGGCGTCGCCCGCCCCGTCCGCGTCGGCAACGGCGCCGACGGCCAGCTCCAGCTCGACGTCCCCGGCGAACTCCTCAACGCGTTCTGGCAGATGGAGCTGCACGGCCTGCCCGGCGGCACCGAGGTGGTCGAGTACGCGCTCCAACTCGCCCTCCAGGTCGAGCAGACGTGGCAGCAGCGGGACAGCGGCATGTGGGAGAGCCGCGGCGAGCCGCAGCACTACACCTCCTCCCAGACCTGGTGCTGGGTGGCCCTCGACCGCGCCGTCCTCCTGCTGCGCCGCTACGGCATCCACCCGGAGACCGCGGAGCGGCTGGAGGCCCTGGCCGCGTACGTGCGGATCACGGTGCGCGCAGCTGGCGCCGACTCGCAACGCATCACCCTCACCCAGGTGTACGGCGGCCAGGACCTGGACGCCTCCGTCCTGCACGCCGTCACCACCGGGCTCCTTGACCCCGCGGACCCCCTCGCCACCGGCACCGTGCAGGCGGTCGCCCGCGAGCTCGGCGGCGGCCCGCTCGGCCTGGTGGGGCGCTACCCCACCCGCGACACTGCGGTGAACATCGACGGCCTGCCCGGCCGGGAGGGCACCTTCCTGCCCTGCACGGCTTGGCTCGCCACCGCCCGGGCGCTCACCGGGGACGTCGACGGGGCCCGCGCGAGCATCGACGCGCTGCTGGGCGTCCGCAACGATCTCGGCCTGCTCGCCGAGGAGTACGACCCCGTCGACCGGCGCCACCTCGGCAACTTCCCGCAGGGCATGACCGCCGAGGCCGTCGTCAACGCCCTCCTGGCGCTGGACGCCGCGGAGAGGCACGCCGCGCCGGAGGTGCCCGTCCTCGCCGACATAGCCGTCTGACCCCCTTCCGGCCTGGCACACCACCGGACCGGAGCCGGCTCACCACCCAGCCCGAGAGGCAGAGACCCGTGCTCGACCTGTCCGACCCGCCGGTACCGTTGACGGTCCCGTCGCCGCTGTCGTTGCCCCGCTCGACGGGCCTGCCCGTCGCACGGCTGCTCGGCGCGGACGCCTGCGAGAGCGCCGACACGGACCGCGCCCACCGGAACGACCACTCGCACCACGGCCCCGGCCGCTCAGGCCGCTATGGCGGCCCGCAGCTCGCGCAGGGAGGCTTCGGCGCTGTCCCGGACGTCGGGAAGGGTCGTGCTGGCGCGCAGGATCCGCTGGAGCTGGTGCGGCAGCCGGTGGGCGGAGGCTCCGTCGACGGCGGCGTGGAGCTGTTCCCGTGCGCCCGCCCGGTCGCCGCGGCGCAGCAGGACCTGGCCCGCGGTGATCGCGGAGATGATCCGCCACTGGGTGCTGGCGTTCAGGCCCGGGTTCGGGGCGTGGTCGAGCAGGTCGGCGGCGACGTGGACGCGGGAGGTGCCGAGCAGTCCGCGCAGGCGGACCTCGTGGAGGGTGAAGGCGGAGAAGAGCGGGGTGGGCGCGGTTTCGTCGAGCAGCCGCTGCCCCTCTTCGACGGCGTCGTCGAAGGCCGCCGTTCGGCCGGCCGTTCCGGCGGCGCGGGCCAGCAGGACGACGGCTTCGGCTCGGGCGGCGGGCGTGGGGGCGAGGTCGCGGGCCTGGTGCAGGCGGTCGAGGGCGCGGGTGTGCAGGCCGGACTTGCGCAGTTCGTTGCCGTGGTGGCGCAGGGCGTGGGCGTGCAGCGTGGGGTCGTCGAGGCGGCGGGCGACGGTGAGTCCCTTGCCGGTCCAGCGGGCAGCGGCGGCGAGGCGCTCCTCGGGCAGGACGTGGCCGAGGGCGACGCCGAGGCTGGTGCGGGCCCGGGCGAGCAGGCGCAGGACGTCGAGGTCGGTGTGGCCGTCGGCGACGCGGGCTTCCAACCGGGCTACCAGCGGCCAGAGTTCGGCGACCGCGGTGGTGGCCTGGCCGGACCGGCGGGCGATCTCGGCCAGGCGCAGGACGCTCTCGGCGAGCTGGATCACGAGGCGGTGGTCTCCGTCGGCTTCGTCGGCGACGCCGAGGCAGTGCGGCGGCAGGCCGAGGCGCTCGGCGAGGGCGAGCAGCGAGCGGGTGTCGGTGATGGTCCGCGATCCGGTCCGGATGCGGGAGATGTAGCTGCGGGAGTAGCCGAGCAGGTCGGCGAGGTCCTGCTGCGTCAGGTCGTTGATCTCGCAGTAGAGCTGGAGGATCTCCGGGAGGCTTCGGCGGCGCAGGGCGCTCTGGGCCCTGGGCGTCGTCCAGTGCCAGCGGATCCCGTCGGTGAGCAGGCCGGGCTGCGGCGGGGGCACCGGTCACGCCCGGTCGAGGCGCTGGTACCAGCGGGCGACGGATTCCTTGTAGCCCCGGGGCATGGTGAGGGCGTCGACTTCGTCGCGGTGGAAGCGTCCGGCTTCCTTGTGCTCGTGGCTGACGACCGGTGCGCGGTCGCGGTCGTCGGCGGCGAGGGTGCAGCCGTAGGTGACGATGAAGACCTGCCGCCCGGGCAGCGGCTCGTACATCCACACGTCCAGCAACTCGTCGGCGGTGGCGTGCAGGCCGCACTCCTCGCGGATCTCGGTCTCGACGCGCTCGACGGGGGTCTCGGTGCCTTCGAGCTTGCCGCCGGGCAGCTCCCACTCCTCGCGCTCGTTCTTCAGCAGCAGCACGCGGCCGCGGCCGTCGACGACGACGCCCTTGACGGAGATCGGGAACCGGGCAGGAACGTACGGCTGCTGGGGAGGGGCGGTCATGCCTTCTTCCACGCTGATCGGTCGGGCACGGGCGCTTCGACGCTAACAGCTCGACCAGGGCGCGGAGCCCGGAAAACCCATGATCACTGTGTGACAGTTTGTCACTTTACGTGCAGCGTACGGGCCGTGACAGTGGTCGTCACCCATCTCGCCTGTCCGCTCAGGGGATTCGCATGTCATCGAACGCTTCCGTGAACGGCCTCACCCCGTTCGCCCTCGTGACCCCCGGCGGCGCCCACGAGGTGCGGGCCGTGTCCGAACGGCTGCGCGAGCACGGCGCGGTGTTGCTGGACGGCCTCCACGGGAGGGACGGCGTACGGGCGGTCGCCGAACTGCTGATGGACCCGGTCCTGCGGCACCGTGACAGCGGCCCGGACGGTCTGACCGCACTGCGCGACCTGGGGGCCTCGATCGCGGGGCGGTCGACCTTCGCGGGTCTGGGCAGGGGCGCCTTGGCTCCGCACACGGACTGCACGCAGGCGCAGGACCCGCCCCGGCTGCTCCTGCTGGCCTGCCAGCAGGAGGGGGCGGTCGGCGGAAGCAGCATCCTGGTCGACGGACGTCGGGTGCTCGGGGACGTCCTGCGGTTGGGCTCCGAGGTTCTCGCCGCCCTGAGTGCACCCCGGGCGGCGTACTTCGGCGGTGTCGACGGCCGGTTCGGCCCGGTCCTGGAGCCGCTCGGTGACGGCCGCTGGCACCTCAGGCACCGCGAGGACGCCCTCGCCCGGTTCTCGCCCGACGCCGTGCCGCACCTGCCCGCGCTGCGGGAGGCCGTGCGGCGCAACGCCGTCACCGTCCGGCTGCGGCCCGGGCAGGCCCTGCTCGTCGACAACCACCGCGTCCTGCACGGCCGCAGCGCCTTCACGGGCGAGCGGCTGATGCTGCGGGCCCTGGGTGCCGCGGCCGGGTGGCTGGAGCTCGAACCGGGCTTCGCCGCACCGTCGTCCTCCGCGGCCTGACCCGCCCCGGGGCCCAGCGGCCCCGACCACAAGCTCCTGGTGATGCGGTGCGCACTCCGCGCGCCGACGCCAGGTCCCGCAAGGGAGATCCGAAGGAGGAGCCCGATGGCTCAGAGCATCACCGCCCAGGTCCCGGCAACGGCCGACGGCGAGTTCGACCTGGACGTGACCGTCGTCGAGACCGTCGACGCGGCCAGCCTGCAGGTCCTCACCGACGACGGCTGCGGCAGCACCTGCGGCGCCTGCACCACCGGCCTGCACTGACCCCCGAAGCCGTCCGTGCGCCGAGGGAAGTTCCCCGGCGCACGGGCGGCACCACCCCGCCAGCACCGAAACGAGGTCACCGTGCCCCTCTCCCCGCCCTACCGCGCCGCCGCCGTGGCGCTCGTGCGTGCCGTCGCCCGGCCCGATCTGCCGGCGCACGCCCTGCCGGACCTCACCGCGGGGAGCGGTGGTTCGAGCGGTGAGCAGGAGCGCTGGCTGCGCGAGGTATGGGCGGACGGGCGGTTGGCCGAGGCCGTCGAACTGGCCAGTCCGGCGCTCGCCCGCAGCGTCGCCGACCTGCTGGCCGCCGAGCGGCCCGCGGCCGACCGGGTGCGGCGTGCGGCGCTGTCCACCGCCCGGTACGTCCTGCGGGCCCAGGGGCGTCCGACGCCGTTCGGGCTGTTCGCCGGTGTGCAGGCCGCAGCCGTCGGCGGCGCGGCCCGCGCCGACTGGGGCACGAGCGATCGGAGGAGCGCCCGGGTGCCTGCTGCCGGGCTCGCCGAAGCGATCGACCGCCTGGAGCGGCGTCCGGAGGTGTTGGCCCGGCTGGAGGTGGTGGCGAACAACACCGTCCAGGTCTGCGGGGACCGCCTCGTCGTCCCGCACCGCAGCCTGCCCGGGCCGGACGGCCGCGCCGTACCGGCCGAGGCCACGCTGCGCCGCACCGGGCCGGTGGCCTTCGCGCTGGCCACCGCCCGCCAGCCGCTGCGCTTCGGTGAGCTGGTGGACAAGACCGCCGCCGAGTTCCCGACCGCGTCCGTCGGCCAGGTCACCGGCCTCCTCCGCGAACTGCTCCTCCAGGGGGCCTTGGTCAGTTCGCTGCGCGCCCCGGCGACCGAGACGGACCCGCACGCCCACCTGCTGCGGGCCCTGGAGCGGGCGGGCGTCGGTCAGGTACCCGAAGTCTCCGACGCCGCAGGAGCGGTGGACCTGCGGCTGGACGCCGGCCTCGTCCTGCCGACGCGAGTGGCCGAGGACGCGGCCCGGGCGGCGGAACTGCTCGCCCGCCTGAGCCCGCTCCCGAAGGGCGCGGCGGCCTGGCGCGCCTACCACCAGCGGTTCTACGAGCGCTACGGGCGCGGCGCGCTGGTGCCGCTGCTGGACGTGGTGGCCGACAGCGGCATCGGCTGGCCGGACGGCTACCCGGGTGCCCGGCCGACCGAGCGGGCGCGGTTCGACGCCCGCGACGAGGCGCTCGCCGCCTTGGCGCAGCGTGCAGCGCTGGCGGGCGAGCGGGAGGTGCTGCTGGACGAGCGGGCGCTCGACGCCCTGGGCACGCCCGAGGGCGAGACCCGGTTCCCGCCGCACCTGGAGGTCCTGGCCCGGCTGCACGCCCAGAGCCCGCGGGCGCTCGACCGGGGCGAGTACCGGCTGGAGGTCACCTCCGTCTCGCGGTCGGCAGGCGTGTCGGTGGGCCGGTTCCTGCACCTGCTCGAACCCGCGCACCGGAACGCCTTCCTCCAACTCCTGGTCACCCTGCCGACGGCGGACGAGGACACCGTCAGCGCGCAACTCTCCTTCCCGCCGCTGGATCCGGCGACCGGGCACGTCGCCCGCAGCCCCGCCACCGGGCAGTTGGTGATCAGCCTCGGCGAGTATCGCGCACCCGCCGAGGGCGTCCTGGGCCCGGAGGACCTGGCGGTGGGCTGCGACGGCCGCCGCATGTACCTGGCCGCCCCCGAGCGGGGCGTGCGGATCGAAGCAGCCGCCACCCACGCGCTGAACCTGCGCACCCACACCCCGCCACTGGCCCGGCTGGTCACCGAACTCTCCCGCGCCCACACCGCGCAGACCACCCGCTTCTCCTGGGGCGCCCTCGCCGCCCTGCCGTTCCTGCCACGGCTGCGCTGCGGCCGGATCGTCCTGTCCCCGGCCACCTGGCGGATCATCGCGGCCGAACTCCCGCCTGCCAACTCGCCTCACCAGCAGTGGGACCAGGCGTTCACCGCCTGGGCCGAGCGCCACCGCGCACCCCGCTACGCGACGCTCGCCGCCGACAGCCAGGGGCTGCCGCTCGACCTACGCCACCCGTCCCACCGCGTCCTGCTGCGCGAGCACCTGCGCGCCGCGCCGCACGCCGTCCTGGTGGAGGCCCCGGAACCGGCCGACCTCGGCTGGACGAGCGGCCGCGCCCACGAGATCGTCTTCCCCGTCACCGCCACCCGGCGCCCCACCCTGTGGCCCGCCTTGCCCCGGCCCACCAGCGCCCGCCGACTGCGGCGCGGCCACGGCGACGCCCCTGGCACCTCCCGCGTACTGCTCGCCGCTCTGTACGGGGACGTGGAGCGCCAGGACACCGTCCTGGTCCGGCACCTGCCGGAGCTGCTGGCGCGGCTCGGGCAGCCGAAGTGGTGGTTCGTCCGCTTCCGTAACCCGCGCCAGCAGCTCCGCCTGCGCATCGCCCTCCCCGACCCAACCGCGTTCGGCCCCACCGCGGCCGTCGTCAGCACCTGGGCCGCCGAACTGCACAAGGCCGGGCTGCTGTCCGAGATCGAGTACCCCACCTCCTACCGGGAGAAGGGCCGTTGGGGCGACGGGACGGCGTGGGACGCCGCCGAGGAGGTGTTCCGCGCCGACTCCGCCGCCGCCCTCGCCCACCTCTCCACCCCCGTACGGCCCGGTCGGCACGCGCTGCTCGCGGCCCACGCCGTCGCCATCGCCGCCACGGCGCCGACTTCCGTCCCCCGGCCGGTGTTCACCGAAGCAGTGCGCCTGGCCGACCCCGCCGAAGACTTCGCCGCCCTGCGGGCCGAACCCGGTGGCACCGCGGTCGCCGACGCCTGGACGGCCCGGCACCGGGCCCTGGACGCCTACCGCCGCCACTTCCCCGGCCCGCACACCCACGGCGTCCGGACCGACGACGTCCTCGGCTCGCTGCTGCACTGCTCCTACGTCCGCGCCCACCGCATCGACTTCGACGACGAGGCGATCGTCCTCTACTTGGCCCGCGCCACCGCCCTCGCCCGCCTGTCCCGGGACGGTGACCGGTGAACACCCCGCACCCCGCGCTGCACCTGTCGGACCGGATCGCCGAGCTGCTCGCCGACCCAGCCGCCCTGCCCAGCACCTGGACGGCACACCCGTCCTGGCGCCAGTCCCTCGCCCACGGCGCACCCGGCATCGCCCTGCTGCACGTCGAACGGGCCGCCACCGGCCGGGGCCGGTGGGAGACCGCTGCCGCGTGGCTGTCGGTCGCGTCCTCCGGCCCCGTCACCCGCGGCCCGGACAGCTACCTCTACTACGGCGCCCCCGCGCTCACCCACGCCCTCGACTGCGCAGCCCGCGCCCGCCCCGGCGCTTACCGGACCGCCCTCGCCCACCTCGACCGGGCCGCTGCGGAGGACGCCCTGCACCGCTGCGCGCAGGCCCGGGCCCGCCTCGCCCGCGGCGACCTCCCGGCGCTCGCCGAGTTCGACACCATCCGCGGCCTGGCCGGCCTCGGCTCCCTCTTGCTGCGCCGCGAAAGCGGCGGCCGAGCCCTGCGGGAGGTGCTGGCCTGCCTGGTCCGGCTCACCGAGGACACCAAGGACGGCGGCGACGTGCTGCCGGGCTGGTGGACCCCCGACGGGCCCTCCGGGAAACCAGACGCACGCTTCCCCGGCGGGCACGGCAACAACGGCCTCGCCCACGGCATCGCCGGACCCCTCGCCCTGCTCTCCCTCGCCCTGTGCTCGGGAATGGAGGTGCCCGGACAGCAGGAGGCGATCCGCACCGTGCTGGCCTGGTTGGAGCGCCGGCGCAGCGGTCACACCTGGCCCTACTGGACCACCCGCAATCACCTACGCCCGGGGCTCAAGCTGTCCGCGCAGCGCCCGAGTTGGTGCTACGGCACCGCCGGTGTCGCCCGTGCCCAGCAGCTCGCCGCCCTCGCCCTCGACGACCAGCGGCTGCGTCACACGGCCGAGGACGCGCTCGCCTCCGCGCTGAGCAACACCGCCGCGCTGGCGGCGACCACCGACCTGTCCGCCTGCCACGGCTTAGCCGGGCTCGCCCACATCGCCCACCGGGCCGCCGCCGACGCCGACCCGCCGGGCGCTGCCCGGCTGCGGGCCGCCACCGCACTCCTGCTGGACACCGCCCACCCGCCGCGCACCGACCCCGACCGCCAGGCCCGGCACCTGCTCGACACCGCGGGGCCCGCCCTGCTGGAAGGCGCCGCGGGCACCGCACTCGCCCTGCTCGCCCCCGCCACCGGCACCGCCCCTACCACCGGCTGGGACTCCTGCCTCCTGACCGCCTGACCAAGGACGACCGATGACCACCTGGATCCAGCACGACCTCGCCTTCGCCGACCCCGCCACCGTCGAGCAGACCGCCGCCCACCGCCTCGCCCCCGTCCTCGCCTTCGCCCAGGACTCCGGCGAGCTGGAGGGCTGGTGGTACATGCGCAAGGCCGGGCTGCGGCTGCGCTACCGCGCCGACGCCCCCGTCCCCGCCGTCACCGCGCTCTTGCACAACCTCACCGAGACGGGGCTCCTCACCGGCTGGGCCACCGTGGTCTACGAGCCGGAGACCACAGCCTTCGGCGGCCCCGCGGCCATGGACGTCGCCCACCGCCTCTTCCACACCGACAGCCGCCACCTGCTCACCCGCGCCGCACAGCCCGGACCGCCCGCCCTCGGCCGGGCCGAGACCTTCACCGTCCTGGTCTCCGCCATGCTCCGCGCCGCGGGCCTCGACCAGTACGAACAGGGCGACGTCTGGGCCAAGTTCGCCGAACTCCGCGACACCCCCACGCCCACGGCCCCCGAACAGGCGGCCCGCCAGGCGGCCGCCACCGGGCACCTGATGCGCCTGAACACCCGCGCCCTCACCCACCACGACGCGCCGCTCGCCGACCACACCGCCTGGGTCGACGCCTTCGAGCAGGCCGGACAGGACCTCGCCCGCCTCGCCCGCGAAGGCCGCCTGGCCCGCGGGCTGCGCGCCGTCCTCGCCCACCACCTCCTCTTCCACGCCAACCGCGCCGGACTGCCCACCGATCACCAAGCAGCCCTCGCCGCACGGGCGTTGGACGCCGTCTTCCACTCCGACGAGGGCCCCGCGCCCTCGGCCACCACCCACACCCCAACCCCTAAGGTCACCCACATGACTACCCTCAGCAACCAAACCGGATCCGCCGAGCTGCTGCGCGACGCCCTCACCAACCGCCTGCTCGACCAGCACGCGATCCGCACCGCCCCGGTGGAGAACGCCTTCCGCGCCGTCGCCCGCGAGCACTTCCTGCCCGGCTTCCCCCTGCCGACCGCGTACGCCGACAACCCCGTCTACACCAAGGCCGACGGCTCCGGCGCGCAGATCAGCGCCGCCTCCCAGCCCGCCATCGTCGCCCTGATGCTCGAACAGCTCGCCGCCCAGCCCGGCGAGCGCATCTTCGAAGCCGGCGCGGGCACCGGCGTCAACGCCGCCTACCTCGGGCACATCGTCGGCCCCACGGGCCGCGTGACCACCGTCGACGTCGACGAGGACCTGGTCGACGGCGCCCGCAAGCACCTCGCCGCCGCCGGAACCACCAACGTCGAAGCGCTGCTCGGCGACGGCGCCCTCGGCCACCCGGGCGGCGCCCCCTACGACCGGATCATCGCCACCGTCAGCACCAGCGAAATGCCCACCCCGTGGCTGGAGCAGGTCAAGCCGGGCGGCCGGATCGTCCTGCCGCTGCGCCTGCGCGGCACCGCTTCCCGCACCATCGCCTTCGAACGCTCCGCAGACGCCTGGGTGTCCGTCGACGACCAGCTCGCCGTCTTCATGCCGCTGCGCGGCAGCATGGACGACGCCCGCCGCACCATCGACCTCACCGGGGACGGCGCCGTCACCCTCCAGGTCCACAAGGACCAGAGCGCCGACGCCACCCTGCTGTCCGGCGTCCTCGACACCCCGCGCCACGAAACCTGGACCGGAGTCACCATCCCCGGCGGCACCACCTACGAGTACCAGGACCTGTTCCTCGCCCTGACCCTGCCCAACTCCCTGCTGCGGATGGCCGTCAGCGCCGCCGCGCGCGAACGCGGCACCGCCGCGCCGATGTTCGGCTGGGGCGCCATGGCCACCGTCCAGGGCGCCTCCCTGGCCTACCTCACCCTGCGCCCCGGCGAGCCCACCGCCGAGGGCCGCAAGACCTACGAGACCGGCGTGATCGGCCACGGCCCCGACGCCGCCGCCCTCGCCGACCTCGTCTCCCAGCAGATCCGCACCTGGGACACGAACTTCCGCGACCGCACCCCGCGCATCGCCCTGCCCGACACCCCGCCCACCGCCGACCCGGCCGCCGGACGCTTCGTCCTGGAGCGCCCCCGCCACCCGATCACCGTCACCTGGCAGTAGCCGCCGTGCACCCGACCGGACCCACCGCCCAGCGCTTCCCACTGGTCCCCAGGATCCGGCCCGCGTGCCTGCTCCTGAACGCCCGTGTCGGCCGGCTCACCGAGCTGGCCGACACGGCCGCCCGGCAGAACGACGCGGGCCTCGCCTCCACCGTCCTCAACCAGGCCGCCCTCCTCGCCTCCGACCTCGACCTGCCCGCCGACGCCCGCGCCCTGTGCCACCGCCACGCCACCCTCCACCTCACCCGCGGCCCCCTGACCTCGGCGGGCGCCATCCGCGGCCTGGAACCCCTCGTCAACCTCGCCCGCCTCCACCTGCGCGCCGGCCGCCACCGACACGGCCACCAACTCCTCCTCGACCTCTACCGCGCCGTCACCACCGCCACCGAAACCACCCTCGACGGCATCACCGTCCCCGCCCGCCTCACCGCAACCGACCAGCAACGCAACGAAGCCCGCCAGTGGCTCTGGCGGGTCGTCCTCGCCGACGGCACCCGCGCCCTCACCGCCGCCGGCCGCTGGCAGGACGCCCTGCACCATCTCAAGGAGCACCGCGGCATCGGCCGCCGCCTCCTCGACGGCCGCCAGACCGCCGTCCTCGCCGCCGCCACCACCGGCGACCACCCCGCCGCCCTCGCCCTCCTGCACGACACCGAACCCGGCGCCCCCTGGGAGGACGCCGTCACCGCCGCCCTCACCGCCCTGTGCCGCCCCGGCGACCAGCACGCCGCCGACCACGCCGCCGACCTGTGGACCGACCTCGAACCGGGCGACGGCCTCGCGGTGTTCACCACCCGCCTCGCCCTCACCGTCCTCGACACCATGCCGTCCGGCGCGTCGGTTGCCCGAAACCTCGTTCGATCCATCATCAGTCGAACGAATGAAACAGGCGACGGCTACGCCCTGCGCGACCTCCTCGCCCATCCTGGCGCTCGCGCCGCCCTGGACGCCGAGCAGGCAACCGCCCTCGAACAGGCTCTCGCCGCCTGCGCGCTGGGAAGCCGCAGCATGCCCGAGAAGGTCCGTAGGCAGCTGGATACCGCGGTGGACGGTGCTGCCGGGGTGCTCGAAAACGCACCCTTCGACCCGGGCACGCCCGGAAGCGACCCGCTTGAACGGCGCCCGTCCGATGCCCGACCATCGGACCCCCGAGCACTCCCGTCGAGCACTGAACACGCCTTGGAGTACTGAGACTTGCCGTCCACGGCCGACGCGGCCGGTCCGTCCCGTGACACCGGATTCGGAGCCCCGATTTGCCTGCCACCCCCGCGGAGATCGCCGCAACGACCCTCGCCTACCTCCAGCGCCACCCCGGTGAACGCGCCCGGCTCCAGCCGCTGCTGGACCTGCTGGCCACCGCGCCTGAACCAACCAGCCGCGCCACGCTGCCCGCACACGTCACCTGCAGCGGCGTCGTCGTCGACCGCGACCTGCGCGTCCTGCACATTCACCACCGGGCCACGGGGCTGGTGCTGTGCCCGGGCGGCCACGGCGAACCCGCCGACGGGAGCCTGCTGGCGACCGCGGTCCGCGAAGTCGCCGAGGAAGTCGGAATCCCACCCAGGGCGCTCTGCCTGACGCCGGAGCTGCTGGACGCTCCCGTGGACATCGACGTCAATGAGATCGACGCGAACCCGGACAAGGGCGAAGGCGCTCACCGGCACTACGACTTCCGCTTCGTCTTCTACCTCGCCGACAGCCAGCTGTCACCCGTCAGCCTCCAGGGGGCGGAGGTCACCGGGGCCGAGTGGCGCCTGCTCGCCGAGACCTCCTCGCCCGAGCTGCGCGCCAAGCTCCTGGCTGCGGGCCTGACCGGTCGGCCCGAGCCGGTGAACGCCTCTGCCGTCGTCCACAACGGCCGCGGTGAGTACCTGCTGCACCTGCGCGACAATTTCGCACATATCTGGGCGCCTGGTGAGTGGAGTCTGCTCGGCGGCGGCCGGGAGGCGGGCGACGACACGACCGAAGCGACGCTGCGACGCGAACTCGCCGAGGAAGTCCCCGGGCTGCACCTCGGTGCGGTCGAGCCGCTGACCGTCGAGTGGACCACCGACCGCCGCGGTCTGGCCGTCCCGATCCAGATCTTCACCGCCCGCTGGGACGGCCACCCCGACACCGCGGACCTGCGCGAGGGCGTCCTCGTGCACTGGTTCCGCCCCGACGACCTGCACCGCATCCACCTGCGCGACTCCACCCGCCACCTCCTCCAGGAGCACGCCGCCACGCGACCGCCCGCGCCCCGAACCCGGCCCGACGCACGCCCAGCCTTCGACCCGCTCGACCGGGCCCGGGCGGAGGGCATTGAACGCACCTCCAGCAGCGTCCTGCTCACCGACCCGAACGGGCGCGTCCTGCTGCTGCGCCGCGCGCCCGGCGCCCTGCAGGCGGGGCTGTGGGAGCCGCCCGGCGGCGGAACGGAACCGGGCGAGGACCTCGTCGCGGCCGGACTGCGTGAGCTGGACGAGGAGGCAGGCATCGCGCACGTCCGCGTCACCGCCTACCTCGGCTTCGAGGACTACACCAACTCGCGTGGAGCCCGCACCCGCGCGTTCGTGATCGCCGCCCACCTCGACCACCCCCGGGAGGTGCGGCTGTCGCCCGAGCACGACCAGCACCGCTGGGTCCTGCCCTCCGACCTGCCGGAGCCGATCGCCGCCCACGAAGCGGACCTGATCCGGCGCCACACCGCGCCGCCGCCCGCCCTGCCCGGGCACCGGCCGCTGCCCGCCTACCTGCCCACCATCCCCGCCGCCCCGATGTGGGGCTCCGTCTTCTTCACCACCCAGGACGGCAAGGCCGTGCTGCTGCGCGCCACCGACCCGGCCAAGGGCCTCCAGTGGGCGGGCGGCGACGTCGAGTTCACCGACCCCAGCCCCCTGCACACCGCGGTGCGCGAGTGCTTCGAGGAGACCGGCATCCTCCTGCCGCCCGACCCGGACCGGCTGCCCCTGCTGGCCACCGTCTTCGAACAGCCCGGGGGCGGCTGGCCCGCCAAGGTCGGCTTCGCCTTCCACGGCGGCACACTGACCCCCGCACAGCTCGCCGGGATCCGCCTCGACCCCGCCGAGCACACCGAAGTCGTCCTGCTGACCCGCGACGAACTGGCCGCCCGGACCGACCCCCGCCGCACCCAGCTCACCCTCGCCGTCCTGGACGCGGTCCGCACCGGCGTACCCGCCTACGTCCTCCGCTGACACCGGACCGCCCTGCCGCTGCCGCACACCCGACCCGCTGCTGTCCGGAGACCCGATTCGATGACCACTCTGTCGCCCCCGCCCGAGCTGCCGGCCTGGGCCACCGGGTGGCTGCCGCTGCCGCCGGGCGCGCCGCCCGGGCCGGGCCGCCGCCGCACCGCGGTCCTCGCCTCGCCCGTTCCGGCGGAGCGCGGCTTCTGGGTGGCACTCGGCCACCTGCTGCCCGGGGTGCGGCGCCACTGGCGGGCGCCGGGCACCGACGAGGAAGCGGTGATGCTCGTCGACGGCGCCGGCTCGCGGGCCGGGGTCGCCCCGGACGGCTCGCAGGCCGTCGAGTGGAGCTCGCGCGCCCTGTGGGCGGAGACCGAGGCGGTGCACGCGCGGTGGGCGGCGGCGGGCAGGCCCGCCGTGTACGGGGTGGAGTTCGCCGGTCACCGGATACGGGTGGCCGGCGGAACGGGTCTGTCCTGGGAGCTGCCCGTGGCCTGAGAACCCAGCAGCCCGACGACCCGCTTGCCCGTTGGAGGACCGAGCAGCCGTCGGGCGTCCGGAATCAAGAACCCCCTCTTTACTGGTCATTTCAAAATGAGTTTGACCGAGGGCTTGGCAGTTGAGGGGCGAGGCGGCAGAGTGCTGCATATGCCGGATGATCTTGTGCCAGATGACC
>NZ_JNYE01000022.1 GCF_000717185.1 Kitasatospora phosalacinea | reverse complement strand
CCCTTCCACCCCCCGTTCCAGCCGCCCGGCCCGCCCCCGGGCCGCTCCGGCCGGGGCCCGCTGATCGCCGCTGTCTCGGCCGCCGTGGTGCTGCTGGCCGGCGCGGTCGGCACCGTGGTGTGGGCCCTGCAGCCCGCCGACCCGAAGAAGGCCTCGCCCGCGCCGAACGTCACCGTCGACGTCTCCACCCCGGCGCCCTCCGACCCGCCCGACTCGCCGTCCGACTCCCCGTCCCCGGACGCCACCGAGACCGACGACACCGGCTCCGACGACACCGGCAGCAGCCCCGACCCGGCCCTGCAGATCGCCGACGAGACTCACCACTGGGGCGTCCCGCTGCCCGACGGCTGGATCGCCCAGTCGGCCACCGACCGGGCCTCGGTGGTGGAGGTCACCGGCCAGTACGCCTGCGAGCAGTCCGAGTCGCTCTGCCTGCGCGGCCAGTTCGCGATCACCACGGACAGCGTCGACGCCGCCGACGCCCAGGCCGCCGCCGAACAGGCGATGACCGACTTCGCCGCCGTCGCCTTCGGCACCCTGCGCTCCCACCGGGAGGAGTCGGCCGGCACCCTCACCGTCGCGGGCAGCGAGGGCTGGGCGATCCGCTGGTACCTCGAACCCGAGCAGGGCGCGGCCGGCTTCGCCGTGGTCGCGGCCGTCCCGGACCCGGACGGCAGCGGCTACGTCATCCTGCGCGGCGGCGTGGACGACGACCCCAAGGCCCCGGACCCGGCCGTGCTGGACGACATCATCCAGGGCATCACCAGCACCGGCTGACCCCGCCCGGGCCCTCGCCCGGGCCCTCGCCCGGGCCGCACCGGGACAGCACCCGGACGGCCGCCACCCGAAAGGCGCGCCGTCCGGCCCGGACGCGAGCCGGGCCGCCCCTCAGGCCCGCCCGGGCCCCGGGCCCGCCCGGGCCCGCTCAGTCCCCGTACAGCTCCCACAGCCGCGGGTAGCGGGCCGCCAGCTGCGCCTTGTCCGAGAAGTCGAACCACACCCCGTACGCGGCCGCGGGCTGGCGCACCCCCAGGTCCGGCAGCGGCAGCCCGGTCAGTCGCTCGTACGCCTCGTCGGCGGCGTAGCCGAGCTCCTCCGCGTCGCCGTCCTCCTCCTCGTCGAAGTCCGGCACCAGCTCGGCCAGCGCGTCCGGTTCGTGCACCGCGCCCTCGAACACGTCCCGGCCCTGGCCGATCAGCCAGCACCGGAAGTAGTCGAAGCCGTCCTCCGAGGCCCCGTCGAGCAGCAGATGGGCGGCGCCCCACAGCTCCACCGTGTACGCCCGCTGGAAGCGCGCCTCGAACTGCCGGGCGAAGTCCAGCACCTCGTCCGGGGTGAGCCGCAGCAGCCGGTCGACCAGCGCCTCGGCCTGCTCGTCCGGATCGCCCGCGGCCGCTTCCCGGGCCTCGTCGACCAGTTGCCAGAATCCCGTCTCGTCCATCACCGCTCCAGCCTCCACGATCGCCGCCCCGCCCGCACCCGATCCGCCCCGCCGCCCGGGCCGCGACGCGCGGGAGCCCCGCACCGTCCGGGGACGGTGCGGGGCTCCCGGCGGGGTGCCCTGGCGGGGGTGCCTTACAGGCCGAGCTCGACCTCGAACTCGCCGGCCTCCAGGATCTCCTTGACCGCGACCAGGTAGCGGGCGGCGTCCGCGCCGTCCACCAGGCGGTGGTCGTAGGAGAGCGACAGGTAGGTCATGTCGCGGATGCCGATGGCGGTGCCGCCGTCGGACTCGATGACCACCGGGCGCTTCACGGTCGCGCCGATGCCCAGGATCGCGACCTGGTTCGGCGGGACGATGACGGTGTCGAACAGCGCACCGCGCGAACCGGTGTTGGAGATGGTGAAGGTCGCGCCGGACAGCTCGTCCGGGGTGATCTTGCTGTCGCGGACCTTCGCGGCCAGCTCCGCGGTCTTCTTCGAGATGCCCGCGATGTTGAGGTCGCCCGCACCCTTGATGACCGGGGTCATCAGGCCCTTCTCGGAGTCCACCGCGATGCCGATGTTCTCGGTGTCGAAGTAGGTGATGGTGCCCTCGGCCTCGTTGATCCGGGCGTTGACGACCGCGTGGGCCTTCAGCGCCTGGGCGGCGGCCTTCACGAAGAACGGCATCGGGGACAGCTTCACGCCCTCGCGGGCCAGGAAGGAGTCCTTCGCCTTCGCGCGCAGCGACATGATCCGGGTGACGTCCACCTCGACCACGCTGGTCAGCTGGGCCTGCTCGTGCAGGGCCTTCAGCATGTTGTCGCCGATGACCTTGCGCATGCGGGTCATCTTGACGGTCTGGCCGCGCAGCGCGGACGGCGCGGCGGCGGCCTTCGCCGGGGCGGCGGCAGCAGCGGGAGCGGCGGCGACCGGGGCCGGCGCGGCCTTGGCGGCCTCGGCGGCGGCGATCACGTCCTGCTTGCGGATGCGGCCGCCGACGCCGGTGCCGGCGACGGAGGACAGCGCGACGCCGTGCTCGGCGGCGAGCTTGCGCACCAGCGGGGTGACGTAGGCGTCACCGGCGTCCGCGGCCGGAGCGGCGGCGACCGGGGCGGCCGGAGCAGCCACCGGAGCCGGCGCCGGGGCCGGAGCGGCGGGGGCCGGGGCAGCCGGGGCCGGAGCGGCGGCCGGAGCCGGAGCAGCAGCCACCGGGGCCGGGGCCGGAGCAGCCGGGGCGGCCGGAGCCGGGGCGGCGGGGGCGGCCGGAGCGGCAGCCGGGGCCGGGGCGGCCGGGGCCGGGGCGGCCGGAGCCGCGCCCGCGGCGCCGATCAGCGCGAGCTGGGCGCCGACCTCGGCGGTCTCGTCCTCGCCGACCAGGATCTTCACCAGGGTGCCCGCCACGGGGGAGGGGATCTCGGTGTCGACCTTGTCGGTGGAGACCTCGAGCAGCGGCTCGTCGACCTCGACGGTGTCGCCCTCGGCCTTCAGCCAGCGGGTGACGGTGCCCTCGGAGACCGACTCGCCCAGCGCGGGCAGCAGCACCGGGGTGGCGTCGCCGGCCGGAGCGGCGGCGGGGGCGGCCGGGGCCTCGGCGGCCGGGGCGGGGGCCGCGGGGGCCTCCTCGGCAACCGGGGCGGCGGGGGCGGCGGCCGGAGCGGCCTCGGCCGCGGGGGCCGGGGCGGCGGCGGGGGCGCCGGAGCCGTCGTCGATGATCGCCAGCTCGGCGCCCACCTCGACGGTCTCGTCCTCGCCGACCTTGATCGAGGCCAGGATGCCGGAGGCCGGCGCCGGGATCTCGGTGTCGACCTTGTCGGTGGAGACCTCGAGCAGCGGCTCGTCGATCTCCACGCGCTCACCCTCGGCCTTCAGCCAGCGGGTGACGGTGCCTTCGGTCACGCTCTCGCCCAGCGCGGGCAGTGTTACTGAGACCGCCATGGTTCCAGCGACTCCTATCAAGTCTTGCGTACAGGAATGAACGGGGACGGGGCGCGATCAGTCGTGCGCGTGCAGCGGCTTGCCGGCCAGCGCGAGGTGGGCCTCGCCGAGGGCCTCGGACTGGCTCGGGTGCGCGTGGATGAGCTGCGCGACCTCGGCGGGCAGGGCCTCCCAGTTGTAGATCAGCTGGGCCTCGCCGACCTGCTCGCCCATGCGGGCGCCGACCATGTGGACACCCACGACGGCGCCGTCCTTGACCTGGACCAGCTTGATCTCGCCGGCGGTCTTGAGGATCTTGCTCTTGCCGTTGCCGGCCAGGTTGTACTTGAGGGTGACGACCTTCTCCTTGCCGTACTGCTCGACGGCCTTGGCCTCGGTCAGGCCGACGGAGGCGACCTCCGGGTTGGAGTAGGTCACCCGCGGGATGCCGTCGTAGTCGATCGGGACGACCTTGAGGCCGGCGATCCGCTCGGCGACGAGGATGCCCTCGGCGAAGCCGACGTGGGCCAGCTGCAGGGTCGGGACCAGGTCGCCGACGGCGGAGATGGTCGGCACGTTGGTGCGCAGGTACTCGTCGACCAGGACGTAGCCGCGGTCCATCGCGACGCCCTGCTCCTCGTAGCCCAGGCCGGCCGAGACCGGGCCGCGGCCGATCGCGACCAGCAGCACGTCGGCCTCGATGGACTTGCCGTTCTCGGTCGAGACCCGGACGCCGTTCTCGGTGTACTCCACGCCGGAGAAGCGGGACTTGAGCTCGAACTTGATGCCGCGCTTGCGGAAGGCGCGCTCCAGCAGCTTGGAGGAGTTCTCGTCCTCCAGCGGCACCAGGTGGGGCAGGCCCTCGACGATGGTGACGTCGACGCCGAAGGACTTCCAGACCGAGGCGAACTCGCAGCCGATGACGCCGCCGCCGAGGATGATCGCCGACTTCGGGATGTAGTCCAGCTTCAGCGCGTGGTCGGAGGAGATGATCCGGTTGCCGTCGATGTCCAGGCCCGGGATCGAGCGCGGCACGGAGCCGGTGGCGAGGACGATGTGGCGGCCCTCGATGCGCTGGCCGTTGACGTCCACCGAGGTCTGCGAGGAGAGCTTGCCCTCGCCCTGGATGAAGGTGACCTTGCGGGAGGCGACCAGGCCCTGCAGGCCCTTGTACAGGCCGGCGACGACGTCGTCCTTGTACTTGTGGACGCCGTTGATGTCGATGCCCTGGAAGGTGGCGAGGACGCCGAACTCGGCGGCTTCCTTGGTCTCGTCGGCGACCTCGGCGGCGTGCAGCAGCGCCTTGGTCGGGATGCAGCCGCGGTGGAGGCAGGTGCCGCCCAGCTCGCCCTTCTCGATCAGCGCGACGCTCAGGCCGAGCTGGGCGCCACGGAGCGCCGCGGCGTAACCGCCGCTTCCGCCTCCGAGAATGACTACGTCGAAAACGGTGCTGGCGTCGTTCGCCACGTCACGTCCTCCATGCAAAAGGTGCGGATCGCCGGGCCGGTCGCGGTCCGGTGGGTGAGTGCCCTCGTAAGGCGCCCAGTCGTGCCGGAAATACATCTTTGCACTTGTTGGCGGCAGGTGGCGTCGGCGGGTGCCCCGAGGCGTCCCCGGTGCGGCCCGCGCGGCGGCGGTATGACCCGTTCTCGGAGGTATCGTCGCAGCTCACGGCCGGGAAATCGGCAAGTGGAGGTACGCCGTCCGGGGGGCTTCACCGGCCGTGTTCCGCCCTGCGGAATCAATTTTCGCCGGAGGCGAACACGCCGTCGAATTGGCGCGGCCCGCTACCGGCTGGTAAGACGCGCGGGGCCCGGCACCACCGGTGCCGGGCCCCGCGACGGTCAGCTGGTCACTCGCCCGCGGCGGTGTCCTCCGCGAAGCGGACCAGGGTGCGCACCGCGCTCGCGGTGCCGCCCTTGGGGGTGTAGCCGTGCGGGCCGCCCTCGTTGAACGCCGGACCGGCGATGTCCAGGTGCGCCCAGGCGGTGCCCTCGGCGACGAACTCCTGCAGGAACAGGCCGGCCACCAGGCCGCCGCCCATCCGCTCGCCCATGTTCGCCAGGTCCGCGACGGTCGACTCGACCATGCCCTTGCGCAGGTCGGCCGGCAGCGGCATCGGCCAGGACGACTCGCCCACCGCGCCCGCGGTCTCGTGCAGGCGGGTGCGCAGCGCCTCGTCGTTGGCCATCACGCCGAAGGTGCGGGTGCCCAGCGCCAGCACCATCGCGCCGGTCAGGGTCGCCACGTCGACGATCACGTCCGGCTGCTCCTCGCCGGCCCGCACGATCGCGTCGGCCAGCACCAGCCGGCCCTCGGCGTCGGTGTTCAGCACCTCGACGGTCTTGCCGCCGTACATCCGCAGCACGTCGCCCGGGCGGGTGGCCGAACCGGACGGCATGTTCTCCGCCAGCGCCAGCCACGCCGTCACGTTGACCTGCAGGCCCAGCCGCTTGGCGGCGACCACGGCGGCGAACACCGCGGCGGCGCCCGACATGTCGCACTTCATGGTCTCGTTGTGGCCGGCCGGCTTCAGCGAGATGCCGCCCGAGTCGTAGGTGATGCCCTTGCCGACGAAGGCCAGCGAGGCCCGCGCCTTCGGGTGGGTGTACGCCACCTTCACCAGCCGGGGCGGGTTCGCCGAGCCGACGCCCACGCCCAGGATGCCGCCGAAGCCGCCCTTGGCCAGCGCCTTCTCGTCCAGCACCTCGACCTTGAGGCCGTGCTCCTTGCCCGCCGCCTGCGCGATCGCGGCGAAGGACTTCGGGTTCAGGTCGTTCGGGGCGGTGTTGACCAGGTCGCGGGCCCGGTTCATCTCCTCGCCGACCACCACGGCCCGCTCCACGGCGGCCTTGGCGTCCTTCGAGGCCTTCCGCTCCACCAGCAGCACCAGCTCGGCGACCGGGGCCTTCGCCACCTCGCCCTTGTAGCTGCCGAAGGAGTACGCGCCGAGCAGGCCGCCCAGCGCGACCGCCTCGGCCTCGTCGGCGGAGGACGTCGGCAGGGCCAGCGCGACCTTCTTCGCCCCGGCCAGCGTCCGGGCGGCCACGCCGGCGGCCCGGCGCAGCTCCTCGGCGCCGAACGCGCCCTCGGGGGCCGAGCCCAGGCCCACGGCCAGCACCAGCGGGGCCTTGGCCCCGGCCGGAGCGGGAAGCTTGACCGCCTCACCCTCGGCGCCGGTGGCGCCCAGGGTGGTGAGGACCTCGGCCAGCTTGCCCTCGAACGCCTCGACGACCGCCTCGGCGCCCGGAGCGACGACCAGGCCCTTGGGGCCCTTCGCCACACCGACCACCAGGGCATCCGCCCGCAGGCTCACGGCGGAGGAGGTGCTCACAGACAGTGCAGTCACGACAAATGCGTCCTGTTCTTTCGCGGTCCACAGCCGGTGACGGCTCCGTTGCCGACCGGCAAAACCCAGGCAGACTCCGCGGCGAAACGGGGCACAGGGCCAGGGTGCTCACCGCATGGTAGTCCGCATACTGGGATCGCGCCGCCCCGCCTGCCCCGTGCACGAACCGCCGCGACCCGTGACGGTGCGTGAGTTCGTGCACGGCAAGGGAGTTGACGCCGACTCGGGACGGCTGCTCACAGCAGCGCGGCCGCCACCAGCGCCGACGTCGCCGCCGTCTCCACCAGCGCACCCAGCACGTCCCCGGTCACGCCGCCGAACCGCCGCACGCACCGTCGCAGCAGGACGCCCGCGGCCAGCACGCCCCACAGCACCGCGACGCCCGCCTGCCAGCGCACCGCCGCCGCCGCACCGGCCACCAGCAGCGTCACCGCCACCGCCGCCGGGAGCCGCACGGTGGCCGCCACCACCGCCCCCAGCCCGCCCGGCCGGGCCGCCGGGACCGACCGCAGGCACCCCCAGGCCAGCGCCGCCCGCCCCGCCGTCGCGGCCACCGCCGCGGCCAGCGCCCCGCGCCCCGGCGAGACGGCGAACTCCCCGGCCAGCGCCGCGACCTGGGCCAGCATCAGCAGCACCAGGGTCAGCACCCCGAACGGGCCGATGTCCGACTGCTTCATGATCCGCAGGGCGTCCCCGGCCGGCTTCCCGCTGCCCAGCCCGTCCGCGACGTCCGCCACCCCGTCCAGGTGCAGCCCCCGGGTCAGCAGCGCGCCGACCGCCACCACGGCCACCCCGCCGAGCAGCCCGCCGCCGCGCCAGGCCACCAGCGCACCCGCCGCCCCGGCGAGCGCGCCCACCACCAGCCCGACCAGCGGCGCCAGCACCATCGCGGCCCCGCCCGCCGCCCGGTCCCACCGGTGCACCCGCACCCGCAGCACCGTCAACGTCCCGAACCCGAACCGCAGTCCGTCGAGCAGCAGCCCGAGCCCCGCCGGGGCCGCGGAGCCCCCGTCCGAGCGGAGCTCCCCGGCCTCCGGCCGTCCGTGCCCGTCGCTCGCTCCACGCCCCGTCAGGGGCGCGGGGAGCTGCGCGAGATCGGAAGCCGTCGACGCAGGACCCTCCGCCGAGAGCCCCTCCGCCTCCGTCGCCCCCTGCTGCGCGTGCTCGCCGTTCACCGTGCGCCCCGACGGAGTCAGTAGCGGTCCAGCAGGTCCGCGGCCGTCGGCAGCTTGGCCGGGGCCCGCGGCGGCAGCGGCTTGGGGCTCGGGACGGCGGACGGCTCGGCCAGGGTGTCCCCGGCGGCCTGCAGCAGCGGCAGCGCCAGCACCGCGCCGACGCCCTCGCCCATGGTGACGCCCGCCTCGTGCAGCGGCGTCAGGGTCAGCCGGTCGTACGCCTTGGCCTGGGCGGGCTCGCCGGTGAGCGAGGCCGCCCGCCACCACTCGGGGGCCCGGAAGGCGATCCGCTGGGCGACCAGCGCGCAGGCCGCCGAGACCACGCCGTCCAGGACGACCGGGAGCTTGCGGACGGCCGCCTGCAGCAGGAAGCCGGTGATCGCGGCGAAGTCGGCGCCGCCGGTCGCGGCCAGCAGCGCGAGCTGGTCGCCGAGCACCGGGCGGGCCCGGCGCAGCGCGTCCCGGACGGTGGCGCACTTGACCATCCAGGTGCGGTCGTCGACGCCCGAGCCGCGGCCGGTGACGGCGGCGGCGTCGGTGCCGCAGAGCGCACCGACCAGCACGGCGGCGACGGTGGTCGAGCCGACGCCCAGGTCGCCGAGCAGCACCAGGTCGGTGCCCGCGTCGGCCTCCTCGTCGGCGACGGCCATGCCGGCCCGGAATGCCCGGGCGGCCTCGTCCGCGCTCAGCGCGTCCTCGACGTCGATCCGGCCGGAACCGCGGCGCACCCGGTGGCGGACGACCTCCTCGGGGAACTCGTTCGGGTCGGCGTCCACCGCGACGTCGACCACCCGGACGTCCGCCCCGTAGCGGCGGGCCAGCACGGCGACCGGCGCGGTGCCGTCCAGCACGGCGCGGACCCGGTCCGCGGTGCCGCCGCGGGCGTCCAGGGTGGAGACGCCCAGCGAGGCGACGCCGTGGTCGGCGGCGAACAGCAGCACCCGGGCACCGGTCAGCGGGCGGACCGGCGCCTCGCCCCGGGCGGACGCCAGCCAGGCGCCCAGCTCCTGGAGCCGACCGAGGCCGCCGCGCGGCACGGCCAGTTGCTGCCAGCGCTCCTCGGCGCCGCGCCGCGCACCCTCGTCGGGCCGTTCGACGAGTGAGGAGAAAGTGTCGAGATCCACGGTGGTGTCCATCGCTCGGCAATCTACACGGCCGCCGCTTTGACGGTCAGCACCTGTCCGGCGACCACCAGCAGCACCTGTTCGGAGGCGTCGGCGACCGCCATGTTGAGCCGTCCGAGGGTGTCCCGGAAGCGCCGTCCGGCGGCGGTGGCGGGCACCACGCCCATCCCGACCTCGTTGGAGACCGCGACCGCCTCCCGTCCCGTCCCGGCCCAGGCGGCGGCCAGCGCCGCGCAGCGCGCCTCCACCGCCTCCTGGCCGCCGCCGAACCACACCGCGTCCTCCCAGGCCCCGCACTCGTCCATCACCGCGGTCAGCCACAGCGCCAGGCAGTCGATCAGCACCGGCGCCCGGTCCGCGCCGTCCGCCAGCACCTCCTCCAGCGCGCAGGTCTCGGCGGTCCGCCAGGACGCGGGGCGCCGGGCCCGGTGCAGGTCGACCCGCCGGGCCCAGTCGAGGTCGCCGTCCCGGCGGCCGGAGGTGGCCACGTACAGCACGTCGGGGCGGTCGGCGAGCAGCAGCTCGGCCCGGGTGGACTTGCCGGAGCGGGCGCCGCCGAGGAGCAGGGTGCGGGGGAGAGCCATGCGATCATCCTGCCGGACGGAGCTTCGCCCCCGCGCCGGGTGGGCACGCTACCGTCACGATCCCAGTGGCACGATTCGCGGAGGAGCCCGGCATGGTGTGGACCTGGCGGTACGAGAAGAGCGACGGCACCGTGGTGGAGCCGGCCAACGGCGTCGAGGAGTTCTCCAGCCAGGGCGACGCGGAGTCCTGGATCGGCGAGGAGTGGAAGGCCCTGCTGGAGGACGGCGTGGACCGGGTCGTCCTGGTCGAGGACGGGCGGGACGTCTACCCGATGAGCCTGCACGAGGCCTGAGGCCCGCCCAGCCGCCCGCCGCCGCCCGGCTACTTCTCGGCGACGACGTGCAGCAGCGCGGCGACCTGCCGGTACGGGTCCTGCTTGCCGGCCCGCTCCTCGGCGTCGAGCAGCTGGGCGAGCTGCCGGCCGTCGACCGGCGCCGCCTCGTCCGGCATGGTGTCGGTGAAGACCCGCACGCCGTACCAGCGGCGGACCGGGACGGCGAACCCGGCGAGCGTGCCGGAGAGTTCGGCGAGGCGGTCGGCCCGGGCGGGCAGGCCGAGGCGGTTGGTGTAGCGGGTGGAGTCGAAGGACTCCTGGCAGGCCCGCCAGTCGCCGGTCAGCCCGGCCCGCATGGCCAGCGCGTCGCCGTTGCGGACCAGCAGCGAGAGCAGGCCGCCGGGGGCCAGGATCCGCGCCACCGAGGCCAGCATCGGCTCCGGGTCCGGCAGGGACATCAGGGTGCCGTGGCAGAGCACCAGGTCGAAGCTGCGCGGGCCGAACCAGCGGCCGACCTGGTGGCCGTCGCCGGTCAGCAGCTGGACGCGTTCGCGGACCTCCGGCGGCTCGGCGCACAGCGCCTGGTGGGCCAGGCCCAGGGTGCCCTGGTCGGGGTCGATGCCGGTGACGAAGTGCCCGGCCCGGGCCAGCCGCAGCGCCTGGGTGCCCTCGGCGCAGCCGACGTCCAGCACCCGCAGCGCGACGCCGCGGGTGAGCTGCTCGGCGAGCTGCCGGGTGACCAGCTCCTGGCGGACCAGGTTGTGCAGCCCGCCGTGCCGCTCCAGCCACTCGCCGGCCCCGCTGTGGTACGGCCCGCCGCGGGCCGGCAGCCGCCCGTACCGGCCCTGCGGCGCGTACCCGTAGCCGTGCTGCGGGGGGATGCCCGGTGCGCCGAGGGCCCCGACCGGCTGCTGCGCGGGCGGGGCCCAGTACGGCGGAACGGCTTCCGCGGTCAGGGCCGCTCGCCCCGCTTGACCACCGGCTTGGGCAGCCGCAGCCGGCGCATCTGCAGGGTGCGCATCAGGCCGTACATGACCGCGCCGCGGGTGTCCTGGTCGGGGAAGCGCTGGGCCAGCGACTTGCGCAGCTGGAAGCCGATCCGGACGAAGTCCAGGATGACCACCACGAAGAAGACCATGAACAGCAGCGTGGAGAGCAGCTGCAGGTAGCCGATCTTGGTGATGCTGAGCACCAGCACCACGACCGCGTACGGCAGGAAGAACTCGGCCGCGGCCCAGCGGGAGTCGATGAAGTCGCGGACGTAGCGCCGCACCGGGCCCTTGTCGCGCGGCGGCAGGGCGCGCTCGTCGCCCTCCAGCAGCGCGGTGCGCTGCTTCTCGCGCTCCGCGCGCATCCGCTCGCGGGCCTGCTTGGCGGCCTCCTTGCGGTCCTTGGGGACGGTCACCCGGGTCTTCCGGTTGGCCTCGGCCTCACTGCGCTTGGGCGTGGGCCGACCCTTGGGAGCCTGCGGGTCACGGGCCGACTTCTCGTCCTCCTTCGTCATGGTGACGGTGGAGGAGGAGGCGGCGGATTCATCAGAGCGGCGTCGAAACACACTCCCAGCGTACGGGTTGACCGGCGCCTTTCCGGCGCGACCCCGGACGCGAACCGATATCGATCGTGAGGACGATGCCGAACCGCCGCCCGCTGTAGCAGCATTGTTGCAGGCTGGTGCACTGCGCCGGTGGCCTCACCGCGCATACACTCGACCTGTCACGAGACGCAAACCCAGGCCCGAAGAAGGGGGCTATCGAGGCCCATGAGCGACGGAATCATGAAGCGTATGGGGCTGATCTTCCGCTCCAAGGCGAACAAGGCCTTGGACCGGGCGGAGGACCCGCGCGAAACGCTCGACTACTCCTACCAGAAGCAGCTGGAACTGCTGCAGAAGGTGCGCAGGGGCGTCGCCGACGTGGCCACCTCCCGCAAGCGCCTGGAACTCCAGCTGACCCAGCTCCAGCAGCAGTCCGCCAAGTACGAGGACCAGGGCCGCAAGGCGCTGTCCCTCGGCCGCGAGGACCTCGCCCGCGAGGCGCTCAGCCGCAAGGCCAACCTGCAGTCCCAGATCACCGACCTGGAGACGCAGTACCAGGCCCTGCAGGGCGAGGAGGAGAAGCTCACGCTCGCCTCCCAGCGCCTCCAGGCCAAGGTGGACGCCTTCCGCACCAAGAAGGAGACCATCAAGGCCACCTACACCGCCGCCCAGGCGCAGACCCGGATCGCCGAGTCCTTCTCCGGCATCTCCGAGGAGATGGGCGACGTCGGCCTGGCGATCCAGCGCGCGGAGGACAAGACCGCGCAGATGCAGGCCCGCGCGGGCGCGATCGACGAGCTGCTGGCCTCCGGCGCGCTCGACGACGCCAGCGGCCTCGGCCGCAAGGACGACATCGAGGCCGAGCTGGAGCGGGTGGCCGGCTCCGGCGACGTCGAGCTGGAGCTGGCCCGGATGAAGGCCGAGCTGACCGGTGGCACCCCCGCCTCCCAGCCGCAGGCGATCGAGCAGGGGAAGAACGACACCCCGCCGCCCACCATCAACTACCAGAAGTAAGCCCGCGAGCAACAAGGGGAGAAGCACCAGCATGATCATGCGGGTCTTGGGTGAGGGGCAGTTCGAGGTCGCGGAGGCCGACCTGAACCGGCTGAACCAGCTGGACGACGAGCTGCTCCAGGCCGTCGAGACGGGCGACGAGGCGGCCTTCCGGTCCGCGCTCGGCAGCCTGCTCGCGACCGTTCGCGAGGTCGGCACGCCGCTCCCGGCGGAGTCGCTGGAGCCGTCGGACCTGATCCTGCCGGACGCCGAGGCGTCCCTGGAGCAGGTCCGCGAGCTGCTGCGCGACGAGGGCGACGGCCTGATCCCCGGACTCCCGGAGTAGTTCGGGCGCCACACGTGACGAGAGGGCGGGCACCCCGGTGGGGTGCCCGCCCTCTTGTTCGCCCTCCCGCACGCCCGCGGCGGGCCGCGGGGCGGATCGTTACGGCAGGGCCAGCATCCGGTCCAGCGCCGCCTTGGCGTGCTTCTCGGTCTCGGCGTCCACCGTGATCACGTTCGGCACCCGGCCCTCGGCCAGCGACTCCAGCGCCCAGACCAGGTGCGGCAGGTCGATCCGGTTCATGGTCGAGCAGAAGCACACGGTGCGGTCGAGGAAGACGACCTCCTTGTCCGGGTGCGCCTTGGCCAGGCGGCGGACCAGGTTCAGCTCGGTGCCGATCGCCCACTTCGAGCCGGGCTCGGCGGCGTCCAGCGCCTTGATGATGTACTCGGTCGAGCCCACCATGTCGGCGGCGGTGACCACCTCGTGCCTGCACTCCGGGTGCACCAGCACGGTCACGCCCGGGATCCGCTCGCGGACCTCGTTCACCGACTCCACGCTGAAGCGGCCGTGCACCGAGCAGTGGCCGCGCCACAGGATCATCTTCGCGTCCCGCAGCTGCTCGGCGGTCAGGCCGCCGTTCGGCTTGTGCGGGTTGTAGAGCACGCACTCGTCCAGGGAGATGCCCATCTCCAGCACCGCGGTGTTGCGCCCCAGGTGCTGGTCCGGCAGGAACAGCACCTTCTGCCCCTGCTCGAAGGCCCACTCCAGGGCGCGCTTCGCGTTGGAGGAGGTGCAGATGGTGCCGCCGTGCTTGCCGGTGAACGCCTTGATGTCGGCCGAGGAGTTCATGTACGACACCGGCACGGTGGCGTCCGCGACGCCCGCCTCGGTCAGCACGTCCCAGCACTCGGCGACCTGCTCGGCGGTGGCCATGTCGGCCATCGAGCAGCCCGCCGCGAGGTCCGGCAGGACGACCTGCTGGCGCTCGGAGGTGAGGATGTCGGCGGACTCGGCCATGAAGTGCACGCCGCAGAACACGATGTACTCGGCCTCCGGGCGGGCCGCCGCGTCCCGGGCCAGCTTGAACGAGTCGCCGGTGACGTCGGCGAACTCGATGACCTCGTCGCGCTGGTAGTGGTGGCCCAGGATGAAGACCCGGTCGCCGAGCTTCTCCTTCGCGGCGCGGGCGCGCGCCACCAGGTCGGGGTCGGAGGCGGCGGGCAGGTCGCCGGGGCACTCCACGCCGCGCTCGCTGTTCGGGTCGGCCTCCCGGCCGAGCAGCAGCAGGGCGAGCGGGGAGGGGGCGGGGTCGGTGCCGTAGGTCTCGGTCGTGGTGGTCACGGGCGGCTGCCCTCCTGGTGCGGCCGGATCAACACCAGCCTTCTCGTCTATCTGACGCTATCTATGATAACCGGTTGTCGTCAGTCTGACGATGGCCGATTCGTCGATGTGACGAGAACCGCTCACCAGGATGGATGCTTCCGACGCGAGGACCCGCCGTGCCGTCCGGTTGGCTGGGGGCATGAAGGCAATCGCGATCCACCGCTACGGCGGCCCCGACGTGGTCGAGTACACCGAGCTCCCCGACCCGAAGGTCGGCCCCGACACCGTACTCGTCCGCACCCGCGCGGTCGGCGTCAACCCCGTCGACTGGAAGATCCGCGAGGGGCACCTCGACGGCGTCCTCGACGCGCACTTCCCCCTGGTCATGGGCTTCGACCTGGCCGGCACCGTCCAGGCCGTCGGCGGCGCCGTCACCGAGTACGCCCCCGGCGACGAGGTCATCGGCTACGTCCGCAAGGACGTCATCGAGCACGGCACCTACGCCGAACTCGTCGCCGCCCCCGTCCGCACCCTGGCCCGCAAACCCGCCGCCCTCGACTGGGCCGAGGCCGGCGGGCTGCCCACCGCCGGACTCACCGCCCAGCAGGCCCTGGTCGGGGCGCTCGGACTGCGCCGCGGCGAGACCGTGCTGATCCACGCCGCGGCCGGCGGCGTCGGCTCGATCGCCTGCCAGGTCGCCACCGCCCTCGGCGCCCGGGTCATCGGCACCGCCGGGGAGCACAACCACACCTTCCTGCGCGGCCTGGGCGTCGAACCCGTCCAGTACGGCCCCGGCCTCGCCGAACGCGTCCGCGCCCTGGCCCCCGACGGCGTCGACGCCGCCCTCGACCTGATCGGCGGCGACGCCGTCGAGGTCTCGACCGGCCTGCTCAAGGACCCCACCCGGGTCGCCTCCGTGGTCGACTACACCGTCACCGCCCGCGGCGGCCGCTACGTCTTCACCCGCCCCGACCCCGAGGACCTCGCCACCGTCGCCCGGCTCGCCGAGGACGGCCTGCTCACCGTCCCCGTCGCCTCCACCTTCCCGCTCAGCCAGGCCGCCTCCGCCCAGGCCCTCAACGCCGAGGGCCGCACCCGCGGCAAGATCGTCCTACTGGTGGACTGACCCGCCCGCGGCGTCCGCGAGAATGGGGCCCGCGGAACCGTCCCCTCCGGCCCGCCGCCCTCACCCGCACCGCCCGTGGAGCCCCGCCATGAGTACCCACCGGCCGCCCGGCCCCGGCCCGGCGGCGCTCGACGACACCGACCGCCTGCTGATCGAGCACCTCGGCCGCGACGGCCGCGCCTCCTACGCCGAGATCGGGCTGCTCACCAACCTCTCCGCCACCGCCGTCCGCCGCCGGATCGACCGGCTGCGGGCGCGCGGCGTGGTCCGCGGCTTCACCGTCGTCCTCGACCCCGACCTGCTCGACTGGCACACCGAGGCCTTCGTCGAGGTCTACTGCCGCGCCCGCACCTCGCCCGAGGAACTGCTCGCCACCCTGCGCCAGTTCCCCGAGGTCGCCGCCGCCTGGACGGTCACCGGCGACCCCGACGCCCTCGTCCACCTGCGCGCCGCCGACACCCGCCACCTGGAAGCCGTCATCGAACGCATCCGCAAGGAGCCCGGCGTCCAGCGCAGCCGCTCCTCCGTGGTCCTCTCCCGGCTCCTG
The DNA here is from genome assembly GCF_000717185.1 of Kitasatospora phosalacinea. Lineage (GTDB taxonomy): Bacteria > Actinomycetota > Actinomycetes > Streptomycetales > Streptomycetaceae > Kitasatospora > Kitasatospora phosalacinea_A. Next base: position 58,631 of record NZ_JNYE01000022.1, on the reverse strand, counting down.
TGACCCACCCGGCGCAGCTTTCCTGCGCGCCCCCGCCCGAACACGCAGGAAACCCGCCCCGGAGGGCCGCGTTCCGACGCGCGCCCGCCGACCCCCGCTGCCTACGCTGATCACGACCCCAGCACCGCCCGCAGCGAAGAGGACACCCGTGTACGCAGCACCCGACCGCATGCACAAGCCGGACAACGAGCTGGTCGACCTCGTCTTCGACTACATGCGCGAACGCCTGCAGTACGACCCCGTCCCGCTCGACCACCCCGGCGACGGCGCCCACCTGCGCGAGGCCCTCGCCGGGCTGCTGAACGACCACGGCAACCACCCCGCCGACGTCCTCAAGCTCTACGACCACGAGCTCTCCCGCGCCGTCATCTCCGCCGACAGCCCGCGCTACCTCTCCTTCATCCCCTGCGCCCCCACCAAGGCCGCCCTGCTCTTCGACATGGTCGTCTCCTGCGCCTCCCTGCAGGGCATCTCCTGGCTGGAGGCGGCCGGCGCGATCGCCGCCGAGAACCAGGTCCTGCGCCTGATAGCGGACCGGGCCGGCCTGCCCGCGAGCGCCGGCGGCACCTTCGTCTCCGGCGGCTCGGCCGGCAACCTCTCCGCGCTGGTCGTCGCCCGCGACACCGCGAGGCGCCGCCTGGGCGTCGGACCGGAGGCCCGGCTGCGGATCGCCGTCGCCGACCAGGTCCACTCCTCGGTCAAGAACACCTTCAACATCATCGGCGTCGAACCCTTCCCCGTCCCCGCCGTCGACCGCCGCCTGACCGGCGCCGCCCTGCGCGCCGCCCTCGCCGCCGACCCCCACCCCGAGACCGTGATCGCCGTCGTCGGCACCGCGGGCACCACCAACGAGGGCATCGTCGACGACCTGGCCGGCATCGCCGAGGTCGCCCGCGAGCACGGCCTCTGGTTCCACGTCGACGGCGCGTACGGCGGCGCCGGGCTCTTCGCCCCCTCCGTCCGCCACCGCTACGACGGCATCGAGCACGCCGACAGCTTCGTCGTCGACCCGCACAAGTGGCTGTTCGCCCCGTTCGACTGCGCCGCCCTGCTCTACCGCGAACCGCGCCTGGCCCGCGCCGTCCACACCCAGGACGCCTCCTACCTGGACGTCCTGCACACCGAGGGCGACGAGTGGAACCCCACCGACTACGCCTACCACCTCACCCGCCGCGCCCGCGGCCTCCCGCTCTGGTTCTCCCTCGCCGTCCACGGCGTCCAGGCCTACACCGACGCCATCGAGGCCGGCCTGCGCCTGGCCCGCGACACCGCGCAGCTGATCCGCGACGCCGACCACCTCGAACTCCTCCACGACCCGCAGCTCTCCGCCGTCTGCTTCCGCCGCAAGGGCTGGACCCACGACGACTACTACCGCTGGTCCCGGCAGCTCCTCGCCGACCAGACCGGCTTCGTCACCCCCACCGGCTGGGACGGCGAGACCGTCGCCCGCTTCGCCTTCCTGCACCCGGGGACCACGATGGAGACGGTCCGGGAGATCCTCGACACCATGCGGTGAGAAGAGCCTCGCCGTTCCCCGAGCCCCTGGTTCCGCCTCACAGGTAGCCCCCGTTGGGGACGTACGGCGCAGGCGGCCGCATCCCGCGCAGGCCCAGGTAGCCGCGGGTGGACAGCGACAGGCCCAGGTCGAGGCCCGCGTCCACCGCCCACTCCTGCTCGGCGGTCAGGAAGGAGACGCTCGCCTCCGTCCCGACCGGCACCCGGGAGAGCGCCTCGCGCAGCAGCCGGGCCGCGATCCGCTTGGAGGTCGCGGCGAGCAGCTGCACCTCGCCGCCGTCCCGGTAGCAGTAGCCCGTCCCGGCCAGGGTGTCCGCGACCAGCAGCTCCTCGAAGTGCGCCAGCATGAACGCGTGGTCCGGCCCGTGCGCCGCGCCCCGCAGGCGGCGGTCGACCGAGTCGAGCAGGTGCAGGTGCGTCGCGTTGCCCGCGTGCACCGGGATCTCGCCCGGGTCCAGCAGCCGCTCCCGGTCGACCTGCCCGGTCAGCCGCATCGTCGGGTGCAGGGTGAACCCGGCCCGCCGGTAGCGCCGGGCCGCCGCCGGGGACGGCGAGGCGCACAGCATGCCGCGCAGGCAGCCGCGTCCGTACGCGGTGGCCCGCTCCAGCAGCAGCCGGCCCACGCCCTGCCCCTGCGCGGCGGGCAGCACCACGAACAGCGGCAGCACCCACACCCCCTCGCGGCGCAGCGACAGCGCCGCCCCGACGGCCTCGCCGTCCTGCTCGGCGATCCAGCACCCCTGCGGGTCGGTGACCGCCAGGTGCCGGACGCGGGCCGCGCCGCGGATCCCGCGCCGGACGTCCGCCGGGGTCTCCGGGTCGTTCGGCGGTCGGCCGTCCAGATCGCGGAAGGCGGTCCGGGCGATCCGGTCCACGGCCCCGGCGTCGTCCGCGGTGTCCCTGAGCTGACGAATGATCACCCCTCACATCCTGCTACCGCCCGGTGCGCGGGCGGTAGCGGTTCGCGGAAGTGGGCGGTGACCCGCTGCTCCCGGTGTGCGAGCATGGGGTACGTGGGGGAGTGGGCGACGAAAAATGTCCCCCGAACGCACCACCTCCCGGAAATGAATCCGGGGGGCCGCTGGTTGGCACTGGCGGATCACCGTCGTCACAGACCGGGAGTAAGCATGACCGTCCAGGACGAGACCACCGTCGAGAGTGGCATTCTCCTCACCGATGCCGCCGCGGCCAAGGTCAAGGGCCTGCTGGAGCAGGAAGGCCGCGACGACCTCTCGCTGCGCGTCGCCGTGCAGCCCGGCGGCTGCTCGGGCCTGCGCTACCAGCTGTTCTTCGACGAGCGTTCGCTGGACGGCGACGTCGTCAAGGACTTCAACGGTGTCAAGGTCGTCACCGACCGGATGAGCGCCCCCTACCTGGGCGGCGCCACCGTCGACTTCGTGGACACCATCGAGAAGCAGGGCTTCACGATCGACAACCCGAACGCCACCGGCTCCTGCGCCTGCGGCGACTCGTTCAGCTAAGCCCCAGCAGGCTCGGCACGCGCCGAGGGCGGCTCCCCAGCACGGGGGAGCCGCCCTCGCGGCGTTCCGGGCGCGGTGACCGCGGTCACCGCGGCTCAGCGCGGGTCGCCGCCCGCGACGCCGGCCTGCGGCGGCACCTGCTCGCCCGTCGCGGTGTCGACCACGCCGCCGCCGGTCATCGGCTCCGACAGCGTGACGCCGACCTCCTGCTCCTTGACCACCTGCGGGCAGGCCTTGCCGGGCTCCGCGGTCTGGGTGATCACCACCCGCAGCCGCACCACCGGCGGGGCGTCCTCCTCGACCCGGACGCCGTACTTGTCGCAGATCCCGGCGGTGAAGAACACCGTCAGCCGGGTCGGGCCGTCCTGCCGGTAGCCGGTCGCGGGGATCTTCACCGCGGTCGGCGGGCGCTCGCCGACGGCTATCCCGGGCGTGGTCGACTGCGGCGCCGAGGGCTGCGGGCTCGCGGCCGCGGACGGGCTCGACTCCGCCGGGGCGGACGCGGACGCGGAGGGCGAGGCGGCGGCGGACGGCGAGACGACGGGGCTGCCGGGGACCGGGCTGACGGCCGCTCCCGACGAGGGCCCGGCGGCGGCCCCGCCGGAGCTGCCGCACGCGGTCAGCAGGCCGGCCGCGAGGGCCGCACCGGCGAGCGCGGCGGCCGCCCGGCGCGCGCGGGGGGTCTTGGTGGAGACGGCTGCGGTGCTGTCGTCCATGGTCTGCGTTCCTCCCGAGGGTCGTGCGGCACCGCCGGGAGCGGCACCGCGCGGGTTTGACGTGCCCCGGAGGAAACCGGTTCCGCGGAGGAAGGCCGGGACCCCTAGCCGCCGTACTCCGGCATGCCCGCGACCACCCGGCGCGCCGCCACCGGCACCCGGACGACCGGCGCGGGCGGGGCGGAGGCCGCCGGGAGCGGACCGGCGACCGGCCAGAACCGGCCCATCCGGCGCGAGGAGTCCAGCAGTTCGGCCAGCGTCTCGGACTCGGGGGCCTCGGGGCGGCGGCCCGGCAGCCACCCGGAGGACTGATCGATCACCATGCGCGAACCAGCTCCGATCGCCGTGCCGCGGCCACGGCGCCGCGGACTGGGCGGGGGCCGCGTCCGGCCCCCGTACTGGCGACCCTAGGCCGATGCGCGGCCGGAAGACAGCCTTACCGACCGGTAGCACCCCGTCGGTCCGGGTACCGTAGGCGGGTTGTTGCCCCCAGCTCCGGCCACGGCCGGGCCGCCAGAGGAGACCTCGTGCGCATCGCCGTCGCCGGCTCGATCGCCACCGACCACCTGACGACCTTCCCCGGACGCTTCTCCGACCAGCTGGTGCCCGAGCAGCTGCACACGGTCTCGCTGTCCTTCCTGGTCGACACCCTGGACATCCGCCGCGGCGGGGTCGGCCCCAACATCGCCTTCGGCATGGGCGTGCTGGGCCTGAACCCGATCCTGGTCGGCGCGGCCGGCGGCGACTTCGCCGAGTACCGCAGCTGGCTCGACCGGCACGGCGTGGACACCGACTCGGTGCACATCTCGGAGACCCGGCACACCGCCCGTTTCATGTGCACCACCGACCAGGACCACAACCAGATCGCGTCGTTCTACACCGGCGCGATGGCCGAGGCCCGCAACATCGAGCTCCAGCCGATCGCCGACCGGGTCGGCGGCCTCGACCTGGTCCTGATCGGCGCGGACGACCCGGCCGCGATGGTCCGCCACACCCAGGAGTGCCGCACCCGCGGCTACGCCTTCGCGGCCGACCCCTCCCAGCAGCTGGCCCGCCTGGAGGGCGAGGAGATCCGGGAGATCGTCGACGGCGCGGCCTACCTCTTCACCAACGAGTACGAGGCCGCCCTGATCGAGTCCAAGACCGGCTGGTCCGCGGACGAGATCCTGGAGCGCGTCGGCACCCGGGTCACCACCCTCGGCGCCAAGGGCGTGCGCATCCAGCGCCGCGGCGAGCCCGACGTCGTGGTCGGCTGCCCCGCCGAGGAGCGCAAGGCCGACCCGACCGGCGTCGGCGACGCCTTCCGGGCCGGCTTCCTGGCGGGCCTCTCCTGGGACCTCGGCCTGGAGCGCGCCGCCCAGGTCGGCTGCATGCTCGCCACCCTGGTGATCGAGACCGTCGGCACCCAGGAGTACGAGCTGCGCGGCGGCCACTTCCTGGAGCGCTTCGAGACGGCGTACGGCCCGGCGGCCGCGAAGGAGATCGCCTCCCGCATCGCCCGCTGAGCGGAGGGCCCGCCGGGGTCCGGCGGCAGCCCGGGCCCCTGGCGTCTCACGCCCTCCGCACCAGGTAGGCCGTGCCGCGGGCGCCCCCGTACTCCGTGGCGGGGGCCTCGCCCGCGTAGGTGTGGCCGCACATCTCGCACCAGGCGGGGATGTCGTGGCGGGCCGCCTCGTCGTCGGACAGGACGGCGACGCGGCCGCCGGGGGCGACCTCGCCGATGCGCTTGGCGAGCTCGATGACCGGGATCGGGCAGCGCTTGCCCAGGGTGTCGAGGACCAGCTCCGGCTCCGGCTCCGATCCCGCCGCCGGCTCCGCGGCCGCGGCCGGGCCGGGCGCCGGGAGGTCGAGGCCGAGCGGGGCGCGGACCTCGGCGACCACCCGGGGCAGCACGTCGAGGAAGGCGTCCACCTCGGCGCGGGTGGTGCCCGCGGGCAGCGAGACCCGGAGGTTGCCCTCGGTGAGCACGCCCATCGCGGCCAGCACGTGGCTGGGCGTCAGGGTGCTGGAGGTGCAGGAGGAGCCGGAGCTGACCGCGAAGCCCGCCCGGTCGAGCTCGGTGAGCAGCACCTCGCCGTCCACGTACAGGCAGGAGAAGGTCACGAGGTGGGGGAGCCGCAGTTCGGGGTGGCCGACCACCTCGACGGCGGGGACGAGCTGCGGGACGCGGTGGCGGACCAGGTCGACGAGCTCCCGCAGCCGGGCGTTCTCGGCCTCGGCCCCGGCCCGGACGGCGCGCAGCGAGGCCGCGGCGGCGACGATCGCCGGGACGTTGGGGAAGCCCGGCACCCGGCCGCCCTCGCGGTCGTCGGCGGGCAGCGCGGAGGAGAACCGGACGCCCTTGCGGACGGCGAGCACCCCGACGCCCGCCGGGCCGCCCCACTTGTGGGCGCTGGCGGCCAGCACCGACCAGCCCGCCGGGACGGGCAGCCGCCCGGCGCTCTGCGCGGCGTCGACCAGCAGCGGGACGTCGCCGAGCAGCGCGGCGGTCTCGGTGACCGGCTGCAGGGTGCCGACCTCGTGGTTGGCGGACTGCAGCACGGCGAGCGCGGTGTCGGGGCGCACCGCGGCGGCGAACTCCGCGGCGCCGACCCGGCCGTGGCGGTCGACCGGGACGGAGGTGGCGGCGCCGCCGTCGGCCTCCCAGCGCTCGGCGGCGTGCAGGACGGCGGAGTGCTCGACCGCGGAGTGCACCAGGTGGGCGCCGCGGCGGCGGTGGCCGCGCAGGGCGCCGAGGACGCCCAACTGGAGGGCCTGGGTGCCGGATGCGGTGAAGGCGATCTCGTCGGCCCGGGCGCCGAGCGCCTCGGCGACGGTCTCCCGGGCGGCGTCCAGCAGCATCCGGGCCTGCCGGGCGGAGCGGTGCAGCCGGGCCGGGTCGGCCCAGCCCTCGTCGAGGGCGGCGAGCAGGGCCTGCCGGGCGACGGGGTGCAGCGGGGCGGTGGAGGCGGCGTCGAAGTAGGGCACCCGGCCACCGTAGACGACGCCGCGGCTGCCCCTTACGGGGTGATTCCTCCCACCCCCGCGGGGTGGCCGACGGTCCGTCACCCGCGTGTCGTAGTACGGTCGCCCGTTCGGTCGTGAGAGGCTCGGACGTCCGCCATGACCTGCGACTCCATCCGTCCCGCGGGGGTGGTTCACCCCACGGGGTGCCGAACGGGTAGCCGGGCGGCGCGTTACCAGGGGCTGCCCGTGAGTGCCGCATAAGGATGGAGTAGCGTTTGGCCCGCATAAGCATTCAAACCGTGCCCGTGGCCGGACCGCCGAGGAGACCCTGACAACAGGCTCCTCCCGGTGGTGCGTTCGCGGGCGAGACTTCGGGAAGGCGCTACGTGAGTCCCAACGGCTCCGACCGCTCGCCGCGGCGCACGATGCGGCGGAAGCTGCCTCAGGCGCTGGCACTGGGCCTCGTCATCGCGACCGCCACCGGCTGCTCGGCCAACGACCTGCCCAGGCTTGGCCTCCCCAGTCCCGTCACCAAGGAAGGCCCGCTGGTCCTTCACATGTGGCAGGGCTCGTGGATCGCGGCCCTGGTTGTTGGTGCATTGATGTGGGGTCTGATCCTCTGGAGCGTGTTCTTCCACCGGCGCAGCCGCACCAAGGTGGAGGTCCCCGCTCAGACCCGGTACAACGTGCCCATCGAGGCGCTGTACACCGCGGTCCCCCTCGTCATCGTCTCGGTGCTGTTCTACTTCGTCGCCCGCGACGAGGCCACCCTGACGAAGGTCGACGCCAAGTCGCAGCACACCATCAACGTGGTGGGCTTCCAGTGGAGTTGGGCGTTCAACTACGAGAACTCCGAGATCCCGGACCCGGCGAGCACCACCGCCGCGTACGAGGTCGGCAGCACGGGGAACGCCCCGACGCTCTACCTGCCGATCAACGAGACCGTGAAGTTCCGGCTGACCTCCAACGACGTCATCCACGACTTCTGGCCCGTCAACTTCATGATGAAGATGGACGTCGTGCCCGGCGTGGTGAACGAGTTCCAGGTCACCCCGACCGCGCTCGGGACCTACCGCGGCAAGTGCGCCGAGCTCTGCGGCACCGACCACTCGCGGATGCTGTTCAACGTGAAGGTCGTGTCGGCCGCCGACTACGAGCAGCACCTCAAGGAGCTCCGCGACAAGGGCCAGGCCGGCGCGGTTCCCGCAGGCATCCTCCCCACCACGGGAAGTAGTGAAGAGAAGTGACCATCCTCAACGAGCCCGCCGCGGCCGGTGGGGGAGCCGGGGCCGTCACCTCGGGGACCCCGCGGGTGCGCAAGCCGGGCAACGCGATCATCAAGTGGCTGACCACCACTGACCACAAGACGATCGGCACGATGTACCTGGCGACCTCGTTCGCCTTCTTCCTGATCGGTGGCGTGCTCGCCCTGGTCATGCGCGCCGAGCTGGCCCGCCCCGGTACCCAGATCCTGTCGAACGAGCAGTTCAACCAGGCGTTCACCATGCATGGCACGATCATGCTGCTGATGTTCGCCACGCCGCTGTTCGCGGGCTTCGCCAACTGGATCATGCCGCTCCAGATCGGCGCCCCCGACGTCGCCTTCCCGCGCCTGAACATGTTCGCCTACTGGCTGTACCTGTTCGGCTCGATCATCGCGGTGGCCGGCTTCCTCACCCCGCAGGGCGCCGCCGACTTCGGCTGGTTCGCCTACTCGCCGCTGTCGGACGCGGTCCGCTCGCCGGGCATCGGCGCCGACATGTGGATCATGGGCCTGGCGTTCTCCGGCTTCGGCACCATCCTCGGCGCGGTCAACTTCATCACCACGATCATCTGCATGCGCGCGCCCGGCATGACGATGTTCCGGATGTCGATCTTCGTCTGGAACGTCCTGCTGACCGCCGTGCTGGTCCTGCTGGCCTTCCCGGTCCTCGCGGCCGCGCTGTTCGCCCTGGAGGCGGACCGCAAGTTCGGGGCGCACGTCTTCGACCCGACGAACGGCGGAGCGCTGCTCTGGCAGCACCTGTTCTGGTTCTTCGGCCACCCCGAGGTCTACATCATCGCGCTGCCGTTCTTCGGCATCGTCTCCGAGATCATCCCGGTCTTCAGCCGCAAGCCGATGTTCGGCTACTCCGGCCTGATCGCCGCGACCATCGCCATCGCCGGCCTCTCGGTGACGGTGTGGGCGCACCACATGTACGTGACCGGACAGGTGCTCCTGCCGTTCTTCTCGTTCATGACCTTCCTGATCGCCGTCCCGACCGGTGTGAAGTTCTTCAACTGGGTCGGCACCATGTGGAAGGGCTCGCTGAGCTTCGAGACCCCGATGCTCTGGACGGTCGGCTTCCTGGTCACCTTCCTGTTCGGCGGTCTGACCGGCGTGCTGCTGGCCTCGCCGCCGATCGACTTCCACGTCTCCGACTCGTACTTCGTCGTCGCGCACTTCCACTACGTGGTGTTCGGCACCGTCGTCTTCGCGATGTTCGCCGGCTTCCACTTCTGGTGGCCGAAGATGACCGGCAAGATGCTGGACGAGCGCCTCGGCAAGATCACCTTCTGGACGCTGTTCGTCGGCTTCCACGGCACCTTCCTGGTCCAGCACTGGCTGGGCGCCGAGGGCATGCCGCGCCGCTACGCCGACTACCTGGCGAGCGACGGCTTCACCACGCTGAACACCGTCTCGACCATCAGCTCGTTCCTGCTCGGCCTGTCGATCCTGCCGTTCCTCTACAACGTCTGGAAGACCGCCAAGTACGGCGAGAAGGTCGAGGTCGACGACCCGTGGGGCTACGGCCGCTCGCTGGAGTGGGCGACCTCCTGCCCGCCGCCGCGGCACAACTTCACCACCCTGCCGCGGATCCGCTCCGAGTCCCCGGCCTTCGACCTGCACCACCCGGAGATCGCCGCGCTGGACTACCTGGAGAACCACGGTGAGCCGGCCAAGCACTTCGAGGGTGTGACCCCCGCGCAGTACGACCGTCCGTCGCTGGGCAAGGGCAAGAATGAGGGTGACGCCCGATGAAGGAGCAGGGAAAGATCTTCGCCGGTCTGGCCGTGTTCGTGCTGGCGATCGCCATCACCTACATGGTCTGGACCGGTAAGTCGGACCACGGCCTGGAGGCCGCCGGCACCACCGCGCTGTTCCTGGCCTTCGGCCTGTGCGCCTTCATCGGCTTCTACCTGGCGTTCACCGCCAAGCGGGTGGACACCGGCGCGGGCGACAACCCCGAGGCCCAGGTCTCGGACGACGCCGGCGAGGTGGGCTTCTTCGCCCCGCACAGCTGGCAGCCGCTCTCCCTGGCGATCGGTGGCGCGCTGGCCTTCCTGGGCGTCATCTTCGGCTGGTGGCTGCTGTACTGGTCGATCCCGGTCATCCTGATCGGCCTGTTCGGCTGGGTCTTCGAGTTCTACCGCGGCGAGAACCAGAACCAGTAGGTTCCGGAGCGCGCCGACCGCGCGAGCCGCACGGCGGGCCGGGCACCCCCCTCGGGGGGTGCCCGGCCCCCGTCGTTCCCGGGGAGCGGCCGGGCGGTGTCCCCCGCCCGGGTTACCCGGAGTGCCGACCGGGTGACGCCTTCCTACGCTCTGAGGCAGGTTCACACCCCTGGGAGGTTCCGTTGAAGGGCTCTCGGATATCCGGCTCCAGCCGGACCGCACTGGCCGCGATGCTGGTGCTCGCCCCGGCCGCCGCCTGCTCGACCGACAGCGGCGCGCCGGAGCAGGAAACGGCCCGTCAGATCGACGTGGCCCCGCTGATCCACACCTCGGCCGCCGGGGAGAAGGCCGACCCGGCGAAGGCGTTCAGCGTCACCACGGACGGCAGCAGCAAGCTCGCCGCCGTCACCGTCACCGGACCCGACGGCCGACCGGTGGCCGGTGAGCTCGCCGCCGACCAGCAGCACTGGCGGACCACCGACCCGCTCCGGGCCGGAGCCGCGTACACCGTCAAGGTCGCGGCCGAGGACGGCAAGGGCGGCCACGGCGAGACCGACTCCACCTTCACCACCGCCGACGCGCAGCACGTCGTCACCGCCGAACTCGGCCCCGACAGCTCGGGCAGCGGCGTCTACGGCGTCGGCCAGCCGCTCACCGTCAAGCTCTCCGAGGCGGTCACCGACCCGGCGGCCCGGCAGCAGATCGAACGCGGCCTCACCGTCACCTCGCAGCCCGCCGTCACCGGCGCCTGGTACTGGGTCGACGACGAGAACCTGCACTTCCGGCCGCAGGAGTACTGGCCCGCCAACACCACCGTCGAGCTCGCCTACGACCTGCCCGGCATCCGGATATCCGACGGCGTCTACGGCGGCGAGCAGCAGAGCCTGGCCCTGCGCACCGGCGACCGGATCGAGGCGCTGGTCGACGCGGGCACCGACCAGCTGACGTACAAGCGCAACGGCGAGGTGGTGAAGACCATCCCGGTCACCACCGGCAAGCCCGGCTTCGACACCCGCAACGGCGTCAAGGTGGTGCTCGGCCAGGAGTCCGACGTCCGGATGAGCAGCGAGACGATCGGCATCGCGGCGGGCAGCAGCGAGTCCTACGACCTGGACGTGAAGTGGGCCACCCGGGTCACCTGGAGCGGCGAGTACGTCCACGCCGCGCCCTGGTCGGTGTGGGCGCAGGGCAAGGAGAACGTCAGCCACGGCTGCACCGGGATGAGCACCGACGAGGCGAAGTGGTTCTTCGACAACACCCGCGTCGGCGACATCGTGCAGGTGGTCAACAGCAAGGGCGACGAGATGGAGCCGTTCGGCAACGGCTTCGGCGACTGGAACATCGCCTTCGACGAGTACGTGAAGCACAGCGCGCTGGGCAAGCCGGTCAGCACGGCCGCCCCGGACACGGGGGTGAACGCGATGCCGAGCCCGTCGGTGAACACGGGCCCGAGCCCGAGCGCGAGCCGGTGAGGCGCCGGGACCCCGCACCCCTGACCGGGGGGTGCGGGGTTTCTGCCGTCCGGCGGGTCGTCAGCGGTAGGCCACGCCGAGGGCGGTGGCGACGGCGGCGAGGGCCTCGTCGTGGGTGAGGCCGAGGCGGGCGGCGCGGGCCGCGTACTCGGCGGCGGCGGCCGCCGCCTGGCGGTGGGCGGTGTCGCCGGTCGGGGCGACGGTGGTCCCGGCCCGGCCGTGGGTCTCGACCACGCCGTCGGCCTCCAGCTCGCGGTAGGCGCGGGCCACCGTGTTCGCGGCCAGGCCGAGCTGCTCGGCGAGGGCGCGGACGGTGGGGAGCTTCAGGCCGACCGGGAGCTCGCCGGCGCGGGCAAGGGCCGCGATCTGCGCGCGGACCTGCTCGTAGGGCGGGACGGGGGACTGGGCGTCGATCACCAGGTGCACCCGGTCAACATAACAGGGTGCCGCGGCGGTGCCCCCGGTATGCCAGAACCCCCCACCGGCCGGGGCCGGTGGAGGGTTCTGACGTGGCGTGACAGCTACGCGGGATCAGTGGTGGCCGTGGCCGCTGGTGATCTCGTGGTACTCCTCGGTGGTGGGCTTGGCGATCTGGTTGCCCTCGCCGTAGAAGCCCTCGGAGAGCTTCACCCGGGTCTTGGCGATCACGCCGGCCTTGCGGGCCACACCGTTCTCGTCCGTCTCGGCGGGCAGCTCCAGCGGCTGGGGCTGCTCGTGGGCGGTGAGGGTGTGCAGGTCCTTCTGCGCCAGCGGGGTGTGGACCTCGATGAACTCACCGTGCGGCAGGCGCTTGATGATGCCGGACTCGCGCCCGTGCAGCACCTTGTCCTTGTCGCGGCGCTGCAGGCCGAGGCACCAGCGCTTGGTGACGATGAAGGTGAGGACCGGCACCACGAAGAAGCCGACGCGGACCGCGTAGGTGATCGTGTTGATCGACATGTGCAGGTGGGTGGCGAACAGGTCGTTGCCACCGCCGACCAGCAGGACCAGGTACAGCGCGATCCAGGCCGCGCCGAACGCGGTGCGGACCGGGGCGTTGCGCGGGCGGTCCAGGATGTGGTGCTCGCGCTTGTCGCCGGTGACCCAGGACTCGATGAACGGCCACACCGCGATCGCGACCAGGACCAGCGGGAAGATCATCAGCGGGATGAACACGCCCAGGTTCAGCGTGTGGCCGCCCCAGACGGAGACCTCCCAGCCCGGCATGAAGCGGATCAGGCCCTCGGCGAAGCCCATGTACCAGTCGGGCTGGGCGTCGGTCGACACCTGGTCCGGACGGTACGGGCCGTACGCCCACACCGGGTTGATCGTGGCGACCGCGGACATCACCGCGATGATGCCGAAGACCAGGAAGAAGAAGCCACCGGCCTTCGCCATGTAGACCGGCATCAGCGGCATGCCGACGACGTTCTTCTCGGTCTTGCCCGGGCCCGCCCACTGGGTGTGCTTGTGGTAGAAGACCAGGATCAGGTGCGCCACCAGCAGGCCCAGCATGATGCCCGGGATGAGCAGCACGTGGATGGTGAAGAAGCGCGGGATGATGTCCGTGCCCGGGAACTGGCCGCCGAACAGGAACATCTGGATGTAGGTGCCGACCAGCGGCACCGCGAGGATCGCGCCCTCCATGAAGCGGATGCCGGTGCCCGACAGCAGGTCGTCCGGCAGCGAGTAGCCGAAGAAGCCGTCGAAGAAGCCCAGGCAGAGCAGCAGGAAGCCGAACAGCCAGTTGATCTCGCGCGGCTTGCGGAACGCGCCGGTGAAGAAGACGCGCATCATGTGGACGAACATCGCGGCCACGAAGACCAGCGCGGCCCAGTGGTGGATCTGGCGGATCAGCAGACCGCCGCGGACCTCGAAGCTGATGTTCACCGTGGAGGCGTACGCCTCCGACATCCGGATGCCGTTCAGCGGCAGGTAGGTGCCGTGGTAGACGGTCTCCGCCATGCTCGGCTTGAAGAACAGCGTCAGGTACACACCCGTGAGGATGATGATGATGAAGCTGTAGAGGCAGATCTCACCGAGCATGAAGGACCAGTGGTCCGGGAAGATCTTGCGCAGGTTGGCCTTGGCCAGGGAGTAGATCCCCAGCCGGCCGTCGACCCAGTCGGCGGTCGCCTCGGCCTTGTTGGCGGGCTTGGCGCGGGTGCTGGCCGGCTTGGAGGCACTGTTCTTGGTGCCGCTTGCGGAACTCATCGCGGACGCTCCCAGTAGCTCGGGCCGACGGGCTCGTCGAAGTCGCCGGTGGCGACCAGGAAGCCCTCCTCATCGGTGGTGATCTTCAGCTGCGGCAGCGGGTGGCCGGCCGGGCCGAAGATGACGCGAGCGCCGTCCGCCAGGTCGAAGGTCGACTGGTGGCAGGGGCAGAGCGCGTGGTGGGTCTGCTGCTCGTACAGCGAGATCGGGCAGCCGACGTGGGTGCAGATCTTCGAGTAGGCGAGGATGCCCTCGAAGCCCTTGTCCCGGGACTCGGAGTCCTTGATGTTCTCCGGGGCGATCCGGATGAGCATCAGGGCGTCCTTGGCGATCTGCTGCTGGAAGTCCTCGGCCGACTCCTCGAGGCCCTCGGGCTTCGCGAAGGTCAGCGAGCCCTGGATGATGTCCTCGGGCTTCATGGCCGTGTCGGTGTTCATGTTGACCAGGCGGATCGGCTGGCTCGGCTTCGCCTTGTCCCAGCCGGTGTGCGCCAGCTTCTGCTCCGGCAGCGGGCCGAGGTCGCGCAGCAGCACCACGCCGGACAGCGGCACCAGGGCCATCGAGCCGATCAGGGTGTTGCGGATCATCTTGCGGCGGCCGAAGCCGGACTCCGCGGCACCGGTCTTGAACTGCTCGATGACGTCGTTGCGGACGTCGTCGTCGGCCTCGATCGGGTGGCGCTCGGCCGGCAGCTCGTGGTCCGACATCAGGGTGCGGGCCCAGTGGACCGCGCCGGCGCCGATGCAGAACAGCGCGACGCCGAGGGTCATGCCCAGGGCGAAGTTGAGCGCGCTGACCTTGCCCAGCGGGAAGATGTAGACCAGCTTGTCGGCGTCGATCGACGCGTAGGACGCGATGAAGCCGATCGTCGCCAGCATCGAGACCACGAACAGCAGCGACACCTGGCGCTCGGCCCGCTTGGCGGCCCGCTCGTCGATGTCGGTCCGACGCGGTTCGTGGGCCGGCAGGCCCGGGTCGGCGAAGGGGTCGTCGTGGGAGACGACGTCCGTGCCGTGGGAGGCGCCGTGCGCCTCCGGCAGGTTCTCTGACATGTCGTGGCTCATGACTTCTTGGCCTTGGTGGTGTGGGCGGCGACCCAGATCGCGATGGCGATCAGCGTGCCGAGACCGAAGATCCAGCCGAACAGGCCCTCGGTCACCGGACCGAGGCTGCCCAGGGCGAGACCACCCGGGTTGGGCTCGTCGTTCGTGTGGCGGACGAACGCCACGATCTCGCGCTTCTGCTCCTCCGGCATGGTGGTGTCGGGGAAGGACGGCATGTTCTGCGGGCCGGTCTGCATGGCCTCGTAGATGTGCTTCGCGTCCACGCCCTCCAGGGACGGCGCGTACTTGCCGTTGGTCAGCGCGCCGCCCTTGCCGGCGAAGTTGTGGCACTGGGCGCAGTTGGTGCGGAACAGCTCGCCGCCCTTGGCGACCTGCTCGGCGTTGGTCTTCGCGTCCGTGGACGGCTCGTACTGCTCGGTGGTGGGAGCCACCGGGCCGGGGCCGAGCGAGGCCACGAAGGCGGCCAGCTGGTCGATCTCGGTCTGGGAGTAGATGACCTTCTTGCGCGGGACCTGGGCGCCCGGCTGCTGGGCCGGCATGCGACCGGTGCCGACCTGGAAGTCGACCGCGGCCGAGCCGACGCCGACCAGCGACGGGCCGTCGGAGGTGCCCTGGCCGTTCAGGCCGTGGCAGGAGGAGCAGCCGACGGCGAAGAGCTTCTTGCCCTCGTCGATGGCGAGCGACTGCGCCGAGCTGTCGGCCTGCGCCTTCTCGGCGGGCGCGAAAGCGGCGTACAGCCCCCCGGTGGCCGCCAGGGCGAGAAGTAGGACGACGACCGCCGCCAGTGGGTGGCGCCGTCGTGCGGAGAGCTTTTTCACGGAATAACCCCGGTGTCAGGATCTGGTCGGCAGCAGCCTGCCCCTGACGCCCAGGCGTCGAGGTGACGCCGGGTCAGGGGCGGGGCGGCTGTTACTTGATCAGGTAGATGGTCGCGAACAGGCCGATCCACACGACGTCGACGAAGTGCCAGTAGTACGACACCACGATCGCCGCGGTGGCCTGCTCGTGCGTGAAGCGCCGCGCCGCGTAGGTCCGACCGAGGACCAGCAGGAAGGCGATCAGACCACCCGTCACGTGGAGTCCGTGGAAGCCGGTGGTCAGGTAGAACACCGTGCCGTACGGGTCGGAGGACAGCGACAGGCCGTCCTTCTTGACCAGCTCGGTGTACTCGAAGATCTGGCCGCCGATGAAGATGGCGCCCATCACGAAGGTGATCGTGAACCACGAGCGCAGCTTCTTCACGTCACCGCGCTCGGCGGCGAACACGCCGAGCTGGCAGGTGAGCGAGGAGAGCACCAGGATCGTGGTGTTGACCGAGGAGAACGGCACGTTGAGGGCATGGGCCTTCTCGTGCCAGAACTCGGCGCCCTTGACCGAGCGGAGGGTGAAGTACATCGCGAACAGGGCCGCGAAGAACATCAGCTCCGAGCTCAGCCAGACAATGGTTCCGACGCTGACCAGGTTCGGCCTGTTGACCGCTCCGTGCGCGTGTCCGGTTTCTGTTGCTGTTGCTGTCGCCACGACGGACATTATGTCGGTCCCTTATTCCGTCTTCACGCCGGGGGGTCTCCCTCGGAGTGTCCGGTGCGTGAGGTATGCCCGCCTCGCGCACCGCCCGTTTTCTGACGGTTGTTCGGACGGGTGAGCGCGCTGGGCCGCCGGGGTGAGTCCAGGGCGCGGCGGCTTGAGCGAGATCGCGTCGGGGTCTCCGCAGGACGGGCCCGCGGGAGTAGCATCCGTCCAAGGACGTGGCCCGGGTCACACTGGGCCGTTCGGTCGGGGCCGCCCGGCGTGGGCACACATATAAGAGGACGAGCACCAGGAAGCAGGGGCCATGGCGCAGCACTCCGACGAGACGCTCACCGTTCTCGTCTACAGCGACGACCGCAACACCCGTGAGCAGGTGACCCTCGCCCTCGGCAGGCGGCCCGCCGCGGACGTCCCCGCCCTCGACTACCTGGAGTGCGCCACCGCGCCCGCGGTGCTGCGCGCCCTGGAGAAGGGCGGGATCGACCTGTGCGTGCTGGACGGCGAGGCCGCCCCCGTCGGCGGGCTCGGGCTGACCCGGCAGCTGAAGGACGAGATCTACGGCTGCCCGCCGGTCCTGGTCGTGATCGGCCGCCCGCAGGACTCCTGGCTCGCCGCCTGGAGCCGGGCCGACGCCGCCATCTCGCACCCCGTCGACCCGGTCGCGCTCGCCGACGCCGCGACCGCGCTGCTGCGGGCCCGGCTGGCCCGGCGGGCGCCCGCGGGGCGCTGACCGTCCCACCGCCGCGTCTCAACTGGAGAGAAGGGGACGGCAACCCCGGGCGGCCGTCCCCGCTCGCTCGATAGGCTGACGTCCATTCCTCTGGGACGTAGACGAGAGCTGGAGTCGGCCATGGTGAACGCGCACTCTGCGAACGGCGGTAGCGACCCCGCGCAGGTGGTCCGCACCTGGCCGGACCTGCTGAGCTCGCTGCTGCAGGGCAACGACCTCGCCCAGGCGGACACCGCCTGGGCGATGGACCGGATCATGAGCGGCGAGGCCAGCCCCGTCCAGGTCGCCGGGTTCCTGGTCGCCATGCGCGGCAAGGGCGAGACCGTCGAGGAGATCGCCGGCCTGGTCGAGACGATGTACGCGCACGCCCTGCCGCTGGACATCCCCGGCCCGGCGGTCGACATCGTCGGCACCGGCGGCGACCGGGCCAAGACCGTCAACATCTCCACCATGTCTGCGGTGGTCGCCGCCGCGGCCGGGGCGAAGGTCGTCAAGCACGGCAACCGGGCCTCCTCCTCGGCCTCCGGCTCCTCGGACGTGCTCGGCCGGCTCGGGGTCAACCTGGAGCTCTCCGCGGAACGGGTCGCGGCGGTGGCCGAGGAGGTCGGCCTGACCTTCTGCTTCGCCGCGAAGTTCCACCCCGCGATGCGCCACACCGCCCAGGCGCGCGCCGAGCTGGCCGTCCCCACGGTCTTCAACATCCTCGGCCCGCTCACCAACCCGGCCAAGGTCACCTCGCACGCCATCGGCTGCTTCGACACCCGCCTCGCCGGGCTGATCGCCGGCGTCCTGGCCCGGCGCGGCGCGCAGGGCCTGGTCTTCCGCGGCGACGACGGGCTCGACGAGCTGACCGTCACCACCACCTCGCACGTGTGGGTCATCCGCGACGGCGAGGTCACCGAGACCCGGTTCGACCCGCGCGAGGTCGGCATCGACCTGGTCGGCATCGAGGCGCTGCGCGGCGCCGACCCCGAGTACAACGCGGAGGTCGCCCGCCGGGTGCTGGGCGGTGAGCGCGGGCCGGTGCGGGACGCCGTCCTGCTCAACAGCGCGGCCGCGCTGGTCGCGCTGGAGCTGACGGACGCGCCGCTCACCGGGCAGATCGCGGCCGCGATGGTGCGGACGGCGGCGGCGATCGACTCCGGCGCGGCGGGGGAGCTGCTGAAGCGCTGGGCGGAGACCACGCAAGCCTGAGGGCACGTCAGGGGCCCGGGGAACGGCGGGCTCGGGGCTGCTGGCGGTGCACTGCCGGTGCGTGCGGTGGCTTCGGGTTCCGTTAGTACGGCCCGAAGCAGCACGGACGCATCGGTGGGCTCCGGCCGCCAGCAGCTCGGACTCGCCGTTCCCCGAGCCCCTGACGGGGCTGGGCGCTCTCGGCATGTGGACGGGTGTTGGGACGGGGCGGGGTTCGTGTAGTGTCTTCGCCAGGTCATGAGTGACAGCGCGAAGCCCCAGCTCGCTGTCCGGCAACCCTCCGTCCGTGGCGGGGTGCCCTGGGTGAGGACCGGGCTGCGTGGCGACAAGTCCGCGTGGCAAGCGCGGACTTCCGGGTGTACTGCCTCCGGGGTCCTGACCCCGTGGAGGAGTGCACCCATGTCCGTGAACACCGAGATCTGCGAGCCGCTGGCGGTGCTGGGCGGGGACGTCGAGGTTCCGCTGGCGTCCGGCGAGAAGGTCGGGTACGCGGCGCTGGACTACGCGGCGAGCGCCCCGGCGCTGAAGCGGGTGTGGGACGACGTCGCGGCGTACGCGCCGTACTACGGGTCGGTGCACCGCGGGGCCGGGTACCTGTCGCAGCTGTCGACCGACCTGTTCGAGCAGAGCCGGCGGACCGTCGCCGAGTTCCTGGACCTGCGGGACGGCGACCAGGTGGTGTTCACCCGGGCGACCACCGACTCGCTGAACCTGCTGGCGGGGGCGCTCCCGGCCGGGACCGAGGTGTTCGCGTTCGAGACCGAGCACCACGCCTCGCTGCTGCCGTGGCGCCGCGAGGGCCTGACGGTCAGCTACCTGCGGGCGCCGCGTTCGCACGCGGAGGCGGTGTCGGCGCTGGAGGAGGCGCTGCTGGGCGCGGCCGAGGGCCCGAAGCTGTTCTGCGTGACCGGCGCGTCGAACGTGACCGGCGAGCTGTGGCCGGTCAAGGAGCTGACCGCGGTCGCGCACCGCCACGGCGCCCGGGTGGTGCTGGACGCGGCCCAGCTGGCGCCGCACCACCGGGTCTCGGTGCGGGAGTTGGGCGTCGACTGGGTGGCCTTCTCCGGTCACAAGCTGTACGCGCCGTTCGGCGCGGGCGTGCTGGCGGGCCGCTCGGACTGGCTGGACGCGGCGGAGCCGTACCTGGCCGGCGGCGGGGCGAGCCGGACGGTGGCCCGCGAGCTGGACGGCTCGGTGGCGGTGGAGTGGCACAGCGGCCCGGCGCGGCACGAGGCCGGTTCGCCGAACGTGATCGGCGCCTACGCGATCGCCTCGGCCTGCCGGGCGTTGGACGAGGCGGGCTTCGAGGCGCTGGAGGCCCGGGAGCGGGCGCTGGTGGCGAAGCTGACCGAGGGCCTGGCGGCGATCCCCGAGGTGCGGGTGCTGAGCCTGTTCGGCGAGGGTTCCGACCGGGTCGGCGTGGTGTCCTTCGTGGTGCGCGGCTGGAACAGCTCGCACTTCTCGGCCGCGCTGTCCGCCGAGTACGGCATCGGCGTCCGGGACGGGCTGTTCTGCGCGCACCCGCTGGTGCGGACCCTGCTCGGCGGCGAGGAGGCCGCTCCCAGCCAGTGCGGGGCGCCGGAGCCGTCGCTGCCGGGGGAGCGCAGCCTGAACGCGATCCGGGTCAGCTTCGGCGCCGGGACCCCGGTCGAGCACCTGGACCGGTTCCTGACCGCGGTGGGCGAGCTGGTCAGCGACGGCGCGAAGTGGACCTACCGCAACGAGGGCGGCCGCTGCGTCGTCGACACCCAGCAGCAGCGCTGAGGCTCAGCCGTCCAGGCCGAGCGAGAACGCGGCCTCCAGGTCGTGCTGGGAGTAGGTGCGGAAGGCGATGTGGGTCTCGGTGTCGGTGACGCCCGGGACCTTGTTCAGGCGGCCGGGGATCACCTCGGCCAGGTCCTCGTGGCTCCGGACCCGGACCATCGCGACCAGGTCGTAGGTGCCGGTGACGGAGTAGACCTCGCTGACGCCCTCGATGGCGGCGATCGCCTCGGCGATCTCGGGGATCCGGTCGACGTCGGTGCTGATGAGGACGATCGCGGTGATCACTGGGCAACTCCCGTTCGAGAAGGTGCGCCCAGGGTATCGCCCGCCGGACGGGCGGCCCACGCGAACAACCAGCCCGTCACGAAGCCGATCACGTGCACCAGGTAGGCCACCCCGTCGCCCCCGGAGGTGACCGACCAGAACTGCAGGACGAACCACAGGCCGAGCACCAGCCAGGCCGGGAAGCGCAGCGGCAGGAACAGCAGCAGCGGCACCAGCGCGGTCACCCGGGCCCTCGGGTGCAGCCGCAGGAACGCGCCCAGCACCCCGGCGATCGCACCGGACGCGCCGACCAGCGCCCGCACCGCGTCCGGGGTGCCCGCCTCGGCCAGCGCGTAGCCGTACGTGGCCAGGCAGCCGATCGCCAGGTAGCCGACCAGGAAGCGGACCCGGCCCAGCCGGGCCTCCACGGCGGGGCCGAAGACGAACAGGAACAGCAGGTTGCCGATCAGGTGCAGCCAGCCCGCGTGGACGAACAGCGCGGTCAGCACCGAGAGTTCGGGGATCTTGCCGGGAGTGGCCGGAAGCACGCAGCCGGGCGCCGCTGGGGGGAGCGCCGACAGCTGGGCGGCCGTCAGGGGGCGGCCGCCCAGCAGCTCGGTCGGGACGGCGCCCCAGCGGTGCTCGTAGCGCTGCTCGGCGCAGGCGCGGGCGTCGCCGCTGCCGTACAGCGGGTTCAGGCCGGCCGGGCCGGTCAGCATGACCAGTGCGGCCAGGGCGATCAGCAGGTACGTGGCGACCGGGGTGCCGGCGGCCCGCTCGGCCGCCGGCGAACCGGCCCGGGCGGGGGCGGAGAGCACCATGCCGGTCAGCATTCCTCGGGGGCGCACCCGCGACACCGGGCGCTGCTCCGGCCGGGTGAGCGTCCGGGCTGTGGACCGGTGATCCGGCCGTCCACCGACAGGCAATAGGCTGGAGGCCCGGAACCGGGACCAGCCGAGAGGGACCACACTGATGAGCATTGCCGCGCCGACCGCCGAGACCCGCTGGCGCTGCACCCTGTGCGGCAACCTGACCCGGTTCGACGTCACCCGTTCGTCCCGGGTGACCGACTTCCTGCACTTCGACCTCTCCGGCGAGTCCAAGGTCGAGGAGACCCAGGTGCTGTCCGAGACCATCGAGTCGGTGCGCTGCCGCTGGTGCAACGCCGTCGACCAGGTCGAGCTGGTGGCCCGTCCGGGCGCCGAGGAGCCCGCGGAGGGCGACGCCCCGCAGGGCTGAGGCAGCACCCGACCGCCCCGCGTCCCCGTCCGGCCCGGACGGGGACGCGGGGCGGACTCGTCGGCGGGGTGCTGTCGGTGCGGCACGGTAGACGGGACAATTGCAGCAGCGGCGGACCCAGCGCCCCGCCCGGCACCCGCCGGGAGGGCCCCGCCCGGACCAGGATCGGAGCCGAGGACAGTGGCGGAGGCAGCGAACGCGCCCGCGGGCACGGACGGGACCGCGCCCGCCCCGGCCCCCGACGCGCAGGACGGCCCGGAGGCGCAGGACGGCCCGGAGGCGACCGGCCGCCCCCTGCCCGAGGGCGTGCGCCGCCGGGTGGTCGGCATCGCCTCGGACGCGCTCGGCGGCATCGCGCCGGGCGAGCTGCCCGCCTCGCTGCGCCCGTACGCCAAGTTCACCCCCGCCCGGCGGGCCAAGTACGCGGGGACCGCGCTGGCCGCCGCGCTGGAGTCCGACCCGGCGTTCCGGGTCCGGATAGCCGAGCGGCTGCGGCTGGGCCAGCCCGACCTGGTGCAGGCGCTGGAGGCGGGCACCGTTCCGGCCGCCGCCGACCCGATGGACGTCGCGGCCGCCGCCTACCTGGTGCGCCCGTCCGGCTGGGCCCGGCTGGTGGAGGAGGCCGGGGAGGAGGCCGAGCGGGTCGACGCCGAGGGCGCCGCCGCCGAGGCCGCCCGGCTGGCCGGGAAGCTCCAGGAGGAGCTGGCGGAGGCCCGGGCCGCGGCCCGCGGCGAGCTGGAGCGGCACCGGGCCGAGGTCGAGGGCGTCCGCCGGGAGGCGGAGTCGCTGCGCAAGAAGGTCCGCTCGCTGGAGGCGGACACCCGCCGGGCGCAGGCGGAGAGCCGCCGCCTGCTCGGGGAGCTGGAGGCGGCCCGGGCCACCGCGGCCGCCGAGCGCAGCGCCGCCGAGGGCGAGGCCCGGCGGCTGCGGCACCGGGTCGCCGAGCTGGAGGCCACGGTGGAGAGCGGGCGGCGCACCGCCCGCGAGGGCCGCAGCGTGGAGGACATGCGGCTGCGCCTGCTGCTGGACACCGTGCTGCAGTCGGCCCAGGGCCTGCAGCGGGAGCTGGCGCTGCCGGTGACGGCGCTGCGCCCGGCCGACCTGGTGGAGGCGGTGGAGCCCGCTTCGGCCTCGCCGCACGACGTGGCCCGGCGCGGCCTGGCCGAGGACGACCCGGCGCTGCTGGACCAGCTGCTGGCCCTCCCGCAGGTCCACCTGGTGGTGGACGGCTACAACGTCACCAAGACCGGCTACCCCCAACTGCCGCTGGAGCAGCAGCGGATGAGGCTGCTGGGCGGCCTGGCGATGCTGGCCCAGCGGACCCAGGCCGAGGTGACCTGCGTGTTCGACGGCCAGGACCTGGACGTCCCGGTGATCATGGCGCCGCCGCGCGGGGTGCGGGTGCGGTTCAGCCGCACCGGGGAGACCGCGGACGAGCTGATCCGCCGACTGGTGCGGGCCGAGCCGCAGGGGCGGCCGGTGGTGGTGGTCTCCGCGGACCGGGAGGTCGCGGACGGGGTGCGCAAGGCCGGTGCCCGGCCGGTGGCCTCGGTGCTGCTGCTGAACCGGCTGGCGCGCAGCTGAGGTGCGGTCAGGGGGGCGGACGGGCGACCGGCGTGTGACGGTCCGGTGAAGGGCGTCGTGCGGGGTGGACCGGAAGCCCCCCGGGAGTGGACGCGGGGGTGGGGACTTCACTAGGGTCTGGCGTCAAACCTATATTCCGGACTATCACTCGTTGGGGTGAGTCCAGCAGGAAGAAGGAGCACCCCCTTGGCCTCCCACCGCCGTCCCAAGCAGCCGAGCCGTGCGCGGATCTCCGTGTTCACCGCCGCCGCCGCGACCGCGGTCGCCCTGACGGCCCAGGCCAGCGCGCACGCCGCCCCGGCCCAGCCGAACAAGGACGAGGTCAAGGCGCAGGTCGACAAGCTGCTGGAGGAGCAGGAGCAGGCGGCCGAGAAGTACAACGGCGCCAAGGAGCGGGCCGACCAGCTGCGCAAGCAGGCCGCCGACCTCCAGGACCAGGTGGCCCGCGGCCAGGAGCAGCTGACCGAGCTGGCCTCCGGGCTCTCGGTGGTGGCCGCCGACCAGTACCGGCAGGGCGGCGTCGACCCGTCGATGCAGCTGATGCTCTCCTCCGACCCGGACCAGTACCTCACCAAGGCGTCCTCCTTCGACCAGGCCGCCACCACCCAGGCCGACACGCTGAAGTCGCTCAAGGACCAGCAGCGCCGCCTGGACCAGCAGAAGCAGGAGGCCGCGCAGGTCCTCAGCGAGCTGGACAGCCAGACCCAGGCGCTCAACGACGCCAAGAACGACGTGAACAGCAAGCTCGCCGAGGCGCAGAAGCTGCTCTCCAAGCTGAACGCCGCGGACCGGGCCGCGATCCTGCGGGGCAGCGGCGGCAGCGCCTCGCGCAGCGCCTCCCGGGTCGACCCGGCCACCCTGCCGAAGGCCAGCGGCTACGCGGCGACCGCGGTGGCGGCGGCGCTCGGCAAGCAGGGCTCGCCGTACGTCTGGGGCGCCACCGGGTCGAGCACCTTCGACTGCTCGGGCCTGATGGTGTGGGCGTACAAGCAGGCGGGCGTCTCGCTGCCGCGCACCTCGCAGTCGCAGGGCAGCTACGGCGTGAACGTGGGCACCGACTGGCACAACGCGCAGCCGGGCGACCTGGTCGTCTACTACAGCGACCGGCACCACGTCGGCATGTACATCGGCAACGGCCTGGTGGTGCACGCGCCGCGCACCGGTGACGTGGTGAAGACGATGAAGGTCGACACCCTGCCGATCTCCACCATCCGCCGGGTCTGACCGGGCCGGTCTGACGGTCCGACGAATCGGACAAACGCCCCACGGGGCGACAACTGACGCATCGTGACACGCCCGGACGGGTCGAGATCCCCCTGTGATCTGTGACACGTCCGGGCGAGGCGTTTCTCGACCACATGGTGAGAATTACTACGCTCCGCGTAATGAAGTGATCACTTTCGGTCAGATTCTCCGCGGTATTTGATCCAGAATCAGATTTTTTTCCGACAAGGATTTGAACGGATCACGGATCGGTTACTAGGGTCGTGCCTCGACCACCGCAGAGTCGATCGCCCAAGGGGGGCGGCGGCGGGGGTCGCCGCCGAGTCCGTGACGCAGCGGGCAGACCGTCACCACCGGGTCTGCTGACGGGGATACCCCTGCGGGGGTGCTGTCGAACGGAGCCGGGGAACCACGTTCCCCCGGGGTGAATCGGCGCCAGGTCGACCGCCGCGCGCGGTCGGTGAGGCGCCGTAGGGCATCTCTTCCAGCCCGAACCCGTCAGCTCACCCGGTAGGCGGTGTGAGGAAGAAGGAGTCCGCCTTCGTGGCGTCCCATCGCCGTCCCAAGCCCGTCGGCCGTGCCCGGGTCTCGATTCTCACTGCCACCGCCGCCGCTGCCGTGGCGCTGTCCGCCCAGAGCGGCGCGCACGCCGACCCCGCGCCGACCAAGGACCAGGTCAAGCAGCAGGTCGACCAGCTCAACGAAGAGGCGGAGGTCAAGACGGAGGCGCTCAACGCCTCGGTCGAGAAGCAGCAGGACCTGCAGAAGCAGGTCGGCCAGCTCCAGGACCAGCTCGCCCGGCAGCAGGAGCAGGTGACCACCGCCCAGGAGGGCCTGGCCGGCATCGCCGCCGAGCAGTACCGCACCGGGAGCATGCCGCAGACCATGCAGCTGATGCTCTCCAGCAGCCCGGACGCCTTCCTCGGCCAGGCCGGCACCATGAACGCGGTCGGCTCCACCCAGGCCGACCTGCTGAAGACCTTCAAGGGCGAGCAGGCCAAGCTCGACGCCCAGCGCAAGGAGGCGGAGTCCAAGCTCGCCGAGCTGGACGCCACCACCAAGTCCCTGCAGGCGGACAAGGAGGAGGTCAAGGCGAAGCTGGCCAAGGCCCAGGACCTGCTCAACACGCTGACCCAGCAGGAGCGCGAGCAGCTCGCCGCGGCCGAGGCCAAGGCCGCCGCGGACGCCAAGGCGAAGGCCGACGGCGCGCAGCGGGCCTCCCGCGACACCGTCCGGGTGGAGCTGAACGCCCCGGCGTCCTCCAGCTTCTCGGGCAACGCGGTCGGCGCGGCGGCCTCCAAGCTGGGCAGCTGGTACTCGTACGGCGCGGCCGGTCCGAGCACCTTCGACTGCTCCGGCCTGATGCAGTGGGCCTACAAGCAGGCCGGGGTCTCCATCCCGCGCACCTCGCAGGCGCAGGCCGGGGCGGGCACCAGCCTGGGCACCAACATCGCCAACGCCCGCCCGGGCGACCTGATCATCTACTACGGCGACCAGCACCACGTCGGCATGTACGTCGGCAACGGGCAGATCATCCACGCCCCGCACACCGGCGCGCAGGTCCGCTACGAGTCGGCGACGGCCATGCCGATCAACCGGATCGTCCGGATCTGACGGCCCGTCCGAGCCTTCGGCCCGGTGCCCCCTCGGGGGTGCCGGGCCGTTCTCGTTCGGGCGTCCGATTCGCGGTCAAATATTCGTGACTGTCGGGGTTTGGACTGGATCGATCCGACTCGCTAACCTCTGCCCCCGGGCCCCCGCGAGGACGGCCGTCCGACCGCGGACGGCGGCGGAGGCCGGCCGCAGAACGGAGCCGTCGCACGTGTCCGTGCACCGCCGCACCCCACTGCCCGGCGTCCAGCGCCTCGCCCGCGCCCTGGCGCTCACCGCCGCGGCCACCAGCGCGCTCGGGCTGACCGTGGGCGGGGCCGCCGCCGCCCCGCTCAGCCCGGCCGACCCGCCGAGCCGCAGCGAGGTCAAGCAGCAGGTCGACCAGCTCTACGAGGAGGCCGAGCGGGCCTCGGAGAAGTACAACGCCGCCCAGGAGCAGCAGAAGCGGCTGCAGTCCGAGGCCGGCTCCCTGCAGGACCAGGTCGCCGCCGGGCAGGAGGAGCTCAACCGGATGCGCGGCGACCTGGCCGCCGTCGCCGCCGCCCAGTACCGCAGCCAGGGCCTGGACCCCACCCTCCGCCTGATGCTCGACCAGGACCCGGCCGGGTACCTGACCGGCGCCCGCTCGCTCGAACAGGCCACCGTCCGGCAGGGCGACAGCCTGCGCGAGCTCGCCGAGCGGCAGCGGCGGCTCGACGAGCGGCGGTACGAGGCCGGGGCCAAGCTCGCCGAACTGGAGCAGGCCCGGCAGCAGCTGGCCGCCGCCAAGGAGGACGTCCACCAGCGGCTCGCCCGGGCCCAGCAGCTGCTGAACGGCCTCGCCCCCGCCGAGCGGGCCCGGATGGTCGCCGACGACGCCCGGGAGGCCAGGCAGCGCGCCACCCGCGGCACCGACCGGATCGACCTGGGCGACCAGCCGCCCTCCTCCGACCGCGCCGCCGCCGCGCTGGCCGCCGCTATCTCCAAGATCGGCTCCCCGTACGTCTACGGATCCACCGGCCCCCGCACCTTCGACTGCTCCGGTCTGATGTACTGGTCGTGGCGGCAGGCCGGAGTGACCCTGCCGCGGACCTCGCAGGCGCAGGCTTCGGCCGGCCGGCGGGTGAGCCTCGCCGACGCCCGGCCCGGAGACCTGGTGATCTTCTACAGCGACAGGCACCACGTCGGGATGTACGCCGGCGGGGGCGTCGTCGTGCACGCGCCCTACCCCGGCGCCCGGGTCCGCTACGAGAGCGTCAGCGCGATGCCGGTCAACACGGTGGTGCGGGTCTGAGCCTCGTCGACGAACCCCTGGTCACCGACCTGCCGCCGGACGCCGGGCCGCCGCCGCGGGCCGGCGCTCCGCTGTCCCGGCGCGCCGCCCTGCTGCTGGCCGCCGCCGGGGCCGCCCAGCTGTCGCTGCCCCGGGCCGCGCCGCCCCGGCCCGCCCCCGCCGCCCCCGCCGGGCCCGCGCCCGGCGGCCGCCCGGCGTCCTCCGGGCTGCGGCAGGACGTCGAGCAGCTGCTGGCCCGGCGCGGCCGGGCCGTCGCCGCGCGGGACACCGCCGGGCTGCTGGCGCTGTCCGCGGCGGGCTCCGAGGAGGCCGACCGCGACCTGCTGACCCGCACCGCCGGGCTGCGCCTGACCGAGTACGCGCTGCGGCTGACCGGTTTCGCCGAGCCGCCCGCCGACGCGGACCGGTTCACCGTCGGCGCCGAGCTCGGCTACCGGATCGGCGGCGTGGACGACTACCCGGCGCTGCTGGAGCGGCAGGTCGAGCTGGTGCGCGAGCCGGGCGGGTGGCGGGTGGCCCGGGAGACGCCGACCGGCGCCGCCGCGCCCTGGGACCTGGGCACCGTCCGGGCGGTGGAGGGGAAGCACAGCCTGGTGCTCGGCCTCGGCGAGGGCGCCGAGCTGACCGCGCTGGCCGGGCTCGCCGACCGCGCGGTGCCCGCGGTGGAGGCGGTCTGGGGCCCGTCCGCGGCCCGGTTGCTGCTCGAACTGCCGCTCACCGAGCAGCAGTTCGCCCGCCGGATGGACGTCTCCGCGGACGCCTACCAGGGCATAGCCGCGGTCACCCTGGCGGTCGGCGGCGCCCCCGTGCACACCCCCGCCGACCGGATCGTGGTCAACCCCGACGCCTACCGGCAGCTCAGCGAGCTCGGCCGCCGGGTGGTCGTCACCCACGAGGCCACCCACGTCGCGACCCGGGCCGACACCAGGTCCTGGACGCCGCTGTGGCTCTCCGAGGGCGTCGCCGACTACACCGGCTACCTGGGCACCGGGCGCACCGCCCGGCAGGTCGCCCCCGAGCTCGCCGAGGACGTCCGGGCCGGGCGGGTGCCCGTCGCGCTGCCCGCCGACGACGCGTTCACGGCCGGGGCGGCGGGCATCGCCCAGGCGTACGAGCAGGCCTGGATGGCCTGCGACCTGATCGCCCGCCGCCACGGCCAGGACCGGCTGGTGGCGTTCTACCGCACCGTCGGGGCGTTCGGCGAGGGCGGGCTGGAGCGCGCGATGAGGGCCCAACTCGGGGTCGGCCTGCTGGAGTTCACCAAGACCTGGACCACCGAGGTGGCCGGGCTCCGGGACTGACCCGGGCAGGCCGGGGCTGGCCCGGGGCCCGGGGCGCTCAGGAGGCGCCCAGCGCCCGCTCCAGGCCCGCCGCGTCCAGGAACGCGGTGTGGGTGCCTGCGACGGTGCAGGTGTACGCCCCGGCGACCGCGCCGGCCCGCATGCACTCCTCCACCGGGCGGCCCGCCAGCCGCCGGTGCAGGAAGCCGGAGACGAAGGCGTCGCCCGCGCCGTTGCTGTCCACCACCGGTGCGCCCGGGTCGACGGTCGGGAAGTGCCGGGGCGCGTCGTCGTCGCGGGTCAGCAGGAAGGCGCCGTCCGCGCCCGCGGTGGCCACCACCAGCTCGGCCCGGCCCTGCGTCAGCACCGCGCGCATCGCCGCCTCCGGGCGGTTCGCCAGGCCCGCGGCGGAGAGGAACACCACGTCCGAGCGGAGCGCGTAGTGCAGGTGGTGCGCGTCGGCGCCGTCCCAGGCGTGCAGGTCGGTGGAGCTGCTGCGGCCCAGGCGCTCGATGTCCGGGTACATGTCCCGGTTGACGCCGGTGATCGACAGGTGGACGTGCGCCGAGCGCTCCAGCAGCGGCAGCCAGAACTCGCGCGGCAGCCGGGCGTCCGCCGGGTGCCGGCCGTCGTAGAAGGAGAACCGCAGGCCGTCCCGGTCGACCAGGTTGACGCTGCGCGGGGTGCCCGCGGGGGCGGGCAGGTGGCTGAAGTCGAGGCCGCGGCGGGCGTACTCGGCCAGCACCAGGGCGCCCTGCGGGTCGTCGCCGAGGAAGTCGGCGAACTTGGTGCGCAGGCCGAGCGCCAGGCAGGCCAGGGCCACGCCGTTGCCGGTGTGCGCCGGGTAGTCGAGCACCGCGGGGACGCCGACCGAGTCGCGGCCGGGCGGGACCTCCAGCCGGTCCACCCGCACGATGGTGTCCACGCCGACGCCGCCGACGATCAGGATGTCGTAGTCGATCATTCGGCGATGGTGGCAGCCCGGAACCCCGCTCTGCAAGGTCTTTCAGAAACTTGCAAAGCGGTGGAGGGGCCGGGTCAGGCGCGGTCCGCCGGGGTCAGGTCGTCCAGCAGGTCCTGCTCGTAGGCGATGCCCGGACGCACCGGGTACTGCGGGGCGACCTGCTCGGCGGGCAGCACCACCGTGGTCAGCGCCTCCCGCCGCCGGGTCGAGCGCCACAGCCGGTGCGCCGAGACCACCGTGGTCACCACCAGCAGCAGGTTGCGGGCGGTCAGCACCAGCACGCCGCCCAGCTCGCTGCGGTTCACCGCGCCGAACATGATCGGGAACTCCATGGTGGTCAGCACCGCCGTGAACAGCACCAGCACCGCCACCGGGCGCTGGCTGGTGCCGCGCACCGTCAGGCACACCGCCGCCAGGCCGACCACCCAGATCATGTACTGCGGGGAGATCACCCGGCTGGTCGCGGTGAAGACCAGCAGCGCGCACAGCGCCGCGTCGAAGGTGGTCGCCGACGTCCAGCGGGCCGCCCGCAGCCGCCACACCAGCAGCCAGCCGAAGCCCGCCACCGACAGCCCCACCATCACCTTGGAGATCACCGGCACCCACGGGCCCAGGAACTCCACCGAGCCGTAGTTCATCGTCACGGTGCCGTCCCACGACCCCGCCAGCTTCGCGAAGTGCAGCGGCAGCGCGCCCACCGACTCGATCTCGATGCCGCGCTCCGACTGGAACTTCAGGAACTCGAACGCCCCGTTCATCCCCGCCGTCAGCAGGAAGCCCAGCGCCGCCGCGGACGCCGCCGCCGACGTCCACGCCCGCCTGGTCCGCCGACCGCGCGGCGAGCCGATCAGCGCCAGCAGCGGCCACACCTTCACCATCCCGCCCAGGCCCAGCAGCAGCCCGCTGACCGCCGGACGCCGCAGCATCACCAGCAGGCCCGCCACCGCCAGCGCCGTCACGATGATGTCGTACCGGCAGTACACCGTCGGCCCGAGCAGCGGCACGCCCACCACCCAGTACCAACCGCCCAGGTAGCTGCGGCCCTTGCGGACCCCCGCGCGCATCAGCAGCGCCATCGCGGCCGCGTCCACCACGCCGCAGATCACGAAGAACGACACCAGGTACGACCAGGGCAGCAGCCCCGGCGCCAGGATCACCAGCGCCGCGCCCGGCGGGTACTGCCAGGTCACGTCGTCCAGCGGGAACGTGCCGGTGCGCAGCACCTCGTACCAGCTGTGGTAGATCACCGAGATGTCGGTGGTCACGTCGGTGTCGGCGATCCGCAGCACGCCGGCGACCATCAGGACGATCAGCGTCCGGGTCGCCACCCAGCCGGCGGCCAGCGCCCACAGCGGACGACGGCTCGGCACGGCACCGGCACCGGCCTGGGGCGACGGAGCCGACGGCTCCGCGCCACCGGCCTTCTCGGCCTGGGCTGACTCCACTGCGCTCCTTCGGGTCGTCGCGTGCACGCCGGAACAGCCGGGCACGTCGGGGCCTCACCGGTTAAGGACCACCGCCCCGCCCCGAAGGTTGCGACGGCGCCCCCAACCTTCACCGAACCGTGTCCGGGGCGGCCCCGCGGGGCCGCCGCCCGGCCCGGTCGGCGGACCGGCCGCGTTCCCGGCGAACGGGCACGGTGACCTATCGTACGGACCACTCACAGGTAGTCCGAGCACCCCCCGACCGAGCGAGCCGCGGCATGCACAAGACACTCATCGTCACCAACGACTTCCCGCCCAGGCCCGGCGGCATCCAGGCGTTCGTCCACAACATGGCCGTCCGCCAGCCCGCCGACTCGGTCGTGGTGTACGCCTCCACCTGGAAGGACGGCCGGGAGGTCGCCGAGTTCGACGCCCGGCAGCCCTTCCAGGTGGTCCGCGACCGGACGCGGATGATGCTGCCGACCCCGCGGGTCACCCGCCGGGCCGCCGAGATCCTCCGCGCCGAGGGCTGCACCTCGGTCTGGTTCGGCGCCGCCGCCCCGCTCGGGCTGATGGCCCCCGCGCTGCGCCGGGCCGGGGCCGAGCGGCTGCTCGGCATGACCCACGGCCACGAGGCCGCCTGGGCCCAACTGCCGGTCTCCGCCCGGCTGCTGCGCCGGATCGGGGCCGGCACGGACGTGCTCACCTACCTCGGCGAGTACACCCGCGCCCGGATCGCCCGCGCGGTCGGACCGGACGCCGCCCGGCGGATGGTCCAACTGCCGCCCGGCGTCGACGAGTCCACCTTCCGGCCGGACTCCGGCGGCGACGCGGTGCGGGCCCGGCTCGGGCTCAGCGAGCGGCCGGTGGTGGTGTGCGTGTCGCGGCTGGTGCCGCGCAAGGGCCAGGACACCCTGGTCCGGGCCCTGCCGCGGGTGCTGGCCGCCCACCCCGACGCGGTGCTGCTCGTCGTCGGCGGCGGCCCCTACCGGGCCGAACTGGAGAAGCTCGTCGACACGGTCGGCGTGCGCTCCTCGGTCGTCTTCACCGGCCCCGTCCCCTGGGAGGAGCTCCCCGCCCACTACGGGGCCGGGGACGTCTTCGCGATGCCCTGCCGCACCCGCCGCGGCGGCCTGGACGTCGAGGGCCTCGGCATCGTCTACCTGGAGGCCTCCGCCACCGGACTGCCCGTCGTGGCCGGGGACTCCGGCGGGGCGCCGGACGCCGTCCGCGAGGGCGAGACCGGGTACGTGGTGCCGGGGGTCGGCGGTGAGGAGGTGCTCGCGGAGCGGCTGGTGCGACTGCTCGGCGACGAGGGGCTGCGGCGCGAGATGGGCGAGGCCGGGCGCAGGTGGGTGCACGAGGCCTGGCGGTGGGACATGCTCGCGGAGCGGCTGACGGGGCTGCTGCAGGAGCGGTAGGTCCGCGCGGGAGGCGGAACCGGGGGCGCGGGGAACTGCGCGCAGCTGAGGAGCACGTCAGCGAGATCGCGGGACGGTGCAGGTGGTCGTCCTGCGTCGCGATCCGGCTGCGGGTGCCGGGTCGGCCGCGCAGTTCCCCGCGCCCCTGTCGGGGCGCGCGACTACTTGGTGTAGAGGCCCTCGATCTCGGCGGCGAAGTCCTTGAGGACGACGTTGCGCTTGAGCTTGAGGGAGGGGGTGAGGTGGCCGCCGGCCTCGGTGAAGGTGGTGGTGAGGAGGTGGAACTTCTTGACCGCCTCGGCGTGCGAGACGGCCTGGTTGCCGTCGTCGATCGCGGCCTGGACGGCGGCGAGCAGGTCGGGGTCCTCGCGGAGCTGGTCGAGGGTCGCGTCGGCGGGCTTGCCGTTGAGGGCCTTCCAGCGGGGGAAGAACTCGTCGTCGACGGTGACCAGGCAGGCGATGAAGGGCTTGCGGTCGCCGACCACCATGACCTCGCCGATGATCGCGTGGGCGCGGATGCGGTCCTCGATCACGGCGGGGGCGACGTTCTTGCCGCCCGCGGTGACGATGATCTCCTTCTTGCGGCCGGTGAGGGTCAGGTAGCCCTCGTCGTCGAGGGTGCCGAGGTCGCCGGTGGCGAACCAGCCGTCCTGGAGGGCCTCGGCGGTGGCGGCGGGGTTGTTCCAGTAGCCGGTGAAGACCTGCGGGCCCTTGAGCAGGACCTCGCCGTCCGCGGCGATCCGGATCGCCGAGCCGGGCAGCGGCTGGCCGACGGTGCCGATCTTGGGCTTGTCGTGGGGGTTGAAGGCGGTGGCGGCGCAGGACTCGGTGAGGCCGTAGCCCTCCAGGACGACGAAGCCGATGCCGCGGTAGAAGTGGCCCAGGCGCTCGCCGAGCGGGGCGCCGCCGGAGATGGCGTAGCGGCAGCGGCCGCCGAGGGCGGCCCGGAGCTTGCGGTAGACGAGCCGGTCGAAGAGCGCGTGGCGGATCCGCAGGCCGAGCCCGGGGCGTCCGGCGTCGAGGGCGCGGCTGTAGGCGACGGCGGTGTCGGCGGCGCGGTCGAAGACGCCGCCCTTGCCGTCGGCCTGGGCCTTGGCGCGGGCGGTGTTGTAGACCTTCTCGAAGACCCGGGGGACGCCGAGGATCAGGGTCGGCTTGAAGGAGCCGAGCTCCTCGGTGACGTTCTTGACGTCGGAGACGTGACCGAGCTTGACCGGCGCGATGGCGGCGGCGATCTCGGCGATCCGGCCGAGCACGTGGGCCAGCGGCAGGAACAGCAGGACGGAGGACTCGCCGGTGCGGAACAGCTCGGGCATCCGGGCGGTGACGTTGCCCAGCTCGGCGAGGAAGTTGCCGTGGGTGAGCTGGCAGCCCTTGGGGCGGCCGGTGGTGCCGGAGGTGTAGACGACGGTGGCGATCGAGTCCGGCCCGGCCAGGGCGCGGCGCTCGGCGATCACCGCGTCGTCCACGCCGGTGCCGGCCGCGGTGAGGGCGGCGACGCCGTCCCGCTCGATCTGCCAGGTGTGCTGGAGCCCGGGCAGGTCGCCGCGGACCTCCTCGACCACGGCGGCGTGCTGGTCGGTCTCGGTGACGACGGCGAGCGCGCCGGAGTCGCCGAGGATCCAGCGGACCTGCTCGGCGGAGGAGGTCTCGTACACGGGGACGGTGATCGCGCCCGCCGTCCAGATCGCGAAGTCGAGCAGCGTCCACTCGTAGCGGGTGCGGGACATCACGGCGACCCGGTCGCCGGGGCCGATGCCGGTGGCGACCAGGCCCTTGGCGACGGCGTGCACCTCGGCGAGGAACTGGGCGGCGGTGAGGTCCTGCCACTGCCCGGCGGTCTTGCGGCTGAGCACAGCGACGCCCGGGTGCCGCTCCGCGTTCTGGTGGACCAGGTCGGCGAGGTTGCCGCCGCTCGGAACCTGGTAGCGGGCCGGAAGGCTGAACTCGTCGAGCAAGACTGCTCCTCGTCTGCGACGCTGCGGGACGACTGGACGTTACTGCCGGGTAGGTGCGTTCGACCAGAGGGGTCGGCCCCGGTGTTCCGATCGTCACACCGCAGGTCGGGCGTGCGGGTGGACCGGTTCGAACCCTACGACAGCCCGCAGGTGACCCGCCGGTAGGTGCCCGCGCGGGAAGCGCGCCGCCCCGCCCGCGATAGCCTCTGCTGGGCGCACAGCAGCACAGGGAGATCGCGGAGGCCGCAATGGCGGAGCACACCAGGTCGAGCATTGTCATCGACGCCACCCCGGCCGAGGTCATGGCGGTGATCGCCGACTTCGCCGCCTACCCGCAGTGGACCGGCGAGGTCAAGGAGATCGACGTCCTGGAGGCCGGCCCCGACGGCCGCGCCGCCAAGGTGCGCCTGCTGCTGGACGCCGGGGCCATCCGCGACGAGCACACCCTCGCCTACACCTGGGACGGCGACCGCGAGGTCAGCTGGACCCTGGTCAGCAGCCAGATGCTGCGCGCCCTGGACGGCTCGTACGCGCTCGCCCCCGCCGGGAAGGGCACCGAGGTCACCTACCAGCTGGCCGTGGACGTCAAGATCCCGATGCTCGGCATGATCAAGCGCAAGGCCGAGAAGGTCATCATCGACCGGGCGCTGGCCGGGTTGAAGAAGCGCGTCGAGGGCTGACCGGGCCCGTGGCCACCCGCACCGTACTGGTCAGCGGCCCGGAGTCCGGCCGGATCGCCGCCGCCACCGCCCTGCACCACGCCCGGCGGGGCAGCGACACCCTGCTGCTCGCCGCCGACGACCCGCACCGCGCCGTCGACGACCTGCTCGGCGTCCGGCTCGGCCCCGAGCCCGTCGAGCTGGAGCGGCACCTGGCCGCCGCCCGGATCGACGAGCAGGCCGCCTTCCGCGCCGCCCTCGACGGCTGCCGCGACCGGCTCGCCCCCGCCCTCGACCTGATCGGCGCCCAGCCGCTCGACCCCGAGGAGCTCGCCCCGCTGCCCGGCACCCGCGCCCTCGCCCTGCTGCGCGCCCTGCCCCGGGCCAAGGCCGAGGTGCTGGTGGTCGCCGCCCCGCCGCCCGCCGAACTGGTCGCCACCCTCGCCCTGCCCGCCCAACTGGAGCGCTACCTCGCCCGGTTGCTGCCCGAGCAGCGCCAGGCCGCCCGCGCGCTGCGCCCGCTGCTGGCCAACCTGGCGGGCGTCCCGATGCCCACCGACCGGCTGTTCGAGGCCCGGGCCGCCGCCTCCGCCGCGCTCGCCGGGGCCGCCGCCGCGATCACCGCCCCCGGCACCACCGTCCGCCTCGTCCTGGACGCCGCCCGGCCCGCCCCCCGCGCCCTGGCCCGGATCCGGGCCGGACTCGCCCTGCACGGCCTCCCGCTGGACGCCGTCGTCGCGCACGGCGCGCTGCCCGCCGCCGCGGTCGGCTCGCCCGACCCCTGGCTGGCCGCCGCGGCCGCCCGGCAGGACGAGCAACTCGCCGCCGTCGCCGAGGAGTTGGGGGAAGTCCCGGTGCTGGTCGCCCGGCAGCCGGACGGCGGCCTGGAAGAACTCGCCGAACGGCTCTACGCCGCGGGCGCCCCGCGCCCGCCCGCCCCCGCCGACCCCCGCACCGAGGACCGGCTCGCCGCCGAGAACCTCCTGCTCTGGCACCTGCCGCTGCCCGGCGCCGACCGCGGCGAGCTCGAACTGCTGCGCCGCGGCGACGAGCTCGTGCTCGGCGTCGGAGGTTACCGGCGGGTCCTGGCACTCCCGTCCGCGCTGCGCCGTTGCACGGTCAGCGGGGCCGGACTGGCGGACGGGGTGCTGTCGGTGCGGTTCACGCCCGACCCGGCGCTCTGGCCGCGCGGGTAGCCCGTACCGATGGAGAGGAGTGGCGCGGTGAGCACCGAGCAGCAGCAGGAGCAGGGGCGGCAGGACCAGCGGCAGCAGGAGCAGGAGCAGGGGCGGGAACGGCCGGGCGGGGCGGGGGAGTTCGCGCCGCTGGTCGAGGAGGTGCGGAAGTTCGCCGCCGCGCTGGGCGGCAAGGCCGTGGAGGTCGGCGGCCGGCTGCGCGAGTCCAACCCCGAGGTGTACGGCCACCTCGCCGCCGCGGGCGGCGAGCTGCTGGCCGCCTACCGGGCCGCGGTGGCCGGCCACGAACGGCGCTGGTCGGCGGCCCAACACGCCGAGACCGAACGGGTGGACCTGGACGGGCCCGCGGAGGCGTCCGACAAGTAGTTAATCCGGCCCGGCGGCGACGTCACACTACGGCCACGATCCATTACTGAACGGTACCGTTGGTATGACTTCTGAAGGCACCATGACCAATGGGTCTGGAATTGCCTTCGAATAATGTACGCCAGGCTGTATACGTGGGGACCCCTCAGCGGGTACGGTTCCGCTGAGCGGGAACGAGTGAATAGCTGAGGGACACATGGCTCTGACCATCGGCGTGGACGTCGGCGGTACCAAGATCGCAGCAGGCGTGGTCGACGAGTCCGGCGAGATTCTGGCCAAGACCCGGGTGCCGACCCCGGCCGACCCCCAGTGGGCGGTCGATGCCATCGCCCAGGGCGTACGGGAGTTGAAGGAGCAGTACCCGGACGTCGCCGCGGTCGGCGTGGGTGCCCCCGGCTTCGTCAGCCGGGACCGCTCCACCGTCCTGATGGCGCCCAACATCGCCTGGGAGAACGAGCCCCTCAAGCAGCGCGTCGAGGAACTCACCGGCCTGGAGACCGTCGTCGAGAACGACGCCAACTGCGCCGCCTGGGCCGAGTTCCGGTTCGGCGCCGCCGCCGCGTACGAGGACATGGTCCTGATCACCGTCGGCACCGGCATCGGCGGCGGCATCGTCCTCGACGGCCGCCTGCACCGCGGCCGGTTCGGCGTGGCGGGCGAGATCGGCCACCTCAACATGGTCCCCGACGGCCTGGAGTGCGGCTGCGGCGGCCACGGCTGCTGGGAGCAGTACGGCTCCGGGCGCTCCCTGCGCCGCTACGGCCGCGAGCGCGCCGCCGCCGACCCGATCGCGGGCAAGCGGATGCTCGAACTCAACGACGGCGTCGCCGAGACCATCCGCGGCATCCACATCACCGAGGCCGCCGCGGAGGGCGACGCGCTGGCGCTCTCCTGCTACGCGGAGCTCGCCGACTGGCTCGGCCGCGGCATGGCCGACCTGGCCGCGCTGTTCGACCCGGGCGTCTTCGTCCTGGGCGGCGGCGTCTCCGACTCCGGCAGCCTGCTGCTCGACCCGGTCGCCGCCGCCTTCGAGAAGTACCTGACCGGCGGCCCGGCCCGGCCCCGCGCCAACGTGGTGCTGGCGTCGATGGGTTCGGCCGCGGGCATCGCGGGCGCGGCGGACCTGGCACGCACCTGACCCACCCCGGGTGAACGCACCGCAAGGCCGCGACGGAGGGCAAGTCACCGCTCCCGTCGCGGCCTTGTCGGCGTTCACGGCCCGGGCCGCGCGGCGCCCCGCCCTCCCGGACGCGCCTCCCGGGCGCACCTCCCGGGGTCGCACCCCGGGCGGGCGGGGGCTGTTACTGTCGGTCAAATGACGGACACTGATGTTGCGTTGGCGCCGTCCGGGGCGGAGCCGGACGGGGCGCGGCGGGTACGGGTGCTGACGTACAACGTGCGGTCGCTGCGGGACGACCGGGCCGCGGTGGCCCGGGTGATCCGGGCCTGCGAACCGGACGTGGTGTGCGTGCAGGAGTCGCCGCGGTACTGGAAGACCGAGAAGGCCGCCGCCTGGCTGGCGCGCCGGACCGGGACGGTCATCCTGGCCGGGGGCGGCCGGGTGGCGGCCGGGCCGCTGCTGCTGGGCAACCTGCGGGTGGACCTGCTGGAGCTGCGGGACGCGCTGCTGCCGAAGACCCGGGGGCTGCACGCGCGCGGCTTCGCGAGCGCACTGCTGCGGATCGGCGGGAGCCGCCCGTTCTCGGTGACCAGCTGCCACCTCAGCCTCGAACCGGCCGAGCGGCTGCGGCAGTTCGCCCTGCTGCGGGGCCAACTGCGGCCGGGGGAGCCGGGGGTGGTCGCCGGAGACTTCAACGAGCCCCCGGACGGCCCGGGTTGGCGCGCGCTCGCGGCGGAACTGACCGACGCGCACGCCGCGGCCCCCTGGGGCGGGACGTACACCTCGGTGCCGAAGGAGCCCTACCAGCGGATCGACGGGGTGTTCGCCACGCCGGACGTCGAGGTGCTGGGCTGCGGGGTGCCGTACCCGCTGCCGGGCGTCTCGGAGGCGGACCTGCGGGCGGCCACCGACCACCTGCCGGTGCTCGCGACGCTGCGGATCCCCGCGCCGGAGTGACCGGCCGCCCGGCCGCCCGGGCCGGTGGCTGAGCGGTCGTCAACCCCCGGGCCCGGCACGGCCGTTCAGACGACGGCGCCGCCGTGCGGGTCCTCCGGCTCGTCCTCGTCGCGGTCCTTCATCCGGGCGACCAGGGTGCCGAAGCCGCCGAGGAAGGACAGCAGGCCGACCCAGGCGGGCCAGCCGGAGACCTCGTGCCACACCACGGCGTCGAACAGCAGCAGCGCGGGGCCGCCGAGGACGGCCAGCCAGGCGAACTTGGTGGTCACCTCGGCCTCGGGCAGCGGCGGCGGCTCCGGCGGCACGAAGTGGCCCTCGTCCGGGTCCTCGGCCGGGGTGTAGTCGCGCGGCCCGTCGCCCGGCCGGGGAACGGGCCGCGGGGTGAAGTCGCCCAGCCCCCCGAGCCCCCCGTTGCCCGTGGTGGGCGCGGTCGGCCCCCGCTGCCCGCGCTCCCGCTGCCGCTCGTTCTGCGCCCGCAGGTTCTCCACCTCGGGCCAGGCCGGGTCGGTGAGGTCCACCGGGTCGTCGAACTGGGCCACCAGCGCGGCGAAGATCGCGTCCTGTTCGGCCTGGCTGCCCGCGGCCGGACGCCGCTCCTTCGCGGCGGGCGAGGGAGCGGGCCCGGGGGCGGGAGCGGGCGCGGCGGTCTCCGCCCCGGCTGCCCCGGCGGGCTCGGCCGTCCCGGCGTCCTCGCGGGGCAGGTCCTCGTCGTCGTTCGCCTTGCTGGTCTCGTTCACGTTCGGCCTTTCAGCCCGAGTGGTTCCCGGCATCGACCGCCGCTGCCGGGGCCAGTCGCCGGACGAAGTCGAGGCTCGCGCCGAAGATCCGGCCGGCGTCGTGGTCCAGCGTGGCCACGTGGAAGCTGCGGCTCAGCAGCAGCTCCGTCACATCGGTCGAGGATATCCGGGCGAGGACCAGGGCCGAGTTGCGCGGCGAGACCACGTGGTCCTGCGGACTGTGCATCAGCAGAACGGGTTGGGTCACCGACGGCATTCCCGCCCGGGCGGCGTCCCACAGCCGGGCCAGTGACCAGGCGGCGTGCAGCGGGACGCGGTCGTAGCCGACCTCGGCGGCGCCGGGGAGGGCGATGTCGCCGGCCACGCCGGGGAGGGAGGGGAGCAGGTGGCGCAGCAGCGGAAGGAGTACCGTCGCGGGGTTGTCGGAACGCACCGAGGGGTTGACGAGCACCAGTCCGGAGACCCGGTCGCCGTGCTGCGCGGCGAGCCTCAGGGCGAGCGAGCCGCCCATCGAGAGCGCGCAGACGAAGACCTGCTCGCAGTCGGCGGCGAGTTCCGCGAAGGCGGCCTCGACGGTGGCGTACCAGTCCTCCCAGCGGGTGTGCTGGAGGTCCTGCCAGCGGGTGCCGTGGCCGGGCAGCAGGGGGACGGAGACGGTCAGTCCGGCGTCGGCGAGGTGTTCGGCCCACGGGCGCATGGACTGCGGGGAACCGGTGAAACCGTGGACCAGCAGCACACCGACCGGACCGCCCGCTCGGCGGTACGGCTCGGCTCCCGGCAGCAGCGGCATGCAGGACTCCTGGAAGGGCGGGCAGGGGTGAGGGTGGCTCGATCGTCCCACGGGCGGGATGCCCCGTACAGGGGCCCGGTGCGCGGACGGAGGGTTCGCCGGTGCACCGGGCGGGAGGCGGGGGCATTAGGATCGTCCGGTCCGCACCACAGGAGGCCCCGGTTGTTCTACCGACTGATGAAGATGATCGTCGCCCCGCTGCTGCGGATCTTCTTCCGGCCGTGGATGGAGGGCGAGGAGAACATTCCGGACGAGGGTCCGGCGATCCTCGCCAGCAACCACCTCTCGTTCTCCGACTCGTTCTTCCTGCCCGCGCTGCTCAAGCGCCGGGTGACCTTCATCGCGAAGGCCGAGTACTTCACCACGCCCGGCATCAAGGGCCGGCTGACCGCCGCGTTCTTCAAGGGCGTCGGCCAGCTGCCGGTGGACCGCTCGGGCGCCCGCGGGGCCGGTGAGGCGGCGATCCGCAGCGGCATCGCGGTGGTCGAGCGGGGCGAGATCTTCGGCGTCTACCCGGAGGGCACCCGTTCGCCCGACGGCAAGCTGTACCGCGGAAAGGTCGGCGGCCTGGCCCGGGTCGCGCTGGCCACCGGCGCGCCGGTGATCCCGGTCGCGATGATCGACACCGAGAAGGTGCAGCCGCCCGGCCAGGTGATGCCCAACTTCGGCGTCCGGCCCGGCATCCGGATCGGCCGCCCGCTGGACTTCTCCCGCTACCAGGGCATGGAGAACGACCGGTTCATCCTGCGCTCGGTCACCGACGAGGTGATGTACGAGATCATGCGGCTGTCCGGCCAGGAGTACGTGGACGTCTACGCGACCGCCGCCAAGCGGCAGCTCGCCGAGGAGAAGAAGGCCGCGGACGCCGACCGCAAGGCGCAGCAGAAGGCCGAGAAGGCCGAGGGCGCGGAGAAGGCCGGGCAGGCGGAACGGGCCGGGCAGGCGGAACAGGCCGGGCAGGCCGGGGACGTCGAGAAGGACGCCGGGGCCTGACGGGCCGTCACGGGGGAGCGCAGGGTGATGGAGGACCACAGACCCGTCGTCGCACCGACCGCGGCCGCACCGACCGCGGCCGCACCGACCGCGGCCGCACCGACCGCGGCCGCACCGACCGCGGCCGCACCGACCGCGGCCGCACCGGCCGCGGCACCGGCCGGCCCGGCGCCCGCCGGGGTGGCGGCGGCGGTGGTGGCCGGCGGGATGTCGGTGGAGCTGCCGCTGTGGCGCGCCATGGGGTACTTCCGGGTGCTCGCCCTGGCGTACGCGGTGCTGCGGTACCTCACCTCGTACCACCACTTTCTGCACCCGGTCTCCGGCTGGATCTACCTGGGCGCGCTGAGCCTGTGGACGCTGGCCTCGACCCGGGCGTTCGCCGGGCCGCAGCGGTGCACCTGGCCGGTGCTGGGGACGGACCTGGCGGCGGCGGTGACCGGCATCGTGATGAGCGGGGTCATCGACACCCCGGCGCGGATCCACGGCGGCGCGCCGACCCTGCCGACGATCTGGGCGGCCGGGACGGTGCTGGGCTTCGCGGGCAAGGGCGGCTGGCGGGCCGCCGCGTTCGCGGGGGCGGTGATCGGCGCGGCGAACATCCTCGGGCACGGCGGGGTCAGTCCCGACAACCTGCACAACATCGTGCTGCTGCTGCTCGCGGGCTGCGCCATCGGCTACGTGATCGAACTGGCCCGGGCCAGCGAGGCGGTGCTCACCCGGGCGCTGCAGGTGGAGGCCGCGACCCGGGAGCGCGAGCGGCTCTCCCGGGACATCCACGACGGGGTGCTGCAGGTGCTCGCCCTGGTGCACCGCCAGCAGGGCGACGCCGCCGAGCTGGGGCGGCTGGCCGGCGAGCAGGAGCGCGCGCTGCGGGCCCTGATGACCGGCGGGCGGCCGTCCGAGGAGGAGCCCGCGGGCGGCGAGCGGGACCTGCGTCCGCTGGTCTCCCGGCACGCGGACGAGCGGATCACCGTCGCCGCGCCCGCCACGCCCGTCCTGATGCCCGCCCCGGCGGCGTCCGAGCTGGCGGCCGCGGTGGCGGCGGCGCTGGACAACGTCCGGCGGCACGCGGGGGAGTCGGCCCGGGCGTGGATCCTGGTCGAGGACGAGCCGGACGCGGTGACGGTGTCGGTGCGCGACGACGGCCCGGGCTTCCCGGCGGGGCGGCTGGCCGAGGCGCAGCGCGACGGACGGCTCGGGGTCGCGCAGTCGATCCGCGGCCGGATGCTGGACCTCGGCGGCAGCGCCGAGCTGTACTCGGTGCCCGGGGAGGGCGTCGAGGTGGAACTGCGGTGGCCGAGGAGCGGGCATGACGACTGAGCAGCCGGTGCGCGTGATGGTGGTGGACGACCACCCGATGTGGCGCGAGGGGGTGGCCCGGGACCTGGCGGAGGCCGGGTTCGCGGTGGTCGCCACCGCGGGGGACGGCGAGGAGGCGGTCCGCCGGGCCCGGGCCAGCACCCCGCAGGTGGTGGTGCTGGACCTCAACCTGCCGTCGCTGTCCGGCGCGGAGGTGTGCCGCCTGGTGGTGGCGGCCGACCCGGCGGTGCGGGTGCTGGTGCTGTCGGCGAGCGGCGAGCACGCGGACGTGCTGGAGGCGGTGAAGTCCGGGGCGACCGGCTACCTGGTGAAGTCGGCGGGCCGCGAGGAGCTGCTCGACGCGGTGCGCCGCACCGCGGTCGGCGACCCGGTGTTCACCCCGGGCCTGGCGGGCCTGGTGCTCGGCGAGTTCCGCCGGCTGGCCGCCGAGCCCGGCACCTCCGCCGAGCCGGCCGCCCCGCAGCTGACCCCGCGGGAGACCGAGGTGCTGCGGCTGGTCGCCAAGGGCCTGTCCTACCGGCAGATCGCCGACCGCCTGGTGCTCTCGCACCGCACCGTGCAGAACCACGTCCAGAACACCCTGGGCAAGCTCCAGCTGCACAACCGGGTGGAGCTGGTCCGGTACGCGATCGAGCAGGGCCTGGACGAGGAACTGGGCTGACCCGCGCGGGGGTTCAGGCCGAGCAGCGGTCGCCCGCGGAGGTGGTGACGGGCTTGAAGGTGTCGCGCAGCTCCTTGTCGGTGAAGTCGGGGCCGAAGGCGAAGGAGCTGCGCAGGGCGTTCATCCAGTCCGGGTCCTGCAGGTAGTCGTTGATGGCCTCGCGGAGCAGCTCGCAGGCCTTCCGGTGGCCCTTGGGCAGCACCATCATCAGGAACTGGGTCTTGCCGATGTGGGCGTCCCGGGCGACCCGGTAGGCGCGGGTGCCGCCGCTGCCGGAGTTGGCGGCGACGCCCTGCAGGACCAGGTAGTCGGAGAGCACGGCGTCGGCGGTGTCGTCGTCGACCCGGGCCAGGCACTCCTTGAGGTTGGTGCCGGTGACGGTGACCCGGGGGCCGATGTCCCGGAGCTGGGCCTCGGCGGTGGTGCCGGGGGAGACGCAGACCCGCAGCGGCCTGAGGTCGTCGGACTTGGCGACCGTCCTGGTGTCCCCGGCCTTCAGCAGGACACCCAGCGGGGTCTGCAGGTAGGGCCCGGCCAGGTTGTAGTCCTGCTTGAGGCTGTCGCGCTCGGAGATGTCGGCGACCACCAGGTCGACCTTGTTGTGGTTGGCCTTGCCGTCGGTGAGGGCGTCCTCCCAGTTGGCGGTGGTCACCGTCAGCGAGGTGTAGTCGATCTTGCGGGAGCCGAGCACCTTCATGGTCAGGTGCGGTTCGAAGCCGTCGTACACGCCCTTGTCGGTGAACTCGGACATGCCGGGGCGGTCGGTCTTGAAGCCGACCTTGACCGGCAGGTTGTCGAACGGCTTCGGCTCGTCGCCGGAGCAGCCGGACGCGGCGGTGGCGAACAGCAGCAGGCCGACGGCCAGGCGGGCGGAGCGCGGGGTGGGCACGGGGGACTCCTAGCGGGTGAATTCGACGCGTTGGATGTCGACCTTCTGGGTGCAGCCCGGCGTCTCGCTCAGCTCCAGGGTCAGGTGCAGGCGGGTGAGGCCGGCGGGCACCGGGAGCGAGACCTCGGCGCCCGGGGGCCGCCAGTCGCTGCTGTCGTGCTGGTCGATGCCGAGCCGGGCGGTCAGCTCGGTGCAGCTGCCGCTGTCCGGGTTGACGTCGGACAGCAGCAGGCGGGCCTTCAGCCGGGCGGCGCCCGCGGGGACG
Organism: Kitasatospora phosalacinea; assembly: GCF_000717185.1. Lineage (GTDB taxonomy): Bacteria > Actinomycetota > Actinomycetes > Streptomycetales > Streptomycetaceae > Kitasatospora > Kitasatospora phosalacinea_A. The sequence continues at coordinate 14,396 of NZ_JNYE01000022.1, read as the reverse complement.
TCGACCTCCGCGGTGCTGGTGCCGCCGGGGCCGACGGTGGGGTCGCTCCAGACGGCGCTCCGCGCGGGCAGCGGCGACGGGCCGCCCGACCAGGCCAGGACGGCGGCCAGGGCGACGACGGCGAGCACGGCCAGGCCGGCGGCGGCCCGCACCAGGGGGCGCCCGTGCCGGGGCAGCTCCTCCTGCCGGTCGAGCGGGGGCGGGCCGGTGCGGACGCGTTCCGCGGCCTCGCGGGCGTGCTGCGCCAGCTGCGGCTCCTTGAGGGCGAGCTCCTCCAGCAGCAGGCCGGGGCTGCCGATCACCCGGGCGTGGGTGGCCATCTCGACCAGGCGGCGGCCGTCGGTGCGCAGCGGGGCCACCGGCGGGAAGCACAGCACGTCGGCGATGGCGACGAGCTCGGCCCGCTGGTCGACGGCCAGCCCGGGCGCGTTCTGCACCAGGGCGAGGAAGGACACCCAGTCGCCGCGCAGCTGGTTGCCGTGGACGTTGACCAGCCAGTCGTGCAGGTGGCCGATCGCGGCGGCGGGCTGCCGGTGGTCCTCGGCCAGGAACTTGGCGATCCGGGTGGCGGACACCGACAGCGGGCGGGGCTGCACCTGGACGGGGTAGCCCGTGGTCTCGGCCAGGTGCTGCTCCAACTCCGGCAGCACCGGAGCCAGTTCGAACCATCCGGCGAGGATGCGCTGCAGCATCTGCCGGGTCTCCCAGGTGCAGCGGTCCATCTCACTCCTCCGGTTCGGAGCCCAGCAGGGCGTCCAGTTCGTCCAGCGCCCGGTGCGGGCCGCACAGTTCGCGGGCCCCGGCCAGCAGGGCGCGCAGCGCGGCGCCCGGACGGCGGTGCTGCAGGCAGCAGGCGGCGAGGGCGCGCAGGTGCAGGGCGGCGAGCGCGTGGTACGCGACCCGGACCTCCTCGCCGGGGCCGAGCCGCTCGTTGACCGCCTGCACCAGCTCCAGCCGCACCGCCGGGTCCTGCAGCGGGGCCGGCGCGGCGAGCAGCCGGGCGACCTCGCCCGCCGTCACCGCCGGACGGGGCGCCGGGGGCGGGGCGGCCGGCGGCAGCAGCGGCAGCAGCTCGGACAGCGGGGTCAGCCAGCCGCCGACCGGGTCGTCGCCGTCCGCGGTGGCCTTGACCACGCCGACCACCCGGCCCTGCCCGTCGACCGCCATGCCGCCGCTCAACCCGGGCTGGATCCAGCCTCCTTGGACGCGTATCCCGAGACCGGAGGGGCCCGCGACGGTCAGCCGGGCCGACTCCGGGCCGACCTCGCCGGTGACCGGGTTCCTCGCGAAGCCGCGCACCAGGACGACCGCGCCGCTCGCCGGGTCGCGCCCGGCGAGCGGGACGGCGGGGGCGTCGGCCAGGCCGGGCGCGGTGAGCAGGGCGAGGTCCGGCCGCGGGTAGGCGGCGGCGCCGGGCACCGGGCCCGGCGGGAACAGCCGCGCGGTGCGCACCGGGTGGGCGTCCGCGCCGGGCCCGGTGGCCGCGGTGAGCCCCGGGCGGCCGTGCACCACGTGCGCGCAGCTGACCAGCAGGCCCGCGCCGAGGTGGAAGCCGCTGCCGCGGAAGTTCCCGGCCGGGTCGGCGAGCAGGACCGCCGCGCTGTCCGGGCTCACTCGGCGCCGCGGTCGTCCGGCCGCCGCCAACTCAGCCGGACGACCAGGCCGGCCCGGGCGGAGGCCTCCGCGAGGACGCCGACCAGGCGGCCGGACTTCACCTCCAGGTCGAGGCCGAACTCCACCTCGAACTCGTCCGGGTCGCCCGCCTCCAGCGCCGTCTCGCGCGCCCACCGCCCGACCGCGCGCACCGTGCGCCGGACTTCGCCGAGGCTGTGGGTGACCGCCGCGGAGACCGCCCCCGCGTCCCCCGCCCGGCGGCCGGGGCCGTGGCGGAGGGCGGCGTGCAGGACGGTGCCGTCGTCGAGGGCGATCTCGACGCTTCCGGACTCGGGTGCGTTCGTCATGCATCCCCCAATTCATGACCGACGGGCAGGATATGAATACCAGTCAGCCTCGGGGGAGATCCAGACCTTTCCGTCGGCCGCCCGGCGGCGGGGCCGGGCGGCCGGCCCCGGCGGGATTCAGCCGCGCACGGCCGCGGCGGTGCGCAGCAGCCCGGCGACGATCTCCACCCCCTCCCGGGTGAGCACCGACTCGGGGTGGAACTGCACCCCGGCGAAGCCCGGCCCGCGCAGGGCGTGCACGTCGCCGGTGCGGGCGTCCCGGGCGAGTTCGACGCCCTCGGCGGCCAGCCGCGCGGCGGTCGCCGCGTCGCAGCGGGCGGTGAAGGTGTTGTAGAAGCCGACGGTGCGGCGGGTGCCGAACAGGTCGATCGCCTCCTGGGCGCCCTGGTACGGCACCGCCTTGCGGGCCAGCTCCAGCCCGAGCTGCGCGGAGAGCAGCTGGTGGCTGAGGCAGACCGCGAGCAGCGGCGCGGTGCGCGCCCCGGAGCGGACGGCGGCCAGCGCGTCGGCGACGACCGGGCGCAGCAGGGCCATCTTCGGGTCGGCGGGGTCGGCCGGGTCGCCGGGGCCGGGGCCGAGCACCAGCGGGCCGCGGTGCGCGGCGGCCCGCTCGCGCAGCCCGGGGGCGTCGTAGCGGACGACGGAGACGGTGTGGCCGAGCGAGCGCAGCAGGTGGGCGAGCATCGCGGTGAAGGTGTCCTCGCCGTCCACCACCAGGGCGTCGGCGCCGGGCAGCGGCGCGGCGGGCTGCTGCATCCGCAGCCAGAACGGGGCCAGCCCGGCCCGCCGGGAGTCGAGGGCGGCCTGCACCCGGTGGTCCTCGCCGAGCCGGGGCCGGGCGGCGGCCTCCTTGGCGGAGCGGGCCGGGCGGGCGCCGATCGCGGAGAGCACCCCGGCGGCCTTGGCGTGCGTCTCGGCGACCTCGGAGTGCGGGTCGGAGTGCCGGACGAGGGTGGCGCCGACCCGGACGACCAGCGAGCCGTCGGCGGGGTCGATGTCGGCGGCCCGGATGCAGATCGGCGAGTCCAACTGCTGGCCGCCGCTGGCGGAACGGCCGATCAGGGCGAGCGCGCCGGAGTAGTAGCCGCGCCCGCCGCGCTCGTACCGGTCGATCACCCGGGTGGCGTTCTGCACCGGGCTGCCGGTGACGGTGGCGGCGAACATGGTCTCCCGCAGCACCTCGCGGACGTCCAGCGAGGTGCGGCCGCGCAGTTCGTACTCGGTGTGCGCGAGGTGCGACATCTCCTTCAGGCGCGGGCCGAGCACCTGCCCGCCGAGGTCGCCGACCGCGCACATCATCTTCAGTTCCTCGTCGACCACCATGGTGAGCTCCTCCAGCTCCTTGGGGTCGCGCAGGAACTCCAGCAGCGACCCGGCGGTCGGGCCGCCCGCCGGGTAGCGGTAGGTGCCGGAGATCGGGTTCATCACCACGGTGCCGCCGGACTGCCGGACGTGGACCTCGGGGGAGGCGCCGACCAGCACCCGGTCGCCGGTGTGCACCAGGAAGGTCCAGTACGCGCCGCGCTCGTGCTCCAGCAGCCGCCGGAACAGGGTCAGCGCGGTCGCGGTGGAGTACCCGGCCAGTTCGGCCCGGAAGTCGCGCCGGATCACGAAGTTGGCGCCCTCGCCGCGCCCGATCTCGTCCCGGATCACCCGGCGGACGATCTCCGCGTACTCCTCGTCGTCGATGTCGAACTCCCCGCCGCGCAGCTCCACCGGCGCGTCCGGCAGCGCGGCCAGCACCCCGGCCAGCGGCAGCGCGTACTGCTCGGTGACGGACAGCGCCCGCAGCGGGGTGCCGTCCTGCCGGGCGGCGAAGCCGCGTTCGCGGATCTGCGCGTACGGGACGAGGGCCAGCAGGTCGTGCCGGGGGCCGCCGTCGGGGGTGCCGGCCGGGACGGGCAGGTCGGCCAGCGCCTCGTGGTCGGAGACCTCGCCGACCAGCAGTTCGACGGTGTCGGGGGCGAGCCGGGGGGCGCGGCGGTGCAGCAGGGCGAAGGCCGGGGCGTCGGGGGCGGTGAGCCGGGCGAGCAGGTCGGCGGCGGTGGTGGTCACGACTGCGGTGTTCCTTCCGGGAGGTTGCGCTGCGGGGGTTCCGCCGCCTCCGGGAGGCCGTGACGCTGCACACACGCGTCGACGGCCGCCCCGGAGGGCGGCCGTCGTTCGTCGCTAGGGACGCGCGATCCGTGGGCCGCCCAACGGGCTGGCCCACCACCAGGAGAAGGTGTGCGGCGCGGTCACGGAGCAGACCTTAGCCCACCGGCGGACGGTGCGGGGAGGGATCGGCGGGATGTCCACGAGCCGTCTCACCCAGCGGGCGGCATCCCCGGATCGCCTGTCCCACCCCGTAGCCTTGCCCTGTGACCGTGACTAACCACTCCTGGCAGTCCCTGCCCGCGGCGCAGCAGCCTGAATGGCCGGACCAAGAGGCTCTGCGCAAGACCCTTGCGGAGCTGGCCTCCTATCCGCCCCTCGTCTTCGCCGGCGAGTGCGACCAGCTGCGCGCCCGGCTCGCGGCCGTCGCGCGTGGTGAGGCGTTCCTGCTCCAGGGCGGCGACTGCGCCGAGGCGTTCGACGCCGTGTCGGCCGACCAGATCCGCAACAAGCTGAAGACCCTGCTGCAGATGGCCGCCGTGCTCACGTACGCCGCGTCCGTCCCGGTGGTCAAGGTCGGCCGGATCGCCGGACAGTACTCCAAGCCCCGCTCGAAGGGCACCGAGACCCGCGACGGCGTGACCCTGCCGACCTACCGCGGCGACTCGGTCAACGGCTTCGAGTTCACCGCCGAGGCCCGCATCCCGGACCCGGAGCGCCTCAAGCGGATGTACAACGCCTCCGCGGCGACGCTCAACCTGGTGCGCGCCTTCACCACCGGCGGCTACGCCGACCTGCGCCAGGTGCACGCCTGGAACCAGGACTTCGTGCGCAACTCCCCGGCGGGGCAGCGCTACGAGCAGCTGGCCCGGGAGATCGACCAGGCGCTGGCCTTCATGAACGCCTGCGGGGTGGCCCCGGAGGAGTTCAAGACGGTCGAGTTCTTCTCCTCGCACGAGGCGCTGATCCTGGACTACGAGACGGCGCTGACCCGCACCGACTCGCGCACCGGCGAGCTGTACGACGTCTCCGGCCACATGGTGTGGATCGGCGAGCGCACCCGGCAGCTGGACCACGCGCACATCGAGTTCGCGTCCAAGATCCGCAACCCGATCGGCGTCAAGCTCGGCCCGACCACCACGGTCGACGACGCGCTGACCCTGATCGACCGCCTCGACCCGGAGCGCGAGCCCGGTCGGCTCACCTTCATCACCCGGATGGGCGCGGGCAAGATCCGCGACCACCTGCCCACCCTGGTGGAGAAGGTCACCGCCTCCGGCGCCCAGGTCGTGTGGATCACCGACCCGATGCACGGCAACACCTTCGAGGCCTCCAGCGGCCACAAGACCCGCAAGTTCGACGACGTGCTGGACGAGGTCCGGGGCTTCTTCGAGGTGCACCGCGCGCTCGGCACCCACCCGGGCGGCATCCACGTGGAGCTGACCGGCGACGACGTCACCGAGTGCGTCGGCGGCGGCGACGAGGTGCTGGTCGACGACCTGCACCAGCGCTACGAGACGGCCTGCGACCCGCGGCTCAACCGCAGCCAGTCGCTGGACCTGGCGTTCCTGGTCGCCGAGATGTACCGCGGCCAGTAGGTCCTGAGCCCCCCGGGGCAGATGTGACGAAGGCCCCTCCGCTTTCGGGTGATCCGGGACGGAGGGGCCTTTTTCGTACCCGGAGCACCAGGTAAGGTAAGGCTCAGTAAACCGCACCAACCGGAAGGGGCCGCACATGTACGTGTGCATGTGCCACGCGGTCACTGAGGCCCAGGTCAAGCAGAAGATCGACGAGGGGGCCAACACCCCCCGCCAGATAGCCCAGGGCTGCAAGGCCGGCACCGACTGCGGCTCCTGCGTGCGGCGCATCCAGGCGCTGCTCGGCGAGCACGGCGCCCGCCCCTGCCCGACCGCCCGGCTGGCCGAGCGCCTCGGCCTGGCCGACCCGGCCGCCGCGCCCGCCGTGGTGCCGAAGGCCGCCTGAGGTCGCTCCCGCCCGGGTCAGCTGCTCTCGGGCTGCTCGATCAGCTGCGCGATGTAGAGCGCCTCGCCGAGCTTGTCCAGCAGCTCCAGCTGGGTGTCCAGGTAGTCGATGTGGTGCTCCTCGTCGGCGAGGATGGACTCGAAGATGTTCGCCGAGGTGACGTCGTTCTTGGCGCGCATCACCACGATCCCGCGGCGCAGCCGGTCGATCGCCTCGACCTCGACCTGCCGGTCGGCCTCGAACATCTCCTTGACCGTCTGCCCGATCCGGACGTGGAACAGCCGCTGGTAGTTCGGCAGGCCGTCCAGGAAGAGGATCCGGTCGGTCAGCACCTCGGCGTGCTTCATCTCGTCGAAGGACTCGTGCCGGGTGTACTTGGCGAGCTTGGTCCAGCCGAAGTTCTCCTGCATCTTCGCGTGCAGGAAGTACTGGTTGATGGCGGTGAGTTCGGCGGTCAGCTGCTCGTTGAGGAACTCGATGACCTCGGGGTCGCCCTGCATGGCCTGCCTTCCTGTGCGCATTCCGGTCGGTGTCCGGCTGCCCCGAATCGTGGCAGCTGAACGGGTGCACTTCCAGTAAGTTCACGCTCACAGCCGCCGCCGGAAACGATATTCCTGTCCGCCGTTCAAGGCTCTGACCTGCGGTGATGCCGAACGGATTGGGCCGATCGGGGGTATCTCACCCGAACGGCTGCGCGGATTCCCCCCGCGTTTCCCCCCACCGCCGCGGCGGATTCCGCGGGGGGCGCGCGGCGGGGGCGCGTGCGGTTCGGCGCCCGCCGTCTGTCACCATGGAGGCATGGGTCAGCACGAACCGGAACAGCCGCCGCCGACTGACCCGAGGCTCCCCCCGGGGCAGCGGCCGCAGCGCGGCTGGCCCGTCCTGCACTACGGGCCGGTGCCCCGGTTCAAGCCGCAGGGCTGGGACTTCCAGGTGTTCGGGGCCACCGCCGACGCGGAGAAGGCCAGTTGGGACTTCGCCGCCTTCCACGCCCTGCCCAAGACCACCGTCCGCGGCGACTTCCACTGCGTCACCAAGTTCTCGATGCTCGGCAACGAGTGGACCGGCGTCGCCGCGGGGACGGTCCTGGACCTCGTCCCGCCCGACCCGTCGGTCACCCACGTGATGGTCTGGGCCGAGTACGGCTACAGCGCCAACCTGCGGCTCGCCGACTTCGCCGACCCGGCCACCGTCTTCGCCACCCACCACGACGGCCGCCCGCTCACCCTGGAGCACGGCTTCCCGGTCCGCCTGGTGGTGCCCCACCTGTACGCCTGGAAGGGCCCCAAGTGGGTGCGCGCCGTCGAGTACATGCGGGCCGACCGGCGCGGCTTCTGGGAGGAGCGCGGCTACCACAACCTCGCCGACCCGTGGCGCGAGCAGCGCTACTCCTACCAGGAGCAGCCCGGGGACGGCCCGCTGCGCTGAGGCGGCGGGCCCGGGGCGGGAGGGCCTAGAACAGGCTGACGGTGATCGTCACGGTGCTGCCCTGCTTGGCGGGGGTGCCCGCCGCGGGCGACTGGCCGGTGACCTTGCCGATCGGGAACAGCCCGGCGACCTCCGGCACGAACCCGGCGTCCTGGAGGGCCTGCGAGGCCTCCTCCTTGCTCAGGTCCTTGACGTCCGGCACCAGGTGCATGCCCTTGGAGACGGTCAGCGCCACCGGCGAGTCGGGCGCCAGCCGGCTGCCGGCCGACGGGGCGGTGGAGATCACCGAGCCCTTCGGCACGGTGTCGCTGAACTCCTCGTTGCTGGTGCCCGCCGTCAGCCGGGCCTCGCCCAGCGCCTTGGCGGCGTCCGCCTGCGGCCGGCCCGTCACGTCCGGCACCTGCACCCGCTCCGGGCCGCGCGAGAGCACCACCTTGACCGCGTCGCTCTTGCGGACCCGGGTGCCCACGCCCGGGTCGGTGGAGATCACCTGCCCGGACTGCACCGACTCGCTGAACTGCTCGCTGAACGTCCCGTGCAGGCCCGCGTGGTCCAGCGTCGCCACCGCCTGCTCCCGGTCCTGCCCCAGCACGCTCGGCACCGTCGCGTACACCGCGTTGGACAGCGCGTACGTGATCCCGCCGACCAGCAGCAGCACCACCGCCAGCACCGCCGACCAGACCAGCGGGCGGCGGCCGAAGCCCGAGCGCAGGGCCCGGCCGGGCAGGCCGCGCGGCGGGTCGTCGTTCACCACCGGGCGCACCGGCGGCAGCAGCTCCGGCGGAACCTCCAGCACGCTGGTGCGGTCCAGCGCCGGGACCCTCTCGATCACCGCGGTGGCCTCGCCCGGCCCGTACTGCGGGGTGGGCCGGGTCGAGGCGGGCGGCTCGGCGTCCAGCTGCGCGGCGGGCAGCGAGCGGCGGGCCCGCTGCACCGAGGCCAGCAGCTCCACCGCGTCCCACGGCCGGGCCCGCGGGTCCCGGGCGGTCGCCGCCGCCACTATCGCGTCCAGCTCCGGGCCCACCGCGGGGGCGGCCGACGACGGCGGCGGGACGTCCTCGTGCAGGTGCCGGTACATCACCTGGGCGGCGTTCTCCCCGGTGTGCGGCTTGGCGCCGGTCAGCATCTCGTACAGCAGGATGCCCGCCGCGTAGACGTCCACCCGCTGGTCGGTGGGCTCCTGGCGGATCTGCTCCGGCGCCAGGTACGAGACGGTGCCCATCAGTTGGCCGGTCTCGGTGGTGGACGCGGAGGTGGCGTCGCCGGTCGGCAGGATCCGGACCAGGCCGAAGTCGGCGACCTTCACCATGCCGTTGTCGGTGATCAGCACGTTCTCCGGCTTGACGTCCCGGTGCACCAGACCGGCCCGGTGCGCCGCGCCGAGCGCCGCCAGCACCGGCTCCAGCACGTCCAGCGCGGCCCGCACCGACAGCGCCCCGCGGTCGCGCAGCACGTCGCGCAGGTTGCGGCCGGGCACGTACTCCATCGCCATGAACACGGCCCGCGGATCGGCGCCCTGGTCCAGCACGTTGACCACGTTGGGGTGCGCGAGCCGGGCCACCGCCTTGGCCTCGCGGATGAAGCGCGCCGAGAAGTCGGCGTCCCCGGCCAGCGAGGGGTGCATCACCTTCAGCGCCACGGTCCGGTCCAGCCGGGTGTCGGTGCCCCGGTAGACGGTCGACATGCCGCCGACCGCGATCCGCTGCTCGACCCGGTAGCGGCCGTCGAGCAGCACGCCGTGCAGGGGGTCGTCGAGGGTCATGTCCACCTGAGGAGTCTAGGGGTTCGGCATCGGGACGGGCCCGTCGGCGGGGCGGTGCAGCGCGAACAGCACCAGCAGCAGGGCGGCCAGCAGCAGGTGCGCGACCAGGGCGCCGGTGCCGGCCCGCAGCAGCCGCGCCGAGGGCGGCGAGCCCGACGGCGCGGTGCCCGCACCGATCCCGGCGCCGAGCAGCACCGGGACCATCAGCAGCAGGACCAGCCCGGCCGCCCGGGTGCCCAGGGCGTGGGACAGCGCCCAGCCGTCGAGCAGCACCACCGGGCCGCAGGTCAGTACCGCGCCCGCGCCCGTGGCCCCGGCCCCGCGGTCGTTCTCCCGCACCACTCGGATCCCCCCGTCCGCACAGTGCTGCCATGCTGGCAGCCCGCCCGCGGTCCGGGCACGGCCGCGGGGCGAACCGTTCCCGAACCGGGACACGCGGGCCGGGGGTGCAGCGTGCGGGGCTCAGAACGCGGGGCTCAGAACGCGGGGCTCAGAACGCGGGGCGCTCGCGGGTGTCGGCCAGGCCCGCGGTGGGGGAGGAGGCCTCGGCGTAGTAGCGGCGCGGGATCCGCCCGGCCCGGTGGGCGAGCCGCCCGGCCTCGACGGCCTTGCGCATCGCCTCCGCCATCAGCACTGGCTCCTGCGCGCGGGTCACCGCGGAGGCCAGCATGACGGCGGAGCAGCCGAGTTCCATCGCCAGCGCGACGTCGCTCGCGGTGCCCGCGCCCGCGTCCAGCACCACCGGGACGTTCGCGGCCTCCACGATCAGCTGGAAGTTGTGCGGGTTGCGGATGCCAAGCCCGGAGCCGATCGGCGAGCCCAGCGGCATGATCGCCGCGCAGCCGACGTCCTCCAGCTTGCGGGCCAGCACCGGGTCGTCGTTGGTGTACGGCAGCACGGTGAAGCCGTCGTCGACCAGCGTCTCGGCGGCGTCCAGCAGCTCGATCGGGTCGGGCAGCAGCGTCCGCTCGTCGGCGATCACCTCCAGCTTCACCCAGTCGGTGCCGAGCGCCTCGCGGGCCAGCCGGGCGGTCAGCACGGCCTCGCCCGCGGTGTAGCAGCCCGCGGTGTTCGGCAGCACCCGGATGCCGTTGCGGGCCAGCACCTCCAGCACCGAGCCCTGGGTGGCGGTGTTGACCCGGCGCATCGCCACCGTGGTCAGCTCGGTGCCGGAGGCCTGCAGCGCCTGCTCCAGCACCTCCAGGCTGGGCGCGCCGCCGGTGCCCATGACCAGCCGGGAGTGGAAGGTGGTGCCGCCGATGACGAGTGCGTCGTCAGCCATGGTTCAGCCTCCCTGGACGGCGGTGAGGATCTCGACCCGGTCGCCCGCGCCGAGCGGGGTGGCGGGCCACGAACTGCGGGGCACCACGGCCTCGTTGACGGCGGCGGCGACGCCGGTGTTGGCGGCCGACACCTCGGCCACCAGCACGTCCAGCGTGGTGGCGGCGGGCAGGGTGCGCGGCTCGCCGTTGACGGTCAGGGCGATGGTGTTCATGCGGCGGCTCTCGGGGTGAAGCGGTCGGGGGTGAAGTCGCTCGCCAGCGGCGGGAGTTCGCCGTCGGCCAGGTAGTCGGCGAGCAGGTCGGCGGTGACCGGGGTGAGCAGCACGCCGTTGCGGTAGTGGCCGGTGGCGGCGACCAGGCCGTCCAGCGCGGTCGGGCCGAGCAGCGGCGCGTTGTCGGGGGAGCCCGGGCGCAGGCCCGCGCCGGTCTCCACCAGCGGCAACTCGGTGATGCCGGGCACGAGTTCGTGCGCGTCCCGGAGCAGCTCGTAGACGCCGCCCGCGGTGACGGTGGTGTCGTGGCCGAGCTCCTCGGTGGTCGCGCCGATCACCAGCTCGCCGTCGGCCCGCGGCACCAGGTACAGGTGCTGCCCGCGCACCACCGCCCGCACGTTGCGGGACAGGAACGGCCCGTGCGCGGTGGGCATCCGCAGCCGCAGCACCTGGCCCTTGACCGGACGGACCGCGGGCAGCACCCCGTCCGGCAGCCCCGGCAGCAGGTGGCTGCGCGAACCGGCGGCCAGCACCGTGCGCCCCGCCGCCAGCCGCTCGCCGGTCGACAGCCGCACGCCCGCCGCCCGCCCGTCCTCGACCAGCAGTTCGGCGGCCTCCGCCCGGTGCAGCACCACGCCCGCCCGCTCGCAGGCGGCGACCAGCGCGGCGGCCAGCCGGCGGCCGTCCACCTGGTGGTCCTCGGCGACGTGCAGTCCGCCGCGCACGCCCGGGGCCAGCATCGGCTCCAGGCGGCGGCACTCGCGGCCGGTCAGCCACTCGGACGCCAGGCCCAGGCGGCCGTGGAAGGCGTGCAGTTCGCGCAGCTCCGCCCGGTCGTCGGAGTCCAGCGCGACGGCCAGCGTGCCGGTGCGCCGGTAGCCGGTGTCCAGCCCGGTGGCCTCGGTCAGTTCGGCGGCGAACGCGGCGTACCGCTCGTTCGACGCCATGCCCAGGCGCAGCAACGGCTCCTCGCCGTACTGCAGTTCGGTGACGGGGGCGAGCATGCCCGCGGCGACCTGCGCCGCGCCGCCGCCCGGCCGCGGGTCGACCACCGCGACCGACAGGCCGCGCTGCGCGGTGCGCCAGGCGACGCCCAGACCGATGATGCCCCCGCCGACCACCAGCACGTCGGGCGCGTGGGAAGGTGCCACAGCCGCTGATTCTCCCTTCGCCGGCATGACCCGGATCAGGTTCGGACGGTCGCGGGCCGCCGCAGCCCGCCTCTCAGCCCGGTGCACCGGGCTCCCGTGATGAAGTACCCCCACCATAACGCCGGGCCGTCCCGGGCCAGAAGGCGCGTACGCAGCACGGACACCGCGGCCCCGCCCGGCCGGGGATAGGGTGGGCGGCGTGGCTGAGCTGAGGGCAACGGACCGGGTCGTCGTGGTCGGAGCGGGCATGGCGGGCGCCCAGACCGCCCTGAACCTGCGCCAGGGCGGCTGGCGGGGCCCGCTCGCGCTGGTCGGCGCGGAACTCCACCTCCCGTACGACCGCCCCCCGCTCTCCAAGGACGTCCTGCTCGGCAAGGCCGACGCCACCGCCTTCGAGATCGACTGGCACGAGCTCGACGTCGACCTGCTCACCGGCCGCCGCGCCACCGGCCTGGAGCCCGGCCTGCTGCGCACCGACCGCGGCGAACTCCCGTACGACGCCCTGGTGATCGCCACCGGCGCCGAACCGCGCACCCTGCCCCACCTGCCCGGCGCCCGCACCCTGCGCACCGTCGACGACGCCCACGCGCTGCGCGCCGCGCTCACCCCCGGCCGCCGGATCGTCCTGGTCGGCGCGGGCTGGATCGGCGCCGAGACCGCCACCGTCGCCCGCCGGCTCGGCTGCGAGGTCACGGTCGTGGAGGCCGCCGCCGCCCCGCTCGCCGGAGCCCTGCCCGCCGAACTCGGCGCCCTGATGGCCGACTGGTACGCCGCCGCGGGCGTCGACCTGCGCTGCGGCACCGCCGTCTCCGGCGCCGCCGACGGCGGCGTGCTGCTCGCCGACGGCACTCACCTGCCCGCCGACGAGGTCGTGGTCGGCATCGGCGGCCGCCCCGCCACCGACTGGCTGGCCGGCGGCCCGCTCGCCCTCGCCCCCGACGGCACCGTCCCGGTCGACGACCGGCTGCGCACCGCCCTGCCCGGCGTCTGGGCGGCCGGCGACTGCACCTCCTACCCCTCCGCCCGCTCCGGCGCCCGCCTCGCCGTCCAGCACTGGGACCACGCCCTGCACTCCGGCGCCGCCGCCGCGGCCTCCCTGCTCGGCACCCTCGACGCCCCCTACGACCCCGTCCCGTACTTCTGGTCCGAGCAGTTCGACCGCATGGTCCAGTACGCCGGGCGGCACGCCGGGGCCGACCACCTGCTGTGGCGCGGCTCCCCGTCCGACCCCGACTGGACGGTGCTGTGGCTGCGCGACGGTGCCCTGGTCGCGCTGCTCGCCGTCGGCCGGCCGCGCGACCTGGCCCAGGGCCGCCGCCTGATCGAGCGCGGCGGCGCGCTCGACCCGGCCCTGGCCGCCGACCCCGCCGTCCAGCTGAAGGCGGCGACCCGGTAGCGGCTCGGTAGGCTGGGGACCGTGAGCGAGATTGATCCCAAGATTGACGCCCTGGTCCCCGCGTGGCTGTACCTGCCCGACATCTCGGAGCGGTGGGGCGTGGTGATCACCGAGGTCCGCGACATGGTGCGCAACCGCACCCTGCTCGCGGTCCGCCGTGGCCCCAACAAGTCCCTGCAGGTCCCCGCCGACTTCATCGAGGACGACGGCCCGGTCAAGCACCTGGTCGGCACCCTCACCGTGCTGCGCGACTGCGGCTTCTCCGACCAGGAGATCCTGGAGTGGATGTTCACCGAGGACGACTCCCTCCCCGGCAGCCCGATCCAGGCCCTGCGCGAGAACCGCGGCACCGAGGTCAAGCGCCGCGCCCAGGCCATGGCCCTGTGACGGCCGCGCCCACCGCCCGGCAACGCCTGGCCGACGCCCGGCTCTACCTCTGCACCGACGCCCGCCGCGAGCAGGGCGACCTGCCCGAGTTCCTGGACGCGGTGCTCGCGGGCGGCGTCGACGTCGTCCAGCTCCGCGACAAGGCCCTGGAGGCCAAGCAGGAACTGGAGCACCTGGAGGTCTTCGCCGACGCGGCCCGCCGCCACGGCAAGCTGCTCGCCGTCAACGACCGCGCCGACGTCGCGCACGGCGCCCGCCCCGACGTGCTGCACCTCGGCCAGGACGACCTGCCGGTCGCCGTCGCCCGCCGCATCCTCGGCGAGGACGTGCTGATCGGCCGCTCCTGCCACGCCGAGGGCGAGGTCGACACCGCCCTCGCCGAACCCGGCGTCGACTACTTCTGCACCGGCCCGGTCTGGCCCACCCCCACCAAGCCCGGCCGCCACGCCCCCGGCCTCGACCTGGTCCGCTACGCCGCCGCGCAGCGCCCCGAACGCCCCTGGTTCGCCATCGGCGGCATCGACCACGACAACCTCCAGCAGGTCCTGGACGCGGGCGCCACCCGCATCGTCGTCGTCCGCGCCCTCACCGCCGCCGAGGACCCGGCCGCGGCCGCCGCCGCCCTGGCCGCCCGCCTCCGCTAGAAGACTGATGAAGATCTTGGCGTGGTCTGGGCTGCCGCCGTCAGGTGGTGGTCTGGATGTGCCAGGTGGTGCCGTTGTGGTCGAGTCCGAGGTTG
>NZ_JNYE01000021.1 GCF_000717185.1 Kitasatospora phosalacinea | reverse complement strand
GGACAGGTCCTCACCTGGACCCCCGAGGGCCGGGTGGACACCATCACCCAGGGCAGCGCCGTCACCAAGTACGTCTACGACGCGGACGGCAACCTGCTCGTCCGCCGCGACATCGGCTCGGGCCGGACCACGCTGTTCGCCGGTGACACCGAGGTCGTGGTCAACACCTCCGTCGCCCCGAACACCCTGCTCGGCGCGGTGCGCACCTACAACCTGGGCGGCAAGGCCGTCGCCATGGTCTCCCCACCAGGGGTTTCCTCGCCAAGCCGGTCAGCCCCACCACCGGCTACACCGACGTCGGCGCCCGCGAGTACGACCCCGCACTCGGCCGGTTCATCAGCGCGGACCCGGTCTTCGACCCCAACGACCCGCAGCAGCTCGGCGGCTACGGCTACGCGAGCGGCAACCCGGTGACCAACTCGGACCCCACCGGGGAGCGTACCGACGACATCGAGCCGGTCTGCGACCAGGCGTGCGTCGACAAGAACAACGCCACCATCAAGAAGGCGAACGAACTGACCCAGAGCTACTTCAAGACCTACAACCAGCACCTGGTCACCGGTAAGCCGTGCTCCGGCAACACGTACGCCAAGGTCGAGACGATCGGCCACGACTGCCCGCCGGCCGCCACCTACTCCGGTGAGGTGGGAAGCATCCACACCCCCTACCGCTCCGGCGAAGAGACCAAGGGACTCACCCCCGAGGACATCGTCAACATGTGGTGGAACGGGGACGGCGAGAAGACGCCCACCCTGCTCTTCGGCTCCGACTCCCGTATCGCCGCCATGCTCAACAGCGATGACCACGTCAAGGAGATCCAGAAGGAGCTGTACGGCGAGTGGAAGTCCCACGGTGTTCGTGAGGGGGACTGGGTGGCCGACTCCAGGACCGTCGGCAAGCTCGAGGGGCTCATCGACCTGTACAACCTGACCGGTTTGCAGGGAGTCGACCTGAAGGGCCTGAACTACGCGGGTGTCGACCTCAGCAAGGCCGTCTCCGGGCTGTGGGGAGGCTCCGATTCGAACCGGGTGGATGCGGTGTTCGGTAGCTACACCTTGAAGTACCAGGTCGTCAAGGCGGACCGGGTGAACAAGAAGATGATGGTCAACTTCCACGCGACGAACACCATCGGCTGGACGTCCTTCTGCCACGACCATGCCTGCGGCAAGGCCCAGATGCTTCCCGGCGTCAGTTTCCCGACCAGCGACACCACTACGGGCCTGGGTGCGAGCATCAAGGTGGAGGTGTACTGGACCGAGGTGTACGACATGAACAGGACCTACTACCGGTAACCCCCGCCCTTCCCCGTTCGATTGGTGAACCAGAAACCGATGAGATCAAGATCTGCGCTCCTGCTGTGCGGAATCGCCGCGCTGGGCCTTGCCGCCTGCGGAGGTTCCGCCAGTGGTCCCGAACTGTCCGACGCCAAGGTCATCGGCACGTGGGAGGCGCCCGGAGAGGTCACCGTCGTCCTCGAGGACGGCGGACGGTTCTCGACCAACGCCGTCCCGGCGTCCGGGGCGCTGGACCGGGGCGGCGCCGACCGGGAGGGGAACTGGAAGTTCACCGACACCGGGAACGCCCGGCACACCGGCCTGGAACTGAGGTTCGACATCCCGGCCGGTGGGCTGGAGCCGTACCCGATAGACCTGGTGTCGACGGAGAAGGACGGGAAGCTCTCGCTGTGCGTCTACGGTGAGCCGGACGACCCCTGCAGCGGCTACCTGCTGGCCAAGGCGGCCGGCTGACGGCCCCGAGCGACGAGCGACTGCCCGGCCCCCGCGTGCGGGGGCCGGGCAGTCGGCGTTGCGGGGCGGCGGGCGTCAGCCGTCGGTGCCGGTGGCGAGTTCCGGGTGGTCCTCGTCGTCCGGGGGGTCCTGGTGGGGGGTCGGGCGGGAGCGGCGGCCGAAGAGTTCGGCGGGGGTGGGCATCCGGCGGGGACGCGGGCGGTCGGCCGGGGGCTGGGGCTGCTGGTCGCTCATCGGGAACCGTCCTCCAACTGGGATGGCGGGCTGGGGTTCGGACGCGGGGCTGGGGACCGCGGCGAGGTGCCGCTGCCCGGAGCCCAGCGAGAGCCGCTCGCGGACCTCGGCCTCGGCGAGCGCGTGGCAGCGTCCGGCGAGTCGGGAGCGGCGGGCCTGCTCGTGCGGGCCGCACGGCTGGCGGGACAGTGAGCGCAGCGCCGACAGGTCCTCGGCGGTGGGCAGGTAGCCGTCGGTGACGGCCTCCTCCAGGCGGTCCAGGTAGCCCCCGGCGCTGCCGGGCAGGGCGGCGCGGTAGCGGGTCAGGTCGGTGAGCATGAAGGCGCGCAGCCGCCCGCCCTCCTGGACCGCCTCGTCGATCGCCTCGGTCAGCCGAAGCGCGTCCTGGACGTCCTCGGCCCACAGTTCGACGGCCGCGGCGGGAGTCGGGAGCCGGTCGGGGGCGACCGGGTAGAGGGCTTGGGCGAGGACACGGCGCAGCACCCGGACTTCGTCGGCGCTGAAGGCCATGCCGCCGCGCGATCCGTGTGGCGTTGGCATGGGTCGACAGTACGTGGCGTACGTCCGACTTATGACGATTGATGACGTGTTTGTCCCGATTGGCCTATGAGATGGTGCATCCGCTCCCGACCCGGTGTGGGGGACGCGACGGGCCCCGCACCCCCGTGGCGGGGGCCGGGGCCCGACAGGGCCGGCGGGGCGTCAGGCGGCCGTGGCCGGACGGTTGCGCTCGAAGATCAGGCGCAGGCCGATCAGGGTCAGCCAGGGCTCGTGCACGTCGATCGAGTCGGCCTCGCCCAGCACCAGCGGGGCCAGGCCGCCGGTGGCGATCACCTGGACGTCGTTCGGGTCCGTGGCGAGCTCCTTGGCCATCCGGTTGACCAGGCCGTCGACCTGCCCGGCGAAGCCGTACAGGATGCCCGACTGCATGCCCTCCACGGTGTTCTTGCCGATCACGTTGCGCGGGCGGGCCAGCTCGATCTTGCGGAGCATCGCGGTGCGGCCGCCCAGGGCGTCGACCGAGATCTCGATGCCCGGGGCGATCGCGCCGCCCACGTAGTCGCCGCGCGCGTTGATCGCGTCGAAGGTGGTGGCGGTGCCGAAGTCGACCACGATGCACGGGCCGCCGTACAGGTGGTTGGCGGCCAGCGCGTTGACGATCCGGTCCGCGCCGACCTCCTTCGGGTTGTCCATCAGCACGTGCACGCCGGTCTTCACGCCCGGTTCGACGATCACCGCCGGGACGTCCCCGTAGTAGCGGCGGGTCACCTCGCGCAGCTCGTGCAGCACCGCCGGGACGGAGGAGCAGATCGCCAGGCCCGCCACCCGGTCGTCCGCCGAGACGATCGGGTGGGCGCCCATCAACCCCTGCATCAGCACGGCCAGTTCGTCCGCGGTGCGGCGCGGGTCGGTGGAGATCCGCCAGTGCTCGACGATCTCCTCGCCGTCGAACAGGCCGAGCGTGGTCTGGGTGTTGCCGACGTCGATGGTGAGGAGCATGGGGCGCTTTCTGCTTCGAAGGGTCAGGAACTGCGGAGGTCCAGGCCGATGTCGAGGATCGGCGAGGAGTGCGTCAGGGCCCCGACGGCCAGGTAGTCGACACCAGTCTCCGCGACCTCGCGCGCGGTGGCCAGGGTCAGGCCGCCGGAAGCCTCCAGCTTCGCCCGGCCCGCGACCAGGGCGACCGCCTCGCGCAGCTGCCCGGTGGAGAAGTTGTCCAGCAGGATCAGGTCCGCCCCGGCCGCCAGGACGGGCTCGATCTGCTCGAGCGTGTCCACCTCGACCTCGATCGGCAGCTCCGGGAACGCCTCCCGGACGGCGGTGAACGCCTCGGCGACGCCGCCCGCCGCGACCACGTGGTTGTCCTTCACCAGCGCCGCGTCGGAGAGCGCCATCCGGTGGTTGGCGCCGCCGCCCGCCCGCACCGCGAACTTCTCCAGCGCGCGCAGGCCCGGCGTGGTCTTGCGGGTGTCGCGGACCACCGCGCCGGTGCCCTCCAGGGCGTCCGCCCAGGCGCGGGTCGCGGTCGCGATGCCGGAGAGGTGGCAGAGCAGGTTCAGCGCGGAGCGCTCGGCGGTCAGCAGGTCGCGGGTGCGGCTGCGCACCGAGAGCAGCACCTGGCCGGGGGCGACGAGGTCGCCGTCCTCGACGTGCCGCTCGACCTCGAACTCCTCCTCGCACACCAGCGAGACCACGGCCTCCGCGACCCGCAGGCCGGCCACCACGCCCGCCGCGCGGGCGGTGAAGTCGGCGGTCGCGACGGCCTCGGCCGGGACGGTCGCCACCGAGGTGACGTCCTCGCCGCCCGCCAGGTCCTCGGACAGGGCCATCATCGCCACGTCCTCGACCTCGACCGGGTCCAGCCCGGCGTCCTCCAGCAGCGCGGCCAGCGCCGGGTCGAGCCCGGTCTCGTACTCCTCGCCCTCGCCGCACGCGCAGCCGTCGCCGCAGCCGCCGGACTCGGTGGACAGGAGGGGGAGTTCGGAGTGGGACATGGTGGGTGCGCTCCAGGTTTCGGCGGGGTGGCGGGGCGGGGGCGGAGGGGCGTCAGTCGGCGAGCGGGTGGACGACGTGGCGGTGCCAGTGGGCGTCGTCGCGGTCGGGGAAGTCCTCGCGCCAGTGGCAGCCGCGGGTCTCCTCGCGGAGGGCGGCGGAGGTGGTGAGGGCGGTGGCCACCTGGTGCAGGTTGGTGGCCTCCCAGGTCTCCACCGACGGGTCGGCGCCGCGGGCCGGGTCGGCCAGGGCGGCCAGGCCCTCGGCGGTGGCGGCCAGCGACTCCGCGGAGCGGATCACGCCCGCGCCGGCGGACATCAGGTGCTGGAGCTCGCCGCGGGCCCCGGCGGGCAGCAGCGGGACGGGCGTCGCGGCCTGCGCGGCACCGATGTTGACGGTGCGGGCCGGGAGCTTGCCGGAGGCGTTCAGCGCGGCCAGGTCGGCGGCGATCCGCTCGGCGAAGACTAGGCCCTCCAGCAGCGAGTTGGAGGCCAGCCGGTTGGCGCCGTGCACGCCGGTGCAGGCGACCTCGCCGCAGGCGTACAGGCCCGGGACGGTGGTGCGGCCGTGCAGGTCGGTGCGGACGCCGCCGGAGGCGTGGTGGGCGGCCGGGGCGACCGGGATCGGCTCGGTGACCGGGTCGATGCCGTTGGCCCGGCAGGCGGCCAGGATGGTGGGGAAGCGGTGCTCCCACATCTCGGCGCCGAAGTGCCGCCCGTCCAGGTACATGTGCCGGGTGCCCAGGGCGTGCATCCGGCGGATGATCCCCTTGGCGACGATGTCGCGCGGGGCGAGCTCGGCCAGTTCGTGCTGGCCGACCATGAAGCGCACCCCGTCCGCGTCGACCAGGTGCGCGCCCTCGCCGCGGACCGCCTCGGAGACCAGCGGCTGCTGGCCCTTGGCGTCCGGGCCGAGCCAGAGCACGGTCGGGTGGAACTGGACGAACTCCAGGTCGGTGACCTCGGCGCCGGCCCGCAGGGCGAGCGCGACGCCGTCGCCGGTGGAGACCGCCGGGTTGCTGGTGGCCTCGAAGACCTGGCCCATGCCGCCGGTGGCCAGCACCACGGCCCGGGCCAGGATCGCGCCGACGCCGTCCCGCTGGCCCTCGCCCATCACGTGCAGGGTGACGCCGGAGGCGTGGCCGTCGGCGTCGGTGAGCAGGTCCAGGACGAGGGCGTGCTCGATCAGCTCCAGGCCCGGGTCGGCCTCGATCGCGGCGACCAGGGCGCGCTCGATCTCGGCGCCGGTGGCGTCGCCGCCCGCGTGCGCGATCCGGCGGCGGTGGTGGCCGCCCTCGCGGGTCAGGACGATCTCGCCGTCCTCGTCGCGGTCGAACGCGGCCCCGGCCTCGATGAGCCGGCGCACCGCGTCCGGGCCCTCGGTGACCAGGGCGCGCACCGCCTCCTCGTCGCACAGGCCGGCGCCCGCGACCAGGGTGTCCTGCAGGTGCTGCTCGGGGGTGTCGCCCTCGCCCAGGGCGGCGGCGATGCCGCCTTGGGCCCAGCGGGTGGAGCCCTCGTCCAGCACCGCCTTGGTCACCACCATGGCCCGCAGGCCGGCCTTGCGGGCGTTGAGCGCGACGGTGAGCCCGGCCACGCCGGAGCCGATCACGACCACGTCGGTGCTCGTGGTCCAGCCGGGGGCGGGGGCGGTCAGGCGGTACGGCATGGGTTCAGCTGCTCCTTCAGTGCGCGGCGGCGTCGGCCGCGCCGTCCGCACCACGGTACGCGGCGTCGCCGCGCAGCAGTCCGCTGCCCTCGGGGGCGTCCGCGGGGTCGCCGCCGAGGCCGGTGATCCGGTTGCGCTCGTCGACGAAGACCACCTTCGGCAGGTACGCCTTGGCCTCGGCGGTGTCCATCTGCCCGTAGGCGATCAGGATCACCAGGTCGCCGGGGTGGACCAGCCGGGCGGCCGCCCCGTTGATGCCTATGACGCCCGAGCCGCGCGGGCCGGCGATGGTGTAGGTCTCCAGCCGGGCGCCGTTGTTGATGTCGACGATGTGGACCAGTTCGCCGGGGAGCAGGTCCGCGGCGTCGAGCAGGTCCTCGTCGACCGTCACCGAGCCCACGTAGTGCAGGTCGGCCTGGGTGACGGTGGCGCGGTGGATCTTGGACTTGAGCATGGTGCGGAACATGGGGTCACGCCTCCTGTGAGTGCATGCCTGGTGGTGCGTACCAGTGGTGGACGGGCGGCCGGGCCCTCGGGGGCCGGCCGCCCCGGGCGTCCGGCCTAGCGGACGATGACGCTCACGTTGTCGATCAGCCGGGTCGAGCCGACCCGGGCCGCGACGGCGAGCACCGCCTCGCCCTGGAAGTCGTCCGGCGCTTCGGTGAAGGACAGCGGATCGACCAGGGCGAGGTAGTCGAGGGAGATGCCGTCCGCGCCCTCCAGCACGGCGGCGGCCGCCTCGCGGACGGCCTTCGGGCCCTGCGCGCCGGCGTCCCGGCCCGCGAACAGGGCGCGGGAGAGCGCGAGCGCCTGGACGCGCTCGGCCTCGGAGAGGAAGCGGTTGCGGGAGGACAGCGCCAGGCCGTCGTCCTCGCGGACGGTCGGGACGCCGACCACCTCGACGTCGAAGTCCAGGTCGGCGACCATCCGGCGGACGATCGCCAGCTGCTGGGCGTCCTTCTCGCCGAACACCGCGAAGTCCGGGTCGGTGATGTGCAGCAGCTTGGCGACGACGGTCAGCATCCCGTCGAAGTGGCCCGGGCGGGACGCGCCCTCGTAGCCCTCGCCCATCGGACCCGCGGCGAGCCGCACCAGCGGCTCGCCGTTCGGGTACACCTCGTCCACGGACGGGGCGAACACCACGTCCGCGCCCATCTCCTCGGCCAGCGCGACGTCCGCGTCCAGGGTGCGCGGGTAGCGGTCCAGGTCCTCGCCCGCGCCGAACTGCAGCGGGTTCACGAACACCGTCACGGCCACCCGGCCGTCCTTGCCGACCTGGCGGCGGGCCGCCCGGACCAGCGCCGCGTGGCCCTCGTGCAGCGCGCCCATGGTCATCACCACGGCGTTGTCCACCGGCTGCTCGTCCGGCCAGAACGCGGCCTCGAACTCCTCCACGGTGCGGGTCAGCACCGCCTTGTGGACCTTCACCGGCTTCGGGGCCTTCGCCGGGCGCCTGTCGCGTGCCATCAGTGCTTCTCCTCGTTCAGTACGTCCAGCAGCGCCGCCGCCGGCTCCGGCTTCAACGTGCCGTTGGCCACCGCGCGCTGCGCGGTCGCCCTCGCCATCGCCCGGTACGCCTGGCCGATGTCCGGGGTCACCGTAGCGAGTCGGCCCAGGTGCGCGCGCACCGTCCCGACGTCGCCGCGGGCCACCGGGCCGGTCAGCGCCAGGTCGCCCGAGCGCAGGGCGTTGTCCAGGGCCGCGCCCAGCAGCGGGCCGAGCATCTGGCCCGGCTCCGGCACGCCCGCGGTGCGCAGCAGCTCCATCGCCTGCGCGACCAGCGTGACCAGGTGGTTCGCGCCGTGCGCGAGGGCCGTGTGGTAGAGCGGGCGGACCTCCTCCGGGATCCAGGACGGCTCGCCGCCCATCTCCACGACCAGCGCCTCGGCGACCGGACGCAGCTCCTCCGGCGCGGTCACCCCGAACGGGCAGCCGGCCAGCCGGTCCACGTCGACGGAGGTGCCGGTGAAGGTCATCGCCGGGTGCAGCGCCAGCGGCAGCGCGCCCGCGCGGGTGGCGGGCTCCAGCACGGCCACGCCGTGCGCGCCCGAGGTGTGGACGAGCAACTGGCCGGGGCGGACGGCGCCGGTGGCGGCCAGGCCCTGCACCAGGTCGGGCAGGACGTCGTCCGGGACGGTCAGCAGCACCAGGTCCGCGGCCGCCATCACCTGCGGGGGCGTCACCAGCCGCACCCCCGGCAGCAGCGCCTCGGCGCGGCGGCGGGAGGCGGCGGAGACGCCGGACGCGGCGACCACGCGGTGGCCCGCGAGCTGCAGGGCGGCGCCCAGGGCGGGGCCGACCCGGCCCGCGCCGACGACACCGACGGCGAGCCGGGCGGGGCGGTTACCGGGGTCGGAGGGGTCTCCGAAGTCGGGCAGCACTCTTCCGTTCCAGTCCTCTAGGGGTACCAGACGTACCGGTCAATGGTACGGGGGTTTTCGGCCCGTGCGGACGGTGAGGTGAGCGGGCGTCGGGGTGGGTGGGCGGGGCGGGGGAGCAGTCCCCCCGTCAGGGGGTCTCCCCGGCCCGGACGAGGCCGTTCTCGTAGGCGAGGACGACGGCCTGGACGCGGTCGCGGAGCGAGAGCTTGGCGAGGATGCGGCCGACGTGGGTCTTGACGGTGGCCTCGGAGAGGACCAGGCGGGCGGCGATCTCGCCGTTGGAGAGGCCCTGGGCGACCAGCAGGAAGACCTCGCGCTCGCGGTCGGTGAGGGGGGCGAGGACGGGGGAGCCGGGGGTGCTGCCGGGGGTGGGGAGGACCTCGGCGAAGCGGTCGATCATGCGGCGGGTGGTGGTGGGGGCGACCACCGCGTCGCCGCCGTGCACGGAGCGGATCGCGGCGACCAGCTCGGTGGGCGGGACGTCCTTGAGCAGGAAGCCGGACGCGCCGGCCTTGAGCGCGGCGAAGGCGTACTCGTCCAGGTCGAAGGTGGTGAGGATGAGCACCCGGGGGGCGCCCGGGACGGGGGCGCCGTGGTCGTCGAGGCAGATCCGGCGGGTGGCCTGGACGCCGTCGAGCCGCGGCATCCGGACGTCCATCAGGATCACGTCGACCTCGGCGGTGCGCAGCACGTCGACGGCCTGCTGGCCGTCGCCCGCCTCGGCGGCGATCTCGATGTCGCCCTGCGACTGCAGGACCATCCGGAACCCGGTGCGGAGCAGTTCCTGGTCGTCGACGAGCATCACGCGGATCGGCATGCGGGTCGGGTCTCCTTCTACGTTCACTTGGGTGCCTTGAGGGGGAGGACGGCCCGGATCCGGAAGCCGCCGCCGGGCCTGGGGCCGACGTCCAGGCTGCCGCTGACCATGCCGACGCGCTCGCGCATGCCGATCAGGCCGTGGCCGAGCCCGTCGGTGCCGCCGGAGAGCTGTTCGCCGGTGGAGCCGCGGCCGTCGTCCTCGACCAGGACCTCCAGGTCGGCGGGGCGGAAGTCGACGGCGACCTTGGCGCGGGCGTTCGGTCCGCCGTGCTTGCGGACGTTGGTGAGGGCCTCCTGGACGATCCGGTAGACGGTCAGCTCCAGGCCGCGGGGCAGTTCGCGGACCTCGCCGGTGGCGGTGAAGTCGACCGGCAGGCCCGCCGTGCGGACCTGTTCCAGCAGGTCGGGGAGCTCCTCGACGCCGGGCTGCGGCACGTACTCGCCCGCGGTGTCGGCGGTGCGCAGCACGCCGAGCAGGCGGCGCATCTCGGCGAGGGCCTGGCGGCCGGTGGAGGCGATGGTGCCGAGCGCCTCCTTGGCCTGCTGCGGGGAGGCGTCCAGCACGTAGGCGGCGCCGTCGGCCTGGACGATCATCACCGAGACGTTGTGCGCGACCACGTCGTGCAGCTCGCGGGCGATCCGGGCCCGCTCGGCGGCGACCGCGACCTGGGCCTTGGCGTCGCGCTCGCGCTCCAGCCGGGCGGCCCGGTCCTCCAGCTCGACCAGGTAGGCGCGGCGGACCCGGGTGAGTCGGCCCCAGGCCCAGCACAGCACGAACGGGGTGGTCATCAGGACGGCCATGAACACCGTCAGGTAGCCGCTCTGGTGCTGCTCCGAGGGCGCCAGCCGCCACATCGTCAGCGGCCCGGCGGCCAGGCTCGCCACCAGCGCCAGCCGGGACGTCCAGGCGTGGCCGAAGGCGGCGCCGGTGTAGGCGAACACCAGGTAGGCGATGCTGGAGACGTTGGGCTCGACGCCGGACGCGACCTGGCCGAGGCCGAGCGCGACGGCCGCCGCGGTGGTGGCGTCCGGCCAGCGGCGGCGCACCACCATCAGGGCGGGCAGCAGGACGGCGACCGCGACGCCGGTGTAGTGCTTCCAGGAGGGCAGCGGGGCGTCCGGCAGGCCGTTGGACTCGACCGCGGCGAGCACGCCCAGCAGCAGCACCAGCAGCGCCCAGCCGGAGTCGACGACCACGGGGTGTCGGCGGAGCCAGGCGTTGAGTCGATGCACGGTTCCAGCCTAGGGAGTCCGCGAGCGGGTTCTGCTCCGCCGCGAGGGCGATCCGGGGCTACTCCCCAGGGTGGAGGCGCAGGCGCCCGGTAACGTCGTCCGCCATGACATGGATGCGGTGGCGGCCCGCGATCGAACACGCCCTGTACCGGCCCGACGGCGGCTTCTACCGCAGGCCGGAGGGTCCCGCCGGGCACTTCCGCACCTCCGTGCACGCCTCCGCGCGGTTCGCCGCCGCGGTCGTCCGGCTGCTGGCGGGGGTGGACGCGGCGCTCGGCAGGCCGGAGCGGCTGGACTTCGTCGACGTCGGCGCCGGGCGCGGCGAACTCGTCCTCGCGGTGCGCGACCTGCTGCCGGAGGACCTGCGCGGGCGGGTGCGGCTGCGGGCGGTGGAGCTGGCCGACCGCCCGGACGGCCTGCCCGCGGAGGTGCACTGGTCGGCACGGCCGCCGTCGGGCTCCGCGGGCCTGCTGTTCGCCAACGAGTGGCTGGACAACGTCCCGCTGGACCTCGCCGAGCCCGGCCCGGACGGGCGGCTGCGCTACGTCGAGGTCGCGCCGGACGGGACGGAGCGGCCCGGGGAGCCGCTGGACGCGGCGGACGCGGCCTGGGCCCGGCGCTGGTGGCCGGACGGGGAGCGGGTCGAGCTCGGCGGGCCGCGGGACGCCGCCTGGGCCGCGGCGGTCGGCGGGCTGGAACGCGGCCTGGCGGTGGCCGTCGACTACGCGCACCTGCGGGCCGCCCGGCCGCCGTTCGGCACCCTGACCGGGTTCCGGGGCGGCCGCGAGTGCGCCCCCGTCCCGGACGGCTCCTGCGACCTGACCGCGCACGTCGCGCTCGACGCGGCGGCCGTGCCCGGCCACCCGGCGCTGCTCGCCACCCAGCGCGAGGCGCTGCGCGCGCTCGGCGTCAGCGGGGCCCGGCCGCCGCTCGCGCTGGCGGGCAGCGACCCGGCGGCGTACCTGCGGGCGCTCGCCGGTGCGGGGGAGGCGGCCGAGCTGACCGACCCGGCCGGGCTGGGCGCGTTCCACTGGCTGGTCCAGGCCGTCCGCATGCCGGTACCGGAGGACCTCGCGGGCCTGCCGGGATGGCAGACTCTCCCCTCGTAGAAGGAGGCGACGGCCATGACGGAGACCACGGTCGGCATCGGCCCGGGCGCGCAGACGCTCCCCGGCGACGGCGGCAGCACCGACATGGTGCTCAACATCGGCCCCCAGCACCCGTCCACGCACGGCGTGCTGCGCCTGAAGCTGGTCCTCGACGGCGAGCGGATCACCAGCGCCGAGCCGGTGATCGGCTACATGCACCGCGGCGCGGAGAAGCTCTTCGAGGCCCGCGACTACCGGCAGATCATCATGCTGGCCAACCGGCACGACTGGCTGTCCGCGTTCGCCAACGAGCTGGGCGTGGTGCTGGCCGTCGAGCGGATGCTCGGCATGGAGGTGCCCGAGCGGGCGGTGTGGCTGCGCACGCTGCTGGCCGAGCTGAACCGCGTCCTCAACCACCTGATGTTCCTCGGCTCCTACCCGCTGGAACTGGGCGGCATCACGCCGATCTTCCACTCCTTCAACGGCCGCGAGGAGCTCCAGCACGTCCTGGAGGAGGCCTCCGGCGGCCGCATGCACTACATGTTCAACCGGGTCGGCGGCCTCAAGGAGGACCTGCCGGCCGGCTGGCTGGGCCGGGTCCGCCGCGCGGTCGGCGTGGTGCGCGGGCAGCTGCCGGTCTTCGAGGACCTGGTGCTCGGCAACGAGATCTTCCGCGGCCGCACCGCGGGCGTCGGCGTGCTCTCCCGCGAGCACGTCCACGCGTACGGCGTCAGCGGGCCGATCGCCCGGGCCAGCGGCGTCGACTTCGACCTGCGCCGCGACGAGCCCTACCTCGCGTACGGGCAGCTGCAGGACGTCCTGAAGGTGGCCGTCCGGGAGGAGGGCGACTGCCTGGCCCGGTTCGAGTGCCTGCTGGAGCAGACCGCCAACGCCCTCGACCTCGCCGACGCCTGCCTGGACCGGCTGGCCGAGCTGCCCGCCGGGCCGGTCAACCAGCGGCTGCCCAAGGTGCTCAAGGCCCCGGAGGGCGAGACGTACGCCTGGACCGAGAACCCGCTCGGCCTGAACGGGTACTACCTGGTCTCGCGCGGCGAGAAGACGCCGTGGCGGCTCAAGCTGCGCTCGGCGTCCTTCAACAACGTCCAGGCGCTGACCGAGCTGCTGCCGGGGACGCTGGTCGCGGACATGGTGGCGATCCTGGGGTCGATGTTCTTCGTGGTCGGCGACATCGACAAGTGATCGACAAGTGATCGACAGGTGGCGGGCCCCGGCCGGGCCCGCCACCGGGCGCTACTGGTCCGCCGGGTGCGGGGCCAGGCGGGTGTCGTGGGCCTTGCAGAGGGCGACGAGCTGCTCGTAGGCGGCGGGGCCCATCAGCTCGGTCAGCTCGGGGCGGTAGGAGACGTACACCGGGTCGGGGGCGTGGTGCGCCTCGGGGGAGCCGGTGCACCACCAGTGCAGGTCGTGGCCGCCGGGGCCCCAGCCGCGGCGGTCGTACTCGCCGATGGAGACCTGGAGGTAGCGGGTGTCGTCGGGGCGGTCGATCCAGTCGTAGGTGCGGCGGACCGGCAGCTGCCAGCAGACGTCGGGCTTGGTCTCCAGCGGCTCCAGGCCCTCGCGCAGGGCGAGGACGTGCAGGGCGCAGCCCGCGCCGCCGGGGAAGCCGGGGCTGTTCAGGAACAGGCAGGCGCCGCCCACCCGGCGGGTCTGCCGGTCGCCGTCCTCGTCGAACATGGTGATGCCGCCGTCGCGGCGGATCCGGCCCTTGGCGTCGGTGCCCTCGGCGTGGTGCTCCCAGATGTCGGGGGTGAGCCGGGCGGCGTGCCCGGCGACGCGCTGCTCGTCCTCGTCGTCGGAGTAGTGGGCGCCGAGGGTGCAGCAGCCGTCGGAGGCGCCGCGGCCGGGCTGGATGCCGTGGCAGCCCTTGCCGAAGATGCAGCCCCAGCGGGAGGTGAGCCAGGTGAGGTCGCAGCGGAACACCTGGTCCTCGTCGTCGGGGTCGGTGAACTCGACCCAGGCGCGCGGGAAGTCGAGGGAGACCTCGCGGACGCTGGGCATCGCCAGGTCGACGACGGGGCGCTCGGGCTTGGGGGACTTGGCGGCCTTGGCGGTCTTGGAGGCCTTGGCGGGCTTCTCGGTCTTCTTGCTCTTGGTGCTGTCAGCTGGTGCCACCCGGTAAGGGTATGGCCTGGCCGGGGCGGGGCGGGGAGCGACGGCGCGGCTTTGCCGGTGGTTCGTGCCGTTCGGTGCCGGTTGCGCCCGGTTCGGGCGGGTGGCGAAGGTGAAGCCGCTGTGAAAAGGGCCGCAGGCCGGTCGGCGGTGACCGGGAGTGGTCCTAGGATGGCCCAGCCGGTAGGTCGGGCGCGCGAGCGCCCTTGCACGGGGGAGTGCAGATGGGCGACGAGGTCGTCATCCGGTCGTGGGAACTCCACGGCGAGGGACGGGAGTTCGAGAAGATCTCGGACGAGTTCGGTAAGGCGGCACAGCAGCTGGAGAGCGGGCTGGCGGCGCTGGGCGCGCCATGGGGCTCGGACGAGCCCGGTGCGCCCTTCGGCACCGCGTACGGCGAGGCCCGGGAGGGTGCGCTGGCCGGGTTGCAGGGGCTGTCGGAGCGGCTGGGCCGGATCGGCCGGGGGCTGCACACGATGGCGGACAACAGCGAGCGCACCGATCAGGACATCAGCGCGGACTTCACCGCGCCCTCGCTGAACCACCCGACCGCAACCGGCCGGGCCTGAACCGGAGTCAGACCAGGCGGCGGGCCGCTGCGCGCGCCGAGCCGCACCACCCGAAGGGGGAGCACGTGTCCAGGAACCTGCCGGAGGAACTCGCCCCCGCGCTGGCGCGGACCGGCCACGCGTGGCCGCAGGCGGACGAGGACGGGCTGCGCCGGGCGGCGGGCCTGTGGCGCGAGTTCGGGTCGGAGGCGGACGCCCTGGTGACCCGGGGCGCGGCCTCCGCGCAGCGGGTCTCGGGGGAGAACAAGGGCCGCGCGGTGGAGGCGTTCGCCGACCACTGGCGGCAGTTCAGCGGCGGCGGCCGCGGCCAGCTGGACGACGCCTCGGCGGCCGCGACCCTGGTCGCCGCCGC
The DNA here is from genome assembly GCF_000717185.1 of Kitasatospora phosalacinea. Lineage (GTDB taxonomy): Bacteria > Actinomycetota > Actinomycetes > Streptomycetales > Streptomycetaceae > Kitasatospora > Kitasatospora phosalacinea_A. The sequence continues at coordinate 63,055 of NZ_JNYE01000021.1, read as the reverse complement.
ACTGGACAAGGCGGCCGGGGCCGCCGACCAGGCCAAGGCCGAGGTCATCGCGGTCCTCACCGAGCTGACCGAGAAGATCCGGGCCGCGGACGCGGCCGAGGCGAAGGCCAAGGCCGACATCGCCTCGGCCGGCAAGGAGATGACCACCGGGCTGGGCGGGCTGGTGACCGGCGCGGTCGGTGCGGCCGTCGGCGCGGTGAAGGAGGTCGCCGCCGAGGCCGAGGAGTTGGCCGCGGTCGAGCACGCCAAGGTGAAGATCGGCCAGCTGCTGGAGCAGCTCGGCCGGGACATGGGCGAGGCCGCGAAGTCGCTGGCGAAGGAGCCGCCGCTGGTCGCCCTGGAGCGGATCGCCCAGGCCGACGGCCGGGGCCTGCACGGCGAGCAGCGGGAGTCCTCGATGGCGGCCCGCTCCGGGCAGGTCACCGGGGCGCTGGCGAAGGCCGGAGTGGCCCGCTCGGTGGAGGTGGCGAGCGTCGCCGGCCTGCACGCCGAGCTGAAGGCCGACGGCACGGTGCGCACCGACCGGCACGGCAACCCGGTGCTGGTCGGCGAGGACGGGCAGCGGGTCAAGGGCGTCGAGGGCCTGACCGTCACCCAGGGCCCGGACGGCCAGCAGCAGTTGGTCGGCCCCGACGGCCAGCCGGTCACCGGCGTGGCGATGGACGAGGACGGCAAGCCGCTGCTCGGCGCCAACGGCAAGCCGCTGCTGGTCGGCCTGACCGGCGCCCTGGTCGGCACCGGCCTCACGCTCGCGCTCGGCCACAACGGCAAGCTCGAACTCGGCGACGACGGCCACCCGGTGATGGTCGCCGCCGACGGCACCCAGGTATCCGGCCTGGTCACCGACCAGAAGGGCCACCTGCTGGCGGGCACCGACGGCCACCCGCTGACCGTCGACGCCTCCGGCCGGGCCACCGGGCCCGACGGGCAGATCGTGCAGTTCGGCGCGGACGGCCGTCCGGTCGACCTGCTCGGCGCCGACGGGAAGCCGGTCACCGTCCCGGACGGGCAGCAACAGGGCGGCGGGCCCTTCGGGGCGCAGGGCGGCCACGGCGGCCACGGCGGGCCGGGCGGCGGCCACGGCGGCCTGGTGGAGGGCGTCCAGCAGGTGGTCGCCGACGCCGGCTCCCAGGTGGCCGGTGCGGTGCAGACCGCGACGGGCAGCCCCGGCCCCGGCTCCGTGCCGCAGTCCGGACCGGCCGACAGTGTCGTGCACCGCACCGGCGGCGGTGGCAGTTACCCGAACAACTCCGGCGGCTCGCACGGCGGTTCGTACGGCGGTTCGTACGGCGGCTCGACCGCGGCCGCGTACTCCGCCCCGTCCTCCGGCGGCTCCTACGGCGGCGGCTCCGGCGGCGACTACGTCCCGCCGGTGCGCGGGCCGATCTCGGTGCACGTCGACTCGGTGGCGGCGCCGCCCGCGCCGAGCGCCCCGCCGGTGGCGAGCGGCGGCATCTGGTCGTCCGGCGGTGGCGGCGGCGGTGGCGGCGGGATCGGTGGCGGCGGTGGCGGTGGCCACCACGCGGCGGACCCGGGGTCCTCGTTCGGCGGTTCGGCCGCGTCGAACGGCTCCTCGTTCCAGCTCGGCCCGGTCGGCGGCGGTTCGGCCGCCCCGGTCGGCGGCGGCGTGCCGACCGCGGGCCCGGTGGCGGGCGCCCCGGTGGCCGGTGCGGGCCCGGTGGGCGGCGCGGTCGGGGCGGCCCCCGGCGCGGCGGCCGGTGCGCCGGGCGCTCCCGGTGCCCCGGGCGCGGCCGGCGGCCCGGTGACCGGCCCGGTGGCGGGCGCGGCGGGCGGCGCCGTGGGTGCCCCCGGTGCGTCCGGTGCCTCCGGCGGCGCGGCCGCGGTGGTCGGCGTCGGCCAGCACCCGGCCGGCGGCCGTCCGGTGGCGACCGGCCCGGTGGGCCCGGTGGGCGGCGGCGGCATCGGCCAGCACGCGCCCGGCGGTCCGGTGCGCGGCTACGAGCCGCCGGTGGACGTCCGGCGCCAGTCGGCGACCGACGAGCAGGGCCTTCCGGTCAACCCCGGGCAGGCGTCCGCGGCCTGGCTGGTGATCGCCAACGGCCGCCGCCGCGGCGCCCTCGGCCCGCTGCCGGAGGGGGAGCGCGAGCGGACCCTCGCCGACGGCCGCCCGTACGGCCTGCCCGGCGGGCTCGGCCCGGTCGACCCGGCGCACCAGGCCGAGGCGGTGCGCCGCACCCCGGTGCCCGCGCCGGACCCGATGGTCGGCGAGTGGATCGAGGTGCTCAACGGCGGCGGCCACGCCGAGGCCGGACGCGCCAACAACTGCGTGGACGTGTCGCTGTCCGCCGTGGACACCCTCGGCGGCGTGCCGACCTGCGCCGCGCCCCGGCTGCCCGACGGCCCGGCCGGCGAGCGCGGCGGCCGCGACCGCGCCGAACTCGAACTCGGCACCCGCTTCCTCGACCTCGGCGACGGTCCCGACGCCCACGGCAGGCTCGGCCAGGCCCTGCTCGCCCACGGCACCGGAACCCGCGCGGTGCTGCTCACCGTCGACGCCTTCGGCCGCTCGCACACCTGGAACGCGGTCAACCACAAGGGCGTGCTCAGCTACCTGGACCACCAGACCGGCTACGCCGCCCCCACCCCGCTCTACCCGGCCGACCACGGCCTGTGGGCGGTCGCGGTGGACGCCGCGGACCGGCCGATCGACCTGGCCGCGCCGCTGCCCGCCACCGTCGCCGTCCCGGACCGCGCGCCCGAGCCGGAGCCCGAGCCCGTCCTGGTCGGCGCGGCCGCGGAGGCGTCCGGGGCGTCCGAGTCCGCCGACGCCCCGGCTCCCGCTGCCGCTGCCGCGCCCGCACCGCCGCGTTCCCGGCTCACCATCCACCGCACCACCACCGGGAGCACCAACCGATGATCACCCGCGAACAGGCCCTCGCCACCGCCCACCGCTGGGTCAACGGCGACCTCCCGCAGGAGGGGGCGCGGCCTGTCAGGTGCCACGAGTTCGACCTGGGCTGGGTGCTCTGGCCGGAGCCCGCGCCCGTCCTCACCGATCCGCTCACCGGTGCCCGCCGGGCCCCCGAGGAGATCGGCGCGGCCTGCGCCGTGGTCGACCGGGTCACCGGCGAGCTCGTCGTCTACCCGTCCGTCCCGGTGCCGGTGGTCGAGCAGCTGCACCGCGACCGCCTCGGCGCGGGCAGCCACAACCCGGCGCTGCCCCCGGTCACCGGCCCCGGCACCCGGGCCACCCTCAGCTACCGGGACGACAAGGGCGAACTGCAGTCCCTCACCGTCCGCTCCGCGCACGGCCGCCCGCACCCGGCCCTGCGGGCCCGGGAGCAGCTCGCCGCGCAGGGCGTCCCGGACGAGGACCTGGTCGCGCTGCGCACCGACCTGCGGCTGTCGATGCTCCCCGGCAGCTACTCCGAACAGGCCGTCGCCGACCGACTGCCCGGCGTACGGCTGGAGTTCGAGCAGCCGTACGGGCCGCGCCACGACCACCGGGCGGCCGCCGTGCGGGCCCTGGTGGCCCGCACCCGCAGCGGCTACAACCGGGTGCCGTTCCCGCCCGCCGTGCCGCCCGCCCAGCCCGAGGACGAGACCGGCCTCGGCAAGCGGCTGGCCGCGCTGTTCGGCGAGGACGGGGTGCGCCGCTTCGAGCAGGCCGAGACGCTCGCCGCCGACCTGCCGGAGACCGCGGCCCGCCCGCTGCAGCGCACCGGACTGCCCCGCGAGGTGCCCGGCTTCTTCACCCTCCACCTGCCCGAGGCCGACGGCATCGCCGAACAGGCCGCCCCGCCGCTGCCCGACCTCGCCGAGCACCTCGGCGCCCTCGGCCGGGGCCGCCGCGCCACCGCCGCCGCCCGCACCGCCCTGCTCGGCCAGCGCCTGGTCGGCACCGACGGCTGGGCGCTGCTGACCGTCGACACCGCCCAGGGCAGGGTCCGCGCCGTCGACCCCGACACCTGCGAGGCCCGCTACTGCAACACCGACCTCACCGCCTTCACCCGCTGCCTGGCCCTGCTCGCCGAACGCCGCCCCCGCCTGCTCGACCTCCCCCCCGAGCAGGCCGGGCCCGCCGTCGCCGAGTTCCAGTGGGCGCTGGCCGCGCTCGACCGGACCGCCCTGCGCGACCCGGAGAACTGGTGGGCGGTCGTCGTCGAGCAGCTCTGGGACGGGATGCTGTGACGCGGTCCGCCTCCCTGGCGGTCACCGCGTTGGGCTAGGTTGGACGGTCATGCGACTCGGTGTGCTCGACGTAGGCTCCAACACCGTCCACTTCCTCGTGGTGGACGCCCACCCCGGCGCGGCCCCGCTGCCCGCCTACTCCCACAAGGCCGAACTGCGCCTCGCCGAGCTGCTGGAGGAGAACGGGGCGATCAGCGAGGCCGGTGTCGAACGCCTGGTCTCGATGGTCGCCTCCTCGCTCCGGGTCGCCGAGGACAAGGGCGTCGTCGACCTGCTGCCGTTCGCGACCTCCGCGGTCCGGGAGGCCGCCAACGGCGAGGAGGTGCTGCGCCGGGTCGCGGACGAGACCGGCGTCGCGCTCACCGTCCTGTCCGGGCAGGACGAGGCACGGCTCACCTTCCTCGCCGTCCGCCGCTGGTTCGGCTGGTCCTCCGGCCGCCTGCTCAACCTCGACATCGGCGGCGGCTCGCTGGAGGTCGCCTGCGGCATCGACGAGCAGCCCGACGTCGCCACCTCCCTCCCGCTCGGCGCCGGACGCCTCACCTCCCGCCTCCCCGGCGAGGTCGCCGACCCCGGCGACCTGCGCGAACTGCGGCGGCACATCCGCGCCGAGATCGCCGGGACGGTCGGCGACCTCACCCGCCTCGGACCGCCCGACCACGCGGTGGCCACCTCCAAGACCTTCAAGCAGCTCGCCCGGATGACCGGCGCCGCCCCCGAGGGCGCGGGCGTCCGCGTCCCCCGCAGGCTCACCCGGGCCGGCCTCTCCGCGTGGCTGCCCCGCCTCGCCGCGATGACACCGGGCGAACGCGCCCAGATCCCCGGCGTCTCCCCGGGCCGCGCCCGCCAACTGCTGGCCGGCGCACTGGTCGCCGACGCGGCGATGGACCTCTTCGGCCTGGAGGAACTCGACATCTGCCCGTGGGCGCTGCGCGAGGGGATCATCCTGCGACGGCTGGACACGATGGACGGCCACGAGAGCCGAACCGCCATCGAGGCATAGCGCCTGCGACACGCCCCCACCGACGCGAAGCCGGGGGCGCGGGGAGAACTGCTGCGCCCACCGACGCGAAGCCGGGGGTGCGGGGAGAACTGCTGCGCCCACCGACGCGAAGCCGGGGGCGCGAGGAGAACGGCTGCGCCCACCCACGCGAAGCCAGGGGCGCGAGGAACTGCGCGCCCGACCACGTGAACGCCAGCAAGGTCGGGGGATAGTGCAAGCCATTGCCCACGTCGCGATCCGGCTGTGCGTGCTCGGTTGGCCGCGCAGTTCCTCGCGCCCCTGGCTTCGCGGGGCTCGGCGCAGCCGGTCTTCGCGCCCCCGGCTTCGCGGGGCTCGGCGCAGCCGTACTTCGCGGGGCTCGGCGCAGCCGTTCTTCGCGTTCTTGGTTTTGCGGGCGTGACCTAGTCTGGTTGGCGTGGCGGATTCGGCGGACGAGCGGCGGTCGAGGCGCGGCCCCCTGCCGTTGAAGGCGGCGCGGGCCGCCAGGGCGGCGCGGCGGAAGTTGGAGCGGCCGGGGTGGCCGCCGCCGCACCCGGGGCTGCACGTGCCGGGGACGAAGGTCGCGCTGTCGACGGCGTCGGTGTACCCGTCGACGACGGAGACGGCGTTCGAGCTGGCGGCCCGGCTGGGGTACGACGGCGTCGAGGTGATGGTCTGGAACGACCCGGTGAGCCAGGACGTGGAGGCGCTGCGGCGGCTCTCGGACCGGTACGGGGTGCCGGTCCTGGCGGTGCACGCGCCGTGCCTGCTGATCACCCAGCGGGTCTGGACGACGGACCCGTGGACGAAGCTGGTGCGGGCCCGGCGGGCGGCGGAGCGGCTGGGGGCGGACGCGGTGGTGGTGCACCCGCCGTTCCGGTGGCAGCGGCAGTACGCCAAGGAGTTCGTGGCGGGCATCGACCGGATGGCGGGGGAGACGGACGTCCGGTTCGCGGTGGAGAACATGTACCCGTGGCGCTACCGGGACCGCGAGGTGCTGGCGTACGCGCCGGGCTGGGACGTGACGGACGAGGCGTACCGGCACTTCACCGTCGACCTGTCGCACGCGGCGACCTCCCGGACGGACGCGCTCGAACTGGTGGGGCGGATGGGCGACCGGCTGGCGCACGTGCACCTGGCGGACGGGTCGGGGTCGGGGAAGGACGAGCACCTGATCCCGGGGCGGGGCAAGCAGCCGTGCGCGGAGCTGCTGGAGCGGCTGGCGCGGACGGGGTTCGACGGGCACGTGGTGCTGGAGGTGAACACCCGCAAGTCGGGCGGCCCGGCGGAGCGGGAGGCGGACCTGGCGGAGGCGCTGGCGTTCACCAGGCTGCACCTGGCGACGGCCAGGCCGGGATCCTGAGGGGCCGTTTGTCCACAAAACGTGTGCGCGGGCGGCGAGTTGGCCCTAGGGTCGGCCGCATGATCGACGAATTCCCGGTCGAGCCGGTACGCGCCCACGAGGCGGAGACGTGCAAGGACCCGAGCAGCGTGATGTCCCTGCTGGGGGAGGACGCCGGGCACACCACCTACCGCTCCGCCTTCGCCGAGGGCGCGGTCGGCGCCCCCGCGCACTTCCACACCCGGGCCAGCGAGCTGTTCTTCGTGCTGGACGGCGCCCTGCGGGTGCTGGTCGACGACCGCGTGGTGGTGCTGGAGCAGGGCGACTTCCTGGCGGTGCCGCCGGGCACCCCGCACGCCTTCGCCGCCGCGAAGGGCCGCACCGCGGACGTGCTGTTCACCTTCACCCCGGGCCTGGGCCGCTTCGACTACCTGCGCCTGCTGAGCCGGGTGACCCGCGGCGAGGCCGACCCGGCGGAGATCCGCGCGTCGGCGGAACGCTACGACAACCACTACGTGGACAGCCCGGTGTGGAAGGCGGAGCTCGGGTGATCGGCGCTGCCACCCACGTCCGGCACGCCCGCCCCTCCCGGGACCTGGCGGCCGCCGAGCGGTTCTGGACCGAGGGCCTGGGCCTGTCGGTGCTGTGGCGCACCGCCGAGCGGGTGCCCGGCGAGCACGACCTGGTGATGGTCGGCTTCCCGGGCGGCGGCTGGCACTTCGAGCTGACCCTCGACCCGGAGCGCCCGCTGGAGCCGACCCCGACCGTCGACGACCTGTTCGTGCTGTACCTGGGCGGGCCGGTGGAGCAGGCGCTGGTGGAGCGGCTGGTGCGGGCCGGCGGCACCAGGGTCGCCGCGCACAACCCGTACTGGGACGAGCACGGCGTCACCGTGCGCGACCCGGACGGCTACCGCCTGGTGCTGTGCTCGCGCAGCTGGGCATGACCGGAGGAACGAGGAACGGGAACGACATGGACGACGTGAAGACGCACGCCAACTCCTTCGGCCCGGTGGCCGCGCAGTACCAGGCCGCCCGGCCGTCCTACCCGGCGGAGCTGTTCGACGAGCTGGAGCGGCTGTCCGGCCGCCCGCTGGACGGCGCCGACGTGCTGGACGTGGGCGCGGGCACCGGCATCGCGACCAGGCTGCTGGCCGGGCGCGGCGCCCGGGTGGTCGCGGTCGAGCCGAGCGGGGGGATGGCGGCGGTGCTGCGCGAGGTCAGCCCCGAGCTGCCGGTGGTGAAGGCCACCGGCGACGAACTGCCCTTCCACGACGCCTCGGTGGACTTCGTGACGTACGCCCAGGCGTTCCACTGGACCGAGCCGGGGCGCTCGATCCCGGAGGCGCTGCGGGTGCTGCGCCCGGGCGGCGCGCTCGCGGTGTGGTGGAACGTGAAGGACTACGAGGTGCCGTGGCTGGCCGCGCAGCAGGCGCGGATGGTCGCGGCCCTGCCGACCTACCACCACTACGGCGGGGTGAACGTCCGGCACCGGGACCTGACGGAGTCGGGCCTGGAGGTGCGCACCGCGCAGCTGCGCTGGGAGCGGTGCGTCCCGGTGGAACAGGTGATCGACGACCTGACCTCCCGCTCGTACTTCGCGGTGCTGGAACCCGAGCAGCGGGCCCCGGTGCTGGCCGCGGAGCGGGAGGCGCTGCTCGCGGAGTTCCCGGACGGGCAGGTGGTCGAGCCGTACCGGCTGGACGTCCTCGTGGCGCCGAAACCGTAGCCGGGGCGTCCGCCGGACGCGCCCGCACTGACCGCATCGCGGACACCGGGTCCGGAAGCGGCCGGTGCGGGCGTAGGCTCGACGGATCCCGAAAGTCTCCTGAAGGAGCGGCAACGATGCCCCAGCTGAGGTCCAACACGGTCACCCAGGGTCGCAACATGGCGGGCGCGCGCGCCCTTCTGCGCGCCGCGGGCGTAGCCCGCGAGGACTTCGGCAAGCCGATCGTCGCGGTCGCCAACTCCTTCACCGAGTTCGTCCCGGGCCACACCCACCTGCAGCCGGTCGGCCGGATCGTCTCCGAGGCGATCAAGCAGGCGGGCGGCATCCCGCGCGAGTTCAACACCATCGCGGTCGACGACGGCATCGCGATGGGCCACGACGGCATGCTGTACTCGCTGCCCTCGCGCGACCTGATCGCCGACTCGGTCGAGTACATGGTCAACGCGCACTGCGCCGACGCGCTGATCTGCATCTCCAACTGCGACAAGATCACCCCCGGCATGCTGATGGCCGCGCTGCGCCTGAACATCCCGACGGTCTTCGTCTCCGGCGGCCCGATGGAGGCCGGCAAGGCCACCCTGGTCGACGGCACCGTCCGCAAGCTGGACCTGGTCGACGCGATCTCCCAGGCGGTGAACGAGAACGTCTCCGACGCGGACATCTCGATCATCGAGGAGAACGCCTGTCCGACCTGCGGCTCCTGCTCCGGCATGTTCACCGCCAACTCGATGAACTGCCTGACCGAGGCGATCGGCCTCTCGCTGCCCGGCAACGGCTCGCTGCTGGCCACCCACACCGGCCGCCGCGCCCTGTACGAGCAGGCCGGGCGCACCGTCGTCGACATCACCAACCGCTACTACGGCGGCGACGACGACTCGGTGCTGCCGCGCAACATCGCCACCCGGGCCGCGTTCGAGAACGCCATGGCGCTGGACATCGCGATGGGCGGCTCCACCAACACGATCCTGCACCTGCTGGCCGCCGCCCAGGAGGCCGAGGTCGACTTCGACATGCGGGTGATCGACAGCATCTCCCGCAAGGTCCCCTGCCTGTCCAAGGTCGCCCCGAACGGCTCCTACTACATGGAGGACGTGCACCGGGCCGGCGGCATCCCCGCCATCCTCGGCGAGCTGTACCGCGGCGGCCTGCTGCACGAGGACGTGCACACCGTGCACTCCGACTCGCTCGCCGAGTGGATGAAGACCTGGGACGTGCGCGGCGGCTCGGCCTCCGAGGAGGCCGTCGACCTCTGGTACGCCGCCCCCGGCTGCGTCCGCTCCGCCGAGGCGTTCAGCCAGTCCGAGCGCTGGGACACCCTGGACACCGACGCCGCGGGCGGCTGCATCCGCAGCGTCGAGCACGCCTACTCGGTCGAGGGCGGCCTCGCGGTGCTCTACGGCAACATCGCCGAGGACGGCTGCGTGGTGAAGACCGCGGGCGTGGACGAGTCGATCTGGCGCTTCCAGGGCAAGGCCGTGGTCTGCGAGTCCCAGGACGAGGCCGTCGACAAGATCCTCCGCAAGGAGATCACCGAGGGCGACGTGGTGGTCATCCGCTACGAGGGCCCCAAGGGCGGCCCGGGCATGCAGGAGATGCTCTACCCGACCTCGTTCCTGAAGGGCCGCGGCCTGGGCAAGGCCTGCGCGCTGATCACCGACGGCCGCTTCTCCGGCGGCACCTCCGGCCTCTCCATCGGCCACGTCTCCCCGGAGGCGGCCTCCGGCGGCGCCATCGCCCTGGTCGAGGACGGCGACTCGATCACCATCGACATCCCGGCCCGCACCATCAACTTGGACGTCTCCTTCGAGGAGCTGCACGAGCGCCGGCTCAAGCTGGAGTCCGAGGGCGGCTACCGCCCGAAGAACCGCGACCGCCAGGTCTCGGCCGCGCTCCGGGCGTACGCGGCGATGGCCACCTCCGCCGACAAGGGCGCCGTCCGGGACGTCTCCAAGCTCGGCTGAGGCGCGTGGCACCCGGGGGAGGGCCCCCGTTCGTGGTGATAATCGGACCGTGAGCACGACGAGCACGACGAGCGCGACCACCACCGCGGACGGGGCCCCCGTCCCCCCGCCGATCCGCTGGTTCGGCACCACCTGGGTCGACCGCGGCACCGCCTACTGGCTGCGCCGCGCCGTCGTCCCGCTCGGCGCCCTCGCGGCCACCGCCGCGGGGGCGTTCGCGCTGCGCCTGGGCGTCTCCGGCGTCCGGCTCTCCGGCGCCGCCCCGCTCACCCTGCTGCTGACCCTCGCCCTCGGCCTCTGCTCCGCCATGGCGGGGCTGCGGAACTGGAAGATCCTCACCGAGGGCAAGGAGTCGCTGACCGGCTGGGCGGCCGAGGAGAAGCAGCTCGCCGGGGTCTGGCTGGTCGGCTTCGTCGGCGCCCTGGCCGTCTACTTCGCCCGCAGCCTGGTCGAGGCCCCCGGCGAGGGCCTCAAGCGCGCCGCCTACGACCAGGAGAACGCCACCTGGCACCGCCGCCGGGCCGCCCGGGCGGAGCGCGAGGCCCGCAGGGCGGCCCGGCGGCGGGCCTGAGCGTCCGTCAGCTGCGGCTGATCTGCCCGCACTCCCCGTCCGTCCGCATCGGCTTGGTCCGGTCGTACGGGTCGGACTCCGGGCCGCTCGGGGCCGGGCCGGTGGGGGTGGCTCGCATGAAGTCGAACTCCGGTTCCAGGTAGCCGGAGCCCATCTCGCATCGGTTGTTGCCGAACTCGCTGCTGCTGTGGCTGAGCACCGGCTTGCCGGGCGTCACCTTGTAGTGCTTCGGGTCGTAGAACCGGAAGTCCTGCGAGCGCCTGACGATCTCCCGGGTCACCTCCCGGCTGTGGTCGGCCTGCACCCAGGAGGCCGGACGCGCACTGTCGGTGGTCTTCCCGGCGTCCGGGCCGGGGCGCAGCGCGTACACGTAGGTCACGTCGGTGTGCACCAGCATGCCGTTCTCGCCGTCGTCCTTGAAGCTGATCGAGCCCTGCACCTTGACCTGGTCGGTGACCGGTACCGCCCAGGCCGGGTTGAAACGGCTCAGCCAGTCGGTCGGGTTGTCCTCGACGGTCGGGTGGGCCACCGCCTTGGCGAGGTCGGCCGCGTCCCGCTCGTCCAGCAGGTCCAGGACGGGCTGGGCGCTCCTGCCCGACAGCACCTGCGGATCGAGGTTGCCGGCGACCAGGTACGCCTTCACCGCGTCCACGTTCGCGGCCACCTGCTTCGCGCTGAACACGCCCGTCGCGGGCATGCTGTCGGGCATCCCGATGCCGTCCGCGCCGTTCGGCCAGGCCTCGGCGGGCGAACCCGCCCAGGGGCGCTCCGGGGTCGGCACGTCCGGGTCCACGGCGGGCGGGGCGCTGCTCGGCGGGGCGGTCTCCGCGCCCAGGGTGGGCAGCGCGGAGGACTTCGGCGGGAGCGTCGAACCGTCGCCGAGGGACGCCAGCCCGATCAGCACCAGCACCGGCACCGTCAGCAGCGCCAGCGCGCTGCCCACGCCCGGCCGCCACCGCGCCCTCGGGTAGCGCCCCACCGGGCGGGCCCGGCGGCGCCACCGGGAGCGGCGGATCTGCGTGACGGGGCGGACCTCCGTCGTCGGGCGCCACGGCTCGTTCTCCGGCGGCGGGTTCTTCTTCCACCGCTCGGTCAGCATCCGGGCCCGCCCGGACGCCTCCTTGTTCGTCGCGGACCGGACGAACTCCTCGTCCAGCACCAGCCCCTCGAAGGGGTCGTCGGGTCTGCCGGGGCCGCCGTCGTCCGGCCTCGGCTCATCTATCGTCGGCACGGCCGGAAGTATGCCGACCACCGCCGACAGCCCGACGACGGGGGTCGGACATGACGCGCCGTCAGCCCTTGCGGGCCGCCTTCACCGCCCCCGCCACGCCCGCCACCGCGAGCAGCGCCCCGGCCGGGAGCAGCGAGGTGAACAGCGCCCCGAACAGGCTGTGGTCGCCCAGCAGCCACAGCACCAGGGTGTCCAGGGCCAGCAGCGCCCCGGCGGCGGGCAGCGCGGACTGCCACGGGTGCTCGTCCGCCCAGCGGCGCAGCCGCCGGTCGCCGCCGCCGCGCAGCCGGCCGCCGACCGTGCCGACCAGGAAGAAGAAGAACAGCCCCAAGCTCACCGGCCAGGACAGGATGTCCAACGACCAGTCGAGGGTGACCACTTCCACCGCGAGCGCGGCCCCGCCGACCACCGTGCCCACCGCCGCCGCCGTCCGCCACGGCCCGAGCGTCGCGGCGGCGACGGCGACCTGGCGGTTCTCACGTCCTGACAACTCTCCGTGTCCCATGCCTCCACGGTGCTCCCGCCCGGCCCCGGAATCCAGAGCCCGCACCCCTGAGATTCCCCCTACTGGGGTGCCGCCCGCAGGGTGGACACCTCCGCCGGGGCGGCCGGTCCCGGGGCAAGATGGCGGACAGCAACCGCAGCGCACGGAGGTACGCACCATGAGCGACAGCCCCACCGTCGACCAGAAGATCGCCTTCCTCGGGACGGGCAAGATCGGCGAGGCCCTGCTCTCCGGCCTGCTGCGGGCCGGTGCGTCGCCCGCCGACGTCCTGGTCACCGCCCGCCGCGCCGAGCGCGCCACCGAGCTCGCCGACCGCTACGGCGTCACCACCGTCACCAACGCCGAGGCCGCCAAGCTCGCCGACACCCTGATCCTCGCGGTCAAGCCGCAGGACATGGGCACCCTGCTGGAGGAGCTGGCCGAGCACGTCGCCGCCGACAAGCTGGTCGTCTCGGCCGCCGCGGGCATCCCCACCGCCTGGTTCGAGGAGCGCCTCGCCCCCGGCACCCCGGTCGTCCGGGTGATGCCCAACACGCCCGTCCTGGTCGACGAGGGCATGAGCGTCATCTCGGGCGGCTCGCACGCCACCGAGGCGCACCTGGCCCGCACCGAGGCGATCTTCCGCTCGGTCGGCAAGGCGCTGCGCGTCCCGGAGGGGCAGCAGGACGCCGCCACCGCGCTGTCCGGCTCCGGCCCCGCGTACTTCTACTTCCTGGTCGAGGCGATGATCGACGCGGGCATCCTGCTCGGCCTGCCCCGGCAGGTCGCGCACGAGCTGATCGTGCAGTCCGCGATCGGCGCCTCGGTGATGCTGCGCGACTCCGGCGAGCACCCCGTGAAGCTCCGCGAGGCCGTCACCTCCCCGGCCGGGACGACCATCGCCGCCATCCGCGAGCTGGAGAACCACGGCGTCCGGGCCGCCCTGCTCGGCGCCCTGGAGGCCGCCCGGGACCGCTCCCGGGAGCTGGCCGGCGGCGGCAAGTAGGCTCGGACCCCGTGAGCGACGACACGGGCTACGACCTGCTGATCCTGGACAACGACGGCGTGCTGGTGGACAGCGAGCCGATCTCCAACCGGGTGCTCGCCGAGTACCTGACCGAGCTCGGCCACCCCACCACCATCGAGGACTCCTACCGGGACTTCATGGGCACCGCCGCGCACACCGTGCACGACGTCGTCGCCGAGCGGTACGGCGCGCGCCTCCCGGAGGGCTTCGACGACCTGTTCCACGACCGGGTGTTCGCCGCCTTCGCGGACGAGCTGAAGCCGGTCGCCGGGGCGGAGCAGCTGCTCGGGCACCTCCGGGAGCACGGCGTCCGCTACTGCGTCGCCTCCTCCGCCCACCACTCCTGGATCCGCACCGCGCACCGCCTCACCGGCCTGTCCGGGTACTTCACCGACGAGCTGCTGTTCTCCGCCCAGGACGTCGGCGTCGGCAAGCCCGCCCCCGACCTGTTCCTGCACGCCGCCCGCACCATGGGCGTCGACCCGGCCCGCTGCCTCGTCCTGGAGGACAGCCGCAACGGCGTCCTGGCCGCCCGCGCCGCCGGGATGGACGTGTACGGCTACGCGGCGCTCACCGACCCGGCCAAGCTCACCTCGGCGGGCGCGACCGGGCTGCTCACCGCGCTGGACGAGGCGATCGCGCTGCTGCCGAACTGATCCCTCCGCCCCCCTCCCGCGGGCGCCGCCGACCGCCTACGCTCTGCCCAACAGTTGCGTACCGGCCGGTAGCGTCGGTGGTGAGCGAGGTCCCGATGCAGGTCACGGCCCCGGCCGAACCCACTCCCCGGCTCCGGCAGGCCCGGGCCGCGCTGGCCGTCTCCTTCTTCCTCCAGGGCACCACCTTCGCCCTGCTGGTCACCTGCATCACCGAACTGCAGAAACGTTACGGCCTCAGCGACGGCCTGCTCCCCGTCTTCCTCGCCGCCGTCCCGATCCTGGCCGGCGTCGGCTCGATCGCCTCCGAGCGGCTGGTCGAACGCACCACCGCCCGCGGCGTCCTGCGCGTCGTCCAACCCGCGCTCTGCCTCACCCTCGCCCTCACCGGCCTCGGCTCCCGGCTGTGGCAACTCGCGGTCGCCCTCGGCCTGTTCGGCCTCCTGGTCGGCGCCCTCGACGCCTCCATGAACATGCTCGGCGTCGGCCTCCAGCACCGCTACGGCCGCAGCATCATGATCGGCTTCCACGCCGCGTTCAGCCTCGGCGGCATCGTCGGCGCCGCGATCGCCGCGGTCGGCGCCCACCGGGACGCCGGACTGCCCCTGCTGTTCGGCGGTGCCGCGGCCGTCCTCGTCCCCGCCGCGATCGTCGCCGGACGCCGGTTCGCGGGCCCCGCCGAACTCGGCGACGCCGTCCGCGAGGCCGCCGCCCTCGCCGCCCGCCGCATCCCCTGGAAGCCGCTGCTCCCGCTGTGCGCCGTGATGGCCTTCGCGTACATCGCCGACGCCTCGGTCTCCAACTACAGCGTCAAGTACCTCACCGACGGCCTGCACAGCCCCGAGGACCTCGCCAAGTTCTCCTACCTCGGCTACATGGTCGCCATGCTGCTCGGCCGCGCCGTCGGCGACCGCGCCGTCCAGCGCTTCACCGTCCTCCCCGTCGTCCGCACCGGCACCGCCGTCGCCGCCGCGGGCTTCCTGATCGCCGTCCTCGCCCCCGGCACCTGGACCGGCGTCCTCGGCTTCACCGTCCTCGGCTTCGGCATCTGCGCGATCATCCCCCAGGTCTTCGCCGCGGGCGGCCGCCTCTTCCCGCACGCCAGCGACGCCGCCGTCGCCCGCCTCAACCTCTTCAACTACGTCGGCTTCCTGATCGGCTCCCCCCTGGTCGGAGCCCTCGCCGAACTCTCCGACTACCGCTGGGCCTTCTGCGCCCCCATGCTCCTCGTCCTGGCCGTCCTCCCGCTCGCCCCGCACTTCGCCCCGGCCCCGGCCGACGACCGGCCCGACCTGGCGAAGGCCCCGGCCTGAGCCCGGAGCGGTCAGGAGGCGGCCGCCCGGGCGCGGCGGAGGGCCTCGCGGGCCAGGGCGGGGCCGGTGCCGGGGGTGATCGGGGCGGGGGGCGGGGTCTGGGCGCAGGGCGCGCAGAGGCCCGGGCGGGGGACGGGGTTGCGGCAGGAGTCGCAGACGGGGACGGGGGCCTGTGGGGCGAAGGTGGCGGGGAGTTTGTCGGTCAGGCGGCGGTGGAGGAACCCGGTGGGGGAGTGGACGTGCTCGGGGAGGCCGGGCAGCAGGGCGGCGGCCAGGTCGGAGGCGCTGCTGCCGCGGTCGATCCAGCCCATGACCAGCGGCGCGAGGCGGGCCGCCTCGGCCTCGCCGATCCGCAGCCGGGGCTCGGAGCGGACGACGCGCAGCAGCGTGTCGGCGGCGGCCCTGGCCCGCCCGTCCAGGACGGGCGCGGGGCGGCGGGGCGCGGGCGGTTTCGGCGCCGCCGGTGGCGGCGTTTCGGTTCGCGGGCGCGGAACCACGGGAGGTTCGGGCAGGAGGGGCGGGAGGGGGGTTTCTTTGCTTGGTTTCTTTGTCTTGGAGGGTGCACGAGAACCGGGTGCCGGAAAGCCGTCACCCGGTCCGAACTGGTGCGGAGTGTCCGTGACGTGCTGCACGGAGTTGAACCGGCCGTTGGGCAGCTTGATCCTGACGACGATGTAGTAACCGGCGGCGGTGAGCTCCCGCAGCGAGCGGCGGGTCGAGTAGAGGCTGTCGCCCGTCGTCCGCGCCATCTGCTTGGCGGTCATCCGGCACTCGTCGGGGAGGGAGAGCAGGAAGGTGAGCAGCCCCCGCGGCGCGTTGCGCAACCCGACCTGTTGCAGCATTTCGTTCGGGAAGACGGTGAAGCGGGAACGGTGGGCGGTACGATGAACTCGCATGGGAGTGTTGGCTCCTGTGTCGTGCCCCGGGGTGTTCGAGCACCGCCGGGGCGAATCTTTTCGCTGAGGTGCTGCGGAACGTAACACCATGACTACGCTCCGCGCCAAGCGGTCGACGGACGGTCACGATCCGGTCGGTTAACGCCTGATCGGGCATCAGATCCTGAGCGGAGAAGTCGGATTGCTTCGCCCCCGGATCACGTCCGGACCGGCGCGCCGGGAGCCGGGGCCGTCCCCGATACGGTGTCGGTCATGGCGGACACCACCTGCGGACTGCACCTGTTCTGGGACGAGGCAGAGACCGGATACGACTTCGGGCCCGGGCACCCGATGGACCCGACGCGACTCGCGCTGACGATGCGGCTGGTCGAGTCGCTGGGGCTGACGGGGCAGCCGTCGGTGACGGTGCGTTCGGCGCCGCCCGCCGGGGACTCCACGCTGCGGCTGGTGCACACCGCCGCGTACGTGGCGGCGGTGAAGCGGGCCGCCGCCGACCCGTCCGCCGTGGACGCCGCGCACGGGCTGGGGACGGACGACAACTGGGCGTTCCCGGGGCTGCACACCGCCTCCGCGCTGATCGCCGGGCAGTCGGTGGCCGCCGCCGAGGCGGTGTGGCGCGGGGAGACCCCGCACGCGGTGAACTTCGCGGGCGGGCTGCACCACGCGATGCCCGGGCAGGCGTCCGGGTTCTGCATCTACAACGACCCGGCGCTGGCCATCGCCCGGCTGCTCGAACTCGGCGCCGAGCGGGTCGCCTACGTGGACGTGGACGTCCACCACGGCGACGGCGTGCAGCAGGCGTTCTGGAACGACCCCCGGGTGCTGACCGTCTCGCTGCACGAGAGCCCCACCACGCTGTTCCCGCAGACCGGTTGGGCCACCGAGACCGGCGGGCCGGACGCCGCGGGCACCGCCGCCAACCTCGCGCTGCCCGCCGGGACGGGCGACGCCGGGTGGCTGCGCGCCTTCCACGCCCTGGTGCCGGAGCTGCTGGCCGCGTTCCGCCCGCAGGTGATCGTCAGCCAGCACGGCGCCGACACCCACGTCGAGGACCCGCTGGCCCACCTCGCCGTCACCGTCGACGCCCAGCGGATCGTCGCCGAGGCGGTCCACCGCCTCGCCCACGAGCACGCCGACGGCCGCTGGATCGCCACCGGCGGCGGCGGGTACGCGGTGGTCGACGTGGTGCCCCGCACCTGGACGCACCTGGTCGCCACCGCCGCCGGCCACCCCGTCGACCCGGCCACCGAGACCCCCGAGGAGTGGCGCGCCGAGGTGTACCGGCTGACCCGGCGCCCCGCCCCGCTGCGGATGACCGACGGCGCGACCCCGCACTGGTCCGACTTCCACGACGGCGGCTACGACCCCGCCGACCGCCTCGACCAGGCCGTCCTGGCCACCCGCCGGGCCGTCCTCCCGCAGCACGGGCTGATCCCGTGACCGCCCGCGACGAGCTGCGCGCCTACCTGGTCAAGCACCGCCTGGCCGGGCCCGAGGTCCCGACGCCCCGGCAGAACAACCTGCGGCACTACCGGCTGTTCGCCCAGGCCGACCCCAAGGCCCTGATGGGGCTGGACCCGGAGCCCCGCCGGGACGATGACGCCGTGCTGCGGCTGATGGTCGAACGCGTCGGCGTGAACCCCGACCCGCGCCACACCCGGGGCCCGGACTCCATCGACCCCGACCGCACCCTCGACGCCCTGGACCGCCTCGCCCGGCTGCTGCGCCGCACCGCCGACCGGCGCGGCAGCGTCCTCGCGGGCACCGGCCACCCGACCAAGCTCGCGGGCTTCCACCGCGCGCTGGCCGAGGCGCTCGAAGCGGCCGGCTGCACCGTGCACACCCCCGCGCGGGGCGTGCGCTTCCGCGAGCCCACCCCCGAGGGGGAGCGCCCCCGCTACCTCGACGTGCTCGACGGCGTCCTGGTGGTGCGCGCCCTGGACGGCCCCGACGGGCCCGGCCGCCCCGGCCCCGGCGACCTCGCGCACACCCACTCCCCGCTGCCCGTCCGGCTGGCCCTGGCCGCCCTCGTCGACGCCGGGCACCGCCCGCCCGACCTGGTGCTGGGCGACCACGGCTGGCTGTGCGGCGCGGGCCGCCTCGGCATCCCGGCCGGGGGCGTCGCCGACTGCAACGACGTCGCCCCGTTCGCGGCCGAGGCGGACGGCCTCGTCGAGGTGGTCGTACCGCTGGAGGACGGCTCGGCCCCGAGCTGCTACGTTCCGCTGAGCGACTACGTACTGCAACGGGCGGATCTCGCACCGTACAACAGGTGAGGGCCCCCCTCTTCCCACCCGTACCACGCATAACTACTCTGGGGATACACGTGTGCCGGTGGAGTCACCGGAGGGGAAGCCGGTGCCTTGCACACGGGTAAGGGTCGGGTGATGGGTCATGAGTTCCGGCGAGCGTCCCCTGCAGGATGTCGTCTTCCTGACCGTGGCCGAGGTCGCCTCGGTGATGCGGGTGTCGAAGATGACGGTCTACCGCCTCGTGCACAGCGGCGAGCTTCCGGCCATCCGGGTCGGACGCTCCTTCCGGGTGCCCGAGCAGAAGGTGCACGAATACCTCCAGGAGTCCTACGTGCGCTTGGAGAGCGCGTAGCCCGGAACCCCGCGAGGGGGACCGATTACGGCAAACGCGACGTGGACGGTAGGCTAGGCCCTCCGTCAGTCGTATGGACTCCCGTCTCTCACGGGCGCGGGTCCGAGTGAGCGAGGAAATTCCGTGGGCTCTGTCATCAAGAAGCGTCGCAAGCGTATGGCCAAGAAGAAGCACCGCAAGCTTCTGAAGCGGACTCGCGTCCAGCGTCGCAACAAGAAGTAACACCGTTCGGCGCCATCCTCGCTCTCGCGGGGACGATCCCCCGCACACGCGTTCAGCTACGCAGGTAGAACTGGCGCCGACGGTGTGCCGCTGCCCGTCCCAGGGAGAAATCCCCGGGGCGGGCAGTGGCGTTTCAGCCCCCGTGACCTCCGCGCGGTACGGTGCACACCAGGGTGGGCGTCCAGGGAGGTCGGGGCAGCGTGGGCAAGGTCGTGCTCGTCACCGGGGTGGCGCGCCCGCTCGGCGCGCGGTTCGCCGGGCGGATCGCCGGGCAGCCCGGGGTGGACCGGGTGGTCGGCGTCGACGCCGCCCCGCCGCCGTCCGACCTGCCGCCCGGCGTCCGGTACGCCCAGGTCGACCCGCGGCGCCCGGCGGTCGCCCGGGTGATCGCCGAGCACGGCGTCGACACCGTCGTGCACCTCAACGTCACCGCGCTCGGCCACGGCGGCCGGGCCGCGGTGAAGGAGAGCAACGTCATCGGCAGCATGCAGCTGCTCGGCGCCTGCCAGCAGGCCCCGGGGGTGCGCCGCCTGGTCGTGAAGTCCACCACCGCCGTGTACGGTTCGGCACCCCGCGACCCGGCCGTGTTCGGCGAGCGGACGCAGCCCAAGGCCCTGCCCCCCGGCGGCTTCGCCCGGGACGCCGCCGAGGTCGAGGGCTACGTCCGCGGCTTCGCCCGCCGCCGCCCCGACGTCGACGTCACCGTGCTGCGCTTCGCCAACATCCTCGGCCCGGACGGCGACACCCCGCTCGCCGCGTACTTCCGCCTCCCCGTGCTGCCCACCGCGTTCGGGCACGACCCCCGGCTGCAGTTCGTCCACGAGGACGACGCCCTGGAGGTGCTCCGGCTGGCCGCGCTCGGCGCCGCCCCCGGCACCTACAACGTCGCCGGGGACGGCGTCCTGCTGCTCTCCCAGTGCGCCCGCCGCCTCGGCCGCCCCACCGTCCCGCTGCTGCGCCCCGCGCTCGGCCTGGTCGGCCGCCTCGCCCGGCAGCTGTCCGCCCCCGCGGACCGGGCCTTCTCCCAGGAGCAGCTCCAACTCCTCACCCACGGACGGGTGGTGGACACCGCCCAGCTCCGCGACCGGTTCGGCTACGCCCCGCGCTGGACCACCGCCGAGGCCTTCGCCGACTTCGTCGCCCACACCTCTGCCGGGCCGCTCCCGCCCGAGCGGCTCACCGCCGTCACCGACCGCGTCGCCGCCCGGCTCGCCGGGATGCCCGGCGACCACCACCCCACCCCGCACCAGGAAACGAGGCCGCGATGACAGCCGCCCGGGAACCCGCCGACCCGGCGGCCAAGGTCATCCCGATCGAGTCCGCCCCCAGCTGGAACGGCCCCGACCCCCGGCCCGGCCTCGCCGACCGGATCGCCGACAGCCTCGGCACCGCCCTCGCCGGACAGTTCGGCGCCGCCGCCACCCGCGTCCTGGGCAAGGGCTGGGAGGAGCGCGCCACCAACGGCCTCGGCTTCCTGCGCCGCCGCCTCACCGGCGACTACGAGGTCGACGACTTCGGCTTCGACCGGGAGCTCACCGAGGAGGTCTTCCTCGCCCTGCTCCGGCCGCTCGCCGAGAAGTACTTCCGGATCGACGTCCGCGGCACCGAGCACATCCCCGCCGAGGGCGGCGTCCTCATCGTCGCCAACCACTCCGGCACCATCCCGCTGGACGCCCTGATGACCCAGGTCGCCGTCCACGACCACGCCGACCGGCACCTGCGGATGCTCGCCGCCGACCTGGTCTTCGTCCTCCCCGTGGTCAACGAACTCGCCCGCAAGGCCGGACACACCCTGGCCTGCAACGAGGACGCCCAGACCCTGCTGGAGCGCGGCGAGGTCGTCGGCGTCTGGCCCGAGGGCTTCAAGGGCATCGGCAAGCCCTTCGCCGACCGCTACAAGCTCCAGCGCTTCGGCCGCGGCGGCTTCGTCGCCTCCGCGCTGCGGGCCGGCGTCCCGATCGTGCCCTGCTCGATCGTCGGCGCCGAGGAGACCTACCCGATGATCGGCAACTTCAAGACGCTGGCCCGGCTGCTCGGCCTGCCCTACGTGCCGATCACGCCGACCTTCCCCTGGCTCGGGCCGCTCGGGGCGATCCCGCTCCCCACCAAGTGGACCATCCAGTTCGGCGAGCCCATCCCCACCGACAGCTACCCGAAGGACGCGGCCGAGGACCCGATGCTGGTCTTCAACCTCACCGACCAGGTCCGCGAGACCATCCAGCACACGCTGTACAAGCTGCTGGTGCAACGGCGTTCCGTCTTCGGCTGATCCGGCTGATCCGGCTGAGGCGAGCGAGGGCGACGACGGGGGTGCGGGGAGAACTGCTGCGCCCCGCACCCCCGTCGGTGCGCGTGCTGTCGTCGCGCCCGCCCTACTGGAGCGTCAGCCCCGGCAGCAGGCCCGGGATGAGCGGCGGGATGGTGATGCCCTGGCCGGTGTCCGCCGGGGGTGCGGCGGGGGAGCCGGAGGGGGCGGGGGTGGCGCCCGCCGCGGGGGCCGCGGAGCCGGTCGCGGCAGGGGTGGCGCCGGTGCCGGTGAGACCGCCGAGGAGGTCGCCGAGGCCGCCCGCGGTGGGGGCGGTGGGCGCCGGGGTGGACCGGCCGGTGGGGGCGGCGGCCGGGTCGTGGCCGCCGCTCGCGCCGCCGGAACCGCCGATGCCGGGGAGCAGGGGCTGCCGGTCGGTGCCCGTGCCGGTGCCGCCGCTCTCGCCGCCCGAGCCGCCGGTGGCCGCCCCGCTGCCGTCGCTGCCGCCCTGGCCGGGGAGTTGCTCCAGCCGCAGCGGCGCGACGTCCTCGCTTATGTCGTCGAAGAGCTGGTCGACCTTGGAGGCCTGGGTGCTGAGCCCGGACGGCAGCTTGGACTGCAGGGCCGTCCAGCGCTGGTCCTCCCCGGCGAAGCCGGCGAGCTGGCGCATCGGGGTGAGCGAGCCGTTGGTGCGGTAGACGGCGCGCAGCAGGTCGCGGCCGCGCAGCGCCTCGGCGTGCATGTCGTCGAGCGCGCGGCGGACCTGGTCGACGGTGGCGGGGCTGAGCGCGGCCGGGCCGTTGGCGCGGTCGAGCAGGGTCTGCGCCTCGTCGAGGCGGGTGGAGGCCTGCTGGAGCAGCAGCGCGCCGCGCTCGGTGTCGTCGTCGGCCCAGTCGAGGCGGAGCCCTTCGAGGCCGCGCTTCATGCCGTACAGCGCGTCCCCGGGGAGGGCGTTGGTGGAGGCGGCGGCGGCTCCGGCGAGGGAGCCGACGGCGACGCCGGCGACCAGGCCGCCGATGGCGAGGCGGCGGCCCCAGCGGGTGCCGCGCAGGCGCCGGCTGCGCTGGGCGGGGAGGACCGCGGTGGGGGCGCCGCCGGCCCACGCCTGCTCGAACGCGGCCATCAGCTGGGCGCGTTGGACCGTCCGCGTCTCGGCGGCGAGCTCGGGGGCGGGGACCGCACCGAGCGCGTCGGCCGTGGCGAGGAGCTCGGTCATGGCGGCGGAGCCTGCCCGGTGCGAGCCGCTGCTCCGGTGGTCACTCTGGTGGGCCTCCAGCGCCTCGGCGAAGGACTTCGCCCGCCGGTGCTCCAGCACGTTTGCCGTCACGGGCCACACCTCCCTTCGTCGTTTTCGACACCGTGGCCCGCCGGTTGGTTGTCCCGGCAGGCCGAAACCACACCATCGGGTGACAGGTCCAGTTCCCACTTGACTGCGAGCCCGGTGGAGGATTGCACGCTGGCCAACGAGCGGTGTCGGGAGTCGGTTACGCACGACCCCCCTGGCGTATTAAGCAGAGCAGATGACCGCCCCGTCACCCGGACGTGCAAGCGGCCGGGGCGGGTTGACGGTCCGCCGGTCGCCGCGGGCGGCGACGGCGGTCTGTGGGCTATCGCGTCCACGGTCGGCGGCTCACCTGGCGTCCGGCGGCAGCAGGCGGGCCAGCGTGCGCACCGCCCGGTACTGCAGCGTCTTGATGGCGCCCTCGTTCTTGCCCATGATCCGGGCCGTCTCGGCCACCGAGAGGCCCTGCAGGAAGCGCAGCGTGACGCACTCCTGCTGCTGCGGGTTGAGCCGGCGCACCGCGTCCAGCAGGGCGGCGTTGGAGAGCGACTCCAGCACCGACTCCTCGGGGCTGCGCTCGCACTCGTTGGAGTCCAGCATCTCGCCGGTGGTGACCTCCAGCCGGAACCGGCTGGACTTGAAGTGGTCGGCCACCAGGTTGCGGGCGATGGTCACCAGCCAGGCGCCGAAGTCGCGGCCCTGCCAGGTGAAGGTGCCGATCCGGCGCAGCGCGCGCAGGAAGGTCTCGCTGGTCAGGTCCTCGGCGGTGGCCCGGCTGCCGACCCGGTAGTAGATGTACCGGTAGACGGTGTCGGCGTAGTGGTCGTAGAGCCGCCCGAAGGCCTCGCTCTCGCCGTTCTGGGCCCGTTCGACCAGCTCCACCACCGGGTTGTGCTCGGTGTCGTAGCCGGGCCCGGCGGGCGCGCTGCGGGAGCGGCCGCGGGTGCCGGGGGCGGGCACGGTGCGGCCGCGCGGGCCGGCGGCCGGGGCGCCGCCGGAGGTGCCGCCCGCGGCGGCGGGGCCGGTGGCGGAGCCGGTGGTGGTCGAGCGCAGCAGCGGCCCGGTGAACGCGGCGGGGGCGGGCGCGGCGAACGCGGCACCGGCCACCGCGGGCTGCGGCACGGGGACGATCAGTTCGAACTCGCGGATCGCGGCCCACAGCCGTTCCAGGCGCACACCGCGGCGCAGAGTGGCGGTCGACGGGCGGGAGGTGGCTGGCGCGTCGTTCCGGACGGGTGGGTACACGGGACTCCCAGAGGCAGAACTGTGGACGGATCACCTCCGCCTGTGCGGAGAGCACGCCGCACTGGCCACCCGTCACGGGGACGTTCGGGTGGGGTGCATCCAGGAGAGAATAACGCTTTGTGCAATGACAGCTACACCGCGTGGTCGAAGTGGTCGGATGAGGTCCACTTCTTGCGCATATTCACCTGTCAGTGACCGGAGTTGGCGCCATCCATCCGGCTCAAAGTGACCAGTTGTGCACATCAGGTGACCGAACACCGGGGCGCGGGCCGGGTTTCCCCGCCATCCGCGGTCCCAACCCATGACTTTGGCCGACTGTCGAACGATCAGTTCCGGTCAGGGCCGGACGTTCTCGAACCGTCGGACGCCCGGGGCGGGTTCACCCCCGCTGACCTGCCGCGACCACCCTTGGGAGGGCGTGTCGGCGGCGTGGGGTTGACGGCCCGGCCGGGGCGGGCGTCAGGCCCGCTGCCGCCGGTGCACCGCGACCGCCGCCGCGGCCGCCCCGGCCAGCACGCCGAGCCCGGCCGCCGCCGGGACGCCGATCCGGGCCGCCTTCCGCCCGGTCCGGAAGTCGCGCACCCGCCAGCCCATCGCCCGCGCGTGCCGCCGCAGCGCCCCGTCCGGGTTGATCACGTACGGGTGGCCGACCAGGCTCAGCATCGGGATGTCGTTGGCGGAGTCGCTGAACGCCGCGCAGCGCGCCAGGTCCAGCTGCTCGCGGCGGGCCAGCGCCTGCACCGCGGCGGCCTTCGCCGGGCCGTGCAGCATCCCGCCGACCAGGCGGCCGGTGTACTCGCCGTCCCGGGTCTCCGCGACGGTGCCGAGCGCGCCGGTCATGCCCAGGCGGCGGGCGATCAGCCGGGCCACCTCCTGCGGCGCGGCGGTGACCAGCCAGACCCGCTGCCCGGCGTCCAGGTGCATCTGCACCAGCGCCCGGGTGCCGGGCCAGACCTTCTCGGCCAGCACCGGTTCGAAGATCTCCTCGCAGATCTGCTCCAGGTCCGCGGTGCGCTTGCCCGCGACCAGGCCGAGCGCGCTGTCCCGGGCGTCGGCGATGTGGTCGGGGTTCTCGGCGCCGCGCAGCCGGAACGCGGCCTGCTGCCAGGCGAAGCGGGCCAGGTCGCGGCGGGAGAAGAAGCGCCGCCGGTACAGGCCGACCCCGAGGTAGAAGATCGCGGCGCCGCGCAGGATGGTGTTGTCGCAGTCGAAGAACGCGGCCGCCCGGACGTCCCCGGGCACCGGCGTGTGGTCGCCCTCCGGCGCCCCCGGGCCGTTCGGGCCCGCCGGGGCCCCCGTGCCGTCCGGCGCGAGCCGGCCCTCGGCGGCGTCGGCCGCGGCCTCGCCCGCCAGGGCGGTCCGGTCGTCGGTGGAACGCCTTGACTGGGTGAGCCTTCGCAGCGCGGCCATGCGACGAGCATAGTCAGCGCGGCCGACCGACCCCGTGTCCGCGCAGTGCCGGGGCGGTGAACGCGCGGCGGCACAATGAACCCGTGAGCCTGCTGCGACGCGCGAAGAAGAACCCCGCCGACACCACCGTGACCCTGATCGGCAAGCCCGGCTGCCACCTGTGCGAGGACGCCCGGGAGGTCATCCTCCGGGTCACCGCCGACCTGGGCGCCGCCTTCGAGGAGAAGGACGTCCTGGCGGACCCGGCCCTGTACGAGCAGTACGCCGAGCAGATCCCGGTGACCCTGGTCGACGGCCGCCAGCACGACTTCTGGCGGGTCGACGAGGCCCGGCTGCGCAAGGCGCTGGGCGGCTGACCCGGCCCCCGCGCCACCGGTGCTTCGTGAACGTTCGATCAAGATCGCCCTAGGAATCCGCTGACTTCTCGGCTTACGATCGAACGGTTTCCGTGTCCGCCGGGGGCTGTGCAAGAGGAGGGCGCGATGAACGGCTACGCCGTCGTCGACGTCGAGGCCACCGGTCGTAGCCCCTGGCGCCACCGGGTGGTCGAGGTCGCCGTGGTGCAGCTGGACGCCGGGCTGCGGGTCGAGCGCGAGTTCGCCACCCTGGTGGACCCGGGCGGCCCGGTCGGGCCGACGCACGTGCACGGGATAGCGCAGGGCGACGTCCTCGGGGCGCCGCGGTTCCGGCAGATCGCGCCCTGGCTGCTGGAGCTGCTGGCCGGCCGGGTGCTGGTCGGCCACCACGTGACCTGCGACCGGGCGTTCCTGGAGCGGGAGTTCGCGCGCATCGGGGTGGCGCTGCCGCCGGTGCCGCTGCTGTGCACGATGCGGATGGCCCGCCGGATGCTGCCGGAGGCGGGCGGCTTCGGCCTGTCCGCGTGCGTGGACGCGGCCGGCCTGGGCTGGTTCCCGGCGCACACCGCGCTGGGGGACGCGCTGGCGACGGTGGAGCTGCTGCGGCACTGCCGCCGGACGGGCTGCACCGAGGTGCCGCCGCCCGCGCAGCCGGTGGTGCCGTGGCCGCGGCTGGGCCCGGCCCGCTCGGAGCGCTCCAGGGAGGACGTCCCGCTGCTGCGCCGGGTGGCGCCGCTGGGGCCGTGGCCGGCCGGGGTGGAGGGCCCGCGGGTGCTGATCGGTTCGGCGGGTTACGAGTGATGCGTGTCACTGTTCGGGGACAAATCGGACACCATCTTTGTGCACACGTTCACAAACGCATAGCCTGGCGGTCCAAGCCCAGCTTCACCCGCAGGAGCAACGTGGCAATCGGCCGACCCTCACCCAGCAGTTCGCAGACGCCCGACCCCGGCGCCGCGCGCCGACCCTCGCGCGCGCGGGGCATCCCCGAGGCGACCGTCGCCCGCCTCCCGCTCTACCTGCGGGCGCTCACCGCGCTCTCCGAGCGCTCCGTCCCGACCGTCTCCTCCGAGGAGCTGGCCGCCGCCGCCGGGGTGAACTCCGCGAAGCTCCGCAAGGACTTCTCCTACCTGGGCTCCTACGGCACCCGCGGCGTCGGGTACGACGTGGAGTACCTCGTCTACCAGATCTCCCGCGAGCTGGGCCTCACCCAGGACTGGCCGGTCGTCATCGTCGGCATCGGCAACCTGGGCCACGCCCTCGCCAACTACGGCGGTTTCGCCTCCCGGGGCTTCCGGGTAGCCGCGCTGCTGGACGCCGACCCGAACGTGGTCGGCAGTACCGCAGCGGGCCTGCCCGTGCGGCACATGGACGAGCTGGAGGAGATCGTCGCCACCCAGCACGTCTCCATCGGCGTGATCACCACCCCGCCCGGTGCCGCCCAGCAGGTCTGCGACCGGCTGGTGGAGGCGGGCGTGACCAGCATCCTGAACTTCGCCCCGACCGTGCTGACCGTGCCGGACGGGGTGGACGTGCGCAAGGTCGACCTGTCGATAGAGCTGCAGATCCTCGCCTTCCACGAGCAGCGCAAGGCCGGCGACGAGCCGTCCGCGGGCGACTCGGTGCTCGACCGCGCCCCCGGGCCGGTCCGCGCCGCCGCCGCCAAGCTGCGCCGGGCCGCCGGCGGCGGCAAGGCCGAGCAGGCGAAGACCGCCCAGCCGAAGGCCGCGCAGCCGAAGGCCGCGCCCGCCGCCCAGGGCGGCCCGGACGACGACCTGTCCGCGGTGATGCCGGCGTGAGCACGAACATCCGTCACGACGAGGTGGGGGCATGAGTCTTCTGGTAGTCGGTCTGAGCCACCGGACCGCGCCGGTCGGCGTGCTGGAGCGCGCCGCGCTCACCGGCGACAGCCCGACCCGGGTGCTGCACGAGGCGGCCGCCTCGGCGACCGTCGGCGAGGCCGCGCTGGTCAACACCTGCAACCGGATCGAGCTGTACGCC
Source organism: Kitasatospora phosalacinea (assembly GCF_000717185.1). Taxonomy (GTDB): domain Bacteria; phylum Actinomycetota; class Actinomycetes; order Streptomycetales; family Streptomycetaceae; genus Kitasatospora; species Kitasatospora phosalacinea_A. Next base: position 35,350 of record NZ_JNYE01000021.1, on the reverse strand, counting down.
GACGTGGACAAGTTCCACGCGGGCGTCGCCGAGCTGTCCCAGCTGCTCGCCGGGCACAGCGGCGTCGACCTGGACGAGCTCACCCCCCACCTGTACGTGCACTACGAGGACCGCGCCGTCCACCACCTGTTCTCGGTGGCCTGCGGCCTGGACTCGATGGTCGTCGGCGAGGGCCAGATCCTCGGCCAGCTGCGCGACGCCCTGGCCAAGGCGCAGGAGGAGCACACCGCGGGCCGCGGCCTGAACGAGCTGTTCCAGCAGGCCCTGCGGGTCGGCAAGCGCGCGCACAGCGAGACCGGCATCGACAGGGCCGGGCAGTCGCTGGTCACCTTCGGCCTGGAGCAGGTCGCCGCCGGGGCCGGCCCGATCGCGGGCAAGCGCGCCCTGGTGGTCGGCGCGGGCTCGATGAGCTCGCTGGCCGCCGCCACCCTGGCCCGCTCCGGCGTCACCGACCTGCTGGTCGCCAACCGCACCCCGGCCCGCGCCGAGCGGCTGGTGGAGATCCTCGGCGGCGCCGCCCGCACCCTGGAACTCGCGAAGGTCCCGCAGGCGCTCGCCGACGTCGACCTGGTGATCTCCTGCACCGGCGCGGCCGGCACCGTGATCGACGCCCCCGAGGTCGCCGCCGCCGTCGCCGCCCGGACCGCTGAAGAACCCCTCGCCTTCCTCGACCTGGCCATGCCCCGGGACGTCGACCACGCCGTCCGCGAGCTCGACGGCGCCCTGCTGGTCGACCTGGAGAGCCTGTCGCACGCGCACGCCGCCACCCCCGGCGCGGGCGACGTGGACGCCGTCGCCACCATCGTCGCGGACGAGGTCACCGCCTTCGGCCAGGCGCAGCGCGCCGCCCGGATCGCCCCGACCGTGGTCGCCCTGCGCGCCATGGCCTCCGAGGTGGTCAGCAGCGAGCTCGCCCGCCTCGCATCCCGGCTGCCCGACCTGGACGAGCGCTCCAGCGCGGAGATCTCGCAGACCGTGCGCCGGGTGGTCGACAAACTGCTGCACGCCCCGACCGTCAAGGTCAAGCAGCTCGCCGCCGAACCCGGCGGGGCCTCCTACGCGGAGGCCCTGCGCGAACTGTTCGACTTGGACCCCGCGGCAGTGCACGCTGTCTCCGGCACCCCGATCGGTGCCCAGGCGGGGTCCTCGATCCCGCCGGGCGGCGTCCCCGCCGCCCAGGCCGCCCTCGCCCCGCCCGCCGGAGCCACCGCCCCGCCCGCCGGAGCCACCAGATGAACACCCCGTCAGCCCCCCAGCACGACCAGGACGATCACCTCATGAATGGTCCAGAGACAGTGACGCCGCTGCGCCTCGGCACCCGCCGCAGCGCCCTCGCCACGGCCCAGTCGGGCATGGTCGCGGAGGAGGTGGCCAAGGTCACCGGCCGCCGGGTGGAGCTGGTCGAGATCACCACCTACGGGGACGTCTCCCGCGAGTCGCTGGCCCAGATCGGCGGCACCGGGGTGTTCGTCTCCGCGCTGCGCGACGCCCTGCTGGAGGGCCGCATCGACCTGGCCGTCCACTCGCTCAAGGACCTGCCCACCGCCGCCCCCGCCGGGCTGCTGCTGGCCGCCGTCCCCGAGCGCGAGGACGTCCGGGACGCGCTGGTCGCCCGCGACGGCCTGACGTTGGCCGAGCTGGTCGCCAGGAGCGCCGGCCGCACCGTCCGGGTCGGCACCGGCTCCCCGCGCCGGATGGCCCAGCTGAACGCCTGGGCCCGGGCCCGCGGCGCCGACCTGGAGACCGTGCCGATCCGCGGCAACGTCGACACTCGGATCCACTACGTCACCTCCGGCGAGCTCGACGCCGTGGTGCTGGCCACCGCCGGACTCAACCGGCTCGGCCGCTCCGCCGAGATCACCGAGCACCTCGACCCCGGGCTGATGCTGCCCGCCCCCGGGCAGGGCGCGCTTGCCGTCGAGTGCGTCGACCCGACCCTGGCCGCCGTCCTGGCCCGGCTCGACCACCGCCCCACCCGGGCCGCCGTGGTCGCCGAACGCGCCCTGCTCGCCACCCTGGAGGCCGGCTGCTCCGCCCCGGTCGCCGCACTGGCGACCTGGGCGGGCACCGAACTGCGCCTGGACGGCGTGGTCGGCACCACCGACGGCGCCGAACTGCTCAAGATGTCCGCCAACGGCCCGCTCGTCCCCGACGAGACCGCCGAGGAGCAGGCCGCGGCCCTGGGCCGCGCCCTGGCCACCCGGCTGCTCGACACCGGAGCGGCCGACCTGATGGGGGAGCGCGCCCGATGACCGCCGCCGGATTCCACCCGCCCGCAGGGCGCTGCACCTTCCTCGGCGCCGGCCCCGGCGACCCCGGGCTGCTCACCCTGCGCGCCGTCGACGTGCTCGGCACCGCCGACGTGCTGATCGCCGACCCGCTGACCGCCGCCGCGGTCCGCACCCACTGCCCCAGCGGCGTCCAGGTCATCGACCCGGCCGACGCGGGCAGGGAGCTCGCCGACCTGGCCGCCGACGCGGTCAAGGCCGGGCGCCACCTGGTCCGCACCGTGGACGGCGACCCCGGCCTGGACGGCTGCGCCGCCCAGGAGATGCTGTACTGCGCCAAGGCCGGCGTGCCGTTCGAGGTCGTCCCGGGCGTCGCCCAGTCGGTGGGCGTGCCCGCCTACGCGGGCGTCCCGCTGCGCGGCGGCCAGGGCGCGGACGTCCGCTTCGTGGACGCCGAGGCGCTGCTGGCCGGGCAGGTCGTCGACCTGGGCGCGCCGGAGACCACCCTGGTGGTGCGCACCACCCTGGGCCAGCTGCCCGCGACCGCCAACTCCCTGGTGGCGCACGGCCGCAAGCCCGACGCGGCGCTCTCCGCGACGCTGTCGGGCACCACCACCCGGCAGCGCACCTTCACCTCCACGCTGGCCGCCATCGCCGCCGACCTGAAGGCCGCCCGGGTGCTGCCCTCGCCGGTCTCCGCCCCGGTGGACCCGGCGACCTCGGTGATAGCCGTGGTGGGCGAGCAGGTCGCCCACCGCGCCTCGCACTCGTGGTTCGAGACCAAGCCGCTGTTCGGCTGGAACGTCCTCGTCCCGCGCACCAAGGAGCAGGCCCACGGCCTGTCCGAGCAGCTGCGCTCGTACGGCGCGGTGCCGCAGGAGGTGCCGACCATCGCGGTCGAGCCGCCGCGCACCCCGCAGCAGATGGAGCGGGCCATCAAGGGCCTGGTCACCGGACGCTACGAGTGGATCGCCTTCACCTCGGTCAACGCCGTCAAGGCCGTCCGGGAGAAGTTCGAGGAGTACGGCCTGGACGCCCGGGCGTTCGCGGGCATCAAGGTCGCGGCGGTCGGCGAGACCACCGCGCAGGCGCTGGTCGACTTCGGCGTCAAGCCCGACCTGGTGCCCTCCGGCGAGCAGTCCGCGGCCGGGCTGCTGGAGGACTGGCCGCCGTACGACCCGGTGTTCGACCCGATCGACCGGGTGCTGCTGCCGCGCGCCGACATCGCCACCGAGACCCTGGTGGCGGGCCTGGTCGAGCTCGGCTGGGAGGTCGACGACGTGACCGCGTACCGCACGGTGCGCGCCTCGCCGCCGCCGGCCGAGACCCGGGAGGCGATCAAGGGCGGCGGTTTCGACGCGGTGCTGTTCACCTCGTCCTCGACCGTCCGCAACCTGGTCGGCATCGCGGGCAAGCCGCACAACGTGACCGTCATCGCCTGCATCGGCCCGGCCACCGCCAAGACGGCGGAGGAGCACGGCCTGCGGGTCGACGTGATGGCCCCGGCCCCGTCCGCGTCGGCGCTCGCCCAGGCGCTCGCCGACTTCGGGGCCAACCGCCGGGACGCCGCCACCGCGGCGGGCGAGCCGGTCTACCGGCCGAGCGAACGCCGCCCCGGCTCGCGCCGCAAGGCGCGCTGACCCGCACGCCGGGGGGAGGCCGACGGGCCTCCCCCCGGCGCGTTCTTCCGTGACTCAGGGAGCCTTCGAAGTGTCCGCCGAATTCCCGTCCGTCCGTCCGCGCCGCCTGCGCACCACCCCGGCGATGCGCCGCCTGGTCGCCGAGACCCGGCTGCACCCGGCCGAGCTGATCCTGCCCGCCTTCGTCCGCGAGGGCATCACCGAGCCCCGGCCGATCGGCTCGATGCCGGGCGTCGTCCAGCACACCCGCGACACCCTGCGCCGGGCCGCCGTCGAGGCCGCCGAGGCCGGGATCGGCGGCATCATGCTGTTCGGCGTCCCCGCGGTGCAGGACGCCACCGGCACCGCGGGCACCGACCCCGAGGGCATCCTGCAGCTCGCCGTCCGCGACGTGGTCTCCGAGGTCGGCGACGAGCTGGTGGTGATGTCCGACCTGTGCCTGGACGAGTTCACCGACCACGGCCACTGCGGCGTGCTCGCCGCCGACGGCTCGGTCGACAACGACGCCACCCTGGAGCGCTACGCCGAGATGGCCGTGGTCCAGGCCGACGCGGGCGTCCACCTGGTCGGCCCGTCCGGGATGATGGACGGCCAGGTCGCGGTGATCCGCGCGGCGCTGGACGCCGCCGGGCACCAGGACACCGGCATCCTCGCCTACACCGCCAAGTACGCCTCCGCGTTCTTCGGCCCGTTCCGGGAGGCCGTCGGCTCCTCCCTCAAGGGCGACCGCAAGACCTACCAGCAGGACCCGGCCAACGCCCGCGAGTCGCTGCGCGAGCTGGCCCAGGACGTCGCCGAGGGCGCCGACCTGGTGATGGTCAAGCCCGCGATGTCCTACCTGGACATCGTCCGCCAGATCGCCGACGCCTCCCCGGTGCCGGTCGCCGCGTACCAGGTCTCCGGCGAGTACGCGATGGTCGAGGCCGCCGCGGCCAACGGCTGGATCGAGCGCGAGCGCACCATCCTGGAGACCCTCACCTCGATCCGCCGGGCCGGCGCCGAGCAGATCCTCACCTACTGGGCGGTCGAGGCCGCGGGCATGCTGCGCTGACGGGTCGTCAGGCGCGCCGGGGTCGGGCGGACTCGGGGAAGTCCTTCCGCTTGATCTTGGCGCGCCGCCCGTCCGGGTGGTGGAAGACGATGCCCTCGGCGAGCGCGCCCGGCGCGAACCGGCTCTCCAGCTCCGCCAGGTGCTCCCGCAGGCCCCGGTAGCTGCGCGGGACCTCCTCGTACACCGGCGCCTCGCGGTCGAACGGCAGGCACAGGTGGGCGTCCAGCCCCAGCGGGTTGCCCTGGATCCGCGGCCCCAGCGCCTCGCACGGGTGCTCCCCGTCCGGCCAGCCGTCCACGTCGGTGCCCCGCGCGGCGGCCAGGATCCACTTGTCCTCGGCGGCGTCCTCCGCGGTGTCGACGTACCAGCCGTCGACGATGCCCAGCTTCTTCTGCGCGGCGCTCGGGTTGCGGCGCTTCTCCACCCGCACCAGCCGCCCCGAGCGGACGGTCAGCCGGACGTTCGTGCCGTCCAGCTTCTCGGTCGCCGTGCCCTCACCGGCGAACACCCAGGCGCACTCGGCGCGCGGGCGGTCCACCACCCGGAAGCCGGCGTCCCGCTCGAACAGCGTCGGGATCTTCTCCATGGTCGCCATCCCCCTCCGTACCTGACCGACGAGCTCCTCCGGCGTGACCGTCCCCGCGGCCAGACCGGCGGCCAGCGCGCGGACCAGGTCCGCGACCGACACCTCCGCCTCCACGGCGACCCGCTTCAGCGCCTTCTTCTCCTCCGGCGACACCCAGGCCACCAGCCGGGACCAGCCCTCCGGCGGTACCCAGCGGGCCAGCTTCTCCGGGTCCTTCCTGGGCCTGCCGCGGCCGCGCTTCTCCTCCACGGGCGTTGACGGTAGGTCAGGTTTTCCACTGGTGTCAATTGGCATAACGGAAAATCGAGGCGGGCAGCACGAAGGGCGTGGCGGCCGCGAACGGCCACCACGCCCTCCGTCGTCGGTGAGGCGTCAGTCGATCGCGACGATGCCGCCCTCGCCGCCGCCGACGGCGGTGTCGGTGGCCCAGCCGTAGCCGCCGCCCGCGGTGAAGATGTGGGAGGTCTCGGCGAAGCCCGCCCAGTGGCCGGCGACGAAGGGCTCGTCGGCGGTGGCCACGCCCTCGAAGCCGCCGCCGACGGCGACGTGCGCGTAGGCGGGGGCGGCGATGCCGGCCAGGGCGAGCGCGGCGACCGAGGTGATGACGGCCTTGCCCAGCTTGCTCTTCATGGGGAAGTTCCTCTCTGCGTCAGGTGGTACGTCTCTACGTCAACACAGGGGTGCGGCTGGTTCGGCGCTGCACGCGCCCACCGGTGCTCCGATCACCCGATCGCGCCGCAGACGAACGGGTTTCCGGGAGCGGCCGGAGACGTGGAACCGCCGGGCCCGCGGGGATCGCTCCCCCCGGACCCGGCGGCCGGTTGCGACCGGAGGTCAGCCGATCAGGTGGGAGACGCCACCGTCGCCGCTGCCCACGGTGTTCTGGCCCACGACGCAGGTCTGCGACGGCTCGTTGTCCAGGACGTCGGCCTCGATCGGCACCGCGACGCCGATGACGGCGACGGCGATGTTGTGGACCTCGGGGAGGCAGAGGTTCGGGTTGTCCAGGGTGTGGAAGTTCGGGCTGTGGTTGCCCGAGGTGCCAGTGGCGTTGGTGCCGCCGTTGCCCTGGACCGAGGTGGCGGCGCCGTCCGCGTCGCCGATGGCCATCGCCGGGGAGGCGATCGTGGCGAGACCGGCGGCGGCGACACCGGCGGCGGCGAGAGCCTTCTTGATCATTGGGTTTTCCTTTTCGGATCTGATGGAGTGGAGCAGTGGGCCGGGGCGTGGCTCACGCCCGGCCCCACCGCCGGCCCGGGGGAGCGGAACCGGCGGGTCGTGCCGCGCGGAGCGTGGGGCTCCGCGCCGGGGGCAGTGACGGTGGGTCAGCCGACCAGGTGGGAGACGCCGCCGTCGCCGCTGCCGAGGGTGCCCTGGCCGACCACGCAGGTCTGCTTGGGCTGGTTGTTGAGCGCGTCGACCTCGACCGGAACGGCCACGCCGAGCACCGCGACGCCGATGTTGTGGATCTCCGGGAGGCACAGGTTCGGGTTGTCGGCGAAGTGGAAGTTCGGGCTGTTGTTGCCCCAGGTGCCGGTGGCGTTGGTGCCGCCGTTGCCCTGGATCGACCCGGCCGAACCGTCCGCGTTGCCGATGGCGACGGCGGGGGTGGACACCGCGGCCAGCGCGGCGGCGGCCAGGCCGACGGTAGCGAAAGTCTTCTTGAGCATGGTGGAGATACCTCTCTGAAATGCCGTTCGAGGGGTGCTGCCCCGTCGTCGTCGGGATCAAAGAATGGCGACTCGGAAAGTTACGGGGTCTGCCGGAAATTCGTCAGCGATCACCGGTTTCCCCGCGCGCCGGTCGGATTGTCGACGATGCGGAGATCGGATTATTCAGCCGTTCCGGTTAACTCCCGCTATCCGCGGGGGAACTGGATCGTTCGCCAGGGTGCCCACCAAGTACTCGAACCAGTTTCCCGAACGAACGGCGAACACGATGAAGCTCTCCAAGCGGGCGACCGGCGCCCTGCTGCTGGCGGTCGGTGCCGGCGTGGCGGCGACCCAGGGCGTGGCCCAGGCGGCCCCGAAGACCCCGGCCGAGGTGGCCGCGATCGAGAACGGCCTGGCCACCCAGGAGGTGCCGTTCAGCATTCCGCTCAGCGCCGCGACCGCCCCGCTCCCGCTGCTGCCGGACGGCGGCGAGGTCCACGGCGGGATCCCGACCTCGCCGCTGATGCCGCCCACCGAGACCGGGCAGAGCCCCACCCGGCCGATCCCGGACCACGTGCTGCCCGCGATCAACGGCGGCAAGGCGGGCCCCTCGCTGGGCGCCGCGCTGCCGCTGCCCCAGGTCGACCGCGGCGCCGAGCTGGGCACCCTCGGCCTGGACGCCCCGGCCGCCCCGCTCAACCTGGCCGGCCCGGCGGTCGGCCTCGGCCAGCCGGTCTCCTTCGTGGAGGGCCAGAGCGGCCAGCTCACCGAAGCCGCGCTGACCCTGGACAAGGTCGACCCGCACCTGGTCACCGCGCCGGTGCAGGCCGTCCCCGGGGCGAGCGCCTCGCTCGGCGGCGAGCAGGACCAGATCTCGGTCACCGACTCGCTGCGGAACCTGACCGCCACCACCACCGCCACCACCGGCGAGATGCTCGACCAGGCCGACCCGGTGGGCACCCTCACCGGCTCGCTGGACCAGGCCCGGGTCTGACGGCAGCCCGACGCGCGTACGGCCCGGGCCCCCTCGCGGGGGGCCCGGGCCGTACGCGCGTCCGGTCTCAGCCCGGCAGCACGCCGAGCAGCGGTCCGGCCAGCGGGAGGTCCTCCGCGCCGCCGCCGCCGGACAGCGGGGCGGTCAGCGGGGCGGTGCCGACCGGCGCGACGCCGTTGTCGGGCACGACCGCGACGCCGTTGTTGAGCACGTCCGCGCCGGAGCCGGCCCACGGGTCGAGCCGCAGTTCCTTCACCGGGGCGATCGCGTAGCCCAGCGCGCTGGTGGTGCCGCCGACGGCCTGCTGGGCGTCGGTGTCCTGCAGGTGGGTGGTGGGCGCGGGGAGCCCGCCGAGCGTTTCGGTCTCGGCGTGCGCGGCCTGGGCGGTGACGCCGCCGAGCAGCATCGCGGCGCCGAGCGCGGCCACGGCGCCGGTGGTCTTCCGGGACATCGGCCAATCCTTACGGGGTGAGTGGAGCGGGGCTCCGGGGCGGAACGCGAGCGGCCCCCCGGCCGCTGGGCCGGGGGGCGGTCTGCACGGGGGTGCCGATCAGCCGGGGGCTGTTCAGCAGTCGTCGCCGACCGGCGGCGCCGGGGGCTCCTCGACGACCGGGGCGTCGATGTTGGCGCAGGAGTTGCCGAACGCGGGGTTCAGCAGGCCGATCACGTTGATCGAGTTGCCGCAGACGTTCACCGGGACGTGCACCGGCACCTGCACGGCGTTGCCGGAGAGCACGCCGGGGGAGTTGGCGGCGACGCCCTCGGCGCCGGCCGAGGCGTTGGCCAGACCGGCCGAGCCGAGCACCAGGCCGGCGGCGGCGGCCGACAGGACGGCGGCCTTCTTCACGTTCTGCATGGGGGTTGATCTCCTAGATCACACAGGGAGTTGGTGCGCCGCACCGCACGACGGGCGTGCGGTGCGGCGCGGGCGCTGCGTCAGGCAGTTCAGCCGACGTTGGCGCAGTGGTTGCCGAACGCCGGGTTCAGCAGGCCGATGACGTTGACGGTGTTGCCGCAGACGTTGACCGGGACGTGCACCGGCACCTGGATCAGGTTGCCGGAGAGCACGCCGGGGGAGCCGGCGGCGACGCCCTCGGCGCCCGCGGAGGCGTTGGCCAGACCGGCCGAGCCGAGGACCAGGCCGGCGGCGGCGACGGACAGGACCGCGGCCTTCTTGAAGTTGCGCATAGCTTTCTTCCTCACGTTCTGCCCGACTGTGGATGGTCGGGTGCCGGGCGATTGGCATCATCGCCCGCGGTTTTCCGGATGCGCCGTGAATGTCACTCACGCGGCCCAACACCCTCGTGTCGCCCGTGGCTTGGGCGACACGCGCCGCGTCGGGGTGCGCCCGCGACTGCTCACTCACGGCGGGGAGCGGTCGCTTCGCGGCGCGTCCAGGGCGGCACGGGGCTGCCTGTGGAGCGGTGTTCGTGAGGAAGAACGAGCCGGCGCAGCCGGGGAAACGGGCGGATCCGCCGATCACCCGAATGCGGCGTATTACGCCGAGTGGGTGATTGTTCGGGCGCGTGCGCAACTGTGCCCGGGCGGCTTCGTTGGCCTGGTGCACGTCCCGTGTGCTTCCTACCGGCAGCCCCCGGCGCGGCAATTGGAAGATCTGATTTATCGAGGAGACTCAATGAGCATCAAGAAGGCCGCCGCCGTCGGCGCCGCTGTCGTGGGCATCGTCGCCGCCGGTGCGGGCTCCGCCATGGCGAGCAGCGGCGCCGAGGGTGTCGCCGCCGGTTCCCCCGGTGTCGCCTCCGGCAACGAGATCCAGGTCCCGGTGCACATCCCGGTCAACCTGTGCGGCAACTCGGTGGACGTCATCGGCGCCCTGAACCCCGCGTTCGGCAACTCCTGCGCCAACGTCGGCTGACGCGAGCCCCCTGGTCGACCGAGCCGCCGTCCGCACCCTCCTGACGAGGTGCGGGCGGCGGCTCGGTCGCGTCGGCCGGTCAGGACAGCCCGAGCCGGGCGGCCGCGCCCGCGGGCACCGGGTACGGCCGCTCCGGCGGCAGCAGCCCGGGCTCCCGCGAGGCGTGCAGCGCGCGGGCCAGCGGCGTCAGGTCCTCGATCCGCACCAGCCACTCCTCCGCGTAGCGCCGCACCAGCTCCCCGCCCAGGCCCAGCTGCAGCGAACGGTGCGCCAGCGGCCGCAACTGCAGGTCGCGCTCCGGGTCCCACTGCACCCGGGCCGCACTGCGCCGCAACTCCCGCTGCCACTGCGCCCGCGAGGCGTGCACCCCGCGCTCGTACGCACTCAGCACCGCCGCCCCCAGCGCGGCGTCGAACCCCTCCCGCCGGACCACCACCCCCAGCACCCGCTCCTGCCCCTCGCTCCGGGCCCAGTCGCTGCGGTGCATCAGCCAGCGGAACGAGGGCTTCACCCACGTCATCCGCTCCAGCGAGAACGCCGCCGGGAACCGGCCCTCCGCGACGGCGGGCTCCGCGATCTCCGGCCGGAACGCCTGGTAGACCGTCACCGTCTCGTCGTCGTAGCGGGCCCTGATCTGCTTCTTCGGCACGTCTTCCACCCCGTCATGCTGACTCGTCGGACGCCCGGGCGGTAGCGAATTCGGGGGCGCTCCGGGCCCTCGGCCGCCCCCGGCAGGTGGGAGCATGGGGCCCGGAGGTGTGTGGTGACCGGTGCGGACTTGGTGCTCGGGCTGGACGTCGGGGGCACCAGTACGCGTGTCCTGGTCGCGGGGCTGGACGGGCGGGTGGTCGGGCGGGCGCGCGGCGGCGGGGGGAACCCGGTCGCGCACGGGGCGGAGGCCGCGGCGAAGGAGATCGGGGACGCGGTGCGGGCCGCGCTGGCCGGGGTGGACCCGGGGCGGGTGGTGGCGGGGGTGCTCGGGCTCGCGGGCGGGCTGGTGGTGCAGCCGGACTTCGGGCCGCTCTGGGACGGTCTCGGGCTGGGCGCGCCCCCGGTGCTGGTGAGCGACGTCCTGCTGGCGCACGCCGCGGGCAGCTCCGCGGCGGACGGCCACGTGGTGCTCAGCGGGACGGGCGGGATGGCCGCCGAGGTCCTCGGCCACGAGCTGCGCCGCACCGCGGACGGGCACGGCTGGCTGCTGGGCGACCGCGGCTCGGGTGTCTGGCTCGGTCGGGAGGCCGTCTCCGGCGTCCTCACCGCCATCGACCGGGAGGTGCCGCTGACCGGCCTGGACGCGGCGGTCGCCGCGGCGCTGGCCGGCCCGGACGGCCCGGGCGAGGACCCCCGTTCGACGCTGATCGCGGCCGTCCACGCGCAGGCCCCGGCCCGGCTGGCCCGGCTCGCCCCCGTCGTCCTGGAGCAGGCCGGGCTCGGCGACCCCGCGGCGCTCGCCCTGGTCGCCCGGGCCGCCGACCACCTGCTCGACACGCTCTCGTTGCTCCGCCCGCGCGGTTCCGCGCTGCCGGTCGTGCTGGCCGGCGGTCTGCTCAGCTCCCCGACCCCGCTCGCCGCCCGGCTGCGCCCGCTGCTCGCGGCCCGCTGGCCCGACGCCCCGCTCCGCCCGGCCGGGGACGGCGCGGGCGCGGCGGCCTGGCTGGCGGCGCGGTCGCTGGGGCGCGGCACGGCGGAGCTGCACCGGGTGCTGACGGCCTGACCGCCCCGTTCAGTGGCAGGTCATCGCCCAGGGCGCGACCCCGCCGTGCGGGGCCCCGTGCGGCGGGGGGTCGTCGGCGGTGCCCCCGGCCGGGCGGGACGCGGTGCCCTCGGCCGGGCGGGCGGCGGCGCCGGGGAGGGCGATCTCGGCCCAGACCCACTTGCCGCCGCGCTTGCGCACCACGCCGTGGGCGAGGGCGAGTTCGGCGATCAGGAGCAGGCCGCGGCCGGACTCCTCGTCGTCGGCGGGGCGGCCGGGGACGGGGACGGCGGGGGAGGAGTCGTAGACCTCGATGACGGCGCGGTGGTGCAGCGGGTCGGCGTGGACGCCGACGGTGACGGCGTCCCCGGTGGCGTGGCGGACGGCGTTGCCGAGGAGTTCGGAGGTGACGAGGTCGAGGGCGAAGCGGGTGTCCTCGTCCAGGGGGGTGTTCCAGGCGGTGAGGAGGTCGCGGACCCGGCGGCGTCCGGCGGCGACGGTGGCGGGCTCGCGGGGCAGTGAGAACCATCGACGGTGGACGGACATGGCGGGCTCCTCACGCGGTTTCGCCCGATGGGCGGAGACTCGGCAGCCGATATGAGGGTATGTCAGATCCCAACATCTCTAGACAAGCTGAAATCTCTAGAGATGTCAATGCGTCAGGGACCGCCCCTGCGTAGGATGTCTAGAGAAGAGGGGAAGGAAGTCCGCCGCCATGACCAGTCACCCACGCGCCACGCAGCCCAAGTACCAGCGGATCGCCGAGGACCTCAAGCGCGAGATCGACGCCGGCCGCTACCGCCCCGGCGACCGGCTCCCCGGCGAGAACGACCTGATGGCGACGTACGGCGTGGCCAGGATGACGGCCCGTCAGGCGCTCGGGGTGCTGCAGGGCGAGGGGATAGCGGAGGCCCGCCGGGGCGTGGGCGTGTTCGTCCGGGAGTTCCGGCCGATACGGCGCCGCGGCATCCAGCGGCTGTCCGGCCGGACGTGGGGCGGCGGCGCCTCGGTCTGGTCGGCCGACATAGCCTCCCGCGAGCTGGCGGTGGACCAGCTGAGCGTCGCCGAGCGGGAGGCGCCCGAGCAGATCGCCGCCGTGCTGGGCCTCAAGGCGGGCGAGCCCGCCTGCGTGCGCAGCCGCCGCTTCGTGCTGGACGGCAAGCCGGTGCTGCTCTCCGACTCGTACCTGCCGGCCGCGCTGGTCGCGGGCAGCCGGATCACCGACCCGGACACCGGCCCCGGCGGCACGTACGCCCGGCTCGCCGAACTGGGCCACAAGCCGGTGCACTTCCAGGAGCAGATCCGCTCCCGGATGCCGCTGGGGGACGAGGCGGAGCGGCTGGCGCTGGCACCCGGGACGCCGGTGTTCCTGGTGCACCGGATCGCGTTCGCCGAGGACGGGCAGGCGGTGGAGGTCAACGAGATGGTGCTCGACTCGGCCTCGTACATCCTGGAGTACGACTTCGACGCCTGAGCGGGGCGCCCGGGTTGTCCACAGGCCTGTGGACAACCCGGGCGCGGCCCGTTCACCGGTTCGGAGCAGCAGCCCGGGCCGGGGCGGGGTGCGGCGGCGGAGGCTGGGGGAGGGTCCGCCCGCGAGCGGCGCGGGTGCGGCCCGCGATCCGGGAGGCGCCACGGTGACCCACCACGACCAGCTGGACTACTCCGACCGCACCGACTTCGAGGACGCCGACCGCGGACTGGTCGCCCCGCCCGACACCGACACCGTCACCACCGCGGACGGGCGGGTCGCGTGGGACTTCCGGGCCACCGACTTCCTGGCCGGGGAGTGCCCCGACACCGTCCACCCCAGCCTCTGGCGGCAGTCCCAACTGACCGCCCGCGCCGGGCTGTTCGAGGTCACCGAGGGCGTCTACCAGATCCGCGGCTTCGACCTGTCGAACATGACGCTGATCGAGGGCGAGCGCGGGCTGGTGGTGGTCGACCCGCTGGTGTCCGCCGAGTGCGCGGCGGCCGGCCTGGCGCTCTACCGGAAGCACCGCGGCGAACGCCCGGTCACCGCCGTGCTGTTCACCCACTCGCACATCGACCACTTCGGCGGCGTGGACGGCGTCCTGGCCGAGGGCGCGGACGTCCCGATCGTCGCCCCGTCCGGGTTCCTGGAGCACTCGGTCGCCGAGAACGTGTACGCGGGCACCGCGATGCTGCGGCGCGGCGACTACTACTCCGGCGGCGACCTCCCGGCCGGTCCGACCGGGCTGGTCGGCATGGGCCTCGGCCACACCGCCTCGCACGGCACCCCGAGCCTGCGGCCCGCCACCCTCGACGTCACGCGCACCGGGCAGGAGGAGCGGCTCGACGGGGTGCTGTTCCGCTTCCAGCTGACGCCCGGCACCGAGGCGCCGTCCGAGCTGAACTTCTTCCTGCCCGAGCGCCGCGCCCTGTGCATGGCCGAGAACGCCACCCACAACCTGCACAACATCCTGACCCTGCGCGGCGCGGTGGTCCGCGACGCCCGGATCTGGTCGCGCTACCTCACCGAGGCGATCGACCTGTTCGCCGCCGACTCCGACGTGGTGTTCGCCTCGCACCACTGGCCGACCTGGGGCACCGAGCGGCTCACCCGCTTCCTCTCCGAGCAGCGCGACCTGTACGGCTACCTGCACGACCAGACCCTGCGGCTGCTCAACCAGGGCCTCACCGGCCCGGAGATCGCCGAGCAGCTGGAACTCCCGCCCGCGCTGGCCTCCGCCTGGCACGCCCGCGGCTACTACGGCTCGGTCAGCCACAACGTGAAGGCCGTCTACCAGCGCTACATGGGCTGGTACGACGGCAACCCGGCCTCGCTGTGGGAGCACCCGCCGACCGCGAGCGCCAAGCGCTACGTCGACTGCATCGGCGGCCAGGACGCCGTCCTCGCCAAGGCCCGGGAGTACGCCGACGCCGGTGACCTGCGGTTCGCCGCCCAACTGCTCAAGCACGCGGTGTTCGCCGACCCGGAGGACGGGGAGGCCAAGGAGCAGCTGGCGCAGGTCTTCGAACGGCTCGGGTACGGCGCGGAGAACGCCACCTGGCGCAACTGCTACCTGATGGGCGCGCTGGAGCTGCGCAACCCGCCGAAGGCGATGCCGTTCGGGGCGGGCAACTTCGCCGGGGCGCTCACCGTCGACCAGGTCTTCGACTCGCTGGCGATCCGGGTCAACGGCCCCGCGGCCTGGGGCGAACGGCTCAGCACCGTCTGGAAGTTCACCGACCTCGGCACCACCCACCGGGCGACGCTGCACAACGGCGTGCTGGTGCACGGCGAGGTCACCCGGGACCAGGGCCCGGCCGACCTCACCGCCACCCTCACCAAGCCGCAGCTGTTCGCCCTGCTGGCCGGAAAGGGCCGGGACGGGATCGACCTCAGCGGCGACCCGGCCGTGCTGGACCGGCTGTTCGCGGTCCTGGACGAGTCCGACCCGGCGTTCCCGGTCGTCACCCCCTGACGACCCCGCACCGGGCGGGCGGGCGGACGGCCCGGCGGCAGGCCCGTGTTCGGGCTCGCTGCCGGGGCGTCCGCCGTCGGGGCGTCCGCCCGTTCCGCGCCGGGTCAGTCCTGCGGGGCGTGGGTCTCGTACTCGACGACCAGCACGGCCCGGGCCAGGGCGAGGAAGCCCAGGGTGCCGCTGACCAGGGCCGCCGGGGTGTCCGCGGCCAGCCCGAGGGACTCCACCGGCAGGGCGTGCACCGCGAACACGTAGCGGTGCCGACCGTGCCCGGGCGGCGGGGCGGCGCCGCCGAAGTCGTTGGTGCCGAAGTCGTTGCGGCCGTGCACGGCCCCGGCGGGCAGGCCGGGGAACTCGCCGCTGCCCGCACCGGCCGGCAGCTCGGTGACGTCGGCCGGGATGTCGGTCAGCTGCCAGTGCCACCACCCGCAGCCGGTCGGCGCGTCCGGGTCGAAGCAGGTCACCGCGAAGCTCCTGGTCTCCGCCGGGAAGCCGGACCAGCTGAGCTGCGGCGAGCGGTTCTTGCCCTCGTACGCCTGCTCCTCGCCGATCTCGCCGCCGTCGACGAGGTCGGTGCTGAGCACGGTGAACGACGGGACGGGTCGCAGGAAGTCGAACGGCAGCGGCGGCCGGACGGACGTGGTCATCGGCGGGTTCCCCCCTCGGAAAGCGGTCGCTTCGGGGCGATCCTAACCAGGCCCTCCGGGATCGCCAAACAGCCTGTGGGACAAGGGAATTGGTGTTCGGGGCAGGGGTGCGGGCAGGGGCGCGGGCAGGGGTCGGGGCGGAGAAAACCGCTTGCGTCCGAACGGAATTGGTAGAGACCTTTGGGGGTCGTCGTCCGATTCCGCCGAGGGGGCCCGCGCCGTGGAGGGGATGTTCTCCCGGAAGTACCGGGCGGCCACCGCCTGTTTCGCCGCCGTCGCCTTCCCGACCGCCTTCGCGCTGCTCGCCGTTCCGGCGCTGCTCCTGGTGGCGCTGGCGGTCCGGACGAGAGCGTGAGCAACGGGGGGAGGCACCATCAGGGGCCCCCGGCTCGTTCCCCTTCGCCTGTCGAAGGGTTCTCCGAGCCCTACCCCGCCGCCGTCGCGAGGTCGAGCTCGGCGCGGGCGGGGTCGGCGCACAGGGGGGCCAGGGCGGCGAGGGCGGCGGTGAAGACGGGGCCGCCGTCGGCGAGGGCGAGGTCCTTGGCGGCGAGGCGGACCGGGAAGTCCGCGTCGGTGCTGTCGATCCGGGCCATCACGCCCGCCAGCGGGCCCGCGGCCAGGGCGTGGCGGGCCCGGGCGGCGGGGACGCCGAGGCGGTCGGCGACGGCCAGGGCCTCGCCGACCGCGGTCACGGCGGTGACGATCGCGCCCATCATGACGAGCTTGAGCGCCGCGCCCGCGCCGGGCCCGCCGCAGCGGACCACCCGGCCGAAGTGCGCCAGCAGGGGTTCCGCCCGGTCCAGGGCCTGGTCCGCGCCGCCCGCGTAGACGACCAGCGAGCCGGTGGCGGCCGCGGTGACGCTGCCGAGCACCGGGGCGTCCACCAGGTCGACGCCGTACGGGAGTTGCGCGTGCTGCTCGGCGACGGCCGCCGGGCCGATCGAGGACATGTCGATCCACAGGGTGCCCGGGGCGAGCGCGGGGCGGAACCGGTCCGCGACCTCGGCGACCGCCGCCGGGTCGGACAGCATGGTCACCACCACGCCCGCGCCGCGCACCGCTTCTTCCGGTGAGGCCGCCCCGGTGAGGCCCGCCGCCCGGCCGGAGGTCCGGTTCCAGACCACCAACTCCTTTGCCGCACCGCTCAGTCGGCGGGCCAGCGGAAGTCCCATCCGGCCCAGCCCCAGCACTGCCACCCGCTCCGTGATCTCCATGCCGACCACGCTAGGCGCGGACCAGGCAGGCGACAAGCGAATGTCCGGCATGGTAGCCATGCGGGATGGACATGGTTTGGCTGGAGGTCTTCCGCACCGCGGCCCGGCTCGGCTCGTTCACCGCGGCGGGCGGGCAGCTGGGGTGGACGCAGTCCGCGATCTCCCGCCAGATCGCCGCGCTGGAGGGCGAGTTGGGCGTCCAGCTGTTCGACCGGCTGCCCCGCGGGGTGGCCCTGACCGAGCACGGGCGGACGCTGCTGCCGCACGCCGAGGCGCTGCTGGACCGGCTCGACGGCACCCGGCGCGACCTCGCCGCGCTGACCGGGCTGGCCGCCGGGCGGCTCCGGCTGGGGGCCTTCGACAGCGCCAACGCCGCACTCGTCCCGGCCGCGCTGGCCGCCTTCCGGTCCGCCCACCCGGCGGTCGCGCCGACCCTCACCGAGGGGCTCTCCGGGGCGCTGCTCGACCTGCTCGCGGACGGGGCGATCGACCTCGCGCTGGTCACCGCCTACCCGGAACACCCGTACGACACCGAGCGGTTCGAGCTGCACCGGCTGGTCGACGACCCCGTCCTGGTGGCCGTCCCGCGCACCCACCCGCTGGCCCGGCGCCGCCGCCTGCGGCTGGCCGAGCTGGCCGGGGAGCCGTGGATCGCCGCCAGCCGCCACCCCGGGGCGACCCTGCTGGCGGCCTGCGTGCGCAACGGCTTCCAGCCGCGGGTGGAGTACGAGGTGGCGGGCTGGACGGCCAAACTGGGCCTGGTGGCGGCCGGGTTGGGCATCACGCTGATCCCCTCGCTGGCCGCCCGGGCGGCCCGGCCCGACCTGGCGCTCGTCCCGCTGCACCCGGAGGACACCCCCGTCCGCCACGTCCACACCGCGACCCGTCGCGGCCACCTGCCCGCCCCGGCCGTGGCCGCCTTCCTGCCCTTCCTGCGCGCGGCGGCCGGGGGAGGGACGGCAGCGGCCGCCGGGTGAAACTTCCACGCGGCGGCCGGGGGAGCGGCGGAGGTCAGGGCCAGACCAGGCAGTACAGCTGGTGGCCGGCCTCGTGCAGGCGGTTGGCGAAGTCCTGCCACTCGTGCAGCATCTGGTAGATGACGAAGGCGTCCCGCGGGCCGCGGCGGTCGGGGACGGTGGACCAGATGAAGGCGGCGGCGCCGAGCTCGGTCTCGTCGGCCTTGCGGAGCGGTTCGACGACGGTGTGCGGGAGCTGGACGACCGCGTAGTCGGGGTGCAGGACGACCAGTTCGAGCGGGGGGACGTGGTGCAGCGGGACGCCCTGGATGCCGGTGAGGACCATCGCGCTCATCGTCTCGGGCTTGATCTTGGTGGAGAGGTGGCCGCCCGCGGAGCCGCTGGTCTCCATCAGGTCGCCGAGCCGGCCGAGGGCGCCGAGCTCCCCGGCGTCGAGGCCGAGGCCGCCGGGACCGAGTGCGGTGGGAACCCTGGCGGCGGTCGCGCGGTCCGGAGCGCCGAAGTACTTGTAGGTGACCCCCACTCTGCCCTCGCCCCTCCTTCCCCTGCCGGTTCCCGTACCCCCGCCGGTCTCGCCGGGCCGGCGGCTGCGCCCCCCGGCCTCGTCGAAACCGTCCTGCCTCTCGGACACTGGACCATCCTCACCGGAACTCGCCGGAATCGACAGACCTTCGCACGTGCGGGGTCCCTCCCGAACATGCCCCTTACCCGCCTGTCGGCGTGCTACACGAGCGCGCGTCACCCGACCTTACCTTTGGCACAGCCAGTGAGGGGAGCAGCACACGGATCATCGTTCCAGATGATCGGGCCCGACATGCAGAACGCCAGGACACGATTTGAGACCATGTGCGGGTAAGAGCGGTTCCCGGCCGCTCCCAGCACCCAACGGATGAGCGAGCAGATGAGCTACCCGTACGAAGCCCCCCAGTCCCAGTCGCTGTTCGACCGCGCGCTGGCCGTCACCCCCGGCGGTGTCAACTCGCCGGTGCGCGCCTTCCGCGCGGTCGGCGGCACGCCCCGCTTCATGGTGTCCGGCACCGGCCCGTACCTGACCGACGCGGACGGCCGCGAGTACGTGGACCTGGTCTGCTCCTGGGGCCCGATGCTGCTCGGCCACGCCCACCCGGCGGTGGTCGAGGCGGTGCAGCGGGCGGTGGCCCTCGGCACCTCGTTCGGGACGCCCGGGCAGGGCGAGGTGGAGCTGGCCGAGGAGATCGTCGCCCGGATCGCGCCGGTCGAGCAGGTCCGCCTGGTGTCCAGCGGCACCGAGGCGACCATGTCGGCGATCCGGCTGGCCCGCGGCTTCACCGGCCGCGCGAAGGTGGTGAAGTTCGCCGGCTGCTACCACGGCCACGTGGACGCGCTGCTGGCCGCCGCCGGTTCCGGCGTCGCCACCTTCGGCCTGCCGGACACCCCGGGCGTGACCGGCGCCCAGGCCGGCGACACCATCGTGCTCCCGTACAACGACCTGGACGCGGTGCGCGCCGCGTTCGCCGCCCACCCCGGCGAGATCGCCTGCGTGATCACCGAGGCCTCGCCCGGCAACATGGGCGTCGTCCCGCCGCTGCCCGGCTTCAACCGCGGCCTGGCCGAGCTCTGCCGGGCCGACGGCGCGCTGTTCGTCTCCGACGAGGTGATGACCGGCTTCCGGGTCTCCAAGGCGGGCTGGTACGGCCTGGAGGCGGCGCAGGAGGGCTGGGCGCCGGACCTGCTGACCTTCGGCAAGGTGATGGGCGGCGGCTTCCCCGCCGCGGCCTTCGGCGGCCGCGCCGACGTGATGGCGCAGCTGGCCCCGGCCGGCCCGGTCTACCAGGCGGGCACCCTCTCCGGGAACCCGATCGCCACCGCCGCGGGCCTGGCCCAGCTGCGGCACTGCACCGACGAGGCGTACGCGGCCGTGGACCGGGCCGCCGCCGAGGTGTCCGGACTGGTCACCGCGGCGCTCGCCAAGGAGGGCGTGGCGCACCGGCTGCAGACCGCGGGCAACATGTTCTCGGTCTTCTTCACCGAGCAGCAGGTCACCAACTACGACGAGGCGCGCACCCAGCAGGCGTTCCGCTTCAACTCCTTCTTCCACTCGATGCTGAGCCAGGGCGTCTACCTGCCGCCGTCGGCCTACGAGTCCTGGTTCGTCTCGGCCGCGCACGACGAGCGCGCGGTCGAGCGGATCGCCGCCGCCCTGCCCGCCGCCGCCCGCGCCGCCGCCGAGGCCACCGAGGAGACCGCCAAGTGAGCGAGAACACCAGCGAGAACAGCAAGGACGTCACCGTCGTCCACGTGATGCGGCACGGCGAGGTGCACAACCCGGAGGGCGTGCTCTACGGCCGCCTCCCGGACTACCACCTCTCCGAGCTGGGCCGACAGATGGCCGAGCGGGTGGCCGAGCACCTCCAGGACCGGGACGTCACGTACGTGGTGGCCTCGCCGCTGGAGCGGGCGCAGGAGACCGCCGAGCCGATCGCCAAGGCGCACGGCCTGCAGGTGGCGGCCGACCCGCGGCTGATCGAGGCGGAGAACGTCTTCGAG
The DNA here is from genome assembly GCF_000717185.1 of Kitasatospora phosalacinea. Taxonomy (GTDB): domain Bacteria; phylum Actinomycetota; class Actinomycetes; order Streptomycetales; family Streptomycetaceae; genus Kitasatospora; species Kitasatospora phosalacinea_A. Next base: position 14,817 of record NZ_JNYE01000021.1, on the reverse strand, counting down.
GGCAAGACCTTCGGCGTCGGCGACGGCTCGCTGCGCAACCCCGGGTACTGGAAGCACCTGACCAACCCGTTCAAGCCGTCCTGGGGCGAGCCGTACATCGACCAGGTGGTGCGGATGATGGGCGCGATCGCGGCGGCCAGGGACGCGGCGCGCGGGCACGAGGCGGTGTGCGTCAGCCACCAGCTGCCGATCTGGATCCTGCGCTCGTTCGCGGAGCGGCGCCGGCTGTGGCACGACCCGCGCCGCCGGCAGTGCTCGCTGGCCTCGCTGACCAGCTTCACCTACGAGGGCGACCGGATCGTCTCGATCGGCTACCGCGAGCCGGCCCGGGACCTGCTGCCCGCGCACCTGGTGGGCGGGGGCAAGAAGGGCGACAAGCCGGTCGGGAAGAGCTTCGGGGCGTAGCTCACACCCGGCCCCTCCCGGGTAAGCCCGGCGGGCGGCGGTATGCCCGAATTAAGACGATCATAAGAGATAAACGCGCAGGTCAAGGGGGGTCCGTCCGACAAGGCCGGACCCCCCTAAAACGGGCCGAAGAGCCATGCGAAACTTTTCACATGTCACGGACGTCCAGCCGCCGCATCCGCTTCACCGCCGCTCTCGGCGCGGCCTCCGCCCTGGCTCTCGCCGGGTGCTCCAGCTCCGCCTCCGGCGGCGGCGACAGCGGTGTCGGCTTCGTCACCGGCAAGGGCGGCTTCGCCACCGCCGGCCCCGCCGAGCGGGTCGCCGCCCCCGACATCACCGGCACCTCGCTGGACGGCAGCGGCACCCTCAAGCTCTCCGACTACCGCGGCAAGGTGGTCGTCCTCAACATCTGGGGCTCCTGGTGCAGCCCCTGCCGGGCCGAGGCCAAGGGCCTCCAGGAGGCCAGCGAGAAGTACGGCGACCGGGTGCAGTTCCTCGGCATCAACACCCGGGACACCGACCCGGCCAACGCCGTCGCGTTCGAGCGGAACTTCGGGGTGACCTACCCGAGCATCTACGACCCGGACGGCGCCGAGATCCTCAAGTTCCCCAAGGGCAGCCTCAACCCGCAGTCCATCCCGACCACCATCGTGGTCGACCAGGACGGGAAGCTGGCCGCCCGGGCGATGCGCGCGATGTCCACCGAGGACCTGCAGAAGATGGTCGACCCGGTGCTGGCGGAGTCGAAGTGAGCACCCTGCTGGCGGCCGCCGACGTCGGGTACAACGAGACGGTCGGCAGCGGCGCGCTGGTGCTCGCGCTGCCGATCGCGCTGGCCGCCGGGCTGGTCTCGTTCTTCTCGCCGTGCGTGCTGCCACTGGTGCCCGGCTACCTCAGCTACGTCACCGGCTTCTCCGCCGCCGACCTCTCCGACGCCAAGGGCGCCCGGCGCGGCCGGATGCTGCTCGGCTCGCTGCTGTTCGTGCTCGGCTTCGCCGCCGTGTTCGTCTCCGGCGGCGCCCTGTTCGGCTCCTTCGGCAGCAGCCTGCTGGAGCACCGGCGGTTCATCTCGGTCGTGATGGGCCTGCTCACCGTGCTGATGGGCCTGGCCTTCATGGGCCTGCTGCCCGGCTTCACCGTGCGCGAGCTGCGCTCGCACCGCCGCCCCGCGATCGGCCTGGCCGGTGCCCCGCTGCTCGGCCTGGTGTTCGGCCTCGGCTGGACGCCGTGCATCGGCCCGACCATGGCCGCGATCCAGGGACTGGCCATCGACCAGGCCAGCGCCGGGCGTGGCGCGCTGTTGATGGCCGTCTACTGCCTGGGCCTCGGCGTACCGTTCGTCCTGGCCGCCCTGGCGTTCCGCAAGGCGCTGGGCGCCTTCGGCTGGGTCAAGCAGCACTACCAGTGGGTGATGCGGATCGGCGGCGGCATGCTCGTCGCGGTCGGCCTGGCCCTGGTGACGGGGGTGTGGGACTCGATGGTCAACCAGCTCCAGTACCTCACCCAGAACTTCTCGATCGGAATCTGACCGTGAGCGACACGAAGACCAGCCCCCAGCCGGCCGACGCCGCGGAAGGCCCCGACGCCGAACGGCTCGGCGACGTCGAACGGCTCAGCACCGCACCCGAGGAGAACGACGCCGTCCCGGCCGGGATAGGCGTGCTCGGCTGGCTGCGCTGGTTCTGGCGGCAGCTCACCTCGATGCGGGTCGCGCTGCTGCTGCTGTTCCTGCTCTCGCTGGCGGCGATCCCCGGCTCGCTGGTGCCGCAGGACACCAACGCGTTCAAGGTCGCGGAGTGGAAGAACGCCCACAAGGGCGTCGTCCCGCTCTTCGAGAAGCTCCAACTCTTCGACGTGTACGGCTCGGTGTGGTTCTCCGCGATCTACATCCTGCTGTTCGTCTCGCTGGCGGGCTGCATCCTGCCGCGCACCTGGCAGTTCGTCGGCGTGCTGCGCGCGCAGCCCCCGGCGGCCCCGCGCAACCTGACCCGGATGCCGGTCTACGCGGCCTGGCACACCGACGCCGACCCCGCGGCGGTCAACGCCGCCGCGCACCGGCTGCTGAAGAAGCGCGGCTTCCGGGCCGCGGCCGGCTCCGGCTCGGTGGCCGCCGAGAGGGGCTACCTGCGCGAGGTCGGCAACCTGCTGTTCCACTTCGCGCTGTTCGCCCTGCTGGCCGGCTTCGCCTGGGCCAGCCTGTTCAGCGGCTCCGGCACCAAGATCGTGCTGGAGGGCCAGGGCTACTCCAACACCACCACCCAGCTCGACGACTTCACCGGCTCCGCGTTCTACGGCGTCGACGACCTGGACGCCTTCGGCTTCAAGCTGGACGGCTTCACCGCCGACTTCCAGACCACGGGCCCGGCGGCCGGCACCGCCAAGGAGTTCGTCGCCAACGTCCGCTACTGGGAGGGCGCCGACACCAGCAAGCAGAAGCACGCCCAGATCGAGGTCAACCACCCGCTGGAGGTGGGCGGCACCAAGGTCTTCCTGACCGCGCACGGCTTCGCCCCGGTGGTGACCGTCCGCAACGCCGAGGACGAGGTCGTCTACCGCGGCCCGACGGTGTTCCTGCCGCAGGACTCCAACGTCACCTCGCCCGGCGTGATCAAGGTCAACGACTACGGCACCGGCCCCGACGGCCGGAAGACCCAGCTCGCCCTCAGCGGCATGTTCCTGCCCACCGCCCCGGACGACTTCAACGAGACCGGCCGCCCGGTCTCGGTCTTCCCCGCCGCCGCCAACCCGCGCCTGGTGATCACCGCCTACGTCGGCGACCTGCGCACCGACAGCGGCCTGCCGCAGAACGTGTACGAGCTCGACGACAAGGCGATGACGCAGCTGAAGGTCAACGGCCAGCCCGCCTCCGTCCCGCTCCAGGTCGGCCAGGGCTGGCAGCTGCCCGACGGCTACGGCAGCGTCACCTTCGACGGCTACCAGCAGTGGGCCAACTTCACCGTCTCGCACCGCCCCGGCAACGCGGTCGCGCTGACCGGCGCGGTCTGCGCGATCCTCGGCCTGATCGGCTCGCTGTTCGTCCAACGCCGCCGGATCTGGGTCCGGGCCACCGCCGGGGCCGACGGCCGCACCCTGGTCGAGGTGGCCGGGCTGGGCCGCAGCGAGTCCGCCCGCACCGCCGAGGAGCTCGCCGAGGTCGCCGTCGAGCTGCAGGACGACGCCCCGGCCGCCGCCGACGCCCCGGCCACCGACGGACCCCAGGCCGCCGCCGACGCCCCGGCCACCGACGGACCCCAGGCCGCCGCCGACGCCCCGGCCACCGACGAACCCCCGGGGCCCGACGGCCCCGCCGACGACGCACCCGCCGCAGCCGACTCCCCGGCCGCTGCCGTCCCCACCGCCCCGGAAACCAAGGAGTAGACGGTGCTGCTCGCGCAGGTCGACACCCAGTTGGCCAACCTCTCCAACTACCTCATCTACTCGACGATGACCGTCTACACCCTGGCGATGTTCGCCCAGATCTTCGAGTGGACGTTCGGCGCCAAGGGCGGCGTCGCCGTCCGCTCCGCGCAGCAGAGCACCCTGGCCGAGTCGGTCGCCGAGTCCGCGGCCGCGGCCAAGGGCGTCCGCAAGGTCACCGTCACCGTCGCCTCGCAGGGCGGCGGCACCACGACGCTGACCCGCACCGCCCTCGCCGACGCCGGTGCCACCACCGTCACCAGCGGCCGCGGCGACGGCGGCCCGGCCGACGGCGCCGGCCCGGCCGGGACGAGCGAGAAGGCCGACATGGCCGGCCGCATCGCGGTCTCGCTGACCGTGCTCGGCCTGCTGCTGCACGCCGCCAGCGTGGCCACCCGCGGCCTGTCGGTGATGCGCTGGCCGTGGGGCAACATGTACGAGTTCTCGTGCGCGTTCGCCCTGATGATGGTCGGCGCGTACGTGATCCTGCTCGCCACCAAGAAGAACGTGCGCTGGCTCGGCCTGCCGGTGACGGTGGTCGCGCTGCTGATCCTCGGCGTCGCCGTCGCGGTCCTCTACACCGACTCCGAGCAGCTCGTCCCGGCCCTGCACTCCTACTGGCTCGGCATCCACGTCTCCGCCGCGACCGTCTGCGGCGGCGCCTTCTTCGCGGCGTTCGTCGCCACCGTGGCCTACCTGCTCAAGGACCGCTACGAGCACCGCGTCGCGGCGGGCCTGACCGTCCGCGCCGCCAACCTGATGGAGCGCCTGCCCGCCTCCGGCACGCTGGACAAGCTCTCCTACCGGATCAACGCGATCATCTTCCCGCTCTGGACGTTCACCATCATCGCGGGCGCGATCTGGGCCGAGGTCGCCTGGGGCAAGTACTGGGAGTGGGACCCGAAGGAGACCTGGTCCTTCATCACCTGGGTCGCCTACGCCGCCTACCTGCACGCCCGGGCCACCGCGGGCTGGCGCGGCCGCAAGGCCGCCTACCTGGCGCTGCTCGCCTTCGCCTGCTGGCTGTTCAACTTCTACGGCGTCAACATCTTCATCACCGGCAAGCACTCCTACGCCGGCGTCTGACGCCTCCCCCCGAACCGCCCCGCACCACCCCCACCACCCACGCACCACGAAGCCGCGAGGAGGGCCGCACCATGGAGTGCGACGAGGTCATCATGACCGTCCGAATCACCGCAGCGGAACGCACGCTGCTGCGACGGCTCGCCCAGGGCCATCACAGCGACGTCTCCGAAGTCGTCGCCGACGGGCTGCTGGACGTCCTGCCCACCCTGCACTGCCCGGCCGACGCCCACCGGCTGCTGGCCGCCATCACCACGCCCGCGCCCTGCGCGCTCACCGTCTGGCTCCCCACCGAGCTGGCCGACCTGCTCACCATCGCCACCGCGCGGATCGCCCAGTCCACCGGCGTCCGGCTCGGCTCCTCCTGCATCATGCTCGGGGCCGCGGTGCGCCTGTGGCTGGCCCAGGACCCGCAGCGCCTGGCCGCCAACCTCACCACCATGCACGCCGGCCGTCCGACCGCGCTGGCGGCCGCGTAACGGCCCGGAGAGCCGCGAGGGGCCCGGGACGTCGTCCCGGGCCCCTCGCGCGCGTTCTCAGGCCGCCTGCTGCCAGCTGACCGGCGAGAAGTACGCCGGGCGGCGCTCGATGCGCGACCAGGTCGCGACGGGCTCGACGGCCGGTGCGGCGCCGCCGCAGGCGGCCACCGCGGCCCGCGCGGCCAGGACCGCGGTCAGCGCGGCCAGCTCCTCGGCGCTCAGCGAGCCGCGGACGATGCGGACGAGAGGTTCGCTCATGGTTCCTGTTCTCCCCCAGGCTTGGTACGGAAGGGTTTCGGCGCGGTCGACGGCCGGTTACATCGGCGGGTTGCCGTGCTTGCGGCTGGGCAGGTCGGCGTGCTTGGTGCGGAGCATGGCGAGCGAGGAGGCGAGCACGGCGCGGGTCTCGGCCGGGTCGATGACGTCGTCCACGAGGCCGCGCTCGGCCGCGTAGTACGGGTGCATCAGTTCGCTCTTGTACTCCTTGATCTTCTGCGCGCGGGTCGCCTCGGGGTCCTCGGAGGCGTTGATGTCCCGGCGGAAGATGACGTTCGCGGCGCCCTCGGCGCCCATCACGGCGATCTCGTTGGTCGGCCAGGCGAAGGACAGGTCCGCGCCGATCGAGCGGGAGTCCATCACGATGTACGCGCCGCCGTACGCCTTGCGCAGGATCAGCTGGATCCGCGGCACGGTGGCGTTGCAGTACGCGTACAGCAGCTTCGCGCCGTGCCGGATGATGCCGTCGTGCTCCTGGTCGACACCGGGCAGGAAGCCGGGCACGTCCAGCATGGTGACCAGCGGGATGTTGAAGGCGTCGCACATCTGCACGAAGCGGGCGGCCTTCTCGGAGGCGTTGATGTCCAGCACGCCGGCCAGCGACTGCGGCTGGTTGGCGATGATGCCGACCACGTGGCCGTCGATCCGGGCCAGCGCGCAGATCACGTTGGTGGCCCAGCGCTCGTGGACCTCCAGGAACTCGCCGTGGTCGACGACCTCCTCGATGACCTTGCGCATGTCGTACGGGCGGTTGCCGTCGGCCGGGACGAGGTCGAGCAGCGAGTCGTTGCGCCGCTCCACCGGGTCGTCCGCGGCCACCGAGGGCGGCATCTCCCGGTTGTTCTGCGGCAGCAGCGACAGCAGGTAGCGGACCTCCTCGATGCAGGACTGCTCGTCGTCGTAGACGAAGTGCGAGACGCCGGAGACCGAGGAGTGGACGTCCGCGCCGCCCAGGCCGTTCTGGGTGATCTTCTCGCCGGTGACCGCCTGCACCACGTCCGGGCCGGTGATGAACATCTGCGAGGTCTCGCGGACCATGAACACGAAGTCGGTCAGCGCCGGGCTGTAGGCCGCGCCGCCCGCGCACGGGCCGAGCATCACCGAGATCTGCGGGATCACGCCGGAGGCCCGGGTGTTGCGCTGGAAGATGCCGCCGTAGCCGGCCAGCGCGGTCACGCCCTCCTGGATCCGGGCGCCCGCACCGTCGTTCAGCGAGACCAGCGGCGCACCGGCCGCGATGGCCATGTCCATGATCTTGTGGATCTTCTGCGCGTGGGCCTCGCCCAGCGCACCGCCGAAGATCCGGAAGTCGTGCGCGTAGGTGAACACCGTCCGCCCGTGCACGGTGCCCCAGCCGACGATGACGCCGTCGGTGTGCGGCTTCTTCGCCTCCAGGCCGAAACCCTGGGCCCGGTGCCGCCGCAGCGGCTCCACCTCGCGGAAGGAGCCCTCGTCCAGCAGCAGCTCGATCCGCTCCCGCGCGGTCAGCTTGCCCTTGGCGTGCTGCGCCTCGGTGGCCTTCTCGCTCGGTCCGCGGCGGACCTGCTCGCGCAGCTCGTGCAACTCGGCAACCCGGCTACGGGCATCGGCCTGGGCCTCGCCGCCGACCGGCGCATCGTGCAGGACCGTCATCTCGAACCACTCCAAGCTCGCGTGGGGCAGCGAACACCTCTACTGCTACGACAGTACGAGCCGGGGCGCCCCGCTTTCGGCGTCGAATCCGTACAAGGTCGGGAGCCGATCGCTGTACAGGCTCGACATAGGGGGGCGCACACCCCTACCGCCGGGTCGTTTCCGGCGGGGCAGGGGGAACCCCCCTGCCGGGGGGTGGCGGAGAGGCCGAAAGGGCAGGTCAGCGGCGAGACGGCGGGTGCTCGGAGGCCGCCGGCCCGTCGCGCGCCGACAGGGGCGCACGCGGGCCGACGGCCGGGTGTTCGAGGGCCGGATCAGGTCCGGATGGTAGGGATGCGCCAAAAGGCGGGATCAGGCCCCGGGACGGCCGCCGTCCTCGGGGTGCCCGCCGTCCCGGCGCAGCTCCTCCTCGCGGCGGCGCAGGTCCGCCTCCCACTGCTTGAGCATGTCCTCGTGCTGCTCGTTGCCGCGCTTCAGCGAGGCGAGGAACTCCGGGTCGTCGTCCGGGGCGAGCGGGCGCCGCGGGCGCTCGTGCTCGGGGTACCCGGCGGTCGGACCGGACGGCCAGGGCGCCCGGCCGCGGCGCGCCCCGGTGCGGTCGCGCCCGGCCACCAGCCAGGCGATCGAGCCGACCAGGGGGAAGAACAGCACGATGATCACCCAGACCACCTTGGGCAGGTGGCGGACCTCGTCCTCCGGGGTGGTCAGGCAGTCGATGAACGCCCACACCCACAGGGCCAGCAGCGCCACCACGGGCACGACTCTCAGCACAGCGCAGAACTCCCGGGAAGGTTCGAACAGGACCCTTGGCGGGCTCAGGGTAGCCCGTACCGGATACTGACAGGTATGGCATACGACGATCTCCGTTCCTTCCTCCGGGCGCTGGAGCGGGAGGGCGACCTCAAACGGATCAAGGTCGAGGTCGACCCCTACCTGGAGGTCGGCGAGATCGTCGACCGGGTGCAGAAGGCCAAGGGCCCCGCGCTGCTCTTCGAGAACGTCAAGGGCTCGGCGATGCCGCTGGCCATGAACGTCTTCGGCACCGAGCGGCGGCTGTCCAAGGCGCTCGGCCTCAAGTCGCCCGACGACATCGCCGAGAAGATCGGCGGCCTGCTCAGGCCCGAACTGCCGCAGGGCTTCACCGGCTTCCGGGAGGCGTTCGGCAAGCTCGCCTCGATGGCGCACGTCCCGCCGCGGAACGTGAAGTCCGCCGACGCGCCCGTCCACGAGGTGGTGCTCACCGGCGAGGACGTCGACCTGGAGCAGCTGCCCGCGCTGTTCACCTGGCCGCTGGACGGCGGCTCCTTCTTCAACCTCGGGCTCACCCACACCAAGGACCCGGACTCCGGCGTCCGCAACCTCGGCCTGTACCGGCTGCAGCGGCACGACCGGCGCACCATCGGCATGCACTGGCAGATCCACAAGGACAGCCGCAACCACGCCGCGGTCGCCGCCAAGCGGGGAGAGAGGCTGCCCGTCGCGATCGCCTTCGGCTGCCCGCCCGCCGTCACCTACGCCGCCACCGCGCCGCTGCCCGGCGACATCGACGAGTACCTGTTCGCCGGGTTCGTCGCGGGGGAGCGGGTCCGGATGGTCGACTGCAGGACCGTCCCGCTGCAGGTGCCCGCGGACGCCGAGGTGGTGCTGGAGGGCTGGCTGGAGCCCGGGGAGATGCTCCCCGAGGGCCCGTTCGGCGACCACACCGGCTTCTACACCCCGCAGGAGCCCTTCCCGGCGCTGACCGTCGACTGCGTGACGATGCGCCGCCGCCCGCTGCTGCAGTCCATCGTGGTCGGCCGCCCGCCCACCGAGGACGGGCCGCTCGGCAAGTTCACCGAGCGCTTCTTCCTGCCGCTGCTCAAGGTGATCATCCCGGACATCGTCGACTACGACCTGCCCGAGGCCGGCGGCTTCCACAACTGCGTGATCGTCTCGATCGACAAGAAGTACCCCAAGCACGCGCAGAAGGTCATGCACGCCATCTGGGGCGCCCACATGATGTCGCTGACCAAGCTGATCGTGGTGGTGGACGCCGACTGCGACGTCCACGACTACCAGGAGGTCGCCTGGCGGGCCCTGGGCAACGTCGACTACAGCCGGGACCTCTCGGTCGTCGAAGGCCCGGTCGACCACCTCGACCACGCCTCCTACCAGCAGTTCTGGGGCGGCAAGGCGGGCATCGACGCCACCCGCAAGCTCCCCGAGGAGGGCTACACCCGCGACGGCGGCTGGCCCGAGATGGTCGCCTCCGACCCGGAGACCGCGGCCCGGGTCACCCGCCGCTGGAAGGAGTACGGCCTGTGATGACCACCGCGGACGCGTTCGAGGCCCCGCCGAGCCGGACCAGGGCCTTCCTGCGCCTGGTCGCGATCGAGCACTCGGTCTTCGCGCTGCCCTTCGCCTACACCGCCGCGCTGACCGCGATGTTCCTCGCCGACGGGTCGGTGCACTGGCGCGAACTGCTGCTGGTCACGGTCTGCATGGTCGGCCTGCGCACCTTCGCGATGGCCGCCAACCGGATCATCGACCGCGAGATCGACGCCCGGAACCCGCGCACCGCGGGCCGCGAACTCGTCACCGGCGCCGTCTCGCTGCGCACCGCGTACCTCGGCTCGGCGATCGCGCTGGTGGTCTTCCTCGGCTCGGCGGCGCTGCTCAACCCGCTCTGCCTGCTGCTGGCGCCGGTGGCCGTCGTCCCGATGGTGGTCTACCCGTACGGCAAGCGGTTCACCGACTTCCCGCAGGCGATCCTGGGCCTGGCCCAGGCGATGGGGCCGATCGGCGCCTGGCTGGCCGTCACCGGCAGCTGGTCCTGGGACGCGGTGGTGCTGGGCCTGGCGGTCGGCATCTGGATCGGCGGCTTCGACCTGATCTACGCCTGCCAGGACGTCGCGGCCGACCGCGGCACGGGCGTGCGCTCCGTCCCGGCCCGGTTCGGGGTGCCCGCCGCGATCACCGGCGCCCGGGTCTGCCACGCGGTCACCACCGCGCTGCTGGCCTGGTACGCGGTGCTGACCGACGCGGGCGGCTTCTTCTGGTGCGGGCTGGCGGTGGTGGCGGGCGCGTTCGTCTACGAGCACACCATCGTCAAGCCGCACGACCTGTCGCGGCTGAACCGGGCGTTCTTCTCCACCAACGGGTTCGTGGGCATCTCGCTGTTCGCCTTCGCCCTGATCGACCTGATCAGCCGCGGTCTGACGGTCTGACGGTCCGACTCCCGCACCGACGGGGCCCTGTCCGGCAAGACCGGCCGGACAGGGCCTAATTCGTTGGCCGGGCGGACCGGCCCGTCCCTAGGGTGGCCCGCATGCGCGTCCACTACCCCCGGACCCCGCACCTCCCGTGGTCCCCGGGGGCGGCGGCCGACGACATCCGCAACCGGGACGCCTCCGGCCTGGCCGGCACCGACGTGGTCGTCACCGAGAAGCTCGACGGCGAGAACACCACGCTCTACCCCGACGGCCTGCACGCCCGCTCGCTGGACTCCGCGCACCACCCCTCCCGCGCCTGGGTGAAGGGCCTCCAGGGCCGGATCGGCCCGCGCATCCCGCCCGGCTGGCGGATCTGCGGGGAGAACCTGTACGCCCGGCACTCGCTCGCCTACACCGACCTGGACAGCTGGTTCCACGGCTTCTCGGTCTGGACCGACCGCGACCGCTGCCTCGACTGGGACGCCACCGTCCGCTTCCTGCGCCGCCTCGGCGTGCCCACCCCCCGGGTGCTGTGGCGCGGCCGCTACGACGAGCGGGCGATCCGCGCGCTCGAGCTCGACCCGGACCGCCAGGAGGGCTACGTGGTGCGGACGGCCGCGGGCTTCGACCGGGCCGAGTTCGGCCGCCGGGTCGCCAAGTGGGTGCGCCCGCAGCACGTGCGGACCGACACCCACTGGATGCACGCCGCCGTGGTCGAGAACGGCCTCGGCCCGAACGCCGCGCTCTGGCACGTCCGTTCCGGCGGCGCCCCCGACCCGGCCGCCCTCGCCGCCGCCCTCGGCCCCGGCTTCGACCTCGACCCCGGACTCGACGGCATCACCGCCCGGTTGGACACCCTCGGCCGCACCGGCGACGCCCGGCTCGACGGCGTCCTCGCCCACGCGCTGCGCGCCGCCCGCCGCGAACGGCTGCTGCCCGCCCTCGCCGCACCGCTCGGCCTCCCGCAGGCCCGCCGGGTCGCCGACCTGGTCGGCCTGCACCCGCAGCTCGCCCGGCCGTACCCCGACGAGCAGCGCCGGGCCGGGCTGACCGGCCTCGCCGCCGCCGCCGACCTCGGCGTCCTGCACGCCGTCGCCGCCGAGGCCCACCCCGCCGCCGAGCCGGAGGTCGCCTGGTCCGCCCTGCACGCCGAGGACGCCGGACTGCTCGGCCCCGACCCGTTCGGCCCGCTCCGCACCGGCCTGCGCGAAGCCCTCGCCGACCTCCCGCCGGACGTCCGCGACCGGTGCTGGGCGCAGGCCCGCGAGGCGTACGGCCGCGGCCGGATCAGCACCGCCGAGGAGGCCGTCGCCGCCACCTGGGCCCGGCGCGACGGCCGCTTCCCCCGGCTGCTCCACCTCTGCGGCCCCTCCGGCAGCGGCAAGTCCACGTACGCCGCGACCCGGCCCGGCACCCGGATCAGCCTGGACGAGCTGCGCGCCGCCCGCGGCTCGCGCGCCGAGCAGCGCGACAACCCCGAACTGCTGCGCCGGGGCCTGGCGGCGCTGGAGGCCGCACTCGCGGACGGCGGCACCGCCCTCTGGGACGCCACCTCGCTCAACCGCCACCAGCGCGGCCACGTCCAGGCGGTCGCCGAGCGCCGCGACGCGCTGCTCACCCACGTCGTCACCGTCGTCGACCAGGCCGAACTGCACCGCCGCAACGCCGTCCGCCCGCACCCCGTCCCCGCCGAGGTGCTGACCGCCCAGCTGCACCGCTGGCACCCGCCCTACCCCGGCCAGGCCCACCGCACCTGGTACCTGGACGCCGACGGCACGGTGGCGGCCACCGCCGGGGCCCTGGACGAGGAGGACTGATGCGCCCCATCGAGCAGGTCTGCCAGCGCGTCCGCTGGGACGAGCGCTTCGACCCGGCCCGCTTCACCCTCGGCGTCCGGCAGCGCGACGACCGCACCGAGCGCGTCCCGCTGGAGAGCTTCACCGCCGCCGGGGACGTGCCCTGGCACCGCGTCCGGTACGTCGAGGCCGACGGGCAGGTGGTGTGGGACCGCGACACCGGCACCGACCTGCTCGACACCACCACCGCCGGGCGGCGCACCGACCCGGCCGTGCTGCCCGCGCCGTTCTTCACCCCGAGCACCCCGCACGACTGGCAGCCCGAGCGCGGCTGGCGGCCCGCCGGGGCCCGGCCCGCCCACGGCACCGGGCCGCTGCGCGTCGTCACCTGGAACACCCTGTGGGACCGCTACGACCCCGGGCTGATCCACACCGCCCGCCGCCGCCCGCTGCTGCTCGCCGAACTCGAAGCCGCCGACGCCGACCTGATCGCCCTCCAGGAGGTCGAACCGGCCCTGGTCAAGCTGCTGCTGGCGCAGCGGTGGGTCCAGCGCGGCGGCTACACCCTGGGCGCCGACCCGTTCGGCCGGGAGATCGACGAGCACGGGCTGCTGCTGCTCAGCCGCCTCCCCGTCCAGGAGGCCGGACGGCACGCCCTCGGCCCGCACAAGGCCGTCACCGCCGTCACCGTCCGCACCGGCACCGGCCCGCTCACCGTCGCCGCCATCCACCTCAGCAGCGACCACTCGCCCGACGGCGCCGCCCGCCGCACCGCCGAACTCGCCGCCCTCGCCGAGGGTTTCGCCGCCGTCGAGGGCGACCTGCTGGTGCTCGGCGACTTCAACGACGGCACCGGGGCGCCCGCCACCGCCCTCGGCCTGCGCGACACCTGGACCGAGGTGCACGGCCCCGGGGACCGCACCCCCACCTTCGACCCCGCCGCCAACCCGCTCGCCGCCGTCTCCTCGCTCACCGGCCGGTCCGGCCGCCTCGACCGCGTCCTGCTCCGCCCCGGCCGGGCCCGCACCACGGCCGCCCGCCTGCTCGGCCACCGCCCCGACCCCGACGGCCTGCACCCCTCCGACCACTACGGCCTCGCCGTCGACCTCGACCTCGCCCCCGCCGACGGCCTGCTCGACGCCCCCACCACCGCCCGCACCGCCGTCGCCTGGCTGCCGCCCGCCCACCTGTGGCCGCCGATCCAGCGCCTGCGCGCCCGGCACGACCCGGCGTACGACCGCTGGCCGCCGCACGTCACCCTGCTGCCCGCCTTCGTCGCCGAGCACGAGTTCGACCGGGCGCTGCCGCTGCTCGCCGAAGCCGCCGCCGAAGTCCCGCCCTTCCGCACGGAGTTGGCGGGCGTACGGACCTTCGGGCAGCCCGGCGCCGACACCCGCTGGCTCGACCCGGCCGTGGGGGCCACCGCCCGCTGGACGGTCCTCCACCAGGCCCTGCAACGCCGCTTCCCGCAGTGCCGCACCCGCGAGGGCGGCTACCGGCCGCACCTCACCCTCGGCCGCGGCGACTTCCCGGCCGGCGACTTCCCGACCGGCGAGCCGGCGCCGGTGACGGCCGAGGTCGGCGAACTCGTGCTGCTCTCCCGGCGCGGCGACGGGCCGATGACCCCGCGCGCCCTCGTCGCCCTCGGCACCGGCGCGGTCCGCGAGCTCCCCGAGCCGTCCGCGCCCGCCGTCCGCGCCGAACCCTCCGGCGACGCCGCCGAGTTGACCGCCCGGATCGTCGCCGTCCTGCCCGGCGAGACCCACCTCGTCGGCTCCCGCCGGATGCGCTGCCACGCGCCCGGCGCCGACCTCGACCTGGTGGCGCTGCTCCCCGGCCCCGTCCGACCGGCCGTGATCGCCCGGCAGTTGACGGACGCCCTGCCCGCGGCCCGGAACGTCCGGGAAGTCCACGGCGCCCGCGTCCCCGGCCTGCGGCTGGACGTCGCGGGCCTCGCCGTCGACCTGGTGCTCGCCCCCGCCGACGACTGCGCGGTCGCGTACAGCGCCGTCACCGACGCCGAGGCGGTGCTGGCCGCCGTCGGCCCCCGCCACGCGGCCTTCGCCGCCCTCGCCCGCCGGGTCAGGGCCTGGGCGTCCGCCCGCGGCCTGGTCTCCGCACCCTTCGGCCAACTCCCGTCCCTCGCCTGGACGGTGCTCGCCGCCCGGACCGTCACCGAGACCACCGACGAGGACCCGGCCGCCCTGTTCCGGCACTTCACCGAGACCTGGGCCGCCTGGGACTGGCGCCACCCCGTCACCCTGCACGGCGGCCCCGCCGCCCCGCACCCCGACCCCGTCACCGTCCTCACCCCTACCGCCCCCGTCCGCAGCTGCACCGCCCAGGTCGGCCCCGGCACCTGCGACCTGCTCACCGAAGAGCTCTACCGCGCCTGGGAACTCGGCCCCGACCACCCCGAACTGCTCGCCCCGCCCCCGCTGCACCGCCGCCACGCCGCCTGGCTCCTGCTCACCCCCGCCCCCGACCGGCTCGGCCCCACCCGCGGCCGCCTGCGCACCCTCCTCACCGCCCTCGAAC